>CAVSPM010000028.1:0-33169 GCA_963729785.1 uncultured beta proteobacterium | reverse complement strand
CCAGAGTTCGTAGTCTGCGCGGTTGCCGCTCAGATCCGCATCTTTCAATGCGGCAGATTTGGACACCATTTTTCTGATCATCGGTGTATCGGGGCAGGGGTGACCGAAGCTTTAGCTATCGGCCGCAAAACGGCGGGCCGGAGCGGCCCCTGTCGTCGGTCCGAGCCTGGTCAGCGCGCGCAGCAGCTCGATGCGCGAATGCACGTCGAGCTTGCGGTAGACGCTTTGCAACTGCGTGCGCACCGTCGAAGGCGAAGAGCCGAGCTCGCGAGCTATTTGCTTGTGGTTCAAACCGTCAACGTAGTACTTCGCCACTTGCAGTTCGCGCTGGGCGAGCGTAGCGTCATTGCCCTCGCGCGACGCCGAAACGAGCGACCAGGGTTGTGCGGGGCGGGCGCGCAGAAACACGCCCGTCGCGCGATCGGCGCAGCCCGCTGCCAGTGCCGACGCCAGTACGCCCGGGGCGATGGTGTCGCCCTCGCGCAAGGAGGTCATGTCGCCAAAGGCCGGTTCGGCCGCATGAATCAAGCCCGATTGGTCGCACAGCGCGATGGTTTCGTCGGTCACCGAATTCGAGCGAGCCAGGCGATCCATGTGCCGCGTCAGACAGATCGTGCGCGCCTGGTTCCATAGGGGGGCCAGCGCCACCAGGCGCGCCACGTCCTTGTTTTCAAAGGCGCGGGCAGACTCTCTATAGGCGGTGATCCAGCGGCGCGCTTGAACCCGCGAGTTGGTCGCGGGGCCGCAGTCGCCCAGGAGCAGCAGATGGGCAATGTGGTGCCGGCCAAGGTAGTCGCCGACCGCGGCGCTTGCGCCCCCGTCGTAATAGTCCTGGACGGCAACCGTGATGGGCTCATCCGGACAGGCCAAGAAATGCGCGGTCACCGGATCGGCCGCCGACAACTGCGCATATTCGGTTAGCAGGGTCAACGGACGATCGACCACGGTGGCGCGTGTGATGGCTAGATCGGCGAGCCCGCCGAGGCCGGCGGGCCTGCTCACCGTGCCGGCACCCCACACGGCGCCGTCAAAGCCGATCACCTGCCCGAGCTCGCGCATAGCGATGGATTCGAAGTCATCGATGTGCTGGGTGCGGGCCGCTTCGTACACGTTGAGCACCGCACGGAGCACGGCGGCAGCCTCCCGCGCCGGTACGGCGAGCGCTTGCTTGCGGATGGAGGGCTTGAAGGACATGGTGTCAAGTCCTGTGCCGAAACAAAACCGCGGATCTTCCTGCATCTGCAGTATAGACAGGCCGCGCCTGCAAGTAGAACATGCTAAGGGGTTTGTTGCGCGACCAAAGAGCGAACGAAGCTCCATACACAAGGAGAAAACCATGCGAACGATCCGTTTGCTGCTGTCGGCAGCAACCATCGGCTTAGTAGGGCTCGGAGCGTGTGTTTCGGCCGTAGCCGGCACTTCAACGTTCACGGAGATCGGCACGTCCTTGCCAGCCGAGTTTCCCGTGATACGTAACAGCTACCTTGGCGTTCCCGTGCTCGGGTTCGGGGCTAGCGGCCCGGTCGAGCGCGTTCCGGTCATCTTTTTGCACGGCAACAACGACAGCCCGTTTCCCACTACCTGCAATCCGTTCGGCTACATCCGCAACGTGGCGCAATATCTGCTTCAGATGGGCTATCGGCCGTCGGAACTCTGGGGCCTGGGATACCAGGGCGACCAATGCGACTTGGCCGCAGAAATCACGCGCAAATCGGGCGTGTCGCACAGCACGGCCGCCGCCGTTCCCCTGATCCGTGATTTTGTGCGAGCCGTGCGCGAGTACACCGGCGCGCGGCACGTCGACATCGTCGCCCATAGCCTGGGCGTCACGGCGGCACGCGAATGGATGCTGCAGGACCACGCGTACGGCATCGTGCGCGCGCTGGTGGCCATCGACGGGCCGAACCACGGCATCATCTCTTGTTCGCCATCGGCCGCCAACTACTACCAATTGCCGGGCGACGGGGGGTTCGTACCTGACAGCGCGATCTGCGAGGAGTACGGCTCCGATCACACCCAGCTGCTCAAAGTCCTCAACGCTGCCGGCGAAACCCCGGGCCCCACGCGATACCTGGTGATTCGCAACGTGTATCGGGGAAGTCCGGAAAGCGGCGATTTCGTCTACCTACCGGTCCAGGATGGCTTGCTGCCAGGGGTTCCGGCCGAGGACCGTGACGGCAATGCACATGATTTTTCCGCCAGCGCCTTGCTCGCCGGTGCTCCGTCAATCGACCTCGTGGGTCAGGGTCAGTACGACGCCATCTTGAATGCGGCGCACATGGGCATCGTGAACTCGCCGCAGACCTGGCAGGCTGTCTTCGATTTCCTAGATCACCCGCGCTAGGCCTCCTGTGGAACGGTGGCTGGCGGAGCATGGCGGCGCCAGCCAGCCCGACCTCGTGCCCTGAACCGGCGCACACACCGCACGCCAACCATCGCCTTGGAGTTTTGGCTTAGGAGCGATTTGCGGCCGCCGCGTACGGCTCGTCCTTGCCCGCAAAATCCGAACTCCAAGTAAGGGTCGGGTTATCAACAATGGGTCGGCAATGGAGCGAGTGGCACTGGGCCCGTTGCTTGATCCAAAGCGGGCGACACGTTATCGAAGGGCGGGTGTACATTGCTTCGCGACCGGCTGGAAAGTGATCGCGACCGTCCTGCAGATTGGCGGAGCCGACCAGGAGCGGTCGTCGACGATGGACGCTTTGGCTCCAATCCCCGATCTGCGAATGCCGTCGAGGTTCCCTACGCGATGAAGGAGACTCCTGCCAAAAAGCCCGTCGCTGTTAAGGGTTGCCGGACGCCCGCCCGGGCAAGTTTATGCCGTGGCGCTGGTTTGGCATAGAGGGCGGGGGTCGGGTAACCCCCAGGGGAGGAAACCGCGGGCGTGCTGACGACGGTGTCAGTAGCGCTGCGCTATGGGCGTTTGATTGACGCTGGCGGGTTCGGTGGCGACGGTGCCGGCGCCGCGATGCCAACTGCAGCGCTGCATGTCGCCTTTGCAGGGTGCTCGATGTCTGCCTTCGGGAAGGCGGTTCCGATAGCGGACCTGGATTGCATTGTGAGCGGGCGAGCGCAGGCACGCCGGTTGCGGGAGGACCGGCGCTGGCGACGCGACCGTGCTTCGATCTGAAGGGAACGTCATGGGCTCAGGTGCTGTGGTGGCGGTGCGCGGATGCGCTGGGGCCGCGGCAGCATTTCGATGACGATCATCGCTGCGCCGCAATGTCGGCAGACGAAGGTGGGCGGCGCAGCCGCAGGGGCCTGGTCGGGTTCAGCGGCCGGAGGCAGCGGCGCGTCGAGCAGTTCCCGGGCGAGCGCCAGATTCTCTTTGCGCCCGGCATTGGCCAGCAGCCCGTAGTGGCGGATGCGGTGGAACCCGGTGGGTAGCACGTGCAGCAGGAAGCGGCGCATGAACTCGCCAGCGGCCAGGCTCATCGTCTTGTAACGGGTCCGGCCCTTGGCCCGGTAGTCTTTCCACCGGAAGGTCACGCCCCGATCGTCCAAGGCGAGCAGGCGGCTGTTGGAGATGGCGACCCGGTGCGTGTAGCGCGACAGGTAGGCCAGAACCTGCTTGGGCCCGGCGAAGGGGCGCTTGGCGTAGACGACCCACTCGCAGCTGCGTAGCGGCGCGAGCCATTGCCGAAACAAGGCCGGATCGGCCAGGTCCTGGTACTCGCCGAAGAAGCGCAACTCTCCCGCATCGTGGGCCGCGGTCAGCTCTTCGAGGAACCGACGCCGGAACAACCGAGAGAGCACCCGCACCGGCAGGAAGAAGCCCGGTCGGCACGACACCCAGGTATCCGAATCGACCGCCAGCCCGCCGCCGGGCACGATGCCGTGCACGTGCGGGTGGTGCGTGAGCGCCGAGCCCCAGGTGTGCAGCACCAGCGTGGCGCCGATCCGCGCTCCCAGGTGCTTGGGGTCGGCGGCAATCGTGCGCAGCACTTCGGCGGCGATGTCAAACAGCAGCCCGTAGACGATCGCCTTGTTGTAATACCCGATGGCGCTGATCGGCGCGGGCAGCGTGAACACGACGTGGAAGTACTGCACCGGCAGCAGATCGGCCTGGCGATCGTCGAGCCAGCGCAACGCAGCGCTGCCCTGACACTTGGGGCAGTGCCGGTTGCGACAGGAGTTGTACGCGACCTGCGGCTCGTCGCAGCCGGTGCAGCGCAGCACATGGCCGCCCAGCGCGCCGCTGCGGCACTGTTCGATGGCCGACATGACCTTGAGCTGGGCCAATGAGACGTGACCCTGCTGCTCGGATCGATATGCCGGCCCGGCGGCGCGGAAGATATCCGCAACCTCCAAGACGGGGCGCACGGCGTGCCCCTAGATCGTGTGCGGATTCTCGATAGGACTGACGACGCCCCGCAGCACCTCGGTGGCCACGTGCGTATAAACCGTCGTGGTGTCGATCTTCTTGTGCCCGAGCAGCACCTGGATGACGCGGATATCCTCCTTCTGTTCCAGAAGGTGCGTGGCGAAGGCGTGCCGCAGACTGTGCATCGACACACGCTTGTCCAGGCCGGCGGCACCGGCGGCCTCGTGGATCCAGCGGTTGAGCTGGCGCGTCAACATCGGGTTGACCCGGTCCTGGCCCGGGAACAGCCAGCCGCCGTCGATCACTTGGTCCTGGCTCTTGGCGTAGCGCCACCAGCCCCGCAGCCGTTCGAGCATCAGGGGTGAGAGCATCGCGTAGCGATCCTTCCTTCCCTTGGCCTGCTCGATGCGAAGCACCATGCGGCTGCTGTCCACGTCCCCAGTCTTCAATGCCACGACCTCGCCAGCGCGCAACCCAGCGCCGTAGGCAAGCGTCAGTGCCGTCTTCACTTTCAAGTTTGCCGCCGATTCGATCAGCAGCGCCACCTCCTCGCGGCTGAGCACCACCGGCAGCTTCTGCGCCACCGGCACACGCCGCAGCTTGGCCACCACGTAGGGCCGATCCAGCGTGACCGTGAACAGGAACTTGACCGCCGTGAGCGTCGCGTTGAGCGTGATCGGCGATACGCCAGCCTCGACCAGATGCAATTGGAACCGCCGCAGGTCCTCGGCGGTGGCCGTCAGCGGTGAGCGCTTGAGGTACTCGGACAAGCGGCACACGCCGCGGATGTACGTCTCCTGCGTCTTGCGCTCGAGCTTGCGCATGCGCATGTCTTCGATCATGCGCAACCGCAACGGGGATACCTTCTGGGAAGTGTCTTGGCCCATGACTCTGCTCCTGTCGGTGACGAGGCCCATTGCCTCGTCGCCAACATACAAAACAGAGTCTTAGTGCCTCAGCCCTGAGCCGGCTGACTGTTCGATACTAACGAGCGCCCAAACGTAGGGCTACCGCGATAGCGGTTTAGTCCCGTGGCATGAAGACGGTGGCATTGACCTTTGTTCTGTCACTGGGGCTGGCCTTCGGCATCAACGCCGTATTCGGTTCGCGCTCTCTCGCTTCCGCTTTGGGGGATGGTGCCCCGCTAGCGAACCAAGTGGTCTTGGGTGCGGCCATCGGATTGATCTTTTCGGTACCCGTTGTCACCGCTGCTCTGCGACTGCCGGTCTTTTCCCGACTCCGCGAACATTGCATCGTGCGCTCACGCATGCTCGACCTTCGGGGATTGAATCCAATTTGGATCAGCCTGGTTGCTGGGACCGGTGAGGAGATTTTGTTTCGCGGAGCGATCCAGCCGCTGCTGGGTCTGTGGCTGACCAGTGCAATATTCTCCTTGCTGCACATTCAACCAAGCCAATATCGCTCCATTACCGCCGGAACCATTTGGTACGCCGGATTCGTATTTCTCGTCAGTCTCCTGCTCGGGTTTATCTATACGACTTTGGGGCTGGTCGCCGCTATGGCGTTTCACACGACAGGCGATCTGGTTGGATTGTTTACTTTGCGGCATATATCGCAAGCCGCGATGGCGGATGGCGAGGCGGCCGAACCAGCCTCGAAGGCAACTGGAACAATTTGACAAGGGGAACGACCGGCTTTCGACGGCCAGGATGTCGCCTTCGGGTCCGCCGCGAAGCGTCCGGTGATGGGGTTGGCCGGCTAGGTCCACAATTTCCTCGGTAGCAGTCGCTGGACCGTCGGACGTCTCCCTTGCGCCCCGTTCCGGCCCTTGGCAACATAGCGCAGCGGCCGTCACCGCACGGCGGTCACGGCCACGGGACAAAGCTGGGGCCCCTTCAGTTCTCTCCGGAGCGGACACCCATTAGCGGCAAAATCTTGCCGCTGAGTGCGGCAATTTGTCGCAGGCGCCTTGCTGGATCCTGCGTCGCTGACCGGAGACAATGCAGCTCTCGCGGCACGTTACCGCAACCACCGGAAAGTCGAAGCGGTTCCATGTTCCGGCGCGTCTGTGTTTGGCTGCATCGCTGGCTGGGACTAGCGATGGCGGCCTTCCTAATGCTCGAGGGTCTGACGGGCAGTATCCTCGTCTTCCGCGAACCGCTCGAGCAGTGGCTCGCGCCGGAGTTCTTCGCTAGGCCCAGACCGCAGCAGGCGCCGCTGGCGCTGGCAGCGCTCGCGCGTGCGGCCGAGCAGGCCGCGCCCGAGGCCGAGATCGGCTACTTTTCCGTTGAGGCCCGGCAGGCTGTCTTCCACATCCACTCCGCCCGGCAGCAAGTCAGTGGCGAGATGCGCACGCTCGACTACGACCGGCTATTCCTTGATCCCTGGACCGGCAAGGAATTGGGGCGGCGCCGCGACGGCGACCTCTCCGAGGGCCGCGCCAACCTCGTGCCGTTCGTCTTCCACCTGCATCTGGACCTGTTGGCCGGCCAGTCTGGGACCTGGATCCTGGGCGTCGTCGCCGTGGCCTGGACCTTCGATTGTTTCCTCGGGCTGTTCCTCACCTGCCCCACGACCCTGGCACGCTTCCTGCCCCGATGGGCACTGGCCTGGCGCATCAAGCCACAAGCGGGACCCGTGCGCCGGAACTTCGACTTGCATCGCAGCCTGAGTCTGTGGCTGTGGCCCCTGCTCTTCGTCCTCGCCTGGTCGAGCGTGATGTTCACGCTCCCCGAAGAGGTCTACGCGCCGGTGACCGCGCGGTTGTTCGATTTTCGCTCCGAGTCGGACCTCTACAGCGAACTGCTGCGGGCGCGGGTGCCCAACCACCACCCGCGCCTGGACTGGGGCGCCGCGCAGGACGCCGGGCAGCACTGGATGCAGGAAGCAGCGGTGCGCAACCATTTGCATGTGGGCCGCCCCTATGGCATGGCTTACCTGGCGGACATCGGCGTGTATGCGTACGCAGTCACGAGCGATCGCAACATCCAGGCCCGTGCCTGGACGACGTCCTTGTGGCTTGATGCCGACACCGGTGCACTGGTCGACGTCGAGCTTCCCAGCGGCGAGCACGCCGGCAATACCGCTGGCAATTGGCTGCGCGCGCTGCACTTCGCCGACGTGCACGACCTGCTCGCCTACCGGATCCTCGTGTGCTTCGCGGGGATCGCCGTCACAGCATTGTCCGTCACCGGGCTCTATCTTTGGCTCAAGAAGCGCGGCGCGCGGCGCTACGAGGCGCGGCGCCTTCGCGCGCAGGCCGTTACCCCATTGCACTGACCAGCGCACGGTCGGCGGCCCGTGGGGCCGCGCCGCCTGCGACATATTGCCGCACCGCGTCTATGGCGACCCATGCGGCCCTATCATCGCGCCCACGCTGAAACAGTGAACACGCGGAGGGCAGATGGCGAGGACAAATGTGCGGGCTGCGGCGACGGAGTGCGCGATCGGCGCGACGCTCTCGCCGTTTGGCTTGCTCGTCGGACTCGTCAGTTCGCCAGCGGCCGCCGCGGCGGACGCGGATGCGCTACAGCTGCCCACGGTGGAAGTTACCGCCCCATACGAGAAGAGCGAGTACCGCGTGCCGGGCGCGAGCACGGCAACAAAGACCGACACCCCGCTGATGGAGACACCTCTGAACATCCAGGTCGTGCCACAGCAGGTGCTGCTCGATCAGCAGGTCATCAGCATCGACCAGGCGCTCAAGAACGTTAGCGGCGTCACGGTCTCCTCGGGTGGAAACAACGGCTTCGGCAATGCCTTCGGCACGGTGACGATGCGCGGCTTCACGACCGATTCGCATCTGCGCAACGGTATGCGCGTCGATAGTTTCGGTGGCGACACCGAGCTCTTCACGCAGCAGCTCGCCAATGTCGATCGCATCGAGGTCCTCAAGGGCCCCGCGGCCATCCTCTACGGCGCCGTGGAGCCCGGCGGCGTGGTCAACGTCGTCACCAAGCAGCCGCAGGCCGTGCCCGGCGCGTACTTCGAGCAGCAGGCTGGCTCGTATTCGATGTACCGCGAGAGCCTGGGCGCGACCGGGCCGGTCGGCTTGGGCGACGCCCTGCTTTACCGCATCGACGCCTCGTACTTGCACAGCGAATCGATCCTAGACCTGGGTTTGCGGCGCGATCTTTTCGTCGCCCCGGTGCTCAAGTTCATCGCCTCCCCCGACACGCAGGTGACGCTGGAGTACGAGCACAAGGACGCCAACTTCAACGGCAACTACGGCGGCACCCCGCTCGTGCAGCTGGGCAACGGGCAGTGGGTGCCGGTCTATGGCGAGCCCTCGCTCAACTACGGCGAACGCTCCGCCGAACGCGAACTCACCGACCTCGTCGGATTGAACTGGTCCCACCGCTTCGACGACCGCTGGTCGGTGCGCCAGCAGGCCCTGGTTAGTGTCGTGCATTACACCGGACCTCAGATGGAGGTCGACGGCATCGGCCCGCTCGATCCGTCCCAACCGGGCGGCCCGCCCGGCGTCTACCGCTTCGCCTCGCCCGACGACACCCACAACCGCACGCTCGCGACGGCCATCGACCTGCTCGGGCATTTCGCCACGGGCGCGGTGAAGCACACGGTCCTGCTGGGCGCCGACTGGTACAAGTTCGTCAACACGACGTTCTTGAGTCAGACCAATCCGTCGTACGCGCCCGATCCCAGCGTCGACTCGATCATCTCCCTTTTCGCTCCGGTCCACCCGGGCACGCCCCTTGCCCCGGCCACACCCCTGCTCGGCACGACCGGGCCCACCGACAGCATCGGGGCCTACCTGCAGGACCAGGCCGAAATGCCGGGGCACCTCTTCGCGCTCGCGGGCGTGCGTTTCCAGCACGTCAACCAGGACGAGCTCATCAGCTTCGGCCAGGGGCCCTACACCGGGCTGCCGCTCAACGACACGGCGTGGACGCCGCGCGCGGGCCTGTTGTGGCGACCGCGGGATTGGATGAGCCTGTACGCCAATTTCGCCGAGAACTGGGGTCCGAGCAACGGCGCCCTGGAGTCGCCGACACAGCTCGTGCCGCCGACGAGCGGCATACAGCGCGAAATCGGCGCCAAGTTCGACCTACTTGGGGGGAGGTTGAGTTCGACCATCGCGCTCTACGACCTGCACAAGACCAACATCGCGGAGCAAAATCCGGCCAATCCGAACTTCTACGTCGTCACGGGCGAGGTGCGCAGCAAGGGCGTGGAGCTCGACCTGCAGGGCGAGGTACGTCCCGGCTGGGATGTCATCCTGAACTACTCCAACGATGACGCCCAGGTCGTCAGCTCCAACGACCCGAACAATCCCGTCGGCACGCAGTGGTTCGAGACGCCACGCGTCTCGGCCAACCTCTGGACGACTTACGATTTCGCGCCACACGCGCCCCGCGGCTGGCGGATCGGCGGGGGCGTCAACTACCAGGGCGTGCAGCCCCCGTTCAACTACACCGGCGCGCCGGTTCAGTCGGCGAGCGACTATACCCAGATCCAATCGCGCACACTCGTCGACCTGATGGCCGCCTACCGGCTACAGGTGCAACGGGCCAAGGTCAGCATGCAGCTCAATGTGACCAACCTATTCAATCGACGCTACTTCAGCTACATCTTCCTGAACAATCCTGGCCCCGGAACGACCTACGCCTACGCCGGGCAGACCTATGGCTTCGACTACCGCCTGTATGGGGATCCGCGGATGATCACCGGCTCCCTGAAAGTTGAGTTCTAGCGGCGCATGCGTTGCTCAGGCTGAGCACTTCGCCCTCGCCCCGGTGGGTTGGGTCCAAGCCCTTGAGCTTCCATCTTTTTGTATGTCCGCGGCCTGACGTCGTTGGCGACCGCTTTGGATCGCGTGGGAAGATGAGCTACGGCTTACGGCGGTGCCAGGCTGAGTCCGGTGCCCACTCGTGAGCAGCCATCTTGACCGCGGATGGCCGGTATGCAACCCTTTGCGAGGCGCGGCCGAGGGATCGCGACCATCCCGCAATATGTCGGACCCGGCCACGAGCCGTTATCCGAGGCACCAAGATGCCCGCCAGCAAAGGTGGCATTCGCCGATTGGGAACGGGAGAGTTGAAGCTTGGGTACTCGTTGGGGAAAGATTGGCCCATTGTTCGTGGGTTACTTATTAGGTGCGGCGCAGGTCATGTGCGGGACAATTACAACATCGTCGGTGGTGGCGTTGGCGTAGCCCCAGGGGAGTTGCATTGAACAGCCGCGCATCCAGTAGCCCCAGCGTCCTCCGCGCGACGCGACATTGTCCCGGCGCAGGCTCAGCGGAAAGGCTTCGTGCCTGCGAAAGTCCGAGCCAGTAAAGCCTCGCAAACCACCTTCAAGCAGTGAAATCCACCTCCGGCGAACACTTCATCGCCCTTGACCATGTCCGGGCCGTCGCGGCCTTTTTGGTGTTTGCCTGGCACTTTACCCACGGAACGTCCGGCTTTCCCGTGCCGTTCGACTATGTTCCGTCGGTTTCCCCCCTTTGCATATTGAATGAGGGTCATACGGGCGTGGCGCTATTCATGACGCTCAGCGGGTACCTGTTTGCAAGATTGCTCGAAAGCGGAACCATACGGTACAAGGCGTTCGTCTGGAACCGGGTGCTGCGTCTTTGCCCGCTGCTCGTGGTCGTGATACTGATCGTTGGTGTCGGCAAGTATCTTGCCGGTGAAAATCTTTATGAATATGCCGGCTCGATCGCCAAAGGCCTATTGCTGCCGACCCTGCCGAATGGAGGATGGTCGATCACGGCGGAGTTTCACTACTACCTAGTGCTGCCACTTTTTCTTTGGATGGTCCGGAGATCCAGGGCGCTGCCGCTATTGATTGTGGCCGTCGCGCTCCTTTTGCGCGCACTGATCTACCGCGAAACCGGAGAGATTCAGTCCCTCTCGTACTGGTCGATCGTCGGGAGAATCGATCAATTCGCACTTGGAATGGTTCTTTGCCAATTTCGCGCAAACCTCGCCGGTCGCCATCTTGTTGCCGGTGCAACGATGGCGGGATTTGTCATCCTCTATGTTTGGTTCGATTTGAAGGGCGTCTTCGCTCAAGACCTCACCTACGCGTCATCGAGCGTCGTTTGGGTCTTCTTGCCGACGCTCGAAGGCGTTGCCTACGCAGTCGCAATCGCCTGGTATGAATCAACGTTTCGTCCTTCACGCAGTGGTCTGTCCGGTTTTATCGGCCGCATAGGGGAATATTCCTATTCCATATATCTGCTTCACTTCTTTTTTGTCTTTCAAGCGGCCCGATTCGTGAACGACTCCATCATGAACCTATCGAATTTTTACGTGGCATGTTTCTGGTCGCTGGTTTGCTTTCTCTTGATGATGCCAATCGGTCACCTCAGCTATCGCCTCATCGAGGCTCCATTCCTGAAGTTGAGGAAGGTTTACCTAGGCGAACCCCATGGCGGTTCTGCCGAGGGCGCGCGGTCGGCCATGACCACTGGTCCGACTGCGTAGATTCCCCCGGGCACGCGTGGCCAGCCTCGGTCCGTGGGCGGCGAACTCCGGCTAGGGAATTGACGGCACCACAAAGCAGTCGTTCGCGACGGTCTCGTTTGGATCGCGTGGGAAGATGAGCTACGGCTTACGGCCGCGCGAGGCTAAGTCCGGTGCCCACTCGTGAGCGGTCATCTTGACCGCGGGTGACCGGTATGCAACCCTTCGCGCCGTGCGGCCGACGGATCACCACCATCCGGCAATCAGTCGGACCCGGCCAGTTTCTGTCGCTGGCCGCAGGCGGCTTCCCGGCGTCCCACGAGGCCGTAGTTGCCGCGATGCCGCGTGCGTCGGCTGGGTGCCCGAGAACACAGGCTCGGGGAGATTCGTCTTGGCAGGCTGCTTTCTGGTGCGCACGGGCAAAGGCGCACCTCGCCTCAGATGCCCGCGCGTATCGCAATTGCCGGTCGGGCTTGCAACAACTTTGCGCCGGGACTCCGCTACCCGGCCGCCACGATCACATGCGCCTGAATTTTGCCGGCCACCGGGCCTTCGCCATGGCGGCTGGCGATCGCCTCCGTCGCGCGGTCCGTAGCGAGCTGAAGCAAGCTGGCGTCGCGCGCCTCGATTTCGTTGCGCAGCGGCGTTCCCTGGCAATAGGCGGTGGCGGCGGCGCGTGCCGAGGGCGCGCGACTCACCTGCTCGCGCGTCTCGATCTCGATGTCGGCGAACCCTGCGCGGCTCAATTCCTCGCGGATCAGTGCGATATCGTGATAGCCATGCGGCGTGCGGGCGAGAAATCGCGGAGGGTCGTGCGGAAACACCGCGGCGACGGCGTTGGTGACGTCGTCGGCAAAGGCGTTCTCTTCGATGCGGTCCCAGACACTGAAGACAAAGCGCCCGCCTGACCTCAGCACGCGACGCGCCTCGGCATAGCCGGCGACCCGGTCGGGAAAAAACATCGCGCCGAACTGGCAGCAAACGACGTCGAACGAGGCATCTTCGAACGGCAGGTCGAGCGCGTCCGCCTGCCGCCATTCGATACGGCTATCGGATCCCCTGCCGGGTGGCGGCATAGTCGAGCATGGGCTGGTTGAGGTCGGTCACCACGTAGCACGCGTCGGCGCCAAGTCTTGGCGCAAGCGCCCGCGTGACCACGCCGCTGCCGGCCGCCGTTTCAAGCACCGAGCCGGGCGAGAAGCCAGCGACAAGTTCCGCCAGGTGGGCGGCATAGGCCTCGAAGATCAGGGGGACCATCAGCGTATCGTAGAACTTCGGGATCGAGCCCGCGAACACCTTGTCGCTCTCAGCCATGAGACCCCCTTGAAAGCTCTGAACGGCGCCCTTGACCACCCATTGCAGAGCGGGCCAGGCCTTTCCAACGAGTCCGCCGCCTAGTTGGGTATTGGCGACGATGCGTTATGGTGGCCGCGCATGCCGGCATCGTCAACGTCGTCCTGCGGTCTTCTCCATCATGCTTGCGGGCTGCCTTGCCGGACGTTCCCGCCCGCGTAAGGTGCCTCCGACGCGGTCCGCCCATGGATCCAGGGCGAACGGCTGCTAGCTGGCATCGAACGAAAGCTTATGTGGCAGCGCTGTCGCGGTGATGCTGCAAATGGCGGCTGTCGGGCGGGCAAGCTCTGCCACCGTATGGCCGTTACGGGTTGCATCGAGAAGAAATGGGTCTGGTTGCGGCGGTACGGGGTGCTCCGGTCCGCGCTCGTAACCGGGAATCTTGACCGCTAAGGACGGGTGTGCAATGCGCTTCGACCCTTGGTCGAGGGATCGCGACCACTCCGCAAAATGTCGGACGCGGTCAGAAGCGGCCGTTTGCGCCGTATCGCCCTGGCATTTCGATGCAGGCGCGCGCGATCTTCGACCGGCTTATGATCGCGACTACCCGCGGTTGGACCCTGGCAACTTCGTGAGCGACACCATGCTGTTCGAACCCTCCCGACACGAATCGTTGCTCAACCTCGACTGGGACGCCGCGCAAGCCCGCGCTGCCATTTGCGCCATCGTCGAGGAGATTGAGGCGACACAGGGCGCTGACACCACGTGGCCCTGGCACCCGCTCGATGAAGGGAAAGATCCCGCGCCGCCGCACAAGTCCATTTACCTGGGGGCGTCGGGGGTACTCTGGGCGATGTGGTATCTGGAGCGAGTCGGCGCCGTCTCGCTGCGCATACAGCCGGCCCTTCTGATCGATCGGGTCTACGCGTCCTACGTTGCGGAACCGGACATGGGCCAAGCGGTGCCGTCGTACTTCTTGGGAGAGGCGGGTATCCAGCTCGTTCAGTGGCGCATGACCGCCTCGCGCGAAGCGGCAGATCGGTTATATGCGACGATCGCCAACAACATTTCGAACCCAACCAACGAGGCGCTTTGGGCGGCGCCGGGCACCATGGTCGGCGCCCTGCACATGCTGGGCTGGACAGCGGAATCGCGCTGGCGCGAACTCTACCTGGAGAACGTCGAGCAACTGTGGCAGACGTGGCTTCCGAGCAAGAACGCCCATTGCCACCTGTGGACGCAAGATCTCTATGGCAGCATCGTGCAGCTACTCGGCGCCGGCCACGGATTCGCGGGCAACGCCTACGCCCTGCTTCGCGGCGCAGCATTGCTACCTGCCAATCGCCGCGAGGCGCTCTACGACCGCTGCTTGGAGACGCTACGCGCGACCGCTGTGTTCGAGGGCGATGGTGCCAACTGGCCGCAGAGCGTCGGAGTACCACGACCTGGCCGTACGCAGATGCTCGTCCAGTGGTGCCACGGCGCACCTGGCATCGTTACGGGTCTCGCCGATTTTCCGGTCAAGCGGTCGGTCGACATGGATGAGATTCTGGTCAAGGCTGGAAATGCAGTATGGAAGGCTGGTCCGGTGGCCAAAGGTCCTGGCGTTTGCCATGGTACGGCGGGCAATGGCTATGCCTTCCTCAAGCTCCACCAGCGCACCGGCGACCCAATTTGGCTGGCACGTGCGCGCTCTTTTGCGATGCACGCAATCGCTCAAAGCGAACGCGCGCGAAATCAGCATGGGCGCCGGCGATGCTCGCTGTGGACCGGCGACCTGGGACTCGCGGTATATCTTTGGCACTGCCTGACCGGATCTGGGGGCCTGCCCGCATTTGACGTTCTCGACTAGCTACGAGACGTCGGGATGGCGCAAGCGGCCGCTCCCGGCCGCCAGCGGACTCCCGCGAAACCCGAAGGCGGTTGCGAACCGATGGCCGCGAGTTTGGCGGTCGACGAAAGGTGTTCTGACGAAAGTGGCGGGCTTCGGCCAGGGCTGGCGATGGAGGGCGGACCAAAGGCGCTAAGAATCAGTGCGTCATGTCGGCCGTCGATCCGCGACACCTGCTTCGAGTCCAGGTCGAGAAGCCAGGGATAACAAGCCCAAGTGACTGTTTTACCTTGGTTTTTTATTGGCCACTGCGGTGCACGGTATCTGTGCCTCTGCACCCGCCGCACCAGAAAGCGCCCGCGCGCGCAGCATGCGCGCCGTGCCTAAGCCCGGACGACAGCCATGCGCGGGTGTTGGCCGGCCCTCGCCCAGGCCTGCAAACCTGCGCTGCGCCTACGACCGTTCTTAGGACCTTGCCGAGGCTGTCGGAGAATTTTCGACGTCCCGGTCCCGCCATTTGCAGGGGCAGTGCCCATCAACTTGTCGCACCGGTTCGGATCCAAAGCAGCAACGTCGCAGGTCGCAAAACCGACCCTGGTAACGACTCGATTGCCCCAAGCACGCGCGCCGGTGCCATTGGCGGGTTTGGCCACGCCTGGGCGATCGAAGATGACAAAACACTTTACGAATCGATATCTTATATCCGCTGCCCAGGCGCAGCCCGCTGGTCCAAGTCCAGGTCGAGGAGCCAAAAGATCAAAGGCTTTGCCCGTGTCGAGGCCCATTTCGCTTCTGCGTCGTGAGTAAGACTTGATGCAAATGGCACCGCTTGGTCCACGAGCCACCCGCTTTGGAGCCGCGAAGCCGCCGCAACCGGGCTCTGCTTCGCAAATCTGGCGTACCAGTCAACGATGGCTGCACGCCTTCCACCCTAGCGGGCCCTTGAGCTCGTCAGCCGACGCGCCCGCCTGGCGATGCCGGGACGCCCCGGCATCGCGCAGCGCGTGCAAGCGCACCCGCGAGGACCGCCACCGCCAGGCTGGCCGCCGCGGAGCCCAGAGCCATCGGCGCCCTTGCCGATCAACGAAATAGGAGCACATCGCAAGTTCAATCTTTCTCTTATCGGCTTGAAGCGCGTCAAGTGAATTGCGCAGCCGGGGTAAAGAAGCCTTGCCAAATTCCGAACTATGAACGCGCACCCTATTCGAAGAGCCCCAGTACAAGATGGATGCACGCCGCGCCATTCGATCCGACCTCAGAACGATAACGGTTAGTGTGCTACTGCTCGCGTTCGTCGCGCTGGGACTCTTGCAGTGGTTGAGCGCACGCTGGCTGTATGGCGCGAGCTTCGAATCGGCAGAGCGCGCCGACGTCTTGGCGCGGGCGCGTCATGCGCAGGCGATCTTGCACGATCGGACCGACTTTCTAAGACGCAATGCGGCCGATAACGGGGCCTGGGACGAAGGCTACGCCTTTATGCTCGGGAAGAACCCCACCCACCCGCAACATGAATTTGGGGCCAAGAGTTACGCCGAAGTGCACATTGCGGGATTCGGGTTCGTTGGCGTCGATGGTCGACTGGTCGATGCGCAGCAGTACGACACGACGCAACATCGATATGTTCCGGCTAGAGCAGACTTTCGCAAAGCGCTTTCACGGCAAGGGGCAATCGGCTCGCACCTGACGGTGATTTCGGACCAGGGCGGGTTTGCCCGGTTTGGCGCAATGAACTACACGTGGGGCGCCGCGCCGATCCTTCGTTCCGATGGCGGGGGGCCGCCGGCCGGTGTCCTGGTGTTGATCAGCCAGTTGGACGAGGCGTTCCTGCAGTCGGCCACGGATACGGTTGCCTCTGACGTTGCGCTTCTTGTTCGACCGATCCCGCCCGGAGGTCTTCCGGCGGTCCACAGTCCCCTTGAGTACGACGATACGCAAGTCTTGGTACAGGACGACACCGCGCTTGCGGCGCAGTTTTGCTTGGGAGCGCTCGACGAGCAAAGCGAACTGGAAGTAACGGTTTCGATTCCCCGGGTGGTGCATGCCACCGCGATGCGTTCCTCGCGCACGCTGCTCTGGTCGACCGCCGTGTTCGGTGTGTTTCTGAGCGGTTTGGCACTATTCTTCATCCAACGGCGGCTGCTACGCCCAATCGAGGTGGCGAGCGAGGAACTCGTGCGTATCGGAGGCTCGCACGACCTTTCGGCACGACTGGCTCCGGCGCCGCACCAAGATCAAATCGGCGAGCTGATCGACGCCGCCAACGGGATGCTGGCGCAGATCCAGGAGCGAGACGCGAAGCTTGTGGACGAGGTCGCGCGCAATGCCGCGATCTTGGAGGCCATTCCGGACCTGTTGTTCGAGCTCGACGACGACGGTCGCTACGTTTCCTACCATTCGCCGCGCACGGATCTGCTGGCTGCGCCGCCGGAAGTCTTCCTCGGCAAGACGGTCGCCGAGATACTGCCGCCCGCTGTTGCGCAGGTCTGCATGTCGGCATTGGAAGCGGCAAGGAAGGATGGCGTGTCCATCGGCAAGCAGATCGAACTGCAACTCGCGCACGGTACATTCTGGTTCGAGCTTTCCGTTTCGCGCAAGACCATGGTCTCCGGACAGAAGCCGCACTTCATCGTTCTTTCCCGCGACATCACCGAACGGCGCAACGCCGAGGAGCGCATTCGGCGGCTTGCCCATTTTGATGGTCTGACCGATCTACCCAACCGACAGTCATTCCTCGACCGGGTAGATCGCGAAATCGGCCGTGCGGAGCGCGGTGGCGGAAAGCTGGGCGTGTTGTTCCTGGATCTGGATGGATTCAAGAACATCAACGACACGCTCGGACACAACAGCGGAGACCTGTGCCTGAAGCTCATGGCGGATCGATTGCGGGAGGGACTGCGCACTTCCGATGTGGTTTCGCGCGCCATCGTCGGGGTCGCCGACTTTTCGCTGGCCCGCCTCGGCGGCGACGAGTTCACGGCGCTTCTGCAAGGCATTTCTCAACCCGAGAATGTCTGGGTAGTCGCGAATCGGCTCCTGGAATTGATGCGCCAGCCGTTCGTTCTGGAAGATCGCGAAGTGCAGCTGACGGTGAGCATCGGCATCGCGCTGTACCCAAACGACGGCAAAAGCGCCATGGAGCTGCTCAAGCACGCGGACACGGCCATGTACCACGCAAAGGAACAGGGCCGCGACAACTGCCAGTTCTACAGTGCGTCGCTCACGCAGAAGGCGGTGCGGCGGTTGAGTCTGGCAAGCAGTCTGCGCCACGCATTGGAGCGCAGCGAGTTTCGCCTGCTGTATCAGCCCCAGTTCGACGCCAAGCGGGGGCGCATTACGTCGGTCGAGGCCCTGATTCGATGGGAGCATCCCGAGGAGGGAATGATTTCGCCGCTGGACTTCATACCGCTTGCCGAGCAAAGCGGCCTGATCGTGCCCATCGGAGAATGGGTGCTGCGCGCCGCCTGCGCCGAAGGCGCCCGGTGGCAGCGGGCGGGAATGCCCTTACGCACTGCGGTCAATTTGTCCCCATTGCAGTTCAAGAGCCCGAACCTGCTGCAGATGGTTCGCGAGGTTCTGGCGCAAAGCGGGCTGCGCGCCGACCTTCTGGAACTGGAGATCACGGAAAGCGCCGTGATGCAAGACGACGGCCAGACCCTGGCAACGCTGCACGCGCTGCGTGATGCCGGGGTGTGGATCGCCTTGGACGATTTTGGCACCGGCTATTCCTCGATGAACTACCTCAAGCGCATGCCGCTCAACAACCTGAAGGTGGATCGCAGCTTCGTCAATGGGCTGCCGAACAACGCGGAGGATCATGCCATCGTGCGGGCGATTCTTTCCATGGCCAAGAGCCTCGGATTTCGCGTGACGGCCGAGGGCGTGGAAACGCTCGAACAAGCAAGACTCTTGACGCAAATGGCCTGCGATATGTTGCAGGGATACTACTTCAGCAAGCCCGTTCTGGCCGCCGACATTCCTGCCCTGTTGACCCGGAGATGGCCGGTGAGCGTCCCTGCGTTGGGCCTCGTTGGCTCCGCGAGTTGACGTCACCGCAGCGCGACCCGTCGCCGGACGATCCTTGGTCCCGCCGGCCCCGCGACCAGGACATCCAAGAGGCGCTCCTGCGGCAAGGGTTGCCTTGGGTCAAATTGGCGGGTGGGCCGTCGCAGACGCACTCTTTCTGCGGATCCCTGCCGGCGCGCCGGGCGATGTCGCCTGGCGATCCGGTGAGCTGACCCAGGACGGGCTGGGCGACTGGGCGCAATTGGCACAGTTGTCGCACTTGATCGGGGGACGGCTCGTGGCCGGCCGGATCGGCGAGGTCGAATCGACGGCCGAGTTGGAACCCGCGTTGCGTGCGCTGGACCGGGAAACGCGCCGCAACGAGCGCCGCGGCAACTTGCCCGTGAGCGCCTTACGCACGAAGCGGGCCGGCGGCGGCCGCGGTCCGGATTCGCCAGGGAACCGGTCGCCACCGACCTGGGTCTTCGTACGACCACCGATTTCAGCCGCTTCATGGGCCGCCAGATCGCAATGACGCCCGGGCACTTGGGGCGCGGGACGCTCGATCGACTCAGAAGCTCCCGCGCAGCTTCGTCCGCCCGTTTCGCCGATTGGCCCCGATCCGGCGTGGATGCGCTCCACTGTGCGTCCTTGCCGCGCCCGTGCCGTGCGCACGGGCAATCGTGCGACCTATCGATGCTGCAGCCCAAGCAACTGTCGCGACGCCGGCGGACCCGCCCGCGCGTGCGGCGCTGGCGCACACCGTGATGGTCCGGCGCAGCATGCCGCGATCGTCGACGCGACGCCCGCCATGACGGGCGGCGCTGCAGGCCGCGAACCGTTACCGCTAGCCTGCAGCACGGATGCCTCGGGGGTTAAGCCCAGCTCGACGCAGGGCCCCCACGGCCTCTTTGAAGCGTCCTGCCCCCGGCCGGCACCGGCAGGCAAGCTCGTTGGCCATTGCGCAATGGCCGTTGACGATCGGGGCGAAAAAGCGGATGCGGGTGAGGCGCGGTCCGTGCGGCAAGATCCACGGGCTATGCTAGCAAGATCCGGCGGCGCTGCGCTCGGGCGCCAGCACCCGGAGCGGGCCGCGCTTGCGCCCATGCTCCATCCACCAACGGAGGTCGACCGATGATGCCTCGGCACATACCCAGCCACGCGACGCCGGCGCCGACCGTCGCTTCCCGGTGCGCTGGTCGCGCAGTGGCCGCATTTCTTGCTATGGCCGTTGCCGGCTGCGCGGACGAGGCGACGCTTCCGGTCAGCTCCGGCACCGGGCCCCAACCCGTCCTGCCGGCGCCGCACACCACCCTGATCCCGACGGTCAAGATCGCCCGGGCAGTCGGCTGGCCAGCCGGCGCGACGCCGACCGCGGCGCAGGGGCTGGCGGTGAGCGCGTATGCGACCGGGCTCGATCACCCGCGCTGGCTTTATGTGCTGCCCAACGGCGATGTGCTGGTTGCCGAAAGCAATGGCCCTTCCTCCGCCCAAGACGACGGCGGCATCGCGGGCTGGATCCGCAAGCGGGTGATGACGATGGCTGGCGCCGGGACCCCGAGCGCCGATCGCATCACGCTGCTGCGCGGCATCGGCGCCGACGGCATGGCCCAGACGCGCAGCGTCCTTGTGCGCGGACTGCACTCTCCTTTTGGCATGGCGCTGGTGGGGTCGAATCTATACGTCGCCAACACCGATGCGATCGTCCGGTTCCCCTACTCCGCCGGCGACACGCAGATTGCCGCGCCCGGTGTCAAGGTGCTTGACCTTCCGGACGGGCCCGGCGGCCACTGGACCCGGGATCTGATCGCTAGTCGCGACGGTTCGCGCCTCTTCGTAACTGTCGGGTCGGCCAGCAACATCGCCGAAGACGGCATGGACAAGGAGGTTGGCCGCGCGGCGGTCCACGAGTTCGACCTGGCGAGCGGTCACAGCCGCATCTTCGCGTCGGGGCTGCGCAATCCCAACGGGCTCGCCTGGGAGCCGCACAGCGGCGCGCTGTGGGTGGCGGTCAACGAGCGCGACGAACTCGGTAGCGATCTTGTCCCCGACTACATGACATCCGTTCGAGACGGCGGATTCTATGGGTGGCCGTACAGCTACTACGGCCAGCACGTCGATGAGCGCGTCCAGCCGCGGCGGCCGGACCTGGTCGCGAGCGCCATCGTGCCCGACTACGCGCTGGGCCCGCACACGGCTTCCCTCGGACTGACCTTCTACTCGGCCAACGCATTGGGGGACAGGTATGCGGGCGGCGCCTTCGTCGGCCAGCATGGTTCATGGAACCGAAATCCGCGCAGTGGATACAAGGTGATCTTCGTTCCCTTCGCCGATGGCCACCCCGCCGGTCTGCCCGAGGATGTTCTGAGCGGCTTTCTGAGCGCCGACGGCCAGGCCTACGGCAGGCCCGTTGGTGTTGCGGTCGACCGCACCGGCGCCCTGCTGGTGGCCGACGATGTCGGCAACGTCATTTGGCGCGTGACCCGGCGCGCCGCGCCCAACTGATACGACGGGCCCCGGCGCCCAATCGATGGCGCACGCCCTGTGCTTGGCGGGCCGCGACGCAGAAAAGAAGGCAAGGGATCATCTCCCGGACACCGCACCGGTCGGGACCCAGCCCACGGTCGCCCCACGCTTGTTCAATGGGGTCGCCGGCAACCGCCGGTGGCCCAACAGCGGCACGCACTCGCCCGCATGTCGACACTGGCCTGCCTCGACCGCCTGGAGCTACCCGGTCTGTGTTCTGAACGCAACCCGTCGAACCGCCCGGCGCGGACACGCACGCCGCGCACCATGGCGCTGGTGTGGTCTTGGCTAGCAGTATCCCGCTGGATCGCCAGTTTTTCACTTCCCATTGCCGGCATTCACTGGATGCCGATGTCGCCTTCATTCGGTCATCGCCTAACGCTGTTGGGTGTGTGTTGCGCGGCCAACGCGGCAGGTGGACTCTTTTACACTTGCGTACCGTTCTTCGCCTTCGCAGCCGTCGACCGGCCATGGAAGCTGCCGATTGGCGCTTGGAGGCTCTGGCCGAAGACCATGCGTTCGTGAAGGTTGGACATGGCGGCAATTGCACGGCGCCGAATCCGTCCCTCCGCCAGATGGACCCGCATGCCCGCGATCGTCCGAGGGCCACTGCGAACCTTCGCGCAAGCCGTTCCATGGCGGCTCATGCGGACGGTCAATGGATGTCGATGCGCGCAGATCACGCACCCGACGGTGCCGGGTGTTCCCGCTTCAGAACAGGTTTGCTCTGTCCATAATGCCGACGAACACGCAAAGCGAAACGCTTGGAGGATCCCGTGACGACCTTTGATGCATCCCTTGAAATCCCGGCCACCGCCGAACAAGTCTATGCCGCAATCAGCCATCCGGAACGCTTGGCGCGATGGTGGGGGCCGGCTGGCTTCACCAATACTTTCCACATCTGCGACTTCAAAAATGGCGGCCGCTGGTCCCTCACCATGCACGGACCGGACGGCAAGAGCTATCCGAACGAAAATGTGTTTGCACAAATCGAGCCCTCGCGCAGGGTCGTTGTTGAGCACGCTTCGGAACCCAAATTTCGCTTGACCATTGCCCTGACGCCATCGGTGGCGGGAACGCTCGTATCTTGGTCGCAGACATTCGAAAGCTCGGAGGTTGCTCGCCGCATCGAACACATTGTGGTTCCGGCCAACCAGCAAAACCTCGAACGGTTGTCCGATGAGGTGCAGCGGCATCCGGCCGGCGCCTAGCAAGCCGCCGCAGCAGACCGGCGACAAAGCGGCCCGTCACGCAACGGCGCACCCTCCTGCTATGGGTCCAACCCATCCTCCAGACCATCACGAAGTCGGATATTGCGCGATTCGCGATTCAAGCGTGACAATGCGTAGCGCTCCCGGTGCATTGCGGTCGGTGCTCCGATCGCGCGTAAGATCACGCCGGCACGATTCTGACAGGAGCAACGCACGATGATGAAGCTGTACGGAATGGGCCAAACACGCTGGCTGAGGGCGCTGTGGGCAATGCGGGAGCTGGATGCCGAGTTTGAATTCGTACCGGTAAATCTCAAGGCCGGCGAGCATCTGAAACCAGAATTTCTGCGACTCAATCCCGCCCACAAGCTGCCGGTGCTGGTCGATAACGATCTGGTGCTCACCGAGTCTGCCGCCATCGTCTTGTATCTGGCAGAGAAGTATCCGGCCAAGGGATTGCTCCCCGCCGATTTGGCGCAGCGGGGACAAGTGTACCGTTGGGTGATGTTCACGATGACGGAACTCGAGCAGCCGCTGTGGCGCATTGCGCGCCACAGCTTTCTATATCCGGAAGGCAAACGCTTGCCCGCTGACATCGCGCTGGCGCGCGAGGATTTTGGCGAGATGGCAAGAGTTCTGGATCAGCACATGGTGGGGCGCGAGTTCATCGTTGGCGATACGATCACCGCCGCCGATTGCGTCGCGGCATTCGCGATCGACTGGGCTGGCGAGGTCGGCTTGCTCAACGACTTCCCGCAGCTGCGCTCGTACCTCGAGCGGATGTACGCCCGACCGAAGGCGCCGCCGCGCATCGCGCAAGCCGCCGCACGCCGGTAGGGTCCGGCCGATGATGGCAGCGTACCGGCCAAAGGGCGTCGACTTTGCTCTGGGCATGCGGCCTCTATGCGTCGAATGGGGGATCTCGGTCATTTGGAAAGTGGATACTGCGCGATGCCCAATCCCGAGAAAAATGCGTGGCACCACCGGCCCGCAGCAGCCATCTCGGCCGTTCTTGCGATTAATGAAGATTGGCTCGCGATGATGCTCGGCGATCGGTCGATCGCATGCGATCATCGGGTTCGGGCATTTGATCGGAGTCGCGGATGGCAGCCTATCTCATCGTAGACACCCAGCTGGATGACGCAGCGTTGTACGAAGAGTACAAGTTGAAAGCCAGGCCCTTGATCGAGAGGTTCGGCGGCGAATACTTGGCCCGTGGTGGACGCATGACCCTCAGGGAGACCGATCTTTGGTCCCCCGCCCGGCTCGTGCTCATCCGGTTCCCGGATATGGAGACCGCAAATCGGTGTCTGGACTCGCCCGAGTATCGGCAGATCCTTCCGATCAGCAAGAAATCGGCACGCAGAACCGCGGTGGTCTTGGAAGGCCTGTAGACAAACTGAAATCGACAGCGGCTCCGGGCCAACTGCGCACAAGTGCGGAAGAACTCGTTTGCGGACCGTCGCAAACATCTGCGGACGGCGATTCCTCGAGGAGCCTGGGACGCGCGACCAAGGCGCGGCGCCTTGCTGCCGGGGGTTGCATCAAATATCCCCTGATGCCGGCCGGGATACGGCCGTGGCGACCGCGATGTCGGCTTGGGTGCGATCGGGGCACGACGGGTCCCGCAACGGCCGACGGCCAGTAAAGGGTGGGGCCGCGATGAAGTGCGGCCGCCGTTCCGCGCTCGACGCGTCCCACTTCGGCCGTCGCGCCGCGCTTCATGACGGGCGCGCGCGACCAAAATTGCCGAAAAAATATGCTGCACTGCGCAAACCTGACTCCGGTGAGCCAAATGAGAATACGATCCGTTCACAATCGAAAAGAAGTGACCACGAGTCCGGTCCCCACATTCCCAGGAGGAGAGCCCATGAGAGTTACGAAGCTACGCGCTTGGCGCCGAGGCTTGGTGTCCACGAGCGTCGCCATCGCGGCGGTCGCATTGCTGGCCGTTTGCGCAAGTGCGAGCGCTGCGCCGACGATCCGCATCGGCGCGCAGGTCTCGTCAGTCGAACCAGGCGCGCCGACCTACGCGCAATGCCTCGCCGCAATCGGGGTACCCTGCTTTGGCCCCCAGCAGATACGAACCGCATACGGGTTGAACGCGCTGCTCGCCGCCGGCTACAACGGGGCTGGTGAAACCATCGTCATCATCGATTCAACGGCAGCCCGACGATCGCCGCCGACCTGCAGCAATTCGACCACGACTTCGGCTTGCCCGACCCCCCGTCGCTGCGCGTGCTCGCGCCGCTGGGTACCGTGCCGTTTGATCCGACGGATAACACGATGGTCGGATGGGCGTTCGAATCGACGCTGGACGTCGAGTGGGCGCATGCGATGGCGCCGGGCGCGAACATCGTACTGTTGACCAGCCCGGTGGCCGAAACCGAAGGCGTGCAGGGCCTGCCCGAGTTTCTCGCGCTCGAAAAGTACGCGCTCGACAACAAGCTGGGGCGCATCATCTCGCAGAGCTGGGCGGCGACGGAGAACACGCTGTTCAGCGTGCAGGGCATGACGGTGATTTCGAACTACCAGGCCTTGTACGCCCGCGCGGCCCGGGAAAACGTGACCGTGTTCGCCTCCACGGGGGATACCGGTTCGGCCAACGTGGGCCTGGATCAAGTGACCTACTACGCTTCCCCGACCGTCAATTTCCCGGCCTCCTCGCCGCTGGTGACCGCGGTCGGCGGCACGACGCTGTACGCCGACGCCATGGGCTACTACCAGTTCGAATCCGTATGGAATGACAGTGCATATGGCGCGGGCGCCGGGGGCGGGGGCATCAGCCAGGTCTTTGCACTGCCCGACTACCAGCACCGCGCTTTGCCACGTGCGGTCCAGGCGGAGCTCGGGGGCTATCGCGGCATCCCCGACGTTGCCTACAACGCCGACGACGTCGGCTCGCCGGTTCTCGTCTACCTGAGTTTCCTCGGGCCCGCGGGCACCGGCTATTACCTCATCGGTGGCACGAGTTGCGGCTCGCCACAGTGGGCCGGCATCACGGCCGACCTGAACCAGTATGGGCATGCGCCACTCGGCTTTCTTAACTCGAAGCTGTACGCGCTCGGCCGGCTGGGGCTGTTTGCCCACTTCGGGCACGACGTGACCATCGGCAACAACGCGTACGCGGGCGTGCCCGGCTACAACGCGACGGTAGGCTGGGATCTTTCTACCGGTTGGGGCACACCGAACCTGGGCGGTCTGCCGCAGCGCTGGTCGGAGTTCGACGACGCCCGATAGGCGCCGGTCGCGGTGTTCGGTCCGGGCCACGAGGCGGCGTCAACGCGCCGGCCTCGTTCCCGGTGCGCGCGTTTGCTTTCAGAATGCACGGCCCGGCGGGTCGCGATGCTGCTGCATCAGTCGAACGCAACCCGGCGAGGCAACTCAGCGGCCCGGCATCATCGGCCGAGGGTGCCTGCTGCCCAGAATCCCGATCAAGACGGCGCCGTCGAGGTCCGCTTCTTACGCACGAATGCGGCTACGGGTGGTCAGCTGCCGCCGTTCGATCCTCTGAAGGGACATCCTTCCAGCGGCTCAGCGTAAGGTGACGATCGGCGTCGCGATCGGCCATATCCGAACATCCGCCAGCATTGGGAGAACGATTTCGTAACCGGACCTGAGGCTTCTGGGTCGGATGCGTTAGCGAACCCGCAATCGGATTGCTAAGGTCTACGCTTGATGCAATTGTGGGTACACCCGGATTGGCGAATTGCGCCCAAGCAACGCTGCGTGAAGCTAACGCTGATTGCGGTACGCATCCAACTTAGCATCCATGACGCAGGTCCAGCAGGTGCAATGGCTTGGCTAGCATGCGACTGTTGAAATAGACCGCCTTAGCTCGAGTCGATTTGCGGCGTCCTCGCACTTACACAAGCGAATGAATGTCGCCGACGATGGTCTCGAATATCAGGTTCCGCAGCTTGGTTTCGTCGGATTCGTCGAGATTGAGAAACTCGACTCCGTAGGAATGCGCGTTGTGTCCCTGCGCAGGACTTTCCGTGTGCTGCCTGACGTTTCGGATGATGGCCCGCGTCTGAATGCGGACATCCTCGTCGCCTGGCGGTACGTTGAAGGCGAACGAAAGATCGATTTCATTGCCCACACCTCCCAATGAACCCGCTGATTCGATCTGGCCGCCTCGCAGCTCACGTCGCTCAAACAGATCGCGTCGTTTTTCGGTGGTTCACCGGGCAAGGAACTGAAGCCGTACCGGATATCCTGAGCTTGACCCGTATCCGACTTGCGTAACCTCGTCCCCGTGACGGCGCGGGGAAACCCGAGATACAGGCCGTGAAACGGTGTTACGAGAATTCGACTGACGTGGGTTTCGAAGGAATACACTTGCAGGCCAGTGAACGCGCGGACCGAAATAGGCTCCCCCTCTCGAAAAAGGACCGTTAGCCCGTGTTCGCGAGGAGTCTTGACAAGGACGCCCTCCGTTTCAATGTATCCGATAAGAGTCGCAAAGTAGTTCCGGGCCTGACCGGAGCGTTTTGCGATCAGTTGCAGCCGCGA
Source organism: uncultured beta proteobacterium (assembly GCA_963729785.1). Lineage (GTDB taxonomy): Bacteria > Pseudomonadota > Gammaproteobacteria > Burkholderiales > Burkholderiaceae_F > GJ-E10. The sequence goes on along the minus strand of CAVSPM010000028.1, from coordinate 6,076 downwards.
TCCAATCTGCAGATTCGTTCGCGGCAGTTCATACAGTGGCTGGCCGTTAGAGACGCCGTGAGCGAGTGTTTCAGTCATCCATTTCTCCCAGGGCATTCGACGCACGCACTCCAAATCGTCTGGCGCGACCGTTGTGCTCGTTCTGCGCGGGTATTGGGGCGCAGCGTCGCATCCTAGCTTCAGACGCGAAAGACATCACCTGCTCGTACATCCAAGATAACGTCCCGAATGTTTTATATATGCGCTCTTGAGAGTCAATTCCATCGGCTATTTCTGCGTCCGATTACCCCCTTTGAGAATTGCTCTCGACTGAACTGTGGCAAAGACTTCTTCAGACGCGCTAGTGACCTGACCAGTCTTATAGGACCATGGTGTTCCAGCAATTCAGGCCCCGGTTGTTGAACTGATCTCGATGCTCGGGCGGAACTCTACCGCCGTCATGCACTGCAAGCTCGAATGCGGTCGAACGCTCGCAACGTTCCGCAATCTGGCGCACCCGGCACGAGTCGTCCTTGAACACAGACGTCGGATATTCTCCGCGGCAGACCGTAGCCGCACTGGCGTTTCAATCGCCGTCGTACAAAACAACCGGCAAATCAGGGCGTCCCAACCGCTAAACAAGCTCATCCGCCCGGGGACCGCCGGACCATGCGCAGCGCCGCTCTGGCGAACAGATCGGAGCGAGAGGAATTTCCGCGCATTTCTCGATCCGATCTTTCCGGCCGCGAGGCTTGCGGCTCGTACATGACCTTGTCCCCGCCTCGCTGGCGTTCACAAGTGGGCAAGAAACGCGGCGGATAACTCAAGATCATTCGGGCGTTATGCAGGCTAAAAAGTGAAAGATTAAGGGGCGGCACACGAATCAACCCCATTGCGGCGTAATTCCGAAATCTGCCATCGCCTTTCATGTTGAGTCTTCTCACCATCTTCCCGGTAATTCTGGGTATCGGCCTCCTGCTTGGCGGGCTTGTTTCCGTACGCCGGCTCATCGCCATGCTGCCTGCGGGCCCGATCCGCCGGAACTGGCATCTGCTTTCGGGTTTGATCGTCCTGTTCGCCGTCGGCTACACGATCTTTGCCGTTTCCTCCGCTGGTCGCGCCGACGCCGTGGCCGATTGGATCGTACCCGGCATCTTTCTGCTGGGCGCGGTCTTCGTGTACCTGACTGTTCGCCTTTCCCTGCGGACGGCTGCGGATATTCGCCGGATCGCCCTGCTCGAAAGCGAGAACGTCACCGATCATCTCCTCGGAATCTTCAATCGGAGGTACATGGATCGGCGTCTCCAAGAGGAATGGGACCGCGCGCGGCGGTATGACTTGCCGCTCTCGGTCCTGATCATCGACATCGATCATTTCAAGCGTGTCAACGACGTGTACGGCCATGCGGTCGGCGATCTGGTCCTCGCCAACGTCGCAAAGCTCGTGCAGCAATCCGTTCGCGAGTCTGACATCGCGGCCCGATATGGCGGCGAGGAACTCGTGATTATCGCCGTGAATACGCCGTTGCAAGCGGTCGGTGTTCTGGCGGAGCGCATCCGCGAGCGGATCGCAAACCAGGGCGTCGCGGTCAGCGTCGAGCGAATCGCGGCTCAGCCCATTCGCATCACGGTGAGCATTGGTGGCGCCGCCCTGGGCTCGAACGTTGCCGATGCACAAGCCCTCCTCCAGGCCGCCGACAAGGCGATGTATCGTGCCAAGGAGGATGGGCGCGACCGCGTTGTCTTGCACGCAGACACGGACCCGGAGCAACCGCCGCGGGAACTCGCAGGCATCTCCGAACCCTAGGCTCTTGACGGCACCACGGTGGTGCGCAACCGCCAGCCGCAGACGATGCGAGCCTCTTGCACGCCGTCGCGCTGCATGGATCGAGCAAGTCGATTTCGTCGCCTCATCGAAGGTTCGCTTCTAGGCAGCGAGTCTGGATGGGTACTGCCCCGAGTCCATGTGCGCGCCGCCTAACCCGGGCGCTTGGGCGTCCGGTTCCGCGCCGGCGGCACTTCGGGTTTCGGCGATGCCGGACGGCGGGAACGGGTCGAGGCCGTCGGCAAGCGTTCGGGGGCGCGATGAGTGGTTGACCCGGCACTGGGGATACTGCAGAAAGTCGATTGCGCAGAATGAATTGGCCGCGCAAATGCGCGCATTCTTGCGTTTCAACGGCAAACGGCTCTTCAAGGCGCGCCCGGCGCGGCCGTAAAGAACAGAATGGGCGCAAATCCAAAAAAACTGCCGACGATGCTCGTGCCGCCGACTCCGGTTGACGAGGGCGAGCGCCTCGCCGCCTTGTGCAACCTCTGTTTATTGGACACGAAACCGGAGGAATCCTTTGACCGGGTGACGCGCCTTGCAGCCAGGGCGCTCGACGTCCCCATCGTTCTGGTCTCTTTGGTCGATGAAACGCGCCAGTGGTTTAAGTCCAGGTTTGGGCTGGAGGCCACCCAGACTCCTCGGGAGATTTCCTTCTGCGGCCACGTTGTCTACGACCGCAGACCTTTGGTCGTCCCCGACGCGCTCAAAGACGACCGATTCGCGGGCAACCCATTGGTCAGCGGGCCGCCATATATCCGCGCCTACGTCGGAATACCGCTCTTCACGCTGAACGAACAACCCATTGGAACGCTTTGCGCGATCGACACGAAACCCCGGAAATTCGGACCCCAGGAACTGGAACTTCTTGCTGATCACGCACAAATCGTCGTAGAGGCCGTGCATGCGCGCGAACAGGCCGTGCTAGCCCAAAAGACGCTGCAAGCCGCCACCGAGCGGGAACGACTTTACCGAGACACTTTTGAGCTGGGCTTTGTAGGAATCGTCCACACGGCATTGAGCGGACAGCTGATTCGTGCCAATCAAAGAGCCAAAGAGTTACTAGGCTACGCGCAAGAACAACTCGTCCAGCGTACCTTCGTTCATATCACGCATCCGGACGATGTGGCCAAGAACATGGAACTATTCCAGCAGATGGTTGCGGGAAAGATAGACCACTACCGCATGGAAAAGCGGTTCCTGCGCAGCGACAGCACGTTTTTTTGGGCCAACCTTTCCGTTGCACTAAGGCGCACCGCGTCCGGCAAGCCCGATTACGCCATCGCAACGATCGAAGACATTTCCGACCTAAAGCAGCAGCAAGAAGAGCTCAAGGCGCTGCAAGCGACTCTTGAACGCGAAGTACGCCAACAGTCCCAGCTGCTCGTCGATCGTGCCGCCGCAATGCAGGCCACCTACAACAAGATGCTGGCTGCCGAACAAGCCCAGCGCGATGCGCAATCGCGGGTGCAGTCCTTGGCCAACAGCGTGCCAGCAATGATCGGGTACTGGAATAAGGAAATTCGCTGCGAGTTCGCAAACGAGACCTACAGAGAATGGTTCGGACGTGCACCCGAAGAGATCATCGGCCTGCACATGAAGAGCCTTATGGGTGATGAATTGTTCGCGCTCAATGAGCCCCACGTCCGCGGCGTACTGTCAGGAATTGCGCAGCACTTCGAGCGGCGCCTGAATAAAGCGGACGGGACGCTTTCCTACGTTGACGCCCGCTATACGCCGGACATTGACCCGAGCGGAAGCGTCATCGGGTTCTACGTCCTGGTATCCGACATTACTGTCCTGCGTGTCGCGCAGCAGGAACTGGAAGCGACCAACGCTAGGCTCTCTCAGGAAAGCACAACCGACTTTCTGACGGGGCTCGCCAATCGACGCGTCTTCGCCGCGCGAAGCGAGCAAGCGGCGGTCAGATTCCGCGAGCATGGCGCAAGGTACGGGCTGATTCTTCTCGATATGGACGACTTCAAGAAGATCAATGACACCTTCGGCCATGACGTTGGCGACGTCGTTCTTCAGGCAATTGGGCGGATCCTGCGCCAGGAGCTTCGGGGCAGCGACGACGTGGCAGCCCGGTTGGGTGGGGAGGAGTTGGCGATTCTTTGCTTCGGCGACATCTCGCAAACATCGCTGCGCCGCGTGGGTGAGCGAATTCGTTCGCAGATCGCCAAGGAATCGGTAGCCGTGGCCTCAGGCCTGATTCACTTTACCGGCAGCCTCGGCGTTGCCATCTGCGGGGAGCTGGATACCGACTGGAAGAGCATCTACGGTCGGGCCGACGGTGCCCTATATCGCGCCAAGGCCGGTGGCAAGAATCGTGTTGTCATCGAGGCCGGTTGACCGCTGCGCATCGTCAACGCGGACCCGGTCCGATGTCGGCTCATGGTCGGTTTTGGCATGTTGACCGCGCCGTTGCGGGACATCGCGGATCTCGGTTGAACTTTGGCCACGGTGGCCGGTTGCGCCCAACCGCGCAAGTCCGTATGGCTTTCAAGATGCCGTCCTCCAGCGGCGGCACTGACGGGGAGAATCCGGGGTCAGAAGCCGTGGACGTGCGCTAAGCGAGCCCCCGCCGCCTGTTACGGCCGACCGGCAAGGCGGCAACTCGCGCTCTTGCGGCGCCAACGTCGCCGTCAGGCATCGTCGCGCCCAGGCAATTGACGACGGTGGAGGTCATCTTCCCCGGACCCGTGGCAGCGCTCATTACAAAGTGGCAAAGTGGCAAGGTGGCAAGGTGGCAACGTAGCGGTCGGCACTTCGTGGCTTGCCGCCTCCGAGCCCCAGCGCGCCACGGATCGTCCGCCTCGTTGCGGCGCGGCGATTCAAGACCGCTCGGACCCCGCATCAACACTCGCGCAACTTCATGCGCTGCGGTCTTGCAGCCTGCCTGATCGACGAATGCGACGTCCCCGGCGGGTCGTCGCGCCGGCGCAAGGGAACTTCCAACGGTCACCAGACTTCGCGCCGGCCGGCACGGCCCCGGGTGCAGACACGACCCGCGGTGCCTGGCGTGCCGCCTGCAGGCGGCTTGAACCTGCCATCCGCGCCATCGGCCGACGCAAGGTAGCTGTTGCACATCCTGATCTTGCGCCCAAGCCTTTTGTCCAGCGCGCCGGATTTCGGCGGCTCCAGCCATCGGTATCGACATCAACGATCCTGGCCGCCACCGCAGCGATGGCCATTCGATCTTGAGCCGGGCTGCGCCAGTCTGCGAGCTTTGAGCAAGATCAATGAAGACATCGGTTCGACGACGCGTTGGCGCTGACCGTGCTCTACGATGACCGGCAGGCAAGGAGAACCCATCATGGATCAAAGCCGTCGAAGTTTCGCAACACGCATTGTCACTGCCGCTGCGGGCGGCGGGCTCGCAATGGCGCAAGCCGCTGAGCCGCAAACTCGAAGGATCCCGCCGGTGGTAAAGACGTATGTCGATACCTTCGCGGCCGGCGGCCTGACGACCGGTGGCCTGGATGTGTGGTTTTCGATCCTCACTGCCGACTCGACCTACAGCGACCCCGACTTTCCGACACCGGTCCCGGCGTTGAGCTTGAAGGAGCACTGGAAGGAAGCCTTCAGCGCTTTTCCGGATGCAAAGTTTGAGCTGGTGAGTTTGGACGCGCTTTCCGAGCGCGCCTGGGTCTACCGCTGGATCATGCAGGCAACTCACACCGGCCCCATCAACGGCATTCCGGCGACCGGTCGTCGCGTGCAAATGCCAGGCTGCGATTTCATTGAACTGCGCGGTGACTTGATATCGAGCGACGTAGGCTATTTCGACCGGTTCACGCAGTGGCGTCAACTCGGCTTTACTCTGAACAAACCCCCCGCGCCCTCGACGTAATGGGTGGTACCGCCCCAACTTGCGGTCCATTCCTTGCGCAAGACCGGGTCTGTCTGATCGCCTACGCCGACCTCGATCCAATTTGCGCGACGGCAACGGGTCCAGAGCACGCCTGCGCGATGGCCACCTGTCGGTAGCTGGAGCCGCCACGGTTGGCTTGCCCGGGCCGGCCCCTCGACCCATCGGTTCGATGCCATTTTCGGCCATGGACGAGCGCGCCGTCAGACAGGACATACCGGGGGTCGATGAGAAATGACGCCGGTCAATTTGCGCGCGCGCAGAGTGCTTGACACGCGGACGCAACGGCGTAAAGTAGCTTCGTGACGAGACCCCCAGCGAGATCCTTCTCGACCACCGAGACGGTGGAAAGCGGGGTTGGCGGTTAACTGCCGCCACGGTCACCACGGCGCAGATAAC
>CAVSPM010000027.1:0-43762 GCA_963729785.1 uncultured beta proteobacterium | reverse complement strand
GGCCAGTTCTCGATGATGATCTCGAAATAATGAACGACCTTGGCCGGCGGTTCGATCGCCAGTGGATGTCCAGGAGCCTCTCCACGGCGTCCTTATAGAGTTCCGGTCGCAGCTCCCACTTGCCCACCAGCTCGCTGAGAAAATCCTTCGGCTGTTTTCACACTGGGCCATGCGAATCTTGGCCAGGGCCAATAGCTCGTTCGGGCGTCAGCCGGCAACGGTCGAGACCGGCGGCGCCGAGGGGCAGCACGGTCAGCGACGTGGGGGCGGCCAAGGCCAATTGCTCGGGGCGATAGGGCATTGCGAATCATCGTCTGCGCGGCCCGGTACACTCCCGGCACGTAGCCGTAGAGCTCGTAGCTGATCTCCCCGCTGTCACCGCCGCGGTCGAGGTAGAGGGTAACCGCCCCGGGGCCGATTTCATAGTGCTCGAAATTGCCTGCGCAGTGACGAATTCCATCACCGACTGTGCCGGCGGGAATGGGCTCGGTGAGCACGAAATAGCCGGCTTCCCCGGGTGCACCGGCCGCGCCGGCGGCCGGTTTATTTAAGCCTACGACTGCGCGGTGGCTTTCCGGAAGCTGCGTGACGGAGTCTCGCGGAACCAAAGCCGGTTCTCCTTGAGGGCCGCAAAGCCTGCGGCGGGATGCGGCGGGCGCCCGTCAACCTCGTCCCCCCGCCGGCTCGCAGAACCGCTCCCACGGCCCGCTAGCGGTCGGTCGCGTCTTCAGCACGCAGCGGCCGGCACGAAGCCGCCCAGCACGCATGGTAGGTGTAGCGTCCTGCGCCCCGTAAGCCGGAAGCTGACCCGCTGTTTGCCTTTGACCAACAGTGCAGAGGGCACCTCGATCGTGCGGACCGCCGCGGCCGGATCGACGTTCGATTGCCCGGCAAGCGGGTTTCGTTGACCGACACGGTCAGCTTGTAATGCTCGCTTCTGGAAACGATTTTTTCGCAAACCACGTGACAGGCCACGCGGCCGGGCCGGTCGCCTTCTCCGGCATCCAACGATGACCGTACGGCGTGGGGCCAACAGCCACTCGACCAACTCCTTGGCCTTGGGCGAGGCGGTCGCCAACCCGCTGCAAGGCCAGCGCGAGAGGCGGCGCCAGAATCTCCGCCGGCGGATAGTAGCCGGAAACCGGGCCGTGCGCCGGCTGCGGCGGCCGCCTGCGGCGGCCAACCGCTCCGAGGTCGCGCAGGCCAACAGCTCCCAGCAACTCGGCGGCCGTTCCACTTGCGGTCCATCTCCACGAAGGCCAGGCCCGTAAGATAGGCCAGCGCCCGCCCGGCGGGTCAGGGAGGGCCGCTCCCATGGGTTGGTTGGCCAGTGCACTCGCCTTGCCCGGCCGCAGCCAGCGCGTGCACGCAGCACGGCCTTGGTCTCGAAATCGCTGCCCTCGGTTGCCGCCGCGCCGTCTGCAAGCCAGCCGGAAGCGCGGTTGACGACGGCGTCGGGCACGGAATAGCCGGCAGCCCGCACGGTGCCTTATTGCCCATACCGCCCGGGCCGAATGATTGCAGTTGCTCGTTCTCCCTTTTGTCCAACTCCAGCCGCTGTTGGAGTTTTGCTGGATACAATCAAGAAGGCCACGCGGGGACCCGGACGCGCGGATCCAGCGCGATTGGCCCGCCCCCCGGCCCCCTCGCGGCTCTCGGCCAGCAGCGGTTGCAGGCCCCGGCGGCCATCAGGTCGCCGACGGCAATTTCCAGGCCCGGGCAATCCGCCTGCGACTCGACCTGGCCCACCAAGGCGCGGGGGCCAGCACTATGTCCAACAGGCTTTGCTCGACCGTCGCGCCGATCGCCATGGACCGCTCCGCGGCACGCCTCGCCACTGCCCGCCGGCGACCCCACCCAGACCGTCGAGCATCGGCGCCTCCGCCGAGCCGTGGCCGTAGCGAATACTGGGCAAGCCGTAAGGTTTGAGCGGGACCGCCCGGTCGGGGTTGTGCGGCTGGACAGCGAACTTTGACCTCGAAAATCGCTTAGGCTACTTCGGCGGATTCCGTGCCGTTCGGGCTCCGGGGTATCCGGCCGGCTGAGCACGGCCTTGAATGCCAGAGAGTGCAGGCCCTTCGACTTGACGGCGATGCTTTTTGTTTCCTCGACGGTCCGCCCGGCAATCGTTGTCTTGAAAACGACGGCGATTTGGCCGGCGTGGCCCTTCACGGGGCATTGTCTTGGACCTACCGCCTGAAAATTCGCCGTCGGTGAAGGCCAGCGGGAGTTTCATTTCCCCGAGAGCGCATTCTCTGACCACCCAGCACCGTCGGTCGCGTCGGCGGGGCATCGATGGTGATCCCCTTGGCCACCCAGGGCCCAGGCGGGACCATTTGCTTGGGGCAGGGTGAGGTCAGCGTGGCGCTTGGCCTGCTCGCGCGCTTAGCCCACCACGCTTCCTCCAATAGCCGGTTTCCTCGACCGTCGGGTCTGCAACGTGCAGGCGGCGGGAACCACGCCCAGGTCTTCGTCTTCATCCTCTACACACATCCTGTGTCTGGCTCCACACGCAGGGGGCGGGCGGCCTCGCGGCTTCGGCTGCTCCGCCAGCCATGCGCTCTCTGCTCCTTGTGTGCTGCAGTGCTGCGCCGAACGCATCGTCGGCGTTGGCACCGGCTTTGCTGCCGGCTTGCAAAGCTGGCTTTCTAGCCGACCTTCGGCCGGCGAGCCGCCAAACATGCCTCCCGCCGCCGCCCACGTTCGCCTCGGCGGTGTGGGCCGCCCGGGCTGCCGCGCCTTTGCCCTCTGCCGTGGGCCTCACCGTGAGGCTGAGGTTGGTCTTCAAGGGGGCAATCGTGCCCCGGGCCGCCTACGGGGTTCCCAAACGCTGGGCTCTACGGTCGATGCCATCAACTGATCTACGGCGTCAAAGTCTGTGCCGCCTGCCCGAAATCGGACGCGGGGCGGTCGTCTCGCTGGCCCGGCTCTCGCGGGCCTGCTGTTCGGCCTGTCAAGGGCCCGCTTCTTCTCTTGCGCAATCTCGCTCCGGTCTTCTTCGCTCGACAAATGGGAGGTTGACCGTGTGGGTCTGCGGCTCGCAAGCGAACGTAATGCTGGTGTCGGCTGCTGCATCGCCGGTGGCCGGGGCTCGCCGCGGAAAAATTCGCGGGGATTGGCGGCACGGGCCAGGGGAAGCGATTCAACAACTGATTGCTCGACCATCGCCAGACTCCTCAACCTCGGTGGAGCGGTTTGCCCTGGGGCTCCGTGGTGCTCCCGTCACTTCCAGCGGGTCGCCGGGGTGGAGCTGGACCGGCGCGGCGGTGGGCCCCCGCCCGCCCGATGGACTTCCAGGCGATTTCGCACCCGCAGGTCGCCGCTCCACCGTAAATGGGCTCGATGCCTCATGGGAAGCGTGAAAGGGTTCGAACCGCCTTGCCGGGCACGGCCGGCCGGGGGTTGATCATCACGGCCACGGCCAGGTCGAAGTTTGTGCCAGCCCGACCCGGCCATGGAATCGCCAGCCGGTTGTGGTCTTCAACTCCAAGAGCTTGTAGTCTAGCACGCGGGCGCCTTGGAAAGTCAGCAAGGCCGAGTGCCGGCGCCTTGCGCCAGAGGAGCTTCACGTCGGCCGTATCGCCGACTTTGAAGGTGTGCTCTCGGCCAGTATCCGCAAGCGGACGCGGTCTTCTTCGTCGGAGATTCCCAGCGCGGGCGCTACCCCGCAGACGGCGGTGTCCAAGTCATCGATTCCTTCGGCTCGCAGCACGTAGCTGCCGCCCTTGTCGAGCTTGAGGGTCTGGCGGGCGATGCCGTCGGCCGGGGGCGGTTCGCAGTGGGGGTTTCCTGCAGGAAGCGTTCGGCGACCTTGCCTCGCACGGCCGTCTGCCGCAGGACCTTGAGCACGACCTGGTGCCCGGCCGGCCGCGCCTTGAGCGTCGGTGGCGCGGATGTGCGCCTCGAAGGTCTCGCCCGCCACGAATACCGGCGCACGGTGCTCACACCCAGAGTGTACTCCCTAACCTGCCAGGCCAAAGTTGACTGAAACCTCGATGTTCCGTTCAGGCAGCGTGACCGTCACGGACCCCGGTCTGCGATTCATCCGGCGCGCGCTGGCAGCTCTCAAGCGCACCGCGCCTTTGCGTCGGTCGTGGCGGTGTGGGTCCGCTCGCCGGCCAATTCATAGCGGCGAATCTCGCGGCCGGCCAATGGTGCGCGCGGAGCACGTTGCGCTCGCCGCCCCTCCATCACGCGCGGCAATAGCAGGCGCGCGGCGCGTCCACCACCAATTGCACGGGCTCCAGCCGGTACTCGTTCGTGCTGGAACAGCGCCCTTGGTGGCGTGCCCGGCCTCGTCGTGGACGAGCACCCCATACACCCAGGGAGCAGGTCGCGGGCAGCGCGAACGCGGCGAAGAACGTGCCGAAGGGGCCCAGCCGGACCTCATCTTGCCGCAGCAGCCCGTTGCGGTTGTCGAACACCTGGAGCGTAAAGGATTTGCCCTTCTCGATCGCATAAACGTCGTCCATCGCGCGGCGTAAAGCAGCCGCGAAACCCTGGACCGTTTGGCCGGTGCGGTAGAGCAGGTCGATCGGTGTAAAAGGTAGCCCTTGTCGGCCAGGCCCTGGCCGGACCCGCGATCCCGCGCCACCCCATTGTGCTGGAGGCGATGTGGCCGTCGGCCAGGGCCAGCACCTGCCGACGTCGGCCGCCCTCGGCCTCAGCCTCTTTGTAGACCTCCGCGAACACGCCGTCGGATCCGGTGGCGGCCTCGGCAAAAACCTGCTTGCCGTCGGAGAGCAGCAGCCGTGCCCCTGCGCAGGGACGGCCGCTGCGCATGTTCTCGGTGAACACGAACAATTGTCGCGGGAGCTTCTTGACCTATGATGTCCAGATCGCTTTGCATTACCAGGGTGGTCGCCTCCAGCGTGCTAGTGCCCACGGTGACGGCCATCACGCCCGGGTGCGCAGACACCCGCCGGGCAACGGCACCTCGATCTCAGCTTTCCGTCTCTGCCGGCATTTCACGTAGTTGTCGGGGAGCTTGAACTCGAAGGTCTTGTTGGATTTTATCAGCGCGATGTCGAGCGTTTCCATGCCGCCGGCAAGCTACTGCGAAAAGGGTCATCAGATCGACTTTGAGGCTCGGCACGCTGACCGATTCGATATTCCGCGTGACCAGCACCTTGGGCAGCTCCGTCGGAGCGAACACGGCGGGTGGTGGAGAGCGAAAAGGCCTTGGCTGTGTGCAGCCTGCAGAGCCGCGCCCTGCGCGGCTGCCGAAGTTGATCTTGCGGTACTCTTCCAACGCCTCCTCCAGGTCAGCGCACTTTTGAGCGTGGTGGCGATCATGAATTGCGCCTGCGACGACTCGTCGCTACCCGGATACTTGGCCGTCATGCTGCTGCCATTGGGCAATCGCCGCGTCCCACTTCTCGCGATCGGATCCATGCGCCGAACAGGTAAAGAATGCCCGGGTCGCGGGCGTCCAACGGGTACTTGGCGTGAACGCGGCGAGGGTTCTCCGCGGCCTCGTAATCTTTTGCCTTGTATTTCTCCAACCCGACGAGGTATCGCGTCGACGATTTCCTGCTGCACCGCCGTCCAAGCCTTCGTGGTCTGGCGCTGGCAAGAAACTCCCGCCATGCGGCCAGGGCCTCGGGAAACCTCTTGCAACTGGTAGGACTGCCCCAGCAGCTCTTGCCCGGCGTTGGGCCGACTTTTTGCAGTCTTGGTAACGCCATCGGCCAGGCAGTCAGGGATGCGGACCGCGTCGACAATGCCCGCGATGGTAGCTTTGGTGTGATTGAGACCGCCTGGCCGGCAGACTTGTGCAGGGGAAATTGCGTAAGAAACGACTCCAATGCGGCGACGCCGAGATTCAAGTCCTGGTCGAGGCTGCGGAAGACCCCTATGTCGCTGCGGCAGGGAATGCTGCCTCCGCAATCGCGGCGAAAGCGACTGGGGATATCGGGGCTAGAGGTCCCGCCAAGGTGTGCTGTGCTGCCTTGCCATTCCGTTCGGCCAGGCCGCACTGGCCCAGGCGATAACGGCTTCCAGGTCCAGCGGGCTGTCGGCGTGGTCCTCGGTAAACTTCGCGTAAAGCGATGCCGCTTCGGCGGTCCTGTTCAGGTTTCTGCTTTAACTCGGCCACCCGCAATTCGATCTCTGCGGGACGCGGGCGTCGGACCCGCTTCCAGTGCGGAGGGCTCCACAGCCACGCCCGGGGTATAGTCGGGCTTCTGATTGTCCTTGGCCGGCCGAAACAACGAACCGGCGTACGCCAGACAGATGCTCGCGAGCTGCTGCTGCGCGGGCGCACAGGAGAAACTCGGCCTCGCCGCGGAGATCAGCTCGGCGGCTCGCGGAAGTCTCCCTTGCGGCAAATGCGACCGCCTTGGCAAACCTCGCGCCTGCGCCAGGGACTTTGCGAAAACTTGTGCTGGAACTTATCCAGCGTTGTTGCGGCCGCGTCGTACTCCTTTTGCAGGCATGCGCCCAGCCCGCACAGATACGTCAGATAATCGCGCGGGGCCCCTTTGGCCTGGGCCGCTTCGCCGATTGCCTTTATTGCCGCCGGGTAGTCGCGGGTCTGCATGGCCTGCCGCACTTTCTCGGCATCGACCGGCGGCGCGTTGGTCGCGCGGTGTCGCGCCCACCAGCACACGGCCCACACAAGTCCACAGAAACGACGCGACCAATACGCCACTCAAGTACGTTCGCATCACATGGCCTCCTTCATTCTGTTTCCGAGAATTGACGGCAGCCGCAAATCCTACTGCCAGGAAGAGCAACACGCTGAACGCACCGATTATAACCCCCGAACAAGGGAAACGCACGGCCCATGCAATTTTTGCGATTGATGGGGGGGAGTGCGTGAGCAGCTTAGCCGCAGATTCGACGGTGCTGTCGGCTGTACGTCATGATACCAGCGCGGAGCAGGCCGGGTGGCAGAGCAACTTCGCGGGAGGCACGGGCCTTCCTGCGACGCACATCGACTGGCTCTGTCGCGAGCAGCTCGTCCGCTTTGCTTACCTCGGGAGAGAGCTTGGCACACCCTCCTTCAGTCAAGGCCCGCACCGATTCCGTGCTCTGTTCCTCAGGCAATCAGGATCGTTTCGCCGGCCACTTTTGCCCCGCCGGGGGCGACGTTGGACCGACAGGCCCGGCAACTGGGGCACCATCCAGGTCCACTTGCGAGCCGATCGAAATTTTCTGAACACTTTGCTTTGCCCTAGTGTGGCCCACCTCGGGTCATGTCGATCCGTGGGCACGCTCCCCGCCGCCGATTTGACCACGTAGACTGGCTCGGCTGGAACTTCTGCCCCAGCCAGCGACTCACTCTGCCGGGCTTGTTCCCCTGATACGCTGGTGGGCTGTGGGCGTAGATCGGCAGTTGGCCGAGGATCGGTGCCAGTGCATCGAGCCCATGTGCCGATTCCTGCCTTCGGCTGGACACCGCCCCTTGTAGGCGAGCGTGGCGGCCAGCGGCAGGCGATTGTAGTGAACGCTGAAGGGACTCATAAAGATTCCGATTTCAGCCAAGTTACGAAACCCTGCAGTCCGCTCGCACACTCTGTCCATAATGGCGGCGGTGACCACGGAAGGGGGATTTAATCATGCACCATATGAGCGTATCGAAGGCCGACCTGCACGTTCACTGCAAGTACTCGGATTGGCCCAGCGAGTGGTTCTCTTGCGCCTGACATTGGCGCCCGGGAGTGTTTTGTCGAGCCGCATGCAACCTCCTCCACCGCCTGTGCGGCAACGGCGTTTGTGACTATCTCCTATTACAATTGCATCCGCGGGTGCGTGGAAATCGCCCACTCGCCGGGTGTGTTCGTTTCCGTTGAAATTACCACCCACTTTCCGGAGAACGGCTGCAGGTACACGCGACCGAATTGCAAATCCGGGTTATTCCAGGAGGTGCGGGCCAATATCTACGAGTTGCAGCGTTACCTTATGGAAGAGCGTGTCCCGTGTCTTTCGCCGCACGCACCCGCTCTTTCGTGTGAACCGCCGGCCGACGACGACCAGGTGGAACAGTTGATCCGCGGCGGCCAACGGGGCCCGCTGGCCTGCGGCAGCGCGGAGGTTGCTCGCCCACCCTGTGCAATCTGACGCCCGAGATGCTCACCTACATGGCCGATCGACATGGTCTCGTTGCTGCCCCCGGTGAAGACTTTCTTCCAAGGCTCCGGGCCCCAGGGCTCAAGCCCATGCCGATCGGCCATGTCGGTGAGCATCTCGGGCGTCAGATTGCGCAGGATCGCGCAGGCAACCTCCGCGCCTCGCCGGCCGCGGGCCCCGTTGATCGCCTTCGAACCGCGGGAACATCACGATCAACTGTTCCACCTGGTCGATCATCAGCCGGCCGTTCACACGAAAGAGCGGGTGCGTCACGGAGCACAGGATACGCTCTTCCATAAGGTAACGCTAAACCAGATATTGGCCCGCACCTCCTGGATTGCCCGGAACTGCGATTCGTCGATCCCGCTGGCCAGCACGTGTACCTTGCAGCCAGTTTTCGGAAAGTAGGTGGTAATTTCAACGGAAACGAACACACCGGGCAAGTGGGCGATTTCCAGTGCGCCGCGGATGCAATTGTGATCGGAGATCGTCACAAACGCCATTCCGCGCTGCCGTGCGCGGCGGTAGAGGTCGTGCGGCTCGACAAAACACTCCGGAGTGCGAATGCGGCGCAAGAACCACTCGCTGGGCCGATCCGAGTACTTGCAGTGAACGTGCAGGTCGGCCTTCGATACGCTCATATCGTGCATGATTGGAGTCCTTCCGTGGTCACCGCCGCCATTATCGACAGAGTGTGCGAGCGGACTGTCAGGGTTTCGTAAGAACTCGGCTGATCGGCATCTTCATGAGCCCCTTCAGCGTCCACTACAACCGCGTGCCGCTGCCGCCCGCTGGCCGACAAGGCAATATCCGGCCGAGGGCAGAATCTGCACATGGGCTCGATGCACTGGCGGCCTTCTGGCAGACTGCCGATCTACGCCAACAGCCCGCACATCGTGCAGAACAATCGCGCGGTGAGCGCGCTGCGGCCGCTTCCGCGGCCGCGAAATGTCGTGCTACGTCGTGCAGATCGGCGGCGGCAGCGTCCACGGCATCGACGTTTTCCGCAAGCCGGGCCAACGGCTTGCGAGAAAGGCGAAATCTTCGGCATGATCCGCATCGGCTCGCAGGTGGACCTGATTGTGCCCGATCTGCCGGGACTGTCGGTCCTCGTCGCGCCGGGCGACCGCGTGGTGGCCGGCGAGACGATCCTGATTGCCGAGGAACAGAGCGCCGGAATCGGTGCGGGCCTTCGCTGAAGCAGATGCCAGCACTATTCCTCCCCAGAGGTAAGCGACAAAGCGGGGCCCGCTCGCGGACGGACCGTCGATGTGCGTCGCAGGAAGGCCCCATCCTCCGCGAAGTTGCTCTGCCACCGGCCTGCTCGCGCTCGTATCGTAGCGTACAGCCGACAGCACCGTCGATAATCTGCCGGCTAAGCTGCTCACGCACTCCCCCCCATCAATCGCAAAAATTGCGCTGGGGCCGTGCATTTCCCTGTTCCGGGGGTTATAATCGGTGCGTTCAGCGTGTTGTCTTTTGGCAGTCGGTTCCGGCTGCCGTCAATTCTCTGGAACAGAATGAAGGAGGCCATGTGATGCGAACGTACTTGAGTGGCGTATTGGTCGCGTCGTTTCTGTGGACTTGTGTGGGCCGTGTGCTGGTGGGCGCCGATGCTGCGCAGACTGATGTGCTGCTGGTCGATGCCAAAGTGCGGCAGGCCATGCAAGACCGCGACTACCCGGCGGCGACTCAAGGCGATCGGCGAAGCGGCCCAGGCGGGGCCCCCCCCGCGATCATCTGAAACGCAACTGGAGGGCCGGGCGCAGTGCCTGCAAAAGGAGTACGACGCGGCCGCAACAACGCTGGATCAAGTTCCAGGCCGAGTTTTGCAAAGTCCCTCGCTCCCTGCGCCGGTTCGCCAAGGCGATGGCCTGCTGGCCCGCAAGGGCGATTTCCTGCTCTGCTCAGCTGATCTACCGCGACGAGGCCGAGTTTCTGCTGTCCGGTCGACCGCCGAGCAGCAGTCGCCGACATCTGCCTGGCGTTCGCCGGTTGCGTTGTTTAGGCCGCCGAAGGACGATCGGAAGCCCGACTACGCACAGGGCGCTGGAGTTCTACCTGAACGCGCTGGAGCCGTCCGCCCGCCGGCGTCCCTGGCCGGAGATCGAGTTGCTGGTGGCCGAGTGCCAGCAGCATCTGGACAGGACCCGCCGACGGGGCCTCGCTTTACGCGAAGTTCGTCGAGGACCACCGCCGACAGCCCGCTGGACATCGAAGCCCGTTATCGCCTGGGCGAGTGCCGCCAGGCGGAACGCAACTGGCAAGGAGGCGCGCCGCACGTGGCAGGACCTGCTGGCCCGAAGTATGCCGAAGCGCCGTCGACGCGAATCGCCGAGGCGGCCGTTTCAGTTGGCCGCGGACCTGGGATCTTCCGCACCGGCCGACCGACGAGGACCTGGCTCTGGGCGTGGCCGCATTGGAATTGTTTCGTACGACGATTTCCCACTGCACAAGCTGGCCGGCCAGGCGCACTTGACGATTGCCCAAAGCTACCTCCATCGCGGGCGGTACGACGACGCTGTCGCGCATCCTTGGCCGTTTCCTGGCCGATCCGCGCTACCAAGGACTGCAAGGAGATCCCCGACGCGCCGCAACCTGCTGGGCCAGTCGCTACCAGTTGCAGAAGAAGTTCCCCGAGGCCCTGGCCGCCCTGGCGCGACTTCCTCGGTCAAGCATCCGGCGCACAAGGCCTGGACGCGGTGCAGCAGGAAATCGTCAACACCGAATACCTCATGGGTTGAGAAGAATCAAGGCCAAAGATTACGAGCCGGCAGAAAACTGCGTGCCGAGTTCACGGTGAAGTACCCATTGGACGGCCGCGACCCGGGCATCCCTCTACCTTTTCGGCCCAGATGAAATACGCGCAGAAGAATGGGAGGCGGCGATTGCCGATTGGCGGCGGCGTGGTCTCGAAGTATCCCGGTACGCGACGATGCGTCGCAGCCACTTCCTGATCGCGACGCGCTCGAGCTGCGAGCTGGGTAAACTCGAAGAGGCCTTGGAAGAGTACCGGCAGATCAACTTCGGCAGCCGCGGCCGGCGAGCCTGAAGCGGCCGCCCGCTGACGGCCAAGAGCCTTTCGGTCGCCACCACCCGCGTGTTTCCGCTCCGACGAGCCCCCGCAAGCTGCGAGCTGAGCACGCGGAACATCGAAGCGGTGACGGTCCGCGCCTACAAGTCCACCTGGAAACCTACTTCCGCAAGATGCACCTCTCTGGCGGCATGGAAGACCTCGACATCGCCCTGATCGATCCGACAAGACCTTCGAGTTCAAACTCCCCGACTACGCGAAATACCAGGAGCCGGAAAGCGGGTCGACGTGCCGTTGCCCGGCGGGCTGCCACCGGGCGTGATGGCGGTGACCGTGGGCAGCGCGACCCTCGAGGCGACCACCCTGGTGATGCAGAGCGACCTGGACATAATCGTCAAGATCTCCCGCGACTAGGTGTTCGTGTTCACCGAGAACATGGGGAGCGGCCGGCCCTGGCCGGGGGCACGGCTGCTGCTCTCGGACGGTCGGCAGGTCTTTGCCGAGGCCGCCCACCGGATACGACGGCGTGTTCCACGCGGGTCTACACAGAACTGGCCGAGGCGGCCGACGTGGCGTGTGCTCCGCCCTGGCCTACGGCACACTCGCCTCCAACACGATGGGCCTGGCCGGGATTCCGCCCCGGCCCGTGGGCCTGGCCGACAAGGGCTACCTTTACAGCGATCGGCCTGCCTACCGCCCCGGCCAGACGGTCCACCTTCGGGGCTGCTTCCGCCGCGCGATCGACGACGATTATGCGATCGAGACCGGCAAGACATCCACCCTCGAGGTCAGCGACAACCGCAACCGGCAGCTGCGGCAAGATAGAGGTCCGGCTGGAGCTTTACGCTGGGCACCTTCCCCAGCCGGGTTTTCTCGCTGCCCGCCGACCAGCTCCACAAGGTCGATATTGGGTGCTGGTCACACGACGAGGCCGGCCAGAGCTACCAAGGCTCGTTCCTGCGTTGAGGAATACCGGCTGGAGCCGGTGCGGTTGGCGGTGGACGTGCCCCGCAAGGTCTATTCCGCGGCGAAGAGATCGAGGGCACGATCCGGGCGGCGTATCACGACGGCGCGCCGCTGGCCGGCCGCGAGATTCGCTATCAATTGGCCGACGAACCGCCGCACACGGCCACGACCGACGCTAAGGGCGAGATCCGCTTTCAAGCTCCCCACTGTGCGAGTTGCGGAATCGCAGATCCTGCCGCTGATGGTCGCGTTGCCTGAACGGAACATCCGAGATCGGAGTCAACTTCTTCCTCGCGGCCCAGGCCTTCACGCTGGCCGTGAGCACCGTCCGCCCGGTATTCGTCACCGGCGAGACCTTCGAGTGGCAGTGTCCTCGCCACCGACGCTCAAGGCCGGCCTGCCGGTGCGAGGTCGTGCTCAAGGTCCTGCGGCAGACGGCCGTGCAAGGCAAGGTCGCCGAACGCTTGTCTGCAGGAATTCCCGCTCGGAAACCGCCCCGGCCGACGGCATCGCCCGCCAGACCCTCAAGCTCGACAAGGGCGGGCAGCTACGTGCTGCGAGCCGAAGGAATTGACCCCTCCAACATGCCCGTGTTGGGTGACGCCGGCGTGGGAATCTCCGACGAAGAAGACCGCGTCCGCTTGCGGAACAACCTCGCCGAGGAGCAACACCTTCAAAGTCGGCGATACGGCCGACGTGAAGCTCCTCGGCGAGTGCCCGGCACTCGCCTTGCTGACTTTCCAAGGTGCCCGCGTGCTAGACTACAAGCTCTTGGAGTTGAAGACCGGCCATGAACCGGCTGGCAATCTCCATTGCTGCGCGGCTGTGCTCGAACTTCGACCTGGCCGTGGCCGTGATGATCGACCCCCGGCCGGCCGTGCCCGGCAAGAACGCGTTCTGAAACCCGTGCCCCGCTTCCACGAGCATCGAGCCCGTTTACCGGTGGAGTGCGACCTGCGGGTGAAAATCGCCTGGAAGTCCAACGGGCCAAGGGGCCGGCCGCCTCGCCGCTCCAGCTCCACCCCGGCGACGCGCTGGAAGTGACGGTCACCACCACCGATCCCCAGGGCAAACCGCTGCCGGCCGAGCTGAGCCTGGCGATGATCGAGCAATCGCTCTTGAATCGCTTCCCCTGGCCGGTGCCGCCGATCCACGAGTTCTTCCGCGGCGAGCCCCGCGAGCCGGCGATGCGGACCGAGGCCAGCATTACGTTCGCTTGCGAGCCGCAGACCCGCACGGTCAACCTTGCCTGCTCGAGCGAAGAAGACCGAGCCGAGATCCCTCGCAGAAGAAGCGGCCCATAGGCCGAACAGTGCGACCGGCGAGATGACCGCCCCGCATCCGCTTTCGGGGACGCAGGCCGACTTTGACTCCTATCGCGTTGATGGCCAATTCGACCGTGAGAGCCCGCCATTTGGGACCCGTAGGTGGCCCGGAGCGATCGCCCCGTTTGAGACCAACCTGAGCCTCACGGTGAGCCAGAAGCAGGACGCCAGGCATCGGCAGCCGGTGCGGCCCCCCCGCCAGGCGACATGGCGGCGGCGGGGCACGTTTGGCGGCTCGGCGCCGAAGCCGGCGAAAAAGCCGGCTTCGAAGCCGGCCGCCAAGCCGGTCGCCAGCCGCCGACGATCCGTTCGGGCGGTGCCTGCCAAGCCGGCGCGCAGAGGAGGGCAACGGCAGGCGCTGGCTCGCAGCCGACGAGGGCCGAGCCGTCCCCTCGCTGGTAAGCCAGACACTGGACGTAGTCTCGAGGACGAAGACGAAGCGCGGCGAGATTCCCGCCGCCTTGTCGGCTCGAACTGACGCTCCAGGAAACCGGCTATCGGAATCCGCGCGTGGTGACCGGTGCCGATGGCCGAGCCACGGGCTGACCTTCACCTCCCGAGCGATCTATCTCCTGCGCCCTGGCAGCCAAGGGTATCACCATCGAGACCTTGTCCGCCGAAGCCGGCAGCCCCTGGTGGTCAAGAAATCGCTCTTCGGCGAAATGAAACTCCCGCTGGCCTTCACCGACGGCGACCGGGCGGAAATCCCCGTCCACGTCGACAACTGCCCTGGTCGATGCCGGCCCGATCACCGTCGTTTTCAAGACGACGATTGCCGGGCGGACCGTCGAGGAAACAAAGACCATCGCCGGTCAAGTCGAAGGGTCTGCACGCGTCTGGCATTCAAGGCCGTGCTCAACCGGCCGGACACCCCGGAGCAAAACGGCACGGCCAATCCGCCGGAAGTAGCCCTGCGATTTTCGAGTTGACCGTGTCGGCCGGCACGACCCGGGACGTGGCCCGCCGGGCGGTCCCGCTCAAACCCTACGGCCTGCCGGTATTCGCTACGGCCAGCGGCTTCGGCGGCCGCCGATACGACGGTCTGGATCGAGTCGCCGCCGGCCGCGGCGCAGCGTGCGCGGAACATGCAAATCGCTGATCGGCGCCACGGTCGAGCAAAGCCTGTTGGACATCGTGCTGGCCTCCGTGCCTTGGTCGCCCAGGCCGAGCTCGCACCCGGTTCCCCGGGCCTGGAAATTGCTGTCGGCGACTCGATGGGCCGCCCGGGCCCTGCAATCGCTGCTGGCCGGAACCCGGGAGGCCGCCGGGCCGCAAGCCCAATCGCTCGATGCACGCGTCCGCGCCGTGCTGGCCCTCTTGGGTCTCCGGCAAAACTCCGATGGCGGCTGGAGTTGGACCAGACAGGGAGAACAAGCAACCGCGATCATTCGGCCCGGGCGGTATGGGCGATCATCGCCGGCGCCTGCCGGCTATTCCGTGCCCGACGCCGTCGTCAACCTGTGCGCTGGCGACTCCTGCGACGGCAAGCGGCGGCGACCGAAAACGGCGATTTCGAGACCAAGGCCGTGCTGTTCGTCAGACTCCGCGCCGGCCGTGGCCGGGCAAGGCCACTTCGCGTGGCCGACGACCTCAATCGCGAGCGGCCTCCTCGCTGTCGCCGGCCGCGAGCTGGCCTATCTTGCGCCGGCCTTCGTGGAGATCGACCACAAGTCGACGGCCGCCGAGTTGCTCGGCGAGTTGCCCCATCGCGACTTCGACGGGTCCGCCCTGCCGGCGGCCGCCGCAGCCTGGCAAGGCCCGGTTTCCGGCTACTATCGGCCGACGGAAATTCTCGTCGTGTCGACCTGCACCTGGCCTTGCAGCGGGCTGCGCCCGCCTAGCCGAAGGCCAAGGAGTTGATCGAGTGGCTCTTGGCCCGGCGCATCGGCCATCGTTGGATGCCGGAGAAAGCGACCTGTCCGGCCGGCTGGCCCTCTGCGGGGTGGTTTGCGAAAAATCGTTTCCAGAGCGAGCACTATAAACTGACCGTATCGGTCAACGAGCCCGCTTGCCGGCGACTCGACGTTGATCCGGCTGCGGCGGTCCGCACGATCGAAGTGCCGACTCTGCGCTCTTGGTTAAAGGCAAACAGCGGGTCAGCTTCCGGATTACCGGATGCGGACGCTACACCTACCAGGCGCGCTGGGCGGTTTTGTGCTGGCCGACTGCGCTGCGAGAGCACGACCGACCGCTGGCGCGTGCGAGCGATCCTGCGAGCCTGCTCGCCTTTCGAGGTCTAGGCGCTACCGTCCCGCGAGGCTTTTCGACCCTCAAAGAGAAGCCGACTTCTGGTTCCGCAATTCCGTCACGCAGCTTCCTGGCCGGCCGCCGCGCCGGTGGTTAGCTTGTGGTTTTATCGGCTTGGCGCCGGCCGCCGGAATTTCCTCCCGGGGAAGCCGAGCGATTTGGTGCTCACCGAGCCCATTCCCAGCCGGCGCGGCGGTGATCGAATCGTCGCTCCGCGGCAATTTCGAGCATTATGAAATCGGCCCCGGGGCGGTTACGTTCTACCTCGACCACCGCACCGATGACAGAGGAATCAGCTACGAGCTCTACGGCGTACGTGCCGGAATATACCGGGCCTCGCCGACGATGATACTGCAAGTTGCCGTATCGCCCCGAGCAATTGGCCTTGGCCGCCCCCACCGCGCTGACCGTGTTGCCCCTCGTCGCCACCAGTCCCGACCGTTGCCGGCTGACGCCCGACGAGCTTTTGGCCCTGGCCAAGATCCGCATAGACCAGGGCGACTTGAAGACGGCCGAGGAATCCTCAGCGAACTGGTTGGCAAGTGGGAGTTGCGACCGGAAGTCTATAAGGATGCCGTGGAGCGGCTCCTGGACATCCATCTGGCGATCGGCCCGCCGGCCAAGTTCGTCCACTATTTCGAGGATCATCATCGAGAACTGGCAAAAAGGCATTGTGGCGCGCTTCGCTGTATTCACCCACGGTTTCCAGCCGGGCGACCGCAATCGCCTTAGCCAGCTCGACCATCTTGGGCAGCCGCTCGCGATAGGCCGCGACGGCATCGGCGCATTTCTCGAATACGCAGGAGAAGGTTTCGACGGCAATCGCCTTGTCGCCCTCGCCCGCCGCCGCATAGAAACGCTGGGCGCGCAAGACCGACAGCAAACCACGCACGCGCTGGCGCCGGCTTTCCGGGATCGGCACTTCGCGGGCACTGTCGTTCAACAGCTTCGACAAGGCATTGAAATCAAACGAATTCCGATGCATGTCGCCGAAAGAGGCGCGCAGCCGCTCGGCGCTCTGCCCTTCCTTCGAGCGCACAAACTCTGCGTTCAGGATATCGGACAATTTCGTGATCAGCTTGTTGAGTTCGGCGTGGAACGCGTTCGCCTTGCGATCCTGACCGATCTGCCAGAGATGCCGGGCCATACGGAACGGCGTCGTCTGATCGCAATCGACAACGTCGCCGTCGACTTTGATTGCCGCGCGCAGCCGCTTGATGCTGTCCTGCAAGAGATCGTCGCCCTTGAGATGCTTGACCGCCGCATCCCACAACGCCTTCAGCGAGCCGACCGTGCCTTGCGCCGCCAGCCGGCGGATTTCACGCTCGATGCGCAGCGCCTGCTTGCGCAGGCGATCAATGTCACCGCCATCCGCCAGCGCCTTGAGCGCGCCATCGAACACCCCGGACAGCGACTGCACCGGCGCCTTCGCGTCGCGTACCAGCACCAGCGGGAAATCGTAGCGCAGCGCGGTCAGGTCGCGGTACCCGGCGAGGAGCGCGGGTTGCAAATCGCTGCTGGCAAGCGCGGCGACCTCACCTTGCGCCATGCGGCCGGTGAGATGAAACGCGATATGCGCCTGGAGTTCTGCTTGCATCGTCTTTGCCTTGTTGGTCGATACTTACGTCAGGCGCTCGGCCGAGCGCCCTCTGGCCAGATCGTGAATTTGTCGAATTCGGTTTCGAGACCGGACTTGATGTAGCGGCTTGAGCGCTGCTGTCCGGCGTT
This sequence comes from uncultured beta proteobacterium, assembly GCA_963729785.1. Classification (GTDB taxonomy): domain Bacteria; phylum Pseudomonadota; class Gammaproteobacteria; order Burkholderiales; family Burkholderiaceae_F; genus GJ-E10. The sequence continues at coordinate 26,389 of CAVSPM010000027.1, read as the reverse complement.
GCGCAGATCTTCGTAAACCGGCACGTTCGGATTGTGGTAGAGGATGCCGACCGGGATCGGATCCTGCAACCCTGAGATTTCACGCGCGCGGTTGATGTCCGACGGATCGTGTACTTCCTGGTTCTTATAAATCTTCGCCATTGCCGGGCTGAGCGTCACGCCCTTGTCGTGCGTCAGCAGCAGCGTCCTGGTCGGATCCTGGACGAAATCGTCGAACGCATGCGGCAGCCATTCCGGGCAGCGCTGCACGATGCGCACGAACGACAGGCCCTTGTGGTGATAGGCCTTGCGGAGGATGTCGTAGAGCACCTCCGGAATCCAATCGACCGCCTGCGCGACGAAGGACACGTTCTCCACACCGAGCGTCACGGTGAGCGGATGCAGCGCCTCGAGATAGCTGCCGCGCGGGGTGGTATTGCTCTTCGTCCCGATCGGCGACGTCGGCGAGGCCTGCTTCTTGGTCAGACCGTAGATCTGGTTGTCGTGCAGCATCACGGTCAAATTCATGTTGTAGCGGATGGCATGGATCCAATGCGCCGCGCCGATGCTGCAGCAGTCGCCGTCGCCGGTGTTCACGAACACGTGCAGGTCTGGCCGCGCCATCTTGATGCCTTCGGCGACCGGCAGCGCGCGGCCGTGGATGCCGTGGAAGCCGTAGGTCTTCATGTAATGCGGGAAACGGCTGGAGCAGCCGATACCCGATACGAACATGGTCTTTTCCGGCCGCAAATCCTCGTCGCGGCAGAGCCGCTGCACCGCCGCCAGAATGGCGTTGTCGCCGCAGCCGGTGCACCAGCGCGGGACGCCGCCCTGATAGTCCTCGAGCTCATGATGCTTGTCGTGCATCCGCAGGAGGCATTCGGTAACGTGCATCGTCATGGTCGTTGCCTCTTACTTCTGCTTCAGCTTGGCGAGCAGGACGCGCTCGATGGTATTGGGCTTAATCGGCTGGCCGCGCATCTCGCTCCAGCAATCGACGTCGACCAGGTAGCGCGAACGCAACAAGGTCGCGACCGCCGAGTAGCGGCGATTGTTCTCGTCGATGATCTCGTCCTTCGGATCGTCGCTCCAATTGCCCTCGATGGTGATGACCTTCTTGAAGCGCTGCATGATCTCTTTGATGCCGGGGGCCATCGGCTGCAGGAAGGTGAGATGCATCGAGCCGACCTTGTGGCCCTCGGCGCGCAGATTGGTGACCGCCTCTTCGATGGCGCCCTTGGTGCTGCCCCAGCCGATCACCAGGAGATCGCCCTTGGCGTCGCCGAACACGGTCGGCGGCGTGAGCGTCTTCTGCAGCGCCGCCAGCTTGAGGCTGCGCATATGGATGCTCGGCTCGTTGATGTCGGGGTCGTAGGCGACCTGGCTCATGCTCGTCGTGCGCAAGGCCGGTGAGCGTATGCATGCCGCCGGGCTGACCAGGAATGAAGCGGCGCGCCAGACCGGTCTTTTCGTTCCAATCGTAAGGCTTGAGCCCGGGCGGGATTTCGCTCTGGTCGATCGGCGGCGCCAGCCAGGATTCGCTGAACTGCGGACGCGGGAACGGCGACTGCGAGGTCGCGAGGCTCGCGTCGTGAGAGCACGACCACGACCATGTTGAAGGTCTCGGCGATCTTGCGGGCGGTGATCACCGAATAGAAGCATTCCTCGATATTCGCCGGCGCGAGCACCACCTTCGGGGCATCGCCATGGCTGCCGAAGATCGCAGTCATCAGATCGCCCTGCTCGACCTTGGTCGGCTGGCCGGTCGAGGGACCGCCGCGCTGGACGTTGATGACGACCAGCGGGATCTCGCCCATCACCGCAAGGCCGATGCCTTCCTGCTTGAGCGAATAGCCGGGGCCTGAGGTGACGGTCACCGCGCATTTGCCGGCATAGGAAGCGCCGATAGCGAACGTGCAGGCCGCGATCTCGTCCTCGGCCTGATGCACGATGCCGCCGACCTTTTCGAACACGGCGCTGAGATAATGTGACACCGAGGTCGCCGGCGTGATGGGGTACATCGCGCAGATTTCCATGCCCGACGCCAGCACGCCGAGCGCCAGCGCGGTGTTGCCGTCGATCACGATCTGCGGCTCGCTCGCTCGCGTGGCCGGGATGCGATACTTGAATTCGAGGTTCTTTTCGGCCCACTCGAAGCCGGCGTTCAGCAGCTTGACGTTGGCCTCGATGACGCTGGCGTCCTTCTTGCCGAAGGTGATTGCGATCTGGTCGCGCCCGATCTGAAGATCGAAGCTGTAAATGCTGCACAACATGCCGAGCGCGAACATGTTCTTGCCGCGCTTGGCATCGGCGACGATGGTGCGGCACTCGCGCTCGAGCGGCACCTCGATGACCTTGTAGCCGGCCTTCACCAGCTCGTCGTGCGTCTCCACGTAAGTGGCGACGATCCTCTTGTCGGCGTGGTCGCGCCACATGCTTTCCAGCAGAATGGTGCAGCCCTGCTTGAGTTCGCCGGTGCGCACGCGGCCGAGCAGCACCTGCTCGTTGAACGCGACCACCAGGTCGGTCTCATTGCCGCCATTGGTGATGCGGTCCGAGCCGAGACGAATGCGATTGCCGCTGCCGCCGGCGACGCTGCGGGCGGGCGGGCGGATTTCCGCCGGAATGATCTCGGTGGTCCATACGCCGTTGCCCATCTTGGCGGCGATGGCGCCGAGCGACTGGCCGCAGCGCTGGGCGCCTTCGCCCGAAGTCGCTGACGATTTCGACGATGTGCTCGCTCAAGGTCTGCGACGGCCTTGCCGGTGGACTGGCGGCGCGGGCTCGCTCGCGCGCGCGCGAGACTTGGCGGGAGGGGCGGTCAGGGTTTCACTCATCTTGGTCCCTTAGGCGGCGCGAATGCGCGCGTAATTGCGCTCACGGATATCGATACCGAAGAAGCTCTCGACCGGCGTCTGAGCGGCCGATTCGGTGTCGCGGATTTTCAGGTAGGCCTTCATGCTGCGCGGCGGCTTTGCGGCCGGCGCCCATCGCCTAATCACGGTGGCAGCGCCGGTGACGATGTCGCCGCCGGCAAACACGCCCGCCATCGAGGTGGCGAGGTTCTCGTCGGTCGCGATATAGCCGCGCTTGTTGAGCTTGAGATTGGAGGTCTGGCCGATGATCGGGTTGGCGTTGGTGCCGATCGCGAACACGATCTGGTCGGTCTCGAATTCGAATTCGCTGCCTTTGACCGGGACAGGGCGACGGCGACCGGAGTTGTCGGGCTCGCCGAGCTCCATCTTGATGCAGCGCATCGCGCGCACATTGCCCTTGCCGTCGTCGAGCACTTCGACCGGGGCGGTGAGCCAGTGGAATTCGACGCCCTCTTCCTCGGCGTGATGCACTTCCTCGGCGCGCGCCGGGCATTCGGCATGCGGTGCGGCGGTAGATGCAGTAGACTTTCTCGGCGCCGAGCCGCAGGCGAGACGCGCATCGCGTCCATCGCGGTGTTGCCGGCGCCGATCACGGCGACGCGCTTGCCGAGCGGGATCGGCGTGTCGAATTTCGGAAATTCCTTGGCCCGCATCAGATTGCAGCGGGTCAGCAGCTCGTTCGCCGACAGCACGCCGTTGAGCGTGTCGCCCGGAATGCCGAGCATCGAGGGATAGCCGGCACCGGTGCCGATGAACACCGCGTCGTAACCGAGTTCGTCGCGCATCTGCGCGATGGTGAACAGCCGGCCGACCAGGGTGTTGTTCTGGAATTTGACCCCGAGCTTGCGCAGATTCTCGATTTCGGCGTCGACCACCGTGTTGGGCAGTCGGAAATCGGGGATGCCGTATTTGAGCACGCCGCCGGGCTCGTGGAAGGCTTCGAACACCGTCACGTCGCAGCCGGCCTTGGCCATATCGGCCGCGCAGGCCATGCCAGCCGGACCCGAACCGACGATACCGATCTTGTAGCCGGTCGATTCGACGTAGGGCACCTTGCCCCACTTTTCCTTGATGGCCTGGTCGCCGACAAAGCGCTCCAGACGACCGATGGCGACCGGCTCAAGCGACTCGCCGACGATGCAGACGCCTTCGCATTGATTTTCTTGCGGGCAGACGCGGCCGCAGACCGCGGCCAGCAGGTTGCTTGCGGCGATGACGTCATAGGCGCCGCGGATGTTCTTCTCGGTGATGGCTTCGATGAATTTCGGGATATTGATGTTGACCGGACAGCCGGAGATGCAGGTCGGGTCCGGGCACATCAGGCAACGTTCGGCTTCGTTGAGCGCCTGATCGATCGTGTAGCCGCAATTCACTTCTTCGAAGTTCTTCACCCGCTTCTTGGCATCGAGCTCGCGCACCGGGGTGCGCTGCTGGGGAATGCTCCGAATTGTTTTTTTCTTCTTAGCCATAGTGCTAAATCCTGATTTTTCGAATTCCGTGCTGGCGGATCACTGTGTCGCCCGATCACCCACCCAGCGCTTCCTCAAATGGATCAGGCAGCGTCGCCGCCGGATCCTCGGCCTTTGCCTTGACGATCGTCGGCGTCATGGTCATGAGATTGCAGGTCTCCGACCAACGATCGAGCGCCGCCTTCTCTTCCGCCGAGTAGCGCTTGAGGCGCATCATCAGGTCGTTGAAGTCGACCTTGTGCCCATCGAAGTCGGGACCGTCGACGCAGGCGAACTTGATCTCGTCGCCGATCTTGACGCGGCAGCCGCCGCACATTCCGGTGCCATCGACCATGATCGGGTTGAGGCTAACGATAGTCTTGATGCCGGCCGGACGCGTGGTCTCGGCGCAGGCCTTCATCATGATCGGCGGACCGATCGCGACGCATTCGTCGATATCTTTGTGACCCTGCATCGCAAGCTTGATGCCGTCGCTGACAAAGCCCTTGATGCCGGCCGAACCGTCGTCGGTGCAAATAATAACTTCATCGCAGCAGGCGCGGAATTTGTCCTCCCAGAAGATCAGGCCCTTGTTGCGGAAGCCGAGCACCCCGATCACGTAGGCGCCATTTTCCTTGAAGCCGCGCGCTTGCGGATAGACCGGCGCGACGCCGAGGCCGCCGCCGACACAGATCACCTTTTTCTTGCCCTTGAGCGGGCTCGGAATGCCCATCGGCCCAACCAGGCCGTAGAGCGTCGTGCCGACCTTGCAGGTCTGCTGCATCTCTTTGGTCGTCTTGCCGACGGCCTGAACGACCAACGTCACCGTGCCCTTCTTGCGGTCGAAATCGGCGATGGTGAGCGGAATGCGCTCGCCCTCTTCATGCGACATCACGATGACGAATTGTCCCGGCTGGGCGGCCCGCGCCATCAGCGGATGGTGCACGACCAGGGAATAAGTCACGTCGGAAAAATCTTCGCGAGCCAGAATTTTGAATCCGGCGCTAGGAGAGACCTCGCCCATTGATTTCAACCCGCTTATGTGTGCGATTAAAATTCTTGAGGCACCATCGGTGATTAGCCCCCAAGTTGCTTTGATTTACCTCAAAGCTCCGCGCCCATTTGCCATTAGTCTTTAGTTTCAGCACGTTATGGAGAGGCTGAAAAATCTCTTAACGGCACTCGAATCGTGAGCTCATTCAGATGACCCGCGCGCGCGAACGATCGACGACGAGAATCATCGAAGTGCTGCTCGAAGAACATCGAAACATTAAAAAGTTGCTCCACGTTTTGGAGCAGGAATTGGCTGTGTTCGATAACAGTCATTCGCCCGACTATGAAATCCTGCAGGCCATCATCGAGTATTTTCAGGACTACCCAGAGGGATACCATCATCCGAAAGAAGATATGGTGTTCGAGAAGTTGAAGTTACGCGACCCCGCTGTCGCCAAGCGCATCGGCGATGTGGAAGACGAACACGAAATTGAGACCTTGCGCCTGCAAAAATTTGCACAAGCGGTGACGGACATTCTGGCCGGCCGCGAAGTGTTACGGCAAACCTTCCACGACGTCGTGCATGAGTTCATCGAACATCAGCGCAAGCACATGGAAAAGGAAGAGGTCATGCTCTTCCCCGCCGCTGTCACCGCTTTGAAGACAGAAGACTGGGCGGAAATCGATGCACGCATGAGCGACCGCAAAGATCCGCTGTTCGACGGCGTCGGCCACAAGAAATTCCAAGCCTTGCAGAAGACCATCCTGCGCTGGGAGCGTGAGACCCAGGCCCACCGCGCGACTGCCTGAGCTGCAAACTACTTCGGTTGCTTGACAGGATCGGTGGCGAAATCGAGCGCGCCGTTCGCACCCCATTGCAGCCGCGTCACCACCCGCCAGTGCGCGTCGTCGACGTCCGGATGATCCAATCGGAAATGCGCGCCGCGGCTTTCCGTGCGCATCAGCGCGGCCTTCGCTAGAATGCGGCCGAGCAGCACGAGATTGCGTACCGATAACGCGCTTTCCAGCTCAAGACCGCGCACGTTGTCCGAGCTGCGCGCTTTTTCATCGAGCCGCATGGTCGGCAGCTCGTCGCGATCGATCCGATCATATTCCGTCTGGACTTCCTGAAGCGCCCGCGCATCCCGGATCGGCCCGAGCTTGTTGTGCGCCAACATGCGGCAGGCGGTGCGCACATCCGATTGCAGCGACCCGCTGTCCCGGCTCATGAGGCCGGTAAGCCAGTCGCGTTCCGATTCCGGAATGACACTGTCTTGTGCAGCGCCGAGCTCCACATGCTCGCTTTTCGCAAGCGCCGCCGCCTTCTTGCCGGCGCGTCGGCCATAAACCAGCGAAGCCGACAATGCCGAACCACCGATGCGGTTACCGCCATGGATTCCACCCGCCGTTTCGCCCGCCGCGAACAGGCCGGCGACCGGCGTGCGTCCATCGATATCGACTTTGAGTCCGCCGAGCCAGGTATGGCTGCCGGGCGCCACCTCAAGCGGCGTCTTGGTGAGGTCGATGCCGCGATGCAGGCAGGTCTTATAGATGTGCGGGATCTGCTTTTGAATCGTCTCCATCGGCACCTTGGTGGCATCCATGAAGATGCCGCCGGTCGAACTCGCCCTTCCGGCGTGGATTTCCTTGGCCATCGCCAGGATAACCTCCGAGCGCGTCGAACTCTTCGGCCGTGTCGGGGAAATAACGCTTGAGAAATTCCTCGCCGTCCTGATTGCGGAACACCGCGCCTGCGTTGATGAAGCCCGTCGGATGTGGCGCGAAACCGAACAGTTCCTTGGGCGAACAGCACATCGCCTGGAAATCGATCATCTCGATACCAAGCAGCGGCACGCCGGCACGGAAGCCGAGCACGTAGCCGTCGCCGGTCACCTGCGGCGGATTGTCGTTCACGTAAAATAGCCCGCTGCCGCCGCCGGTGCACAGGATCACCTGCTGCGCCTGATAGACGACGAGCGCGCCGTTCTGGTAGTCGACGCCCCAGGCACCGACCACGCGGCCGTCTTTCTTGATCAGATCGACGACAGCGGCGAGCGAATGCTTCTCGATGCGCGCATCGGCACGCAATTTCTTCGACAACACCTTGGTGATCATGTTGCCGGTGGTGTCGTAGTGATGGCAGGCGCGCGCCCGCGAATGGCTGGGGAACATTTTAAGGTCAAGCGCGCCGTCGGCGCCGCGGATAAACTCCGCGCCCCAAATTCGAGATCGTGCACGACGTCGATGATGTCGTAGACCCACACGCGTGCGAGTTCGGGATCGATCAGCTCGCCGCCATATTTAAGAATGTCGGCGAGGTGCAGTTCGGGACTGTCATCTCTGCCCATGGCGGCGGCGAATCCGCCGCGCGCCACAGTCGTAGTGCCACTGGTCGCGCGGCCTTTGGTGGCCTGGATGACTTTCGACCCCGGCCCGCGCGCATTCGAAGGCCGCCATGGTGCCGGCCGCGCCTCCGCCGACGATCAGCACGTCGGTTTCGTGGCGCACGACGGGAATGTCGAATTTGTGGCTGCTCATTGTGACTGCTGTTGTTTGGTGAGGCCGACGAAAGCGGCCACACAGGCGTCAGCGAATGCAACATCGTTGACGTGCAGCGGTAGTTCGTCGATCCGGGCGGACTTCACCTGCTGTTTAAGTCGAATCGAGAAAGATCTGATAGTCCTGCGGCCGCTTCCACGGCCCGCGATCCTTGCCGTCGAGGTCGTGGGCGTGACGGTTGGTATGCTCGCTGAACCCTTCCAGCGGAATGAGCACACGCAGCGGGCCTTTGGCAGCGTTGACGCGCTTGCCGATTTCACGGCCGAGAATCGCGAATTCCTCGGCATTGGTGCGCATCAGCAGGTTCTGCGCGTTGTAGCGAAAGAAGTCGCGGCCGCGGTAGCACTCGGGCACCTGCCCCACCCAGAAGTTGGAATGGTCGATCGCGCCCGGCACGATGACCTGGGGCAGACCGGCGGCGCCGGCGCCGGTCAACCGTCCCGGCCCAGCGGAGAACACGCCATCGACCACGAGGTCGGCGAGTTCGTGCGTCGTCACATCGATGACGCCGAGCAGTTCGCCTGAGGCTGCCAGACGCTCGAGTGATTTACCGCCAACGCCGGAGGCGTGAAACAGAATGACTTCGTAGCCGAGCGCCTCGAGCTGCTCACTCACACGGTCGACGCAGCCTTGGGTGCCGCCGAACGACGACACCGCGACCAGTGGTGTCTGGTCGGCTTTCGCGCCGCGCTTTGCCATCCAGTTCTTGGCGGCCGCGGCGACCGCGAGCGCCGCGTTCTCCATCACAGTCTTGGTGATGCGGTTAAGCGCGACATCTCCGATTGCCGGATACATGGCGATATCGCTCTCCGCCACATACCACTGCACGGCCGCGGTGCCGGCGACTGTGCTCACCATCACCTTTGGCACGAGATAAGGCAGCGCCCGCATAATGGCGCAGGCCATCGTGGTGCCGTTGGCACCGCCGAGGCCGATCGCACCGGCAAGCTCCCCTTTGGCGAAGCGCTCGAGAACTAGTTTGCCGCCGCCGTCCACCATCAGCGCGGCGGCGTCCTGACGGGAGCGCTCGCCGACCACCGGCCACGTCGATCCAGCAGCTTTCGCGACCTCGTCGCCGGTCACATTTGCCCCGCCGACATCGTGCGCGCGCAACGACAGGTCGATGATCGAGGCCTTAACGCCTTCTCGCGCGAGCACATCTGCGACGAAGCGCGTTTCCCTGCCTTTGGTGTTCATCGTCGCCAGAATGGCGACCGTCGGTGCCGATTCGGTCAAATAGGCCTCACGCAGGGTCCAGGTCGAGATTGGGTGGATCGAGTTCAAAAGTGCCCGAGACGATAGGCTTGGTTGACCAAAGTCAATATCGTCCAGCTTTTTTTTGCCGGATCGCGCGTCTTGGTGCAACACGGGAGGTAGCAATAATGAGAGGCTAATTCTGTGGTCTGGCCGCGCTTGCGGCCATGGGTTTTTCACGGGCGTGGCAGACGCGCAGCAGTTCACCATGAAGCTTTCGTCGCCGACGGTGAACGACGCACCGCACGAATGGATGAAGGCATTCAAGGCCGGCGTCGAGCAGCGCTCGGGCGGCAAAATCAAAGTCGAAATCTATCCGGCCAGTCAGCTTGGACAAATTCCGGCCACCGTCGAAGGCGTCGCGATGGGCACCATCGAATTCGCCTTCCCGGCGGTCGGCTTCCTGATCGGCATGGAGCCGCGTTTCCAGGTGTTCGACGCCGCCGGCACGTTCGACGGCGTCGCCCACAGCCAGAAGGTGCTGGCCGACCCTGACGTGCGAGCGCGGCTGGCAAGCTTCGGAGAAGCGCGCGGCGTGGAACTGCTGGTCATCGGGAACAACGGCCCGCTGATGGTGGCGTCCTACAAGCCGATCCGTACCGTCGCCGATTTCAAGGGGCAGAAAATTCTCGTTCCGGGTGCGGCGCCCTTGCACGTCGAACCGTTCAAAAAGCTCGGCGCTTCGCCCGTGTCGATCCCGCTCGGCGAAGTCCTGCCTGCGATGCAGAACAAGACGATCGACGCCTCGATCTCCTCGTTCAACGTGCTGACCAGTTTCAAGTACTACGACATCACCAAGACCGCGACCTTCCTGCCGGGCTCGTATCTATTCGTCGGCGGCATCGTCAACCGCGACTTCATGAAGTCGATCGGACCGGAGCTCGCGACGATCGTGCGCGAGGAAGCGCAAAAGGCCGCGGTGGTGTTCTCTACCTATGGCGTCGACGATCTCGAGCGCACACGGCAGGCTTGGGTTAAAAATGGCGGCGAAGCGATTACGCTGCCGCCGGCGGAAGCCGAGGCCTACCTCAAGGACGTCACCTCTGTGATCCCCGGGGTGATGGCGACCAATGCGCAGATGAAAGTGGACTACGAGACCATGCTCGCAGTCGGCAAGAAATATCGCTAACACATCCCGCGCAAATAACTGGCGCCGTTATCCCGGCCGGGATGACGGCGTTTTCATTTTGCATTCGATTACAGGCCGAGCAGCAGCCGCATCCCACCGAGCGATATCGCCGGGATATAAGTGATCAATGCCAGCGCCGAGAGATAGATCACCAGGAACGGGATAATGCCTCGGTAGATCGCCTTCAGCTCAAGGCCGAGCACGGACTGCGCGACGAAGATGTTCATCCCGAAGGGCGGATGGAACAGCCCGATCGCCAGGTTGACCGTCACGCACGATGCCGAAATGAACCGTGTCGATACCGAATGACTTCACCAGCGGCACCAGCAGCGGCGTCAGCAACAGGATCGCCGACAGCGGATCGAGGAAACACCCGACCACGAGCAGCATGACGTTTACGGTCAGCAGGAACATCCAGGCCGAAACATTCAACGATTGCAGCCAGGCGACGATCGCGGCCGGCACCTGATTGACCGTGAGCAGCCAGGAGAATACACCGGCGCAGGCAACGATGATCAGGATCTGCGCCGAGAATAGCGCGGTGACCGCGGCCGCTTCCACGATGTCCTTCCAGCCGAGTTCGCGGAACACGAAGCGCGTGACGAAGGCGGCATAGACGCAGGCCACCGCCGCCGCTTCGGTCGGCGAGAACACGCCGCCATAGATGCCGCCGAGGATGATGAAGGGCATACCGAGCGCCCAGACGCCGCGGCCGGTCGCATGCAGAATATGCCTGAAATTAAAGGCCGTGCCGCTCCCGATGCCATTTCGCCAAGCGAACCACATGACATAAGCAGCAAGCATCAGCGCCAACATCAAACCCGGCACGACGCCGGCCGCATAGAGCCGCGGCACCAATTTTCGGCCGAGGCGCCGTAGACGATCATCGGGATGCTGGGCGGGATGATGATGTCGATGGCGCCGACCGCGGTCACCAATCCGGCGGCAAAATGTTCGGGGTAGCCGTTGCGCCGCATCGCCGGATACATGATGCGGCCGATGGTGGCGACGCAGGCCGCGCTGACGCCGGAAATCGCGCCGAAGATTGCCGACGTGCCGACTGTGGTCACCGCGAGACTACCGCGCACCGAGCCAACGCCGGCCTGCACGAAATCGACCAGGCGCTGGGCCACGCTGCCGCGCCCCATCAATTCGCCGGCGTAGACGAAGAACGGGATCGCCAGCAGCGCAAAGGCATTGATCGAGCCGAACAGGTTCTGGTGCAGCGCCGCCAGCGGCATATGCATGAAGAACGCCAGCGCGACGCTGACCGACGCCAGCAGCACGATAAAGATCGGGAAGCCGAGCAGCAGCAAAATGACCGGCAAGACGCCGAGCGCGAAGGTCATGGCTCAAGTCTCCCGGTCCGCTTTGCCGACACCGGCAGACTGTCCGGTCAAAAGCTTGAACAGCTGCAGGCACGTAATGAGCGTGATCAAACCGAAGCCGAGCGCCACCGCGCCGTGCGGAATCCACATCGGCACGCGCCCCATGTCGCTGACGCGGCCGAAGATAAACATCTGCTTGACGTAGTAGCTCGAGTTCCACAACACGAAGCCGGCGAGGATCACGATCACCGTGAGCTCGAAAATCCGCAGCGTCGTGCGGAGCGACGCCGGCAGCGCGCTCACAAGAACGTCCATCCGCAAATGCTGTTCGCGCCAGGCCACCACGGCGGCGCCAAGGAAAGTCATAAACACCATGATGAAGATTTGAGTCTCGTCGGCGCTCAGGATGGTGAAGCCGAAGACGTAGCGACCGACCACGTTGATGAAGTTCAATACGACGGCGACGATGAAACCATAGGCGAGCGCAAGTTCAATCCACTTCATCAGTCGGTCGAGAATGCGCGACACCACAGCCGGCCGCCTCATTATTTTGCATCGCTGACAAGCAAGTCTGTCATTACCGGCTCGTCGACCAATCGGTTTGATTCACATCAAGTTACCGTCGCTGTCCTCTGGTAGTGGTCCGCGCTGGCGTGTTCACAATGTCGTTGAATCCGTCACGCGAAAAATTGGTGCGGGAACTCAAAGTCTTACCGCACTGCAGTCGGCGAGCAATCGCGTTTAGTCGATACGCGCTTGATGTATAATAACCGGTCTATGCGGGGGACCTTAGATGAGCATCTCGGAAGACTTTCTCAAACGTGAAGACCTTCGGTCACATCTTTTCGGCGATGTTTGGCGTACGCTGATCCCGGCAGTGTTTCGGGACGTCCCTTCCTATTACGATCAAGGCAACGCGGTCGCTTCGCTCGGGAGCTGTTCACGCTGGAGCAACACCTTCGCCACGGCCATCCATAATCACCTGCCGCAGGCTCCAAAGTTCTCGACGTCTGCTCCGGCACGCACGACATTCCGTTGCGGCTGCTGGCGCTCGACCCGACGCTGGACATCCACACCGTCGATGGCAGCCCGCACATGACCGAGGAAGGTCAGCGCCGCGCCCGCGAACGCAACCTGACCATCAACGCGCAGGTTTGCGACGCTCACGTGCTGCCGTTCGAAGACAATTCATTCGACGCCGTGACGCTGCAATTCGCCTCGCGCCACCTCGAGATCATCAAGACTTTCAAGGAAATCCACCGGGTGCTCAAGCCGGGCGGCATTTCTGCCACAACGACATGCTGCGTCCGGCGTCGCGAATCGTGGAAATCCCGTACCTGATGTATCTGCGCTTCTCGGTCTGGTTCACCGCCAAACTGTTCGGCTCGTCGGCGGAAAGCAAGAAGTGCGTGGGCTACTTCGCCAGCGCGATTCATCACTTCTATAAGCCGACCGAATTGGCGGCGCTCATGGAAGGCATCGGTTTCAACAACCTCGAGAACCGCGACTTCCTCACCGGCGTGATGTCCTACCACATCGCACGCAAACCGACGCCTTAAAATATCAATGCCCGCGGGTTGCCGCGGGCATGTTCAGTAGAAAGCAGATCGCGAGCCGGTCGGCTGACTCGCGATCCTTTTTGCGACGCTTAAGTCATTTCTTGTAGCTCTTATTTCTTGTAGCTCTTGCCGTAATCGTTGAGCGCAGGCGGCGCCGTGTGACACTTGCTGCAGGGTGCCTTCTCCTTCTGCGCGATCGCCGGCGTCGCCATCGATTGCGCCGATGCAACCATCACGAACGCGACGGCCGCCGCCAACACAGCACAGAGCCTCATTGCATTTCGCATTGCAGATCTCCTGATCTATTGCGCCGACTTGCCCGGCATTGCTCAGTGACCTCTGGAACGGCGCGGACCGTAACAGACCGCAGCATCGCCGAGAATTGATCGAGCGCAATTTGCAGGATCATGCGGCGATTTTTCTTAGGCGATCATGTGAGCCATGCAATCCGGCATGATGCGCTCAAGTTCCGCCACGGCATCGATTGCGGCCGCGCGTCATGACGATAAGAAAATTATGCGGCCGCCCTGCATCGTAGCGGATTGAAAACACGATCATTTTTTCGCGGCCGCGCGATCAGTGCATAGAAAATTTGTACTTCGGTCTGCAGGCCGCGATCGCAATATTTTTGCCCGCTACAAATAACCGATTGGAATATCGAGCGGAAAACGCCGCGCGTGCGACGTGGCATGGCGTTTGCTGAATGAGAGGCCAAGAGCATCGGCACGAGCCGACGGGAAGCAAGGTGGCGAACATGAGCGACAAGAACAGAATTCTCATCGTCGACGACGACGAAGTCGTGCGCCGGAGCTACCTGCGCTCGCTCGAAAGCATTTCCTGCAACATCGAATCCGCCAGCGATGGCGAACAAGCCTTGCAGACGATGGAGCAGAAGCCCTTCGACGTCGTGCTGCTCGACATGCGCATGCCCGGCAAGGACGGCATGACGGTCCTGCGCACCATCAAGCAGAAATGGCCGGAAAGCGAAGTGGTGATCATTACCGGCTATCCGACCGTCGATAACGCCAAAGAGGCCGTCCGGCTCGGCGCATACGACTACATCTCCAAGCCTGTCGCCCCACAAGATGTCGATCAACGTCACCGACGGCGCGATCACGCGCAAACACTGGGCGCTGCACCGCGTGCCGGATACCGCCGCCGGCGCCTGCGCAAGTCTAAGAACAACGATCATCGAACCAGTAAACGCAACGACTAAAAGTCAAAGGAGAAAGCCATGACCGCATCACGTAAAGTCCTCGTCGTCGATGACGATCCCGTCGTCCGCAAGAGTTTCGATCGGGTCCTGTCCGGCAAAGGATACGCCGTTATCACCGCCGAGAACGGCGAAGAGGCATTGAACAAGCTCTCGAGGAAAAATACGACGTCGTCTATACCGACATCCGCATGCCGGGCATGAGCGGCCTGGAAGTGGCCGAGAAGGTCAAGGCGCGGCAGCCTGGACCCCAGTGGTCATCATCACCGGCTACGGCAACGACGCGGCCGAAGCCCGCGCCAAGGCCGCCGGCGTCGCCAATTTCCTTCATAAACCGCTGTCGCCCGAGCTGATCGAAGGCAGCGCGCAGGATGCCCTGGCGGCACCGGTGATCGAGCCGGAAATGCCGGTCGCGGCCGCGCCCGCGCCCGCCACCGAAAGCCGCGGCGCTCTGGGCGTGTTGAAGAACATCGCGCTGTTCTTTGCCGCGCCGTTCATCGGGCTGGCCTACATCATCGCGCTGCCGTTCGTCGGCCTGGGCGTCATGGCCGTGCTCGGCGTACCGGGCCGCTTCCCAGAGCGGAAAATTCAAAGCCGTCGCCGTGACCCTCAAGCACGTTGTGATGGTCATCGCCGCCCCGTTCTTCGGCCTGGCCTACATGATCCTCTTCCCGTTCATCGGGCTTGCACTGCTGCTGTGGATGGGAGGCAAGGCCGCTGTAGCGTCCTTCAAAGATTGAGTGCGCATGGCAACTGAACCGCATCGCTCCTCTCCGGGCGATCGGTCTAAGGCCGGGGGCGGTTCCCCCGGCCTTTTTTTGTCGAGCGCCGGCAACGCAATGTGGGTTTAGCGAAAGCGCCGTCTGTATAAAAAAATCATGCAGGCAAAAATTCGCGTAAACGCCTGATTTTATTGGGTTGCCGCGCGCAGCAACCTCCCTCCGTATAGAAAAATCATACTTTGCCGGCGGCCTGCAGCGCCCGCGCATTCTAATAACATATTGAATTACTTACATAATATGCCGCGGACCGGGGTTGGCACGGCCTATGCCAATAAGAGGACGACCCAAAGAGATCGAACCAAAAGGCCCAAGAGGCCGAAAAAAATAGGAGTTAGCCATGACCGCCCTTCGCAAAACCCTCGTCCTCGAGGAAGCCCCCGTCGCCGCCACCGTCACCCGTGGCCCGCGCCAAGCTCTATGTCCTGCCGACCAAAGCGCCGGTCGCGGCCCCCGAAGCCACCGGCAGCATCGCGAAGAACGTCGCGCTGTTCCTTGCCGCCCCCTTCATCGGCTTGGCCTATATCGTCGCCTTCCCGTTCGTCGGACTCGGCGTTCTGGCCGTGCTGACGGTCCGCGCGGCGGCCAAATTCAGCGCCGTGCGAACCCTCGCCGTGGTCTGCAAGCACATCGCGATGCTGGTCGCGGCGCCCTTCATCGGATTGGCCTATGTCGTGTTTTTCCCGGTCATCTGCCTTGCGGCACTCGCCTGGACGGGCGGCCGCGCCGCGCTCGGAACCAGCATGCGCTAGATCAATGCGATGCCTGCCGATCTGTCGCAGATAGACATACGACCGTCCCGGGGGGTTGAGGCCCCCCGGATGATTATTGGATCCGAAATTGCCATGGGGGCAATGATGACCGGCTACCGACGCCTGCGCGAAATATCCCCGCGCGCTCCTGTGCAAGTGCTTTCGCCATCGCGATCGGCGCGATGCTCGCCCTGTCTACCGCCGCTCCCGGTCTTCGCCGAGGACGCGCTGCCGGCCGCCGACCAGACATGCCTCGGCTGTCACGGCTTCGCCGGCATGGAGAAGAAGCTCGGCGACGGCGACGTCCTGAAGCTGCATGTGCCGGGCGATCTGTTCGCCAAGTCGGTTCACCGCGGCAACGGCTGCACGAGCTGCCATGCCGATATCGATCATCAACGCGCATCCGCCGAGCAAAAAAGACATCAAGAGCGCGCGCAGCTATTCGCTCGGCATGACCGAGGTCTGCCACGGCTGCCACACCGACAAGTTCGAGCAATGGGAAACCAGCATTCACGCCGCGCTGGTTCGCGCCGGCAACCCGAGAGCCCCGATCTGCACCGACTGCCATAACCCGCATGCGGTCATCAAAGGCGCGGCCGCCAAGGTCGACCAGGTCCCCTGCAAGAACTGCCACATCGACATCTTCGCCGCCTATTCCGGCAGCGTGCACGCGCAATCCCGCAAGAAGTCGGCCGACAGCTACGCGCCGATCTGCTCCGGCTGCCACAGCGCGCATGAGGTGAAGCCGACCTCGCTCGGCGAAGGCCCGATCGCGGCCTGCTCCGGCTGTCACGCCGGCGTGCTGGAAAACCACAAGAAATGGCTTCCCAACGCGGCCTTGCATTTCGAAGTCGTGTCCTGCCCGGCCTGCCACGTGCCGATCGCGCAGCGCAAAGTCGATCTGATGCTGATCGACACGCAGGACAAAGCGCGCGGCACCGAACAGATCGGCGTGCCGCTGTTCGACGCCAGCACGCGCTCGGACGGCAAAGGCATCGATGCGCATACGCTGTGGAATCTGCTGCAGACCTTCAACCGCGAGGGCATGGCAACAACCGACACGCTCTTGCGCGGCCGCCTGAAAGTCAGCACCGGTCCGCAGGCACATCAGACTCGCCAACAAGGACAAGGCGATCAGCGACTGCCACACCTGCCACCGCGAGAATTCCGAGGCGTTCCAGAAGCGTGACCATCTCGCTGGTCGGGCCGGACGGACGCCGCGTCGGCTACGGCGCCAACAGCGACGTGCTGAATTCGGTCGATCTCGGTCGATTCGGTGCGCGGCTTCTATGCGATCGGCGGCACCCGGATCAAGCTGCTCGATATCCTGCTGATCCTGGCCGTTCTCGGCGGCGTCGGCATTGCCGTCGGGCACGTGGTCCTGGGCTGGATTTTCAAATTTCTCGGCCTTTATCGCCCGCCGTACAGCCGCGCTACTCGATCGACCGCGACCATGGCCGCCGTAGCGCGGCATCGCCATCGGCCGGCGGCGGCGATGCTCCCAAGGCGGCATGACGCGGCATGCAGACGGCGACGGCCCAAGGAGCGATAGATCGACATGCAAAGACTCTACATCCACCCGCTTGCCGGTCAGGATCTGGCACTGGATCAATGCCATCGGCTTCGTCCTGATGATCCTCACCGGGCTGCAGATCCGCTATGTCGGGCTGATCGACGTGATGTCGTTCCGCACGGCGGTGCAGCCGTGCACAATTTGGTCGGCTTCGTCCTGATCGCCAACTTTTTCGTCTGGCTGGTGTTCTATCTCTTTTCCGACCGGATCAAGGCCTATCACTCCGAACTGAACCCGAAGAAGCATTTCATCGGCAGCTTGCGGCAGATCTATTACTACGGCTTCGGCATCTTCAGCGGCGAGCCCAATCCGTTCCACGTCGAGCCCTATCGACAAGTTCAATCCGCTGCAGAGCATGATCTACCAGATCATCATGATGCTGCTGCTCCCGGTCCAGTTCTATACCGGCATCCTGCTGTGGGACGTGAAGCGGTTCTCCGCGCAGGTCGATTTCTTCGGCGGCGTGCGGGTGATCGACACCGTGCACGTGCTGATCTTCATCGCCTTCGTCTTCTATCATGTTCGTCCACGTCTATCTCGGCACGCTCGGCCATACCCGCACGGCGCATTACAAGGCGATGATACCGGCTACGAGGACGTCGAGCGAGCCGGACGGAGACTGCGCGGCGGACGTCGACCAGCCGCCATCGCGCCGGACCAGCGGCGGCCGGCGCGTGCGACGCCGTCACGAATCGCCGGGCCTGGTGCGCCGGCGTCGTGTTCGGTGTCGCGCACGCGGATCGCGTATTTCTTCATCAGCGCCTGAAAATTCGGCGCGCTGCATGCCGGTGTCCTCGGCGCTCTTGGTCACGTTCCAGTCATTGCGCTTGAGCGCCTCGAGCACGAACTGCTTCTCGATCTCCTCCACCGACTTCTCGCGCGCCGCCTTCTTGACGCGCTTGAGCTCGTCGCCGGTTCTGCGGCACCGCCAGATCGGCCTGCGCGCTGCGACGGATCGATGATGTTGACCAGGTGGGCCTGGCGGATGACGTTGTCGCTGGTCAGGATCGCCGCGCGGTGCATGGCGTTCTCGAGCTCGCGCACGTTGCCCGGCCAGTCGTAATTGACCAGCGCGCTCATCGCGCCTTCGGAAATGTCGGTGACCTTCTTGCCCAGCTCGGCGCTGAACACCTTGAGGAAATGGATAGGCCAGCGCCGGAATGTCGTCCTTGCGCTCCCGCAGCGCCGGGACGTGGATCGGGAAAATATTGATGCGGTAGAACAGGTCGTCGCGGAACGTGCCGGCCGCCACCATCGCCTTGAGGTCCTTGTTGGTGGCGGTGATCAGCCGGAAATTGGCGGCCTGCGTGCGGGTATCGCCGACCGCCCGGAACTCCCGCTCCTGCAGCACGCGCAGCAGCTTGGCCTGGATCGGCATGCGAGAAATTGCCGATTTCGTCGAGGAACAGGCGTGCCGCTGCCGGCGACCTCGAACATGCCCTTCTTGTTGGCGACCGCGCCGGTGAAGGCGCCCTTGACGTGGCCGAACAGCTCGCTTTCCAGCAGGTTTTCGCTCAGCGAGTTGCAGTCGACCGCGACGAAAGGCTTGTCCTTGCGCAGGCTGTTGTAGTGGATCGCGCGCGCGATCAGTTCCTTGCCGGTGCCGCTTTCGCCGGTCAGCAGCACGGTCGAATTGGTCGGCGCGCATTGCGCGACCAGGCGATAGACCGCCTGCATCTGCGGGCTCGAGCCGATGATGTTCTCGAAGCGATATTTCGAGACTGACTTCGCTCTTGAGATTGAGGTTCTCCTGCAGCAGCTGCCGCCGCTCCAGCGCGCGCTGCACCACCAGCTTGAGCTCGTCCGGCTCGAACGGCTTGGAGATGTAGTCGAAGGCGCCGAGCTTCATCGCCTGCACGGCGGTGTCGATCTGCGACAGGCCGGTGACCATGATGACGTCGACGTCGGGATGCGTCTCCTTGACCCGGCGCAGCACTTCGAGGCCGTCCGATTTTGGGCATCATGATGTCGAGGATCATCACGTCGTAATGATTGTCCTCGATCTTCCGCAGCGCCTCGAGGCCGTCCTGCACCGCCTCGACCTGGTAGTCGCCGCCGTCGAGAATGCGCAGGCAGCTCCTGATGACGATCTCCTCGTCGTCGACGACCAGAATTCGCGCGCTCATGAAACTGCTCCCGCTGCTTTGCTCTCGGCCGCGGCGGCGGCGGCGTCAGCGGCAGAAAGATGCGGAACGTCGATCCCTCGCCCACCTTGCTTTCCACCTCGATCATGCCGCCGTGGGCCTCGACGATGCCGTGACTGACCGACAGTCCCAGCCCGGTGCCCTTGCCCACCTCCTTCGAAGTGAAGAAGGGATCGAAAATCCGCTGCAGATTCTTCTCCGGGATGCCGCAGCCGGTATCGACGATCGATATTTCCACCATCGGCACCGGCGTCGGCCAGTCTCGCGGGCGCCCGGCTGCGGATGCATGCGGCGGGTGCGGACGGTGATGCTGCCCTTCTCCTCGACCGCGTGCTGGGCGTTGACCAGCATGTTCATGATGACCTGCTTGATCTGATCGGCGTCGATCCAGATCGGCGGCAGCGTCCGGTCGAGATCCATGGTAATCTCGATATCGCGCAAGTGCGCCGGCCGCTCGACGATGCGCACCGTGTCCTCGATCACCTGGTTGAGGTCGGTGAATTTCTTCTCCGGCTGTCTTCTCGCGGGCGAAATCGAGCAGCCGCTTGATGATCGCCGCGCATCGCTTGGTCTCGCGGATCACCAGGTCCATGTCCTCGGCGTCCGCGCTCTTGTCCGGCATTTTCTGCCGCACCAGATGCGAGAAGGTGAGGATGCCGGTAAGCGGATTGTTCAATTCGTGCGCGACGCCGGAGGCGAGCAGGCCGACCGAGGCGAGCTTTTCCCCGCGCATGGTCTCGGCCTGCGCGCGGCGCAGCTCCTGCGGTCCGCTCCTCCACCTTCTGCTCGAGCGTATGGCCCCAATCGCGCAGCTCCGCTCGCGAATTGCGCAAGGCGTCGGTCATGGCGTTGAACGAGGACGCCAGCTTGCCGAATTCGTCGTCGCTGCGCACCGGGATCGGCTGATCCAGATTGCCCGGCGACAGCCGCTTGCGCGCCGCTTTCGAGGTCGCGCAGCGGCACATAGACCAGACGGTGCACGAAAAAGCCGACCGAGCAGCGAAGCGATCACGATGAATCCCAGCGACAAGCCGGCAATGCCGAGCGCGCTGGTGCGCAGCTTGCGATCGATGTCGTCGAGCGAATAGACGATGTCGAGGACGCCGAGCACCGACGGTCTCTTGCGAATGCTGATGGCAGGCGGCGGTGTAGCAGGACGGCTCGTTGCGGATGACTTCCATGCTGCCGAGCAGCGGCGGCCGTCCGGGCCGTTGAACGTCCAGGTTCGCTGGCCCTTGGGCGCCTACGGCACGAGCATTCTTTGCTGGTCCTTGGCGTTGCACTTCAGTACCGACTCGACGCACTCGAAGAAGTTCAACACGCATCGCACTCGCAGGCGGTAGTACACCTGTGCGCCACGCTTATCGTCCTCCACGATGCCGACGCCCTTGAGTATGGCCAAATGGCGGGACACGGTGGACATATCTGCGCCGACCATCGCGGTCAATTCGCAGACGCACCGTTCGCCGTTGCGAGCCAGTTCATCCACGATGAACAGCCGGGTCGGGTGCGCCATCGCCTTGATGATTCGGGCGCGGGATTCATACTTGGCTTTAGCCTTGGCGTCCATGATTCGATTCTCTCTTATCGGGTGACAGTATTTGGCAGTTTAGCCAAATGACCATCCGCTTGTCAATGGCAATCTCTATTGCCTACATTC
Organism: uncultured beta proteobacterium; assembly: GCA_963729785.1. Classification (GTDB taxonomy): domain Bacteria; phylum Pseudomonadota; class Gammaproteobacteria; order Burkholderiales; family Burkholderiaceae_F; genus GJ-E10. Next base: position 5,143 of record CAVSPM010000027.1, on the reverse strand, counting down.
CCTATTCTTCCTAGAGTGAAGATCGCGGGAGATCGCCCGCCTGTCAGCCTGCGATGGCTGCCTCCAACGCGAGTCTTCCCGTGCAGAGTTTGTAGCAGTGCTCGAATTCGGGACACGCCAAGCAGTCGTCCCACTCCTGTCGATTTACCGCTACCCGACGTTGAGATACAAATGTTCCCCCGGCCCGCACTATTTCAAACGAGAACACCTTGCCCGACATGACGCGGTCCGCGTCGAAGTGAAGAGTGTCTGGGAACATCGTTCCGTAGCATGCTTTGTGTTCGGTTGCGGACACCGTGATCGCTCCTATTTGCCAAGGTTTCATCCAGTTGCCGCGCAGTCCACGCTTACCGCAAAGTAGCGCCTTTGAAAGAACAGCGACACGTTGACCAGCCCAATCAGCACCGGCACTTCCACCAGCGGCCCAATCACTGCTGCAAACGCGGCGCCGGAGCCGATGCCGAACACCGCCACGGCCACGGCGATTGCCAGCTCGAAGTTGTTGCTGGCCGCCGTAAACGACAAGGTTGCCGTCTTCGCGTAATCGGCCCCAATCTTGTGACCCAGGTAGAAACTTACCAGGAACATCACGACGAAATAGATCAACAGCGGCACTGCGATCCGCACCACATCGAGCGGGATTTGCACAATCAGGTTCCCCTTGAGGCTGAACATCACCACAATCGTAAACAAGAGGGCCACCAGCGTAATTGGGCTGATTTTGGGAATGAATCGCTGCTGGTACCACGCGCGCCCTTTGGCCTTCACCAGCACAAATCGGGTGAACATGCCCGCCAGGAAAGGAATCCCCAGGTAAACGAAAACGCTCCGGGCGATCTGTCCCATGCTCACCTCGACCAGTGTTCCCTGTTGACCGAAGATCGGCAGCAGCAGCGTAATAAAGATGTAGGCGTAGAGGCTGTAAAACAGCACCTGAAAGACGCTGTTGAAGGCGACCAGCCCGGCGGCATACTCGGTGTCGCCTTTGGCCAACTCGTTCCACACGATAACCATCGCGATGCAGCGGGCCAGCCCGATCATGATCAGCCCGACCATGTACTCGGGATAATTGTGCAGGAAGAGGACCGCCAGGGCGAACATCAGCACCGGGCCAATGATCCAGTTCTGCACCAGCGAGAGACCCAGAATCTTCCAGTTGCGAAACACGTCGCCCAATTCCTCGTATTTCACCTTGGCCAGCGGCGGGTACATCATCAGGATCAAGCCGATGGCGATGGGAACATTGGTCGTGTCTACCTGGAAGCGGTTAATGAGCGACTCCACTCCGGGCACGAAGTAGCCCAGGCCAACGCCCGCGGCCATCGCCAGAAAAATCCACACCGTAAGAAAACGGTCGAGGAACGAAAGCCGTTTCTCCGCAGGGGCAGCACTATTCATCGGACTCCTGATCTGGGTTGTGTGGTCCACGTTCTTTATATGCGGTTATGGGAATATAACGATTCCATAGAGTGCTGTCAAGAGACTTCGGACAGCTTCGCGCCACCGGCATGGGTGTCAGCACGGGATGCCTTCGTTGAGGCTTCAGGTTGGAATCATTCTCGCCCGCAAGCCGAAGAGTCATCCGCGGAAGATTCACGGCCGCCGTGCCCATACGCACCATTCCGAGCCATGCGTCGCGGAAGATCTGATCCCCTATCGCTCCGCTCAACCGCCTCCCTCACAACAAGCGGCGATCGTCTGCCGGCGCATCATGCGTAAGGCCCGGTCCTCAAAAAAGGCGACCCGCACTCCTTGCCGAATTGGAGAATCGCTATCGCATCGCGAGTTGAGAATATGGCGGCCGGTTGTAGAATAGAGCTATGCGATTTCCCATGGTTGTTTGTACTGTGGTTTTGCTATTCGGGCCTCCCTTGCCGGAGTCTGCCCTGTTAGGCGGGCTTTCCCGGCCGCTACTGTTGGCCCAATCGTCGCCACCTAACAGCGGCAGGCAGAGCGGCAAGGGGCAGCCCGATGCCGATTCCGCCCCCGACGGCCCTTCGCGCCCACCTCGGCGCAGGCCGCGCTACGATCTGGGCATGGATGGCAAGGCCCACACCAGCATGTTCGGCGTGCAGGCCCAGGGGTACAAGTTCGTGTACGTCATCGACCGCTCGGGGAGCATGGGTGGATCGGGCCCCACCGCCCTGAAAGCCGCGAAAGCCGAATTGCTGGCCAGCCTGAACGACCTCGGACAGACGCACCAGTTTCAGATCGTCTTCTACAACGAGAAGCCCGCGTTGTTCAATCCCACGGGCGATCCGCATCGCGCCTGTTCGCCACCGAGCGGAACAAGGCTGAGGCCGAAAGGTTCATCGACGGCATCACCGCCTTCGACGGCACCCGGCACGACGAGGCCCTGCTGCTGGCCATCCGGCTGCACCCGGACGTGATCTTCTGGCTCACCGATGCCGACGAGCCCAAACTGAACCGCGCCGAATTGGCCCGCATCAATCGGCTGGCCGCGGGCATCACGATTCACGCCATCGAGTTCGGCTCGGGCCCGCAGCCCGAGGCCGACAACTTCCTGGTGCAGATCGCCCAGCAAAACGGCGGCACGCACCAGTACGTTGACATTACGAAGGAACCGCCGATACACGCGGATGAACGCAGATGACATGCTAACCGACGTAGGTCAGGCTTTCCAGCCTGACGCTTGCTTGGCGATTGATCAGGCACTGTCAGGCTGGAAAGCCTGACCTACATCTGCCTGAGGAGCAGCCAGGTCGATAAGGCCAAGCCGATGGCGATGATCATCCGCCGCACGTTTTTCTGGCCGACGCGGCGGGCGGTGCCGGCGCCCGCGTAGCCGCCCACGATCGCGCCGGCGGCCATCAACAGCGCCAGCCGCCAATCGACCAATCCCTTGACGATGAACAGCGTGGCGGCGATGCCGTTGATGCACATGTTGTTGAGGTTCTTCAGTGCGCTGATGTGGTAGATGTTCTTAAAGCCCAGGAAGGCAAATGCGGCCACCATGAGAATCCCGATACCGGCACAAAATAACCGCCGTAGACGCCAACGAGAAATTGGAACGCCAGCACGGCGGCCCATCGTGACGGCGGGGGAAGGGGATCGGTGGAAGGCGTAAGGGCGGAGGGCGGAGGGCGGAAGGCGGAAGGGGCATTTGCAGCTTCCACTCCGTACTCCGTACTTCGTACTTCTTCCTCCGCCCCGTGCCCATCGCCCCCGACTTTCTCCACCCGGCGGCGCTGCCAGCGTGCCAGCGGCTCCTGGACCATGAACAGCAGCGTTGCCAGCAGCATCAGGTAGGGAACCAAGGCCGCGAAAGTGGCGTTATCGGTGTGCAGCAGCAGAACGGCCCCTACCACGCCTCCCAAAAAGCTGGGGACCGCCAGCAACAGAATCTCCTTCAGCCCGCTGCGGAGCTCGCTGCGGTAGGCCCAAAAGCTGCTCAAAGACCCCGGCCAAAGGGCTACGGTGCTGGTGGCATTGGCGACGATTTCCAATTGACCAGCCCATAGCAGCGAGGGGAACGTCAGCAGCGTGCCGCCGCCGGCGACCGCATTGACGGCCCCTCCCAGCATCGCCGCCGCGAACAGGAGCAAATGGTGTTGCCAGTGCATGGTGGGGCTAGCCGGTGGCGTCTGGAAAGCGGGCGTTAATACTACAGCGCTAACTTGTGTCCCATTTGCACACGGGCAACTTGGTCAGTTTGATGCGTAAACTCCGCAGTTTTCGGCGAGTTCGTTTGGCATGGCTCCTCGCGGAAGAGGCGTTTCTGCGTTGGTCCCTAGTGATTTTGTTCGCCGCCTTCTGGAGCAGTCTCGCCGAGGCCCGCCCACTAAGCCACCACGACTGGATCAGGGCAGACACGGCGGTGTGGATTTGGCATACCGTCAACTCCGGATTTTTCCCCCCTCAGCCGCTCGTTGGTGCGTGCCAGGAACAAGTAGCTGATCGCGCTAAGGATCAGGTGTCGTTTCAGCCCCTGATAGCATCGCCCTTCATAATGATCCAAGCCGATCTCTCCCTTGCCGTCCTCGAAGCAGCGTTCCACGCGCCAACGCGAAAAGCCTGCCAACAGCAACGTGCCCACGCCGGTCTTCGGCGGTGCGTTACTGATGAAGAACTTGACCTGCAAGGTGGGATCAAGCACGTCTCGCGCCACCAGCAGGTGCCAACGCCCTTCCGGCAAGCCATCCGGTCCCTGCGGATAAAAAACGGTGTGCTTGACCTCCCACACCATCGGGCCTTTCTCCCCGTCCTTCACGCGCCAGCGCTGCCAGTCCTGATCCTTCAGCGCCGGGTGCCACCACAACAAGTACTCGACGCTGTGCGCGGGGCGACTGCCAGCGACGATCCGCGGCACCTTACGGCCGCGGCCACGACCGCGGCGCAACGGGCGATGGGTGATCCGGGGCGGATCAATCCAGCCCATGAAGCTCTTGGGCACCTCGCCCACAAAACGCTGTCCGCGGCGGTCCAAAGCCCGCAAAAATGCCGGTTTTCCCCCATACCACTCGTCAAACGTCAAGTAAGCGAAACGCACGCCGTTGGCCCGCGCCCGATCATACAACTCCAAGGCGATCTCCGTCTTGGGTCGGTAGGTCATCGTCTCGGGGATTCCCGCTTCGCGACAGCGTTGGCCGTCTTGCGCCCAACTCTCCGGCAAGAACAAGTCGCCGTCCAACAGGCAATGGAAATCGCCCGCGGCATACGCCAGATGTACAGTGACAATACCGTTCTCTTTCTTCCCCACGGTGCCCAAGTATTGTCGCTGGACCCCCGGTGTCTTGTCCCCCTTCTTCACCTGGCTCGTTTCGTCGATGATGCCGATCGAGTGCTCGCTGGGGTGTTCCGTGGCGACAATCTGCTGCAAGCGGTTGCGGGCCAAGTCCTCCTGCCAGCGATGCTGGCTCAGGAACTCTTGCAGCGTCCGCACCGGCACCTCGGCTGCCACGGCGATCGGCTCCACACTCTTGCGATCCAGGTTCGACAACTGGCCCTCCACGTAGACCGACAGGTGCGCCCGCGTATCCTTGCGAGAAAAACAGTCATCAAAGCGCTTCAGATAACGCGACAACATTGGCCGCAACCGCCGTATCTGCTCGACATCCATGCTCTGGTCTCCTTTCCTTCCAGTGGCGAGAGACCAGTTTCGCCAATTTACCCAAACGAGGCA
>CAVSPM010000026.1:0-76268 GCA_963729785.1 uncultured beta proteobacterium | reverse complement strand
TTACACGCATTTTGATGATCGAAAATTGTCACCGGCCATGACCATTATGATTCGCCTCGTTCTGAGGATCCAAGGTGCCAACCCCAAACCAAGCACCGCAATTTGCGCAGGCCAGCTTGGAGTCTTCCGGCCCCGGGTTCGCCATCACCCTTACGACCCAACCAACCACCTAATCGCGCTACCATACGGTTGGCATCTTGAAGCGTTAAGCATCGACCATCGCCGGGGAGTTTTTTTTACTGCTCTAAACAGCACTTTGAGTTCCTCGGCGGTATAAACCAACTCAGCCGGAACATTAGGTACTGCCCGGCCGAGCTTGATCATCGCCAGGATGCGCCAGGCCATAATGAGATCAAAAGCGAGGACGCGTTTTAGGTGCTCGTCGGTTTTGAACCCGCGCCGCTCAACCCCGCAGCCGCTCTTCAACACGCGATGCCATTCTTCGATGCCCCAGCGCAAGCGATACCACAGGATTTTCTCCCATGCTTCATCGGGAGTGGTGATTGTGAGGTCCGTCAACAGCATCCATTCGAGTCGCTCAGCACCGGGCGGCGGCGCGTCTTCGTATACCCATACAGCCCACAAATTCAGCGGCGGCCAGCCTTTCTTGGGGCCGACCGCCGGAGCTTGAATCGTAACCTGTGCCCAACGGATTTCCACCTCCGCCGAACGCGCGGGTTGGCCCCGGCGGCGCGGCACTTTCAAATTACGGCGCAGGCCCACCGGCTGCGCTTCCATAAAGCCCCAGAGTTTCTGATGATCTTCCAAAGTGCGGTCATGCTGGGCGCGGATAAGACTATGGAGAATGGGCGGCCCAATCTGGATGGCGTCGTGCAATTCGTAGAGATCCCCTTCACGGTCGGTCATCACCACCAGTTGAGTACGGGGCATACGGCGAGCCGCAGTAGCGGCTACAACCAAGGCATCCAACCAGCGCACGCTTTCCTTCTCGTCGATAGACTTAGCGTTGCGCGTTCGTGTATCGTCCGCTTGCCTCTGCCGACGCCCCCAGGCTTGGGCATCCAATACCCCGAGAGGAATCCCATCCGGGCGATAGGCCAGCAGACTATGGAGAAAGAGTCCCTGACTGCCTTGCTGGTTGATGGAACCCAGGCCACTGGTCTCGCGCAACCCGTTGTGGTTCAGGCTGCTCGTGTCCTGCGGCAGCAAGACCAATGGCTCGGCGGCCATCCGGGCGACAGTGGCTTCCGTATGCGGGGCGAGAAGGCTCTTCATGCTGATCTCCGAACGTTTCTGTTCGATAAGGCCGTAGGCGCCTTTTGCTTGACCCCAGTCGGGGAAACTGGCCGCAAAACTGGCCGTGGGATCTTTCCAGCGTTCGGACAGAATAGATTCGGCGCGGCTATTGCGCCGGGCATCTCCCAAATCCAAGCCATCCATTTCATGGGCGCACCAATTCCCAGCCTCCAAACTCTCCTGCAGCGAGCAGGGCGTAACAGGTTTAGGAAGCTCTTGCTGCAGCCGCTGCCGTGCGTCGGAACTGAGGGTACGGACCCAGATGTCTTTTGGAGTTTTAGTAGGTGTTGGGGGACCGAGCCGGCCGCGACCAATGCTGGCGCCCAGGCGCATCCAGTTGGCAGCGGAGAAGCAATGACCCGTGAATCGGGAACGATCGACAAACGTCTCGACCAGAAGCGGCCGGATACCATAACGAGTCCTCCAGTCGTCCGCCAGGCGCGACAAAACCAGACTCAGCACTTTGGAAGCAAGGTTGATGCAATGAACCTCCTGGCGTATCAAAAATCGGGAGAGGCCGACAACTTCTTGCAGATGCCGGAGGCGAGCATTAGTGGACCAACCGATCCAACAGTCGCGGGCGCTGAGCCGAAATGCCGCTGGTCCAAATCCCAGCGCACCCAACCAGCCATGTCCGCTTCCAATGAGATATCGCATTTGGGCGCCGACCAGGGGGGCGTTGCCACATGGATGTTGTTGTATGATCAGATCGTTCCAAAGACTGTGCCATGGATCATCAGCGCCGGAGACGAGGTGTAGTTGCAGTCCATGGATTTGATCCACCCGGCCGGGGACTTTTTCGACACCGGGCAATGGTTGACCTGATGCGCGAAGACGGTGAGGTGGTGCGGGTCGGCTTTTGGATTCCGGAAGTTGGAGTAGCTCCAAATCTTGGAGTTTGTGCAATGCAACCTTGGCACTCGACAAACACAGCCGGCCAGTGGGCGAACACCAGTGCAGACGCTCACAGGCTTCGCGAGCCAGAGTGGTGTGAGAAATATGAGGCTGTTCAACCAACATTTCGTTCAGGTACTGGATCAATTGCGGCGTAAAAGTGCGCCCGCATACCATTATCGAGTTGTCCATGGCCGAGAGTGTCGCAAAACGCTCGGTCGTTGTTATTAAAATCGAAATACGTGTAAGGGGCAGAGCGAAGCTGCCGCTTTCAGTCAGCATGATGAAAAATTGATGATTTCGCCGAGTTTTGCCATGCCCGATCTTCTGAATCCAAAGCGCCCTTAGGGCGTAAAAAGTATGCAGCATTGGGCGGGACGCCGGCTCTTTTACAGGCAACGATGAGAACACCACGAGAAATAGCGCAACTGGTGCAGAAGGCATGCATTCTTGAGGTCTGCGCCTGCAAACCCGGCAATGTGAGCCGTGAGCATGATTTCTCCGATGCATCGTTAGAGGATTTTCTTTTCAGCGCCATTGCAATCGGTCCGGCTTTCGAGAAGGCCGCTGAATTGGGAGTCGGCCAACTTATCTGGCAAGCCAGTCATCGATACTCGCCAGTGGGTGGGGAACAACACGAATTTGGGCTTGATCCTGCTGTTCGCGCCTCTGGTCAAGGCCTGTTTGGCGGCATCGAGCTTCGGCAATGTCCGGCAAAACCTGAGCGCGATTCTGAATTCGCTGTGCATTGAAGACGCCCGGCGGGCGTACGCCGCCATCCGGCTCGCGCGCCCGGGAGGATTGGGTAAGGTATCCGAGGCGGACGTTGCGGAGGAGCCTTAGAATAACCTTGCTCCAGGCCATGACTTTGGCGCAATCCCGTGATTCGATCGCGAGCGAATACGCGACCGGCTTTTTGATTGCCTTTGAAATCGGTCTGCCGGCCCTAAAGCAGGCGCTGTTGCAAGCGGCCGATCTTTCCCATGCTGTGGTTCAGGCCTATTTGACAATTCTCAGCCGGATACCGGATACACTGATTGCAAGGAAAAGAGGTTTCGAAACGGCCCGTCAATTTTCGCAACATGCGGAGGAGGTGCTGGGTTTGGGTGGGATTTTTACCTCGAAGGGGCAAGAAGCAATTCTGGAGATTGACAAGACATTGCGAGATCCAACTCATACCCTGAACCCGGGGACCGCCGCTGACCTGACAGCTGCGGCCATTTTTCTAATCTGAGTTGAATCGAGAAATTCCGCGGGAAGTCGCTCCCGCCGACGTTCCCGGCAATGTGAGATGTCTAATTTCCAATCGCCTGAATCGTGTTGACAAATGCCGGTGCTCGATATATAGATCCTGCACCAACCCCAAATTGGATGGTTCTCTGCCAGCGGTATCGGAGAACTGGTCCAATCCGAAAGCGTATTTAAATTAGGAGGAATCAATGGCAAAAATTAATCGTGTGATGATCGGGGAAGCTTTGGTCGGCGAGGGGAACGAAGTTGCTCATATCGATCTTGTTCTAGGACCCCGTGGCAGCGCCGCCGAGACAGCATTTTGCAATACGCTCACCAATAACAAGGATGGGTTTACGTCTCTGCTGGCGGTGGTTGCCCCGAATCTGGTATGCAAGCCTGCCACCGTTATGTTCAACAAAGTGACGATCAAGAACGCCACACAGGCGGTGCAGATGTTCGGTCCGGCGCAGCGTGCTGTGGCCATGGCAGTTGCCGATTGTGTGGAGGATGGAACGATCCCGGACAGCGAGGCGGAGGATATTTTTGTGCTTGTTGGCGTGTTCATCCATTGGGAGGCCAAGGACGACACCAAAATCCAGAAGTTCAATTACGAAGCAACAAAGATGGCAATCCAACGCGCGGTTGCCGGTGAACCCAAGGTCGCGGAGGTTTTGGCTAAGAAGAGCGAAGTTGCCCATCCCTTTGCTGCATACAAATAACACCAGCCGGCCTCAAAGGCTCCAAGTTCCCAGATGGCTTTCAATAGTTTGGAGTCTTCGAGCCTTTGAGATTCAGGCTGATTTCAGGTCAGATGCCGGGCGGTAATGGTCCCTCGGTGGAGGGCTGTTGCCATCAGGACTCCCGCTACCCCCAATGCTTTCAGTTCGAGCAGCTGTTCGGGACTGGAAATTCCTCCTCCGACCAGCAGACTTAGACTCGGGTGTTTGGTCCGGACCTCATTCACAAGGGCGCAATCGACGCCTCCTCCGCTTCCCACGCGAGCGAGGTCCAGCAGGATGACTTCCTTCCATCCGGCGGATTGCAGATGTTCCAGCGCTTCCAGAGGAGTCAGAGCTGCGAACGCCGGACAGTTCGACAGAATTTTCCCGGCGCGGAGATCCAGGCTGAACACAACACGGTCCGGACCGGTCCTGGGCGGGGATTTCCCGCAATGTGGCCAGCCGGTCCAATGTCTCTGCTCCGATTACTGCTTTGCGAACGCCAAGCCGAAGCCATGCCTGGACGTTTTTGAAGCGCGAAAATCCTGCATCGAGCATAATATCCATTTTTTCACTTTGGGCCAGGGCTGTGATTTGATCGCGATGGTCTGTTCGCCCGGAACCCTGGATTGCATTCAGATCGGCGATAGAATTTCGTTCAGCCCCATGCTGTCGTGGAAAGCTCTGGCGAGTGTTATCGGGTCGGGCCTGTTGCAAAGCACGCTCTCTACGGGCCTGTAGTTTTTTCGCTCGCCCCTGATTGCATGCACAGCCTGGCCATCGAGCAAATCAATTACGGGAATCAATCGCATGTCTTTTCCTTCAACCGTATTAGTTTATGAATTCTTCTCCGGCGGCGGTTGTCCTGCCGGAGAGATGCCGGTCGGCCTGGCTGCCGAAGCCCTTGGGATGCTTTGGGCTTTGTTGACCGATTTTCGGCGCTGGGGCCACATGCGTACCATTACTGCGCTCGATTCGCGCTTCGAGGAGCGCATCCCCGGGTTGAACCGGAAGACTTTGCCGGCTGACCGGGTGTTCAGTGTATCGCAAAGCGATCGTAGAGAAGTTTATCTCTCATTATTAAATCGATGCGATGCCGCAATTATAATAGCTCCGGAAACAGACGGAGTTCTTGCTTGGCTCACAGCACAAGCTGAAATGGCAGGAATCCCGGTTCTGGGTTCCAGCAGTTCCGCTGTTGCCACGGCTGGGGATAAAGCGGCATGCCACCAGCTCTTCACTATGGCCAATCTGCCGAATCCGGCAACGCAGGCCGCAACTTTTGAATCCGCACCTCAAGTGGCGGAAAAAACAGGTTGCCCATTGGTTGTAAAGCCTGTCGATGGAGTGGGGAGCGAAGGCGTACACCTGGTAACCCGCATCTCCGATCTTCCTGCCGCTTTGGCTTCAGTTCGCCGCATCACATCCCACAATCAGATATTAATACAGTCCTTTGCCAGCGGGACCCATGTCAGTGCGTCCCTTCTGGCTGCGGCAGGCCGCTTATTGCCTTTGAGCCTCAACCGCCAATTGATTGAGGTCGGTTCACCATTCAAGTATTTAGGAAGCGAGGTTCCCTTCGATCACAAGGCCTGCAGGCTTGGCGTTGAGCTCGCCTGCTCGGCTGTGAGCCTCATTCCAGGGTTGAACGGATATATCGGAGTGGATTTGGTTTTAACGGAAGATTCTGCCCAGCTGATAGAGATCAATCCCCGGCTGACGACTTCTTACATCGCGTTGCGGCAAGTGACTTCCGTTAATTTGGCTAAGGCGATCTGGAGGCTTGTCTGACGGGCATTCTTCCCGATCGGGTCCTTCTCGACGGGCGGGCTGTCATCAGAAAGGATGACCCTGGTTCCTGGAATTTGGAACGCAGGTGCGATTGCTGATTCCGTTGGGGAGATCCACCGGCTCTGCCGGTGAGGCATTACCCCGGTTGCTGTCCGCAATCCGAAAAAGTTCATTTGAACTGCAGAATGTCGAACAAGGAATTTCGAATTTCGAAGTGCTTCACTTCTGCGGTTGGAAATTCCTTGTTCGATATTCGAAATTTCCTTTCCGGTTGCGGCCCCCTCGAGAGGCCTGATCCAACCGGAAAGCCTCCGGCTGCCGGGCGGCTATTTTGGCCAGGAGGCATAATGGTCAGTATCGTGGGTTGGGATATCGGGGCAGCGAACGTAAAGGCCGCTCTCTGGATGCGGGAAGAAAACCAGGCAGAGCAGGTGAGAGTCATTTCAAAGCCGATCGAAATCTGGCGTGAAAAAAAGCGCTTGCCGGATGTTCTGCGATCGGCATATGACCTTATTGTTTCCGGCGCGCCGCCGCAGGCGATGGCAGTCACGATGACTGCCGAATTGTCGGATGCATTTTCAACCAAACGCGAAGGCGTGCGGTTCATCCTGGATAGTTTGAGTGCTTCCTTGTCCGGCTTACCGATTTATGTTTTCAGCCTGGAAGGAGCTTTTGCCTCCGTCGAGGCTGCACGGACCCGCCCTCTGGAATTCGCGGCGTCAAATTGGCTGGCTTCAGCACAATGGATTGCCGGCCGGAGTCCAGACTGCCTGCTTATCGACGTAGGCAGTACCACGACCGATATCTTGCCGATCATCAATGGAAAGGTGAGCGTCGCCGGCAGGACAGATCCGGAACGTCTTGTTTCAGGCGAACTGGTTTACACGGGGGTATTGCGCACGAACGTGGCGGCGATTGTCTCTTCTGTGCCGGTTGCAGGAAGGCTCTGCCGCGTAGCATCTGAATATTTCTCAATCAGCGGCGATGTGCACCTGATCCTCGGAAATCTGAGCCCGGCGGAATATACCTGTGCCACGCCGGACAGCCGGCCGGCTTCTATCGATGCAGCCCGCGGACGTCTCGCCCGGCTCGTCTGCGCCGATACAGAAATGCTGTCGACTGCAGAGATTGATGAGATGGCCCGGTATATTCAGCTGCGGCAGATCCATCAGATCTGTGATGGCATTGAGCAGGTAATCTCGCGCTCTCCTCCCTGCGTATTCACCCTGCCATCATTATGGGGTCCGGCTCATTCCTGGGTGCGGCTGCCGCTGGAAGCATGGGACTGAAGGTTGAAAGGCCAGCCGGTGAACTGGGCCACGAGCAAATGGGCCCATGCACTGCTGCTGCATACCTGCTGGCCGACCACCTGAGAGGAAAACTCTTATGAAGGCTGTTTTAAAAATTGGAGGCAGCCTCAGCCGGGGCAACGGATTGAGGCCGTTATGCCGGGAAATCAGCCGCCTCAGTGAACATTACTCTCTTCTGGTCGTGCCCGGCGGAGGAGATTTCGCCGAGCAGGTGCGAGAGGCTGAGCGGCAATATCATATTGCTGATATTGCCGCTCATTGCATGGCTTTGTTGGCCATGGATCAATATGGTTATCTGCTGAACCAATTGATCGAAGGCAGCCTTTTGACGGCGGATTTCAATTCGGCCTGCAAATCGGCAGAGTCGGGCAGGGCGGTGATTCTGCTCCCCTCAGCGTTTGTCATCAAGGAGGACCCTTTGCCTCATTCATGGCAGGTCACTTCGGACACCATTGCCGCATGGGTTGCATGTCGTGCCGGAAGCGGCCGACTGGTTTTGCTCAAAGATGTCGATGGACTGCTGCGCCGGGATGGCTTGATCGAAGAATTGACCGTGAAGCAGTTGGAGGAACACGTTGGGGGAATCGATGAGTACTTATCAAAATTCCTATCTTCGGTTCAGCTGGAAACCTGGCTTATCAACGGCCTGCATCCCGAGCGCCTCGCAGAATTGCTGGAGACACACCACACTATCGGTACCAGAATTAAATAAATTTTCACGCGGAGACGCGGTGAATTTGGGGACACGCTTTCACCAGATTCCAATGAACTGTCAAATCAGGATCAGCCGTTGAATCTGGTGAAAGCCTGTCCCCGTATTTCCACTGCGATTGCATTAGACAATATAGTACCAACTAAACCCACGGCCTTTGGCAGTGAGACCCTGACAGGCTAAGCCGTTCCGGCGTGCCGTTGCATTTTTTCCGCCCTGAAGGGGCGAAAGAAAAGACCTGTCGCCCCTTCAGGGCTGTCCCGATCATCGTTCTATTCCAGGGGTTCGCTGCGAAGCTGCCGCTTTGGATTTAGATTCGCCGAATTGAAAGCGGCAGCTTCGCTGCGCGGACAGTGTTCTACGTTCCGGAGATGATGTTCTCAGTCATTAGGACATGATTCTTGATCGACGCAATGTTCTTTGTTCGTCGAGACCATTGTGTTTGGAACGCATACGATTTTCTCAGAAGCGGAAACAATCTTCTTCGCATCTGAGAGCGGTTTCTCCCTCACGGAGAAGATTGTCGGCGACGTGCCGACGATCTTCGTTGAACTCCAACCAATCATTTCAAGGGGAGTGCTATGTCTTACCGCGTCCGAGTTGCGGACAGGTTCACCAGACAGTCTGCTGAACAGCTCGTTACCATGGCCGGCCCATCATCACCGGCCTTACCAACAAAACACAGCCTTTCCGGCTCCGACCGTCGATCTGAAGGCCGTGCAGGCAGCCGTTGATGACCTGAATACGGCATTGACCGCGCAACCTCGCGGAGGGACCGCAGCAACGGCCGAAAAGAAAAACAAGCAGGAAGCTCTGATTTCGCTTCTGTCGATAGGAGGAATGAAGGCCCCTTTTGAAGATGGGATCTCCTCCCACGGGTTCTCCGGCCCTTCTGAATGCAGCTTATCAAAATTCAAAAGGGAAACCTGGAAGCAATTGGGGCCGAACCGATTTTGAAAAGCCCGCTAATACTTCCTATGCTCTTTGTTGGCAAGCGTTTTCACGCGGCTTTCACTTCAACCGTCAGTCTGAGACCTGCACTTCGGATCTGATCTTGGAGTGCAAGCCTCACAAACTGAGCTTCGCTTTGGTCGAGCGCTTTCGCAAACCGAGCGGCCCTCTCTGGACTGACCGCTCTACGGCCCTGCTCAATGTCACAAAGGTGCGACCTGGATACTCCAAGAAGTTTTGCAAACTCCGCAAGACTTCGCTCGTCGGCTTCGCGCAGACCCGATAGCGCCGCCCCGAGAGTCAGCGGTCCGCCCATCAGGCCTTCAAGGTACTTAGACGCTTCTCGGCGGCCTTTTCCCTTCGTCTTCCTAGTAGTCATGTTTGTTGACCTCTTCGACATAGACCAGCTGAATGGTGCCAGCTTGACGTTCCTGGTATATGGCCCTGTACGCATTGCTTAGACGGATTGCCCGGTACCCTTTCCATTCGCCCTTTAAGATGTGGTCTCGATATCCTGGGATAGCTCTCGCGGTTGCCAACCCATCCACGGACACAAGGTCCACCCAGAGCGCGAACTTCTTGACGATGTACTCGGGCATCTTCGCAAGTTGCTTCTCGGCCGTACTCGACAGCTCGACATGCACATCCCATATTGTACCCCGTGCAGGGGAATCGTCAAGCGTCCCGGCAAGTAATCCAGCGTCTGACAAATCACCTGCCAAATCGGCGGTGTTACTTCTCGTAGCCTGTATGTAGGAATTTGAAATTTGGATACGGGCCTGTCCCCGTATTTGCACACTATCGGCACCCGAATTAAATGAGCCGTCACGCGGAGACAGAGAGCAATCTATATATAAATTCTCCGTGACGTCTCCGCGCCTCCGCGTGAAAATTGCTCCCCTTTCCCCGAATTTTTCGATTAGAGTGCGGACGCGGAATGGATCCAAGGGCCCGCTGCGATTGTTATCGCGGCAGACGGCGGTTCGCAATCCCGCGACATCCGCTCCGATGTCCCTTAATAGCGGTAGATCCTGTTCCCGCAATGCGCCTGCAACTCCAAACAAAAGCCCGGCGGCATGCGCCTGCTCTACAAGCGAGTGCAGCGCGTCCGGAGTCATGAAATCAAATAGTGTGTGTCCGTCTTTAACCGCAGTATCGACCATGCAGCCTTTTATTTTTGTTGATGCGGCCAGGTTTGGCAGGTATTCCGGATTCAGGGAGCCGACGCGCTTATAATCGGCATAGCATGCGGCGATTATTGAAAGATTGAATCCCCGCACAGCATCTCGCACTTCATGCAGCAACAGCTTCGCTTCCGATTCACTGCGCGGTCCATACAGCCCCACTTTGATGTAGTCGACGCCGCAAGTGGCTGCTCCGAGAGCCGCAAGGGCTGCGGTACCGGGCAGATTGGGCATATCGCCGATCGCTGCGCTGATCTCGATGTTGCCTGACGTGAGTTTTTTAATCTCTGAAAGCACGCCAGGGGACTGAGCGCCCAACGAGCCTTCAGCCGGATTCTTGATGTCCAGAAGATCGACGCCGGCCGTCAAGGCCTGGCTCGCTTCCGCTGCGGATACAACACTGACCATCAAGCGCATGAACAGCTCCAATTCTCCGACTGGCACCCAATACAAGGTGTAGTATACTGCCGTCAACAACGATCCATACCAATTGCTAGGGAGGACGCATGCTCGGCGGATATGCAGGGAAAATGCTTTTCATTGATTTGAGCAAGGGTTCCATTAAAGAAACGGAATTGCCGGAAAAGATTTGTCGTGAATTCATTGGGGGCTATGGAGTCGGCATTCGTGTCTTATATGAACAGATGAAACCCGAGGCGGATCCCCTTGGGGGGACAACATGCTGGGCTTTGTAACGGGCGTGCTTACGTCGACATCGGTTCCAGGAAGCGGCAGATACGGTGTTGTTACGAAATCTCCGCTCACCGGTGCGTGGGGTGAATCGAATGGCGGCGGCACCTGGGGCCGGAGCTTAAGACTGCTGGATTTGACGCGATTTTTTCAAAGGGTCGCACCAAGCCGGTTTATCTTCTGGTCAGGGATGGGAATGCCGAGCTGAAGGATGCATCGGGCTTTGGGGCAAAGACACCTACGAGACCGAAGACGTATTCATCAGGAAACCGGCGACGGCAAACTCAAAATTGCATCCATCGGTCCTGCAGGCGAGGCCAGATCCCTGTTGGCAGGAATCGTGAATGAAAAAGGGAGGATTGCTGCCCGTAGCGGCGTTGGGGCGGTCATGGGCTCCAAGAACCTGAAGGCCGTTGCCGTAAAAGGCGGAACAAAAAAATCCCGATCGCCGACCGGGAAAGTTGAAAGAGGCGAGGAGCGGTTTTTGTCGGTCATCAGGTCCAGCGAATTTGCCAAAGGATTGTCCGCTGCGGGAACGGGCGGTGCGCTCGAGCTTTCTCCTGTCCATCGGCGATTCCCCCGTCAAAAACTGGCGGATGACCGGAACGGAATCCATGCCGCACAGCCAATCGGCTCGACAGCGGCAACATGGACAAATATAAAAAGAGCGGTTTATTCCTGCCAGGCATGCCCTATCAGATGCGGCGCGATCATCGAGCAAAAGGAAGGTCGATTCGCAGTCCCGGGCGAGATGCATAGGCCCGAATATGAGACACTGGTGGCGCTGGGCAGTCTTCTTGTGAACGACAATCAGGAGGCGGTGATCAAAGCCAACGATATCTGCAACCGGTTTGGAATCGACACGATCTCTACGGGAACGGCTATCGCGTTTGCAATGGAGTGCTACGAAAACGGATTAATCAGTAAGGATGATACGGACGGCATGAACTTGTCTGGGGCGATGCGGACGCGATTGTTGCTTTGACGGAAAAAATCGCCAAGAGAGAAGGTTTCGGGGCTGTGCTGCCGATGGTCCAACGAAGGCTGCGGAACGGGTTGGCAAAGGATCGGAGCAATATGCCATGGCGATTCGAGGAAAGGGCTTGCATTCCATGATCCGCGCATGAGCCCTGCCGGCGGGACCGCTATGATCATCGATGCAAATCCGGCCATCACATGAACAGCCAGATTACGGGCATGCTCGAAAATGGAGTCCGGTCGGAAACGATCCTGCCTTGCAGTTCCCCAAAATGGATGCCTTTTCTGATTTCGATAAGAAAGGACAGATCTATGCTGTAGGAGCCGCGTATCACCAGTTATTGGACGATGCCGGCATGTGTGCGTTGTACACGGTCAATACCACGCCCCCGGATCTGGCGGAGTTGATATCCGGCGTTACGGGATGGGACTTTGGGTGGGAGGAAGCGCTGAAAGCCGGCCGCAGGGTCCTGACCTTAAGACAGGCATTTAATGCCAGGGAAGGAATCACGCCGGTAAGATCGATTTGCCGGAAGAGGATAAAAAAGAACCCCTTCCTGTAGCACCAGGCGCGCCGCCGAAAATAATTTTCAGGCTCTGAAAGCGGGATTTTTCTCCGCGATGGGTTGGGATATCAAAACCGGTATGCCTTTTAAAGAAACCCTAGCCGAACTTGGGTTGGAGGAATTGTGAAGGAATAGTCCAGTCATTAGTCGTCAGTCGTTAGTAAAAACAGAATTGTTGTTTACTAACGACTAACGACGATCAACCCCGACTGCTTTAAACCAGCGCGCCGGCTTCCGGCGACTACTCCGTTTGGGTCGATGGCGCTCTGGATTTTCTTCCACCAGAGATGATAATTGGATAAGCCTGGGCCGATTTCGGCGCTTGGACTCATCAAGGATGCGAAGTAGCGTTCACTGAATGCCCGCGCACTCTGCTCTTTGTTCCAGTTTTCAACGGCTGTTTTTGCCTCAAGGTTTTGAGGGTCGAATTTGCAGAATATCTCGGTTTTTCCGAGATGCCCCTGTTCAACCCCCCATCCAAAAAAGGCTCCGCCGTCATCCACAATCAGGCCTTTTTCGATCAGCGGCTCCTTTGCTTTGCCCGCGCCTATCGCCCATTTAATTGTGAGGTCCCGTTGGCCCATGACGGGAATGGAGCTGAAGGCTCCTCCTGGACGGAATGTCTCTCTATAGAGGCGGAAATCCGTATGCACTGGCATAGCAGAATCCCCTCAGTCCTGGGATCTTCGACTGACTTTAGAGACTTTCCGCCGGTCTCATTGATGATTTGCTGCAGCACCCTTTTCTTATATTCGAAGTCTGCCGTGGAGTTTCCGGCCAGGATGATGAAGAATCCCGGTCCTTGCACCTCCTTGCTCATCCGCTTGAAGGTCGCCTCCTCTTCCTCATTGCTCGTTGTTATATTTGCGGCAACCATGGCAACGTTAAACCCCATGAGCTCGAAGGCAATCTCGCTTTCCCCGATTTTGGTTTCTGCCTGAAACATCTTCTCGACTGAAGGGAAGCTGTAGTACCGCGCCATCATATTCGCCGGGATCTCACTCAACGAATAATTCGGCGATTCTCCCTGTATCGGGAAACTTGCGGGTCCCGGCCAGTGATAAACTTTCACTGCAGCCTTTGTAAATACCCCGGGAGTAACACCCGGCGGCACGGCGCTGGTGAGAATGCTTCGTATCGATGGCCCGGGCCCGTCGCCGCAGAACCATTCATCGGAAGAGCCGAGCGAACCGGACCTGACGAGGTCGCCTTCAGGGGTTACCCATTCTATTGCCAGATGATTTCGGTCGTCGCCGCTTGTGGTCTGATCGAGATGCCCGTGCCCGCGGAGCATGGCCGAGCAGTTGGTCCCGGCCCCTTTTACGTTAAAATGCAAGCCCCTCTTCATTAATTCAGCCTGGAGTTGCGCCGAATCACGTAGGGTTCAACCACGGCATACATGTTTTTTTCGTTTATTTCGATGATGCGGTTCATCCTTCGAAGATCTAAATAGATGATCCCCGGAGGAAACATCCCTGTCCAGCCGGTACAAACGGGCCGGAATTTCACTTTGTGCTTGTTGCACAGCCTTACGATGGCCTGAACTTCCGTTGTGTTTTTTGGAAGGACGATCGCCGCGAACTCAGTCGAGTGATATGAAGGCATGATCGCCGGGTCATCGCAGATATTCTCCGCCCCACTACATCTTCGAAAGCCGAATACACTTCCTTGCTCAATGCCATGAGTTGCCCCCTATTGAATCGCTTGTTCGACAAGTTCGACGATATCGTACACTTTCAGGTTGCTGCCGCTTTCCCTGACTGCTTCGTTGAAGGTCTTCTCGCACCAGGGACACGCGGTGACAATTGCCTCGGCGCCTGTAGACTGGGCTTCCTCTATTCTCTCGATGAGCAGTCCACCTGGCAAATTCAGGATTGGACTCATTGACACCGCCGCCGGCTCCGCAGCACCAGGCGTATTCCTTGATCCTGGTCATTTCGGTGAGTTTCAAACCCGGGATGCTTTGAGAACACGTCGCGGCGGTTCATAAACGCCATGAGTGCCTCGCCGGTACGTTTTCGGCGGATCGAAAACGAACCTGTCGCCCGGAATCTTTTTCCCTTGCCAGTGTATCCAAGGCTCGCCCAGCCTGCCCAAGCGGCATGGATCATGATAGGTGATCGCCATGTCAAGCTTTTTCCCGGGTTTCAGTCGTGCCTTCCATAATCATTTTGTCGATGTATTCGGAAATATGAAGCACCTGGAGATCGCCCTTAAGGCCATGCTTGTCATAGAGCACCTTGAAGGCCTGGTACCCGTCGGCGCAGGATGTTACGACCGTTTTAACGCCGGCCTTGTCGATCATTGCCATATTCTTCCTGGCCTGATTAAGGAAATCCTCCCTGTACCCCATTTGATAGGCTCGTCCGCCGCAGCAGGTTTCGGCATCACCTGCGATGCCGAAATTCACGCCCGCCTTCTGAAGTATTTTCGCCGTTGCTTTGGCCAGTTTTTGCAAACCCTTGTCGTAGCTCGTCAGACAGCCGACGTGATAAAGCACATCCACTTTCTCTTTTGTAGCGTCCTTCAGGTTCAGACCCGAGGCCCAATCGCCCCGCCCGCCCGTTGCGGGAATCATGGATCCCTGTTGCCGCAGGTTCACAATTGCTTTATCCAGCGCAGGGCTGGTTTTACCGTCCTCAACACACTTGATCCTGAACTCATGAATGGGCTCGAGGACTTCCATGTCCATGGCGTAATTGCAGGAAACGCCGCAGGCGCCGCACAACTGGCAGTTGTAGACTATGTCGAGCAGCCTCTCGGAGTACTTGAATCCATCCCTCAACATGGCAGCGCCAATGTTGAGTCTGCCTCCGCCGGAATAGCTGTGGAAATTGAATCTCGAGATGCTGGGACACACATTCGCGTATTGAAATCCGGTCACCTTTTGCAGAGGTATGAATTTGCAGGCTGAACACCGGCAGCACATGTCCATATCGCCCTTAAACTGCTCCAGTCCCATATTCGGAACCTCCTATGTTCATTGTCCGTTTCTAGAAGCACACTTTGCCCGGGTTCATAATTTTGTTTGGATCAAAAATCGTTTTAAACTTGCTCAAAACGGAAAGAGTTGCTGCGTCTTTATTGAGAATCAGTCTTGCGGTTTCGCCGTAGGGCCTGGAGAAAAATGCACCCTTGGCCAAAAGATTTTTGACGGCTGAAACGGACAGATCCTTGACCCGATTGAGATCCCTCGCGTTGCCGGGATCATAAAAGAAGGTAAATTCGCAATGACATCCGGTCCCTTGCACTATGGGCTGAATATAGACACCCATGTCTGAGGCGGAGTAACCGGCTTTATCCGCAAGATCGTTCATGGCCGCGATTTGGCCCTCAAGCTTGTCGTTGATTGTCAAAAAGAACACTTCATGGCAGGCGCCTTTGCGGCGAAGCTTCCAATAAGGCTCTCCGGAAGGTTTCTGGACGGCCTTTAATATCTCATTTGCCGAGACTGCTCCTGCCGCCTTTACGGCTTCCACGCCCAATCTCTGGGTCAGACCTGTAATGTCCTTAACATGTGACCCAACCCTTTCCTCGGGCAGATACTCGTAGCCGGCCACCGTATAGAAGAGAATCCATGGCGGCAGAGTATCCTTTAATCCCTGATATTCCTCAGGCCATTTCTTTGTAAAGATGGCCGCCAGGCTGGTGCTGTTTAGTATGAAACACTCGTTAACCATTCTCAGTCTTATCAGCCAGGAAGTAAGCTCCAGAAGGGTGCCAAGTCCGGCGGAGCCGATCACAAACGGCTCTTCAAGACTGGGGAGTATTTCACATCGCATTGAAGCCCATGTGACGATGCCCATGGTTCCTTGAGATCCCTGGATGAGCCTGTGAAAGGAAGCGGTGCCGGGTCCATACGGAGCTTTCTGCACGCCGCCCACGGCCCACTGCTCTTCAATCGTTCCGGGCCCTGCGGCCTGGCCGGTCCTGAATTCATCACCGGATCCAAAGAACAATCCCGTGCAGGCCAACGGATCCGATATGTCCCATTGGTACTTGGGCATAATGACGGGTTCTCTCTCGAGCATGCTTCCCACAACAGACTTGGACCGTCGCGGCAGTAAAGGCATATTAAGCCGGAGTCCTTCCTTTTCTACCGCCGGTATTAATTCACCGAAGGTCACACCCGGCTCCACCATGGCGACCCTGCGTGCCCGGTCAACCAGGATAATTTTCTTCATCCCGCTTAAATCCACAATAACGGCCCCTCCAATGCCGGGAACCGTATCTCCTCGAAAATGCGGCGGGCCGGAGCTGACCGGAACGAGGGGTGTCTGGGTTTCATTCGCTAACTTTACGAGCTTTTGAACGGCCTCACTGGTTTGAGGTTTCACGACATACCAGGGCCTGATGGCATTCACGAAGCTCATATCACTGGCAAAGGCATCCAGAGCGGCTGCATCCTGGCTCACTTCGCCGGGGCTTACAATCTGCATCAGATTCTCTTTAGTGATCATCATTTTCCTCGTAGCGCATGCGGATGGGAAGAAAAATCTGCGGCTTCGGGCAAAACCTTAGCCGCGCAGAGCAATATACACCAAAAGTCGGCCATGGATTTCACAAAATTCAATCACCGGCTTCCGGAGCAGCGCAGGATTGAGCCGTCTCTGCCTTTGACGGCAGTAAAAGCGTGTCTGAGAGTTAGGGGCTCTGAGACCGCCTTGTCCGATTGTGGACTCTTTTTATCCGGGCGACGAGGCGACGAGCGATGCAAAGCCTACGAGCCGTATGCAATCCAAACATCAAAGGATGGCTTCCTGAAGATCATCGGGCGGCTTTGACGTCAACACCCCCTCCCGAAACAGCGTTACCAGGGCTTATGGCCAAATGAAAGTTGAATCTACTGCACACACGGGGAAGGCTTTGCTATGAAAACCTGAACTCATTACTATGAAGTGGTATCTATTATACATAGAAAGAATCATCTAATTTTTACGAGGAGAAAAAGAAATTGCGGAATACCGCATGCCGCTTCCTGCGTTGCTTTGGTTTTGTGGGATTGCTTGTCAAGCAGTTACGCCGACCTGCTCCAGCACGGACTCACATCCAGGGTCGAACTCAAACTCCCGATCGGCCGCTATAAAATCAAAGCGGTCGTGCGCGAAAACAGCCAGGGCAAAATGGGCTCAATCGTCAAATCAGTGGAAATTCCGTGATGGCTGGGAGCGCGGATATCACGTCCGTGAAAGGGATTAACGTGTTGCCGGCGCGGCGCACGCGCTCCCGGGATTTCAATTCTGCAAGAGGAGAATTATGAGAAGCAAAAAGCAGACCGCACTGCTTCTTTCATGCTTGGCTATCGTCCTTGCGTTCAACCCATGCCTATCCAGCGTAGCCACGCAATCCGGCGACTCCTTTAAAATTCGTACGAATGTGGATCTGGTAACCGTTGAAGTAACCGTTTTGGACAAAAAGGGGAATCCTGTACGCAATCTCCACAAGGAAGACTTCCAGCTGTATGAGGATGGGAAAAAGCAGGAAATTCTCAGCATCGACGAGGTGAATGAGGCATCCGAGGCCTCTCCATCGGGAGTGAATCCTATCGCGGGAAACACCTCACATCGCGGCAAGACGGTCTTGATTGTTTTTGCGGATAGTTTTATTCCATTTCAGGATATTAAAATGTCGCGTGATTCTGCGGAAAGATTTGTCCAGGAGCATATGCAGCCGCAGGACCTCTTCGCCGTGGCGAAATTCGACATTTCGATGCAGGTTCTTCAAAACTTCACCAGCAATCGGAAAGAAGTCCAGGATGCGATCAAAAATGCTGCCGGAGTGACCGGCGCAAAACCAAATCTGGATGATTTGCTTCGGGCCCTCGACCGGATCAATCACTCCATCGCACAAATCAAAGGACAAAAATCGATTCTGGTCTATGGATCGCCAGTTTTTTCCGTTCCTTTCGCCACCGCTTATTTATCCTCAACCGCCAGGGCATCTTCCACATCCACACCGGATTTATTATCTGAGGTGAGACAAACGTCTCCACCGGTCGTGACGACTATCTTTCCTTCAAAAGTTCTGGAAAGCTGGAACAGGGCGAATATCTGGGGCGACACAATGAAGTCGGCTATAAAATCCAACGTTGTCTATTACACTGTAGGTTCCCGAACTCCGGATGCCGACCTTGACAAACTGGATCAGAAAATCAGCAATTATTACATTCTGGGTTTTAACTCCAGCAACCCGAAACATGACGGGACCGTTCGCCGGCTGGAGGTCAAAACGCTATTGAACAGCCTGACATTGAAGTATCAGGCTGCATACCTGGACCGGCGCCCTGTTGATGTCTTGGCAAACACAAAGCAGGAAGCAACCCTTATGGCCGCTCTTGCATCTCCCGGCGCTGCAACACAACTGCCGATCTTATTTCGCGTTGCGTACTTTTATGATTCCCCCCGGACAGCAAAAGTGCTTGTTGCGTCCAGGATCCGCATGGAAAAGGCCACATTCAAGAAAAAAGGGGCACAACTCGGCACAGATCTCAGCATCATGGGTGTCGCCTATGGCGAGGATGGCCGAATTGCGGCTCGATTCAGCGACACGCTGCCGGTCGGCTTCGAGAAGGAAAAGGAAACCGAGTTTAGGAAAGGGAATCTGGCTTATCAAAACTACTTAGGGCTGCGTTCCGGCAAATACCGTCTGAAGCTTGCGGTTTCGGACGAATCCGGCGACGTGGGTTCAATGGAGCAGATGTTGGAAGTACCGTCTTTCCCGGACAAAAGCTTTGTGGGCAGCACACTCCTGATAGCCGAGCAGGCATCACGCCTGCCAGATTTGATCGGCAATCTTCAGAGCCAAATGTTGGAGGAGAACAATCCACTGCTCTATGCGGGATTTCAGATCGATCCCAGCGTTGAGAATCGACTGCCGGCAAATGCCGCCATCCCCGTCATGTTCAGGCTATACAACTTGCCCGGCGCGCCCGATCAATGGAATCTGACGGCCAAGGCGCGGATTGTGGATGAAAAAGGGAAAGAATATTCTCTGGACCCGATTCCTTTGAAAAACATGATGTCTCCTGCAGGCAAAGCGGAAGCGGCTGTCGCCCTTAACCTGCCATTCAAGAATGTGCCACCGGGAAAATATCGGCTGATCGTCGAAACGAATGAAGCCGTCTCTGCAGCGACTGCAACGCTCGAAACCGATCTCGAATTGACTTTGCCGAAATGAATTGGGGGCTGAGGTTGAGCGGATAACAAGTAGATGCGATGGATGAGAAAAAAGGATGTTTCCAAACAAAAAATTAGAGGTGCCGCTTGATCCGCCGAGGGGGAATGCAATTTTTTACATCTGGACTTCAGGAGATACAATGCCCGGAACTGTTCACTGGAGCTTTGCTAAATCTAGCCATTAATGAACTTTCATTGACGGATTGCGATCTAAGAAGTAAAGCGAGCAATACAGAATCAATAAAAAGGAATTTTCTGAATAAGATTTAAAAAGGCATCATGCTCACTCGAACAAAATTCTTTCCGTTGTTTCTCCTGATGATCCCGTGCTGTCTAATTGCGGTACAAGATAAGAAATTAGGTAAGGACAAGACGAGCCAGCCCACTTTCAGAGTTCCTGTCAACGTGGTGGTGGTGAATGCCACTGTTACGGATAAAGAACGAAATCCCGTTACCGACCTGAAGGAAGATGATTTCAAAATCTACGAGGACGGAAAGCTGCAGACCATCAATACCTTTGCCCAGGAATCCTATTTGCCTGACCAGGAAACTGCGGGAGAGTCCCGAATGGATAATAAGAATACGGCGCTTCCACGCTTGCAGCCGTCTGTTTAGGCCACTCGCCCCCGGATGATTTCGATTTTCATTGATGACCTTACAATGGGATCTCTCAGTTATTATCCACTCCTGATCAAGGCGTTGCAGAATTATGTGGCCAATGACATGGGCCCCCAGGATCATGTGGGAATCCTGTTAGGTTCCGGGCGGTTGCAGTTTCCATTTTCCGATGATAAACAGCTGCTATCGGAAACAATCTCCGGGCTGTTGGGAAAACTCAATCTAAATATGGTCAGCAGATCAGATTGCCCGGGACTCACCGATCTGCAGGCGTATAAGGTTGCCGTTCTGCAAGACGAGGTGGAGTTGGGTAAAGCAGCTGAGAAAGCCAGACAGTGTTTTCAAACGGTTACTCGCCCTGGAGCAGACCCAACCGAAACTGAGGCCAGCATAGTTCAACAGTTGCAGGAATATTCAATTGGGGTTGCTAACATGCGGGACCAGGAATCCGAATTCAGGACGCTCAACCTGCTGGACACCCTTCGGCGAAACATACGATCTCTGAAACATTTCGATGCTGAAAAAAGCATTATGATCTTTTCGGCTGGGTTTTTATCTCGCATTGGATGCAAATCCTGTGTGGTTCCCAATCAACTCCAGGAGATTGTCAATCTGGCGTTGAGCTCCGGAGTCGTAATGAACTGCGTGAACCTGCGAGGTTTAGAAAGCGGCATAGATGTTTCAAAACCTTTCGATCCCCAGGCTATGTCGGGCGCTATTGATGACATAGTGGCGCAGAAAGTTCCGCTCGAGCAACTTTCCTATGACACGGGAGGCTCGTTCTTCCATAACGATAACAATCTTTATAAAGGAATCAAACAGATCATTCACCGCCAGTCGCATTATTACATTTTGACCTATAACACTCCGTCACAAAAAACAGACGGCTCTTATCACCGGATCAAATTGGAGATTTCGCGTCCCGGATTAGATATTTCCTATCGCAAGGGATACTACGCTTCCAGGGAAGAGGTGAGTTTTGAGAGGAGAAAAAAGGAGGACATTATTGACGCGTTGCGTGCTCCTGGCAATCTCAACGAGATTCCGGTCACCCTGTCATACAACTGCTACCGCAATGACACCTCCACGTATGGCGTTTCTTTCCTGACGAACGTCGATATCCGTAAATTGAACTTCCTTAACGAGGACGCCCGGCACAAAAACTTGATCAGCCTGGTTCTGGCCGCTTACGACGAGAACGGCAATTTTATCGAGGGGCTGGAAAAAACGTTGGATCTGAAATTACTAGATTCGAGCTTCGCCGGAGTTCTCAAGCATGGTCTTTCATCCAGAGTGGAACTTAAGCTTCCTTTTGGCCGGTACAGAATCAAGGCTGTGGTGCGGGAAAGCGTTCAGGGAAAGATGGGCTCTTTGACAAAGGCGATCGATGTCCCATGATACGAGGCCGAGCCGTGATGGCAATTCAAAGGAGAATTATGTCAGTTAAATGTGCAGGAAAACTCCGATCGGCTTGCACTCTTTTCGGCTGTTTATGCCTCCTGGAAATCATTTTTCATTCGCCGATGAATAACCTGATCTCCATGCCGACAGCGGCGGGGCAGTCAGGGCAATCCGTTAACCTGCGTGCCGATGTCGAACTTGTAACAGTCCAGGTAGCTGCATTGGACAAGAAGGCAAAACCGATAAACAACCTCAAGAAAGAGAACTTTCAGTTATATGAAGACGGAAAGAAACAGGAGATATTGAGCTTCGATGAGGTGACGGAAACGGAAGGAGGCCCGTCCACTCTAAACGCGCCTGTGGTGGAAGACGAGAACCGGGCTCATGGAAAGATCGTGTTGATCGTCTTTGACGACAGCACAATCAGAAGCGATCATATCAAACGGGCGCGGGACTCTGCGGAATCTTTCGTAAGACAACATATGAAACCGGGAGATCTGTTCGCAGTGGCTTCTTTTGGATATGAACTGAAGCTGCTGCAAAACTTCACGAATGATGTCGACAAAATCTCGAAGGCGATTGGGCAGCCGGCGATGTCGGTAGCCAATCGTTCGAGCTCATCCGGCGGATATATGGATTCACTGCCGAGTTTCGGACGTCCGCAGGACATGGATCCTTCAAACATTTCGGTACGCTATCAATCGGAAAGCCTGCTTCGAGCTCTTCAAGGGATCAATTTGTCGATTGAGAGAATAAAGGGGCAGAAGTCGGTTCTGATTTTTTCCGAATCGGATTATCTCGACCCGAAGACTGCCGAGAAAGTGTACAGAGACCTGGTGAATTCCGCCAAGCGCTCCAGTGTGGTGTACTATACCGCGGACCCGGGCGGATTGAAGTCGAGTACGACCGGTTCCTCGTCAGGCTCTCAGAGTACAACTTCAGTTGGCGCCGGCGCTCCAAATCCAAGCCAGATATCAAGCCAGGCATCAAGCCCCGGATCGGCCATGAGCCTTTTGAAAGCTTTGGCTTCGGATACCGGCGGATTGTGCATATTCAATACAAACAATTATGATGGCGAGCTTACCAATTTATATGGGCAGCTGAGCAACTATTATATTCTCGGCTTCACATCCGGCAATCCGAAGCACACCGGTGATCTTCACAAGCTTGAAGTGAAGATCGATTTGAAGGGGATCACATTACGATATCGGCCAGCCTATCTGGACCAGCGTGCCCTCGATGTGCTTGCCTCCTCCAAACGCCGGGTCGATCCGCCATCGCGGTTTCTTCACCGCTGCCAACGTCGCTCGCCACGAGCCCCCCGCCGTTGATTGCCGCGAAACCCGCCGGAATCGACATGCGGGTCTGGGTGGCGACTTCAGCCACCGTCAAATGGGGATTACGGAATATGCGCGGGCCTCCCGGCTCGGCTGTCCAGCTTGTAGAAACCGCTCGATCGCTTCGGCACTTACGAACCGCCGGCCGCCTACCAGGTAGCTTTCCAGCTTGCGCCCCCACGAACGCCACGGAGACACCACCGGACAACGGTTTGGGGTGAGGATTGCCCGGGAATATGCTTCCCTGCTTCATTCACTGGAAAAGATTGCTTGTCGGCCACTGGGACCCCTCCGGCTGCTGACTTGCCGGTAAGGTCCACAAACAAAAAAACGGACCGCCGGCACATTGCCAGCCAGTCCGGTGAGTTTTCATCACATTAAACTGCGAACGTTTCACAACCCGCCGTCCCGGGCGCTATGTTTCAAGCGTTTAGAGGTCGGGTTGGTTGCGAAACACTGTCAAAATTAAAAAGCAAAACGATAGAGATAGAATATACACTAATATTGACGAATTGTCAACAACAATCTGGTAAAGTCCGCTCATTTTTTTTGAAATAGCCACCCGCGAACGTGATTCACCACCGCCGTCAACCGTTCGTCCGCCACGCCCTCCCGATAATGATCGCTTATCGAATCGTCGACATGCCCCATGATCGCGCGGCACCACCAGAATCCCGGCTCCCCTCTGCGATCGTCTGGAAAACATGCCGGAGTAGCTGAGCGAACCCGACCCCATCTGATCGTAGTTCGTTCGTTCCAACATCCTGCGGAACGTCAACCCGATCGGATCATTGCCGCCTCCCCTTGGCAAACGGCGTCCCCCGCTCCGTCAGGAAGGCGAGGTCACCACTCGACTGAATAACGGCGCCGATCGCTGCGACGGTTTCCGGCCAAAGCGGGACACGTCTGGCAATGCCTGTCTTCGGTCGATGGTAGTCGATGAACCCGCCGGCCAGGTCGACAGACTTCCTGGGGAGTGTACCGCAGTCCCGCGAAGTAAAACCGCCATTGAGCCCCAGCAAAATCATCGCCTTTCATCGTGTCGCTCGATTTGTCGAGCAACAGGCGGATTTGTTCCGGCGTAAACGTCCGCGGGCCCCGCTCGGCACGTGCCAGGCGAACCAGCCGCTTGGCGGGCCGTACGAACAGTCCCGAACTGTACCGGATTCTCAATCAATCCTTCCCCCAGAGCATACTTGAAGATGGATCGCACCCGCTGTATCTCGTTTGCCAGGCGGACCGGTCCCAATCGTTTCGCCAACCCCGCGCAACAGGTCGAAATCCGAACCGCGAAGATCGGAAACCAGACGGTCGCGACCGAAAGCCGATGTCAGCAGCTTCGCGGTCGTTTCGAGTTCCTTCCACGATCGCTCGGATAGCTCGCCACTCCACCTTCCGGCGCCTTGGCATTCAGGAACCGGTTGCACGCATAGGCGACGTCAACCCGCCCCTGGGTGACTTCCACGGGCCTCGGAGCCGCCCCGCTTTCAGGTCGTCGTACTCCGCCTTGAACGAGCCTCGGCCGCTTCAGGATTGTCGAGCTTCCCGAAGTAGTACATTTTGCCGTTGATCTTTTTTGCACCATTGGCCTGACGCGCGGTGGGTCAAGGAAAGTCTTCACGCGGTTTCAAACTGGGGAGTTGAACTGCGGTCGTTTTGGTTGTAGTCTGTTTCGCTGGCATGGCAAAAACCCTCATTTTGACAACGGTTGTAGCGAAAGGTTGTAGTGTCGATTGTACAGCGAACCGCCGGAAGTGTCAAATCATCGGTAATTGCCGTGTTTTAGCCCCTGTAGCTCATGGATAGAGCGACGGTTTCCTAAACCGTAGGTCACCGGTCCGATTCCTGTCAGGGGTAGTTGGGGGAAGGATGAAGAGGAAGAAAGTGAGCCAAAAGGCTAAGATATCGGATACAGAGAAGACTCCGAATCGATTGAGACCTTTCGTTTGCCATTCCGCACTCCGAGCTCCTAAGCTTCCGACTCCGCATTCCGGATATTTCCGCATTCCGAACTCCGCATTTCGCATTTTAATGAAAGGTTTCCAACGTGATCAGTGCTCGCGTGTTGGGTTGGATTGGGGGCTGTGTTGTCGCTTGGGGTTTTCGCTGCTGGGTCCGGCCGTTCGCGCGCGGATGAGCCTTGGATCGTGTTTGAGGGGGGCGAGGGGCCGGGCAATGGGAAGCACGTCGTCTTGGTGAGTGGCGACGACGAATATCGGTCGGAAGAAGCGTTGCCGCAACTGGCGAAGATCCTCGCGAAGCATCACGGATTCAAATGCACGGTGTTGTTCGCCATCGACAAAACAGGCGAAATCAAGCCGGATTATCAGGAAAATATCCCGGGGCTCGAAGCTCTCAAGACGGCCGACCTGCTGATCATGTTCCTGCGGTTCCGCAATTTGCCGGACGACCAGATGGCCTACATCGACGAATACGCGAACTCGGGGAAGCCGATCGTGGCGATCCGCACGTCGACGCACGCGTTCAACCTGAATAACTCGAAATATCAAAAATACACCTGGACGAGCGGCGAAAAGGCTGGGAAGGGGGCTTCGGCCGGCAGATTTTCGGTGAAACGTGGATTTCGCATCACGGCAACCACGGTTCGCAGAGCACACGGGGATTGATCGCGCCAGGAGCCCAGGAACATCCGATTGTCCGAGGAATCAAGGATGGTGATGTTTGGGGGCCCACCGATGTTTATGGTGTGCGCCTGCCTTTGCCGGGCGATTCGAAACCGATCATCCTCGGGCAGGTCGTGGCGGGAATGAAATTTGACGACAGCCGCCCAGGATGGCAAGAAGAACGATCCGATGATGCCGGTGGCGTGGGTAAAGACTTATACCGGAACGAGCGGCAAGCCGGCGCGGATCTTCACGACGACGATGGGCTCGGCCCAAGATTTCGCGAACAAGGCCTGCGAAGGTTGCTGGTGAATGCCACCTATTGGGGCCTGGGCTGGGAGGACAAGATTCCGGCCAAGACGCCAGTGGAACTCGTTGGCGAATACAAACCATGCTGTTCGGTTTCGGTGGTTTTGTGAAGGGGAAAAGACCGGCGGATTATGCGAAAAAGCCCGGGATGCGGTTGGAATTTTTGGCGGTGGTGCGCTCGGAATGGTCGTCGATGTTGACGACGGTTCCGAGTGGTATTTTCGTGTGTTGACCTGCCAGCCTGGAGCGGAGCCGCGCGGCTCTGGGAGGTCGATTCGGAGGAAGTCAGATGCGAGGTGTTTTGGGGAGTGGTGTGGTGGTCGGCCCTGGCGATGTGCGCGATTGGGTGGTGATGGGGTGGCGGTCGGTGATATCGCGTCGATTTAGGTATGCAGTTGTATGCTCGCATGGACGCGATTCGCGTCGTGGGGGGCTTCCCGCATGTGGCCTCGCCGATGGCTACGGGTTAAACGAGGGAGGTGGGAGGATTGGTCGCCGCGGCGTTTTGTGCGTTGTGTGGTTGTTGCTTTCGGTCTGCGGTCTGTTGATCCAATCCGCCGCAGCGAATGCCGCTGATGAAGGCTGGTCGGCGGAGTGGCGTCGATCGACATCACGCCGGATTATCCGGTGCGGTTGGGGGGCTTCGGTTTCGGCGTGCCGAGTCAGAAGGGGTGCGTCTGCGGATCGAGGCCCAGGCACTGGCGCTGAAATTTGGCGATGGCCCGGCGGCGGTCGTGCTGGCGGTCGATAACTTGGGTGTCTCGGACGCGTGTGAGCGACCAGGTTGGTGCACGTCTGAAAAAGCTGGCGGGGTTGGATCCAAAACGGCTCGCGATCACGTTCACGCATACGCACACCGCTCCGATGGTGCTATGGGGTTGCGCCGACTATTTTGGGATGCCGATTCCGCCGGAGCATCAGGGCACATCGATCAATACACCCGCGAGCTGACCGACAAGCTCGAACAAGTGTCGCTGGCGGCGTTAAAGGATTTGAAACCGGCCAAACTGTCGTGGGGCGTGGGGCAAGCCGAGCTGGCAATCAATCGTCGGACCAAAGGTGGACCGGTCGATCATGAATTACCGGTGTTGGTGGTGGGCGCGATCCGGCCGACAAGATCCGGGCGATTTATGTCTCCTACGCCTGCCATTGCGTGACGTTGTCAGAAAATAAAATCGGCGGCGATTGGGCCGGCTATGTGGTCGAGCAAATCGCGAAGAGTTATCCCGGGGCTGTCGCGCCTTCTCGATTGGTCGCGGTGCCGATTCGAATCCGCGTACGGGAGTCATCGGCGACAAATGGGATGTGGCCCAATCCCAGGGAGTCGAAATCGCGACTGCCGTCGGACGCGTCGTGGAGCAGGACTTGAAGCCTGTACTCGGACCGCTGGATCCCGCTATGAACGGATCGACTTGGCGTTCGACAAACCTCCGTCGGCCGAGGAATTCACGGCGACTGCGATGAAGCCAGACGCCGCCGGCTATCACGCTCGGGTGCAACTTGCCCGGTTAGATAAAGGCGAAGCGCTGCGGACGAAGATCAGCTATCCGATTCAATCGTGGTCGTTCGGCGATTCGCTGGCGATGGTTTTTCTGCCGGGCGAAGTGGTTGTCGATTATTCTCGGCGGTTGAAGAGCAGAAGATCGCCGGTGACCATGAGCGGCTATGGATCAACGCCTATGCCAACGACGATCCCTGTTACATCCCGACGAGCCTGACCCATCAGCGCCGCCAGCAGCGTGCTCTTGCCCACCCCATTGCGCCCGAGCAGCGCCAGGCTTTCGCCCTCGCGCATCGACAGCGAACAGCGGTGCAGGACGATGGCCTCGCCATAGCCGGCGACGACTTCGTCGAGCACCAGCATCTCATCCATGGCGTCGCCCCAAGTACACCTCGTGCACGCGCGCATCGGCGGCGACCTCGGCCGGCGTCCCCGACACAGTTCCGCGCCGCCCACCAGCACCGTGATACGGTCGGCAAAGCGAAACACCAGCGACATGTCGTGCTCGATCAGCAAGATCGTGACGTCCGCCGGCAGCTGCTCGAGCACGCCCAGCATCTCGTCGCTCTCACCTTCGGGCACGCCGGCGGCCGGCTCGTCGAGCAGCAAGACCTTGGGCCGCACGGCCAGCGCCAGCGCGATCTCGAGCAGGCGCTGCTTGCCGTAGGCCAGCTCGCGCGTCGGCCGCAGGCACACCGTGGCCAGGTTCAGCCGCTCGAGCAGTCCGAAAGCCTCGTCGATCTGCGGCCGGCGCCGCGACAGCCGAATGAAGCGCCGCTGCAGCACGCTCAGGTTGTCGCGCTCGCGTTCGCAAATCGCGTTCGTAACGGCCTCGAGCGGCGTCAAATGCGCAAACAGCGTATTGATCTGGAAGGTGCGCGACAGGCCGCGCCGGACGCGGTGGTACGGCTTCATGCGCGTGATGTCCTCGCCGTCGAGCCAGATGGAGCCGCTCGACTCGCGCAACACGCCCGTCAGCTGGTTGATCAGCGTGGTCTTGCCGGCGCCGTTGGGGCCGATCAGTGCGTGGCGCGCGCCCTTGCGCACCGACAAGTTGATGTCCTGCGTGACCCGCAGTCCGCCAAAGGACTTGCACAGACCCACCGTCCGCAGCGCCGGCGTCATGGCTTGGTCCTGCGCAGCCACCAGGCGCGCAGCAGACGCTGCGCGCCGGCGAGCCCGCCCATGATGCCGCCCCGCAAGTAGCGGGTAACGATCACCAGGCACAGCCCCAGCCAAAACAGCCAGTACTGCGCGTTCAGATGCGACAGCGCGTCCTGGGCGTACAAGAACGCGGCGGCGCCCAGAAAACCCCCGTAGAGCGTGGCAGTGCCCCCGACGATCAGGATGATCAGCAAATTGGCTGAGCGCTGCAGGTCCAGCACGTCGATGCCGACGAACTGCGTGGTCTGCGTCAGCAGCGCGCCGGCCGCACCGGCGATCAAGGCGGCAAACGTGTAGATGTTGGTCAGGCGCGTGCGGATCGGCACGCCCAGTACGGTGGCGCGGCGCGGATTCTCGCGTATGGCGCGCACCGACAAGCCGTAGGGCGAGGTCATCAGGGCCCGCACCAGCAAGAAGAGCACGAAGGTCACGCCGAGCACGTACAAGTAGGCGAGCCGCCCCTGCAGGTCGAAGCGGTACAGACCCAGGAGCGCGCCGGTCTCGACGCCCTGCAGGCCGTCGACACCACCGGTGATCTCGGTGGCGCGATTGGCCACCTCGTGCAGCAGCAAAGCGATGCCCAGCGTGATCATCAGGCGCGCCAGATCGCTTCCGCGCAGCACCAAGAAACTGGTGAGGTAGCCCAGCGCGGCGGCCACGATCGAGGCCACGATCAGCCCCGAGATCGGCTCCTGCAGGCCGTGCGCCGACAGCAGGCCGGCGGTATAGGCGCCGACGCCGAAGAACGCGGCGTGACCGAGCGTGACGATGCCCGCGTAGCCCAGGATCAAGTCCAGCGACAGCGCAAACAATCCGGTGATCAGTATCTGCGAGGCAAACACCAGGCTCTTGGGAAACAAGAAGAATGACGCGGCGCAAAACAGCCAGAAGCCGATTTCCGCCGCGCTCCAGCGCTCGCGTGCCTGCAGCGCCGCCACGTGTTCGGGAACCGCCGGGCGCGGGTCGCGCGCCGTCACGATGCCGCCCTGCGGCCCAGCAGGCCGTTGGGAAAGGCCACCAAGAGCACGATCATGGCCACGTAGATGACAAACCCGCCCACGTCCGGAACGTAATACTTGCCCAGCACGTCGGCCACGCCCAGCAGCAGCCCGGCGCACAAGGTCCCGGTGACGGTACCCGGCCCGCCGACGACGACCACCAGCAAAAAATAGACGAGAAACTTCAGCGGAAAGTATGGATCGAGCCCCAGCACGTTCACGCTGAGCGCACCGCCCAGGCCCGCAAGGCCGCTGCCGATGGCAAAAGTCAGCTGGAAGACCCGCACCACGTCGATCCCCATGGCTTCGGCGGTGCGCTGCCGGTCCACCGAGGCGCGGATGCGGGCACCAAAGCGGGTGCGCTCGAGCCCGAACACCAGCGCCAGCGTCAGCACCGCGCCGATGCCGATCAAGAAGACGTGGTAGCGCGCCAGGCCGACGCCGCCGACCGAGAATTGCCCTTCGAGGACCTCGGGCAGGACAACCGGCTGCTGACCCGGCCCCCAGAACCAGCTCGCCGCGGCAACCGCCATGAAGACGACGCCGATCGTCAGCAGCACCTGGTCGAGCGCCGTGCTGCGGTACAGCGGCCGGTACAGCAGCCGCTCCAGCACCAGGCTGCCCAGCGCGACCACCACGAACACCAGCGGCAGCGAGGTAAAGAAGCCCAGTCCCAGCCGCGCCATGAACAGGACCAGCAGATAGCCGCCGGCCATGGCGAACACGCCATGGGCCAGATTGATGAAGCCCATCAGGCCCAGCGTCACCGACAGGCCGACCGATATCAGGAACAGCAAGGTCCCATAGGCCAGCCCGTCGAACAAGATGCCGAGGAAGCTGACCATGGTACTTCCGGGTGTGCCCGGCGCTGGCCGCGGCGCGCCTACTTGCCCGGGTCCTTCACGGCCTCGAACTTGTCGAACTCGACGTTGTACAGGTTCTTGCCGACGCGCTTGACCTCGCGCACGTAGACGTCCTGCACGATGTCGCGCGTTTGCGCATCGATCTGGATCGGCCCGCGCGGGCTGTCGATCTTGAGCCCGCTCAGGATCTTCATTGCCTTGTCCGGGTCGATCGCGCCATGCAGTTGCCGTACCACTTCATAGATCGCGGCCATCCCGTCCCAGCCCCCGACCGCCATGAAATTGGGGCGCAGCTTGCTGTCGACCTTGGCGTAGGCGGCCAGGAACTCCTTGTTCTGCGGCGAATCGTGCGCCATCGAATACTGGTGCGTCGAAATCACCCCCAGTGCACTGTCTCCCAGCGCGTCGATCACGCCGTCATCGGTGACGTCGCCGGTCGACAGCAGCCGGATGCCTTCGTTGGCCAGGCCGCGCTCCCGGTAGGACTTCATCAGGCCGATCGCCAGCTCGCCGGCCGGCACGAAGGCAAACAGCGCTTCGGGTTTGGCGTCCTTGATGCGCTGCACGAAGGGGCCGAACTCCGGGTTCTGCAAGGGCACGCGCACCGAGCCGATGACCTCTCCGCCGAGCTTGGTGAACGCCGCCTTGAAGGTCTTCTCGGCGTCGTTGCCCGGACCGTAATCGGCGACCAGCGTGTAGACCTTGCGCACGCCATTCTTGTACGCCCACTGCGCCATGGGCTCGGTAACCTGGGCCAGCGTGAAGGAAACGCGCGCGATGTAGGGTGACTTGGTGGTGATGATCGACGTCGCCGCGTTCATGATGATCGTCGGCTTGCGCGCCTCGGTGACGATCGGCGCCACCGCCAGGGCGTTGGGGGTCAAGCCGAAACCGGCGATGAAGTCGACCTCATCGTTGACGATGAGTTCCTGGGCGAGGCGCTTGGCCACGTCGGGTGCCGGTCCGGTGGTATCGCGCACGATCAGGACGATCTTCTTGCCCCCGACCGTATCCCCGTGGACCAGCATGTAGGCCTTTGCCCCGTTGACGATGTGCTGGCCGAAATCGGAGAAAGTACCCGTCATCTCCGCCAGGATGCCGACCTTGATGGTGTCACCCGCCTGCGCCGCACCCGCCAGCACGCCGAGCGCGAACACGGCGACCCATGCCTTCCTTGCTATCCCCTTCATGCTCTTCTCCTTGATCGCGAATTTGCTGCGTTCCGCCGCTGCGCTGCTCGGCGGCCCTCTTAGCCCCGCGGCGGCAACCGCCGGACCGGCGCTGCGGCACAAGCCGAGCCAGGGCCACGCCGCCGCCGAGGCCGCCGGCGCATTGCCCCGCAGCGCTACCTGCGGTCGTGATCCCGAATTGACCCGGCAAATTCCTGGGCCATTGGGCTGTCGTTGTCTCCTGCGCAGAAACTACCCCAACGGCACTATAATTCAATAGCATCTGACAAATAGTTGTTATTTGTTTTATTGATAAGGCGGCGCACCGACATTTTGAAGGACTTCGATCTCAACTTGCTGCGTGTGCTGGTCGCCATCCACGACGAGGGCAGCGTGAGCGCCGCCGCGCTGGCGCTGCGCATCAGCCAGCCGGCGGTCAGCTCGGCGCTGGCGCGTCTGCGGCTGGCGATCGGCGACGCCCTGTTCGTGCGCACCGCGCGCGGCATGGATCCGACGCCGCGCGCCAGCGCGCTGGTGGTGGCGGCGCGCGACGTGCTCGGACGGGTCGGCAGCGCGATCTTGGAGAACAGCGCCTTCGAACCGCTGACCTACCGCGAAACGTTCACCTTCGCCATGTCGGACATCGGCGAAATGGTGTTCCTGCCCAAGCTCGTCGAGTACCTGCAGCAACACGCGCCCAACGCGGCCGTGCGCTCGACCACCCTGCCCCCCGAGCAGACCGACCAGGGCCTGGAAAACGGCGCCGTCGACCTGGCGATCGGCTATTTCCCGGATCTCAAGCGCAGCAACTTCTACCAGCAGCGGCTGTTCACGCATC
Source organism: uncultured beta proteobacterium (assembly GCA_963729785.1). Taxonomy (GTDB): domain Bacteria; phylum Pseudomonadota; class Gammaproteobacteria; order Burkholderiales; family Burkholderiaceae_F; genus GJ-E10. The sequence goes on along the minus strand of CAVSPM010000026.1, from coordinate 43,986 downwards.
ACTTCACCTGCCTGCTGCGTGGCGACCATCCGATCCGCGGCAATCAGGTCACGCTCAAGCAGTTTTTCAATCTCGGGCACGTGGTCGTCAAAGCCGAGGGCCGCAGCCAGGAGATCTTCGAGCGCCACCTGGAGAAGATGCGCATCAAGCGGCGCATCGTGTTGCACACTCCGCACTTTCTGAGCCTGCCGATGATCATCGCCCGAACCGACCTCATCGCAACGGTGCCCCACGCGTTGGGGCTGTACCTGCAGCGCTCCCAAATGGGCGTGCGGGTGGCCCAGCCGCCCTTTGACATCCCGCCGGTGCTGGTCAAGCAGCACTGGCATCGCAAGTTCCACCAGAACCCGAAGATACGCTGGCTGCGGGGCGTGGTTTCCGAGTTGTTCAACGACGAGCACGACGAGTGGCGCGATTGAGGCCCCCAGGCGGCGGACCGAGCCAGCCCGGTCGCGCGCGTTGCCCGTGGCGCCGCCCGGGCGGCCCGGTTGATCCAATGCCCCTTTGGCTGTCCCTACCATCGACCGGGGCCAGGCACTAAGATCGGCGCCATGGAACGCTGATCCGGCGCTGGTTTTTTGCGTTGCCATCGCGCTGCATTGCCGTTGCAATTCCTTTGCCATCCCCGTCGAGCACCGCATCCGTCGTGACGAAAATTCTTGCGCCGCTACCCCCTTGCCCGCGGCCTGGCGCTCGATCGGTGCCGGCGCTGCTGCTCGGCTGCCTGGCCCTTGCCGGCGTCCAACCGGCGCAAGCCCAGGCGGCGCCGGAGAATTTCATCTACGTGACGAACTGGTACGCCGAGGCCGAGCACGGCGGCTTCTACCAGGCACTGGCCACGGGCCTTTACCGCAAGTACGGCCTGCACGTGCAGATCCGCATGGGCGGGCCTCAGGTCAACATCCTGCAGTTGATGGCGGCCGGTCAGGCCGATTGCGTGATGGGATCCAACGACCTGCAGGCGGTGCTGGCGCGTCAAAGCGGCGTGCCGATCGTCACCGTGGCCGCCATGTTCCAAAAGGATCCCGAGGTGCTGATCGCGCACGAGGACGTCAAATCGCTGGAACAGATGAAATCGCGCACCATCCTCATTTCCAGCGCCTCGTACCAGGGCACCTGGCCCTGGCTCAAGGCGCGCTACGGATTTCAAGACTCGCAGGCGCGCCCCTACACCTTCAACATCCAGCCGTTCGTCGCCGGGCCCGACCTGGTGCAAGAAGGGTACGTCACGTCCGAGCCCTACGCGCTGCGCAAGGCCGGCGTCAAAGCCAACACTTTCTTGCTCAGCGACTACGGCTACCCGGCCTATTCGACCACCATCGCCTGCATGGAACAGACCCTGGTGCAGCGGCGCAGGGCCGTCGCCGCCTTCGTGCGGGCGTCGGTCGAGGGCTGGAAGAGCTACCTCGCGGACCCGGCACCGGGCAACGCGCTGATCCAGCAGGACAACCCGCAGATGAGCGACGACCAACTCGAGGCCAGCGTGCGCGAAATCCGCAAGACGGGCCTGGTTACCTCCGGCGATGCCGCGCGGCTGGGCATTGGCATCATCACCGAGGCGCGCCTGAAGGCGAGCTACGACTTTCTCGTCTCGGCCGGTCTGGTCGATCCGGCCAGGACGCAACTGGCCAAGACCTACAGCACCGAATTCGTCCGGGATCTTCGAATCCTGCCATGAGGCCGTCCGTACCCGCGGGCCGCCGCCTTGACCCGCCGGACCCGCCGGCCATCGAGGTGCTGTCGGCTGCGATGACCTACGCCGATGGCACGCGCGCGCTGGAGCCGATCGACCTGCAGGTAGCGCCCGGCGAATTTGTCACGCTGCTGGGTCCGTCCGGGTGCGGCAAGAGCACTCTGCTCAAGATGATCGCGGGCTTGCTCGAGCCGAGCCAAGGACGGCTGCGACTATGGCATCGGCCCGTCGACGAGCTAAGCGCCGGTGGGCGCAAGCTGGCCTTCGTCTTCCAAGCGCCCACGCTGATGCCCTGGGCCAGCGTGGCCACCAATGTGCGGCTGCCCCTGGACCTGGCCCGGGTGGCCCGCCCGCAGGCGCAGGCCCGCGCCGCCGAAGCCCTGGCGCGGGTCGGGCTCGCCGCGTTCGCCGCGGCTTTGCCGCACACCTTGTCGGGCGGCATGCAGATGCGCGTGTCGATAGCGCGCAGCCTGGTCACCGAGCCGGACCTGCTGTTGCTCGACGAGCCGTTCGGTGCACTCGACGAGATCACCCGCCAGCGGCTCGACGCCGAGCTGCTCGATGTCTGGCAGGACCGGCAACTGACCGTGGTCTACGTCACGCATTCCATCCACGAGGCGGTCTTCCTGTCCGAGCGCGTCGTCATGATGGCCGCGCGCCCCGGGCGCGTGCTCGAGCAATTGACCATCGAGGAGCCCTATCCGCGCACGCCGGAGTTTGCGGTTTCCACGCGCTTTAGCCTGTATGCCCGGCGCCTGCAACAAAGCCTGCTGCAGGCCAGCCTCGACCCGGGCGACAACCTGCCCCGGGCCGGGTCCGGGAGCAGCGCGCCGTGAGCCCGGCCGTGGGCCAGCCGGCGCGGCACCAGCGACGACGGCGCCTGCTGTATCCGGCGCTCGTGGCCTGCCTGCTGGGCGCGGCCTGGCAGGCGCTGGTCGTTGGCCTGGAGCTGCCGCCCTACGTGCTGCCCTCGCCGGTGCGGACGCTGCAAACCCTGGTGGCCGACTGGTCCACGCTCAGCGCGGCACTGCTGGTGACGCTGCGCGTCACGCTGCTGGCCTTCGCGCTGGCGACCGCGGCCGGCGTGGCGATCTCCTTCTTGTTCGTGCAAAGCCGCGCCATTGAGACCGCCTTGTTTCCGTACGCGGTGCTGCTGCAGGTGACGCCCATCGTGGCCATCGCGCCGCTGATCATCATCTGGGTCAAGGACCCGCAATGCGGCGATGGTGATCTGCGCTGCGATTGTCGCCTTGTTTCCGGTGATCTGCCAACACCACGCTGGGTCTGCGCAGCGTCGACCCTGACCTGCTCGAATTACTTCCGCCTGAACCGGGCCACGCGCTCGCAGATCCTGTGGCGCCTGCGCATACCGAGCGCGCTGCCCTACTTCTTCGGCGGACTGCGCATCTCCAGCGGGCTGGCACTGATCGGCGCGGTGGTCGCCGAATTCGTCGCCGGGACGGGCGGCAGCGGTGCCGGTCTGGCCTACCAGATCCTGCTGGCCGGCTACCAGCTCAACATCCCGCGCATGTTCGCCGCGCTGCTGCTGATCTCGCTCACCGGGATCGCGCTCTTCGCGGCGATGGCGCTGCTCAGCCGCGCCGCGCTGGGCTCCTGGCACGCCAGCGAGATCACCCTCGACTGAGGCCCGCCGCGCGACCGGAGCCAACGCGGCACGCAGCCCGACGGTGCCAACGCGTCTCAATCGGGTTGGTGGCCGAGATGCTGCGGCAAGTCGTCGTCGATGCGGATCCAGGCGGCCTTGGACCCGACGAAGATGTGGCAAGACGGGGCGATGCCCGGATCGCGGTCGAAACTGCCGAGAGTGACCCACAGATCGGCCGGCGCATCGGCCGATGCGAAGGTCAGGTTCGATCCGCAGCGTGCGCAAAAGGCCCGCTCGACGGGCGCCGAAGAGCGGTAGCGGCGCACCAGATGCGCCCCGGCCACATAGCGAAAATCGCTGGCGGCAACCGCGGCGTAGGTTGCAAAGCCCGCCCCGTGCGCCTTGCGGCACTGCGCGCAGTGGCAATGGGTGATGCGCCGCGGCCCGTGCGCCAGCTCGTAGCGCACGCTGCCGCACAGGCAACTGCCGCGGATCGGCATCGATCTGCCCGGTTCCAGGCCGCGGCCTCAGGGCTGCGCCCCGGCGCCGCTGGCGCCTGAAAGCGCTGGCGCCAGATGAGCCCGATGTTCAACGGGCGCAGCGTGGCGACGCGCGGGACGATATAGCCAGCACCGTAGGCCGGGTCGAACTGCGCCGGATCCGTGCTGTGCTTGGCATAGGACTCGGGGTTGTAGTCGCCCAGGTTGGGCCGCTTGTCGAGGATATTTGTGTGCGTAGAACGAAAGCTGCGACAGGCCGAAGTCCAGGCCGACCCGGGCATTGAGAACCGCGAACCCGGCGCGCTGCAGCGCGTAACCCTGGTAGTTCGTCGGGCTGGCCGTCGGACAGGGAAAGAACTGGAAGCCGTTGGGATAGCTGGCGGCCGGGTAATCAATCGGCAGGCCGTTGGGGCCGACGTTGAGCTGGCAGCCGGCGGTACCCGAGTAGCTGCTGCCCGTGTAGCTGCCGTCGAGCGTGAGAAAGGCCGACGTGGCGTCGTTGATGGGCATCGTGAACGTCATGCTGGCGTTGGCCGTCACCTTCGGCGTGTTGTACACCGGCGAGCCCGTCGGCTGCCAGTACAGGGCGCCGTTGGTGATCTTGGCATCCTCGTAGCCCACGCCCGCGTGCAGCTCGACCCCGCTGACCGGACGCGCATCGGCCTCGATCTCGCCGCCGCGCACGACTGCGTCGCCGGCGTTGACGATCATCGTGATGTAGCTCTCGGGTGCGATGATCGTCTGCTGGATGTTGGTCCAGTTCATCTGGAACAGCGCCGCGCTGAGCGCATAGTGGTGATCGGGCGTCGCGAACTTGCCGCCGATCTCGTAGTTCTGCACAAAGTCGGAGGTGTAGGTGGTCGGCGTGTTTGGCGCCGCGTGGATCGCGTTGAAGAACGCCTGCGGCCCCAGCGGCAGGGGCACGCCGGCGCCGCCGGCGCGAAAGCCCTTCGAGGTGGACGCGTAGATCATGTCGTCCTTGTCGATGTTGAACTTGAGCGCGAGCTTGGGGTTGATGCCGATCTGCCGCGTATTGGGCGTCTGCAAGCTCAAGTAGGAGTAGTTCAGCGCGCCGGCGGCGAATTCGTGGGTCGACTGCTCCTGCCGATAGCCGCGCGCGCCGACCGTCAGCTCGAACTTGCCAAATTCCTCGTAGGCCTCGCCGAACAGCGCCTCGTCGTAGTGGTAGCTCGGCTGCGACGATACCCAGACCGCGCCGCTGCCATAGGTCGGGCAGCTCGTGTCCAGCGGGTTGCTCGGATTGCGGCAATAGCCTCCGGAGGTTCCGGAAGCCGCGTTGGACGCCGCATTCGTATTCAGGCCCAGCGACGATATCAGCGGACTGTTGCCGCCATTGAGATCCGTGTCGGAAAACGAACGCGCCAGGTAGATCCCGGCGACGCCGGAAAGGCCGAACGAGTTCTTGTCAAAATTGATGCGCGTCTCGCTGGTCGTGCGCCGGTAGGTGACGGTCTCGGACCAGGGAAAGGCCTCGTTGATGCCGCTGCCGCCCAGGCCGTTGTTGCCCGAATAATTGTTGGCCAAGGCACCGATGCCGGCGTAGGCGGGCAAAAACGCCCAGTAGTAATCGAGCGCATCGCGCGTGCCCTCGCTGCCATCCTCGATCTGCGTGCCGATGCGGTTGAAGTAGCTCAGCGACTCGTGCAGCGAGTAGCCGTCGCCCTTGTAGTTGAGCTGCAGCGCGGGCAGGAAGAAGCGGTCATCGGCGCCCTCCTGGACGCTGTTGGTGCGGTCCATCGTCAAGGACTGCACCGCAAAGCCGGGCAGCGGTGCGTAGGGCGCGGACCAGCCGTTGGAGTTGGAGTCCTGCATCATGGCGCGCAAGGTGGCGTCAAAGCGCTCGGTCGGCGACCAGTGCAGGGCGAGCGAACCGCCGTAGGAGCGTTCGGCGCCGTAGTTGTCGACGTTTGACAGCAGCACACCCGTGGTGGGGTCGACCGCGACCCGCTTGAGGTAACCGCCCTCGTGGTCGTAGAAGCCGACCAGCCGGGCCACCAGCGTGTCGGTGAAGGTGTGCGAGCCGGCAAAGTCCAGGCCGTAGTCGGGCGAGCCGGCGCACTGGGTGCCGCCCATCCTCACCGAGTAGTGCATGTCGTCCTTGCCCGGCGTGGGCTGCGACGGTGATCAAGCGCAGGTTGCCGCCCAGCGAGCTCTGGCCGAACAGCGTGCCCTGCGGCCCCTTGAGGATCTCGATGCGAGCGATGTCGACGACGCGCGGATCCAGGCTGTCGGGCACCGGCGTGTCGTCGATGTAGACGCCGGTGGTGCCGAATCCGGAGATGCCGCGGATGGCGATGGTGTGCGAATCGACGTAGCCCCAGTTGGCGGTGCCGTACGAAAACGTCATGTTCGGCGTCTTGGTGGCATAGTCGGTGAACGACTGGATGTTCAGGTTCTCGATCACCATCTCGGAGAAGGCCGTGATGGCCGACGGGCACGTCGCGTATGGTTTCTTGCTTTTTGCGCGCGCTCACGGTGATCTCGTCGAGCACCCCGGCCTGCGCGAGCGGCGCCGTCGCGGGCGGCGCCGGGGTCTCGGCGGCCGCCGGCGGCGTCGAGACGGCGCCCGACTCCTGGGTCGCTGCCGCGGGGGCCGACTGCGCCCAGACCCCCGTTGGGGCCAGCAGGCACGACAGCGCCGCGGCCTTGGCCCAACGCATCGGGTGGCGCCGGCCCAGCGCCCGGGAGAGGCCAGCGTGATTGTCTGTCGGCGCGAAGATGGCCATCGGAGGATCCCCCTTGATGTTTTGTTTCACACCCCGCCCTTTTGTCGTCCGCCCGGGCTGGCCGCGGACGTTAGGGCTTGCCGGCATGCTGGCTCCCGATCGGAATTAAGACAGGGAGGTAACCGCCGCGATGGCAAAATTGCGACGCGTTAGATCCCGTTCACGACAGCGCCCGCGATGTTGGCATCGCAACTGTCGCGATCGGGCAACGCCGTGGCTCAGTTGGGCAAGCGCGATGGTGGCAAAGCATCGCACCCTTACGTCTGCTCAGAAAGTCTGTCCAACAGCGAGTGGCCCATGACCAGCACCAGCCCCCTGCGCAGCTATATCGGCGGCCAATACGTCGCCGGCGCCAGCGAAGACGCCTTCGAGAACCGCAACCCGGCCACTGGCCAAGTCATCTGCCGGGTCGAACCGGCCGGCGCGGCGCAGGTGGAGCAGGCGGTCGCGGCGGCCCGCGAGGGCTTTGCCGTGTGGTCGGGCATGAGCGGCGCCGAGCGCGGCCGGGTGCTGGGCCGGGCGGTGCAGCTGCTGCGTGCGCGCAACCGGGAGCTCGCCGAGCTCGAGGTGCGCGACACCGGCAAGCCGATCCAGGAGGCCGAGGCGGTGGACGTCCAGTCGGGCGCCGACTGCATCGAGTACTACGCCGGCCTGGCCGCGTCGATCCATGGCGCGCACCATCGAGCTCGAGGCGCGCCTTTGCCTACACGCGGCGCGAACCGCTGGGCATCGTGCGCGGGCATCGGCGCCTGGAACTACCCGATGCAGATCGCCTGCTGGAAGTCCGCCCCGGCGCTGGCCTGCGGCAACGCGATGATCTTCAAGCCGGCCGAGCTCACGCCGGTCACCGCCGCCGAGCTTGGCCGAGATCTACACCGAGGCGGGCCTGCCGCCAGGCGTGTTCAATGTGCTGCAGGGCGATGCGCGCACCGGCCAGCTGCTGGTGCGCCATCCGCAGGTGGCCAAGGTTTCGCTCACCGGCGAGGTGGGCACGGGCAAGGCGGTGATGGCCGATGCCGCGCTGACGCTCAAGCACGTCACCCTGGAGCTGGGCGGCAAGTCGCCGCTGATCGTCTTCGACGATGCCCACCTGGACAACGCCGTGTCGGCGGCGATGCTGGCGAACTTCTACACGCAGGGCGAGGTCTGCTCCAACGGCACGCGCGTGTTCGTGCACGAGCGCATCCATGACGCATTTCTCGCGCGCCTGGAGGCGCGCACCGCGGCGGCTGCGCATCGGCGACCCGATGGACCCGGACACCCAGGTCGGCGCCCTGATTTCCAGGGAGCACATGGAACGCGTGCTGCAGTACATCGACAGCGGCCAAGCGCACGGCGCGTCTGGTGCTGCGGCGGGCGGCGCGCCACGGTGCCCGGACTGGAGCAGCGGCAATTTCGTCGCGCCGACGATCTTCGACGACTGCCGCGACGACATGCCAGATCGTGCGCGAGGAGATCTTCGGTCCGGTGATGTCGGTGCTGCGATTTCGAGCGCCGAGGACGAGGTCATCGCAGCGCGCCAACGCCACAGACTTCGGGCTGGCCGCCGGCGTGTTCACGCGCGATCTGGCGCGCGCCCACCGCGTCATCGCCCAGCTGCAGGCCGGCACCTGCTGGATCAACCACTACAACGTCACCCCGGTCGAACTGCCGTTCGGCGGCGTCAAGCTGTCCGGGCTCGGCCGCGAAAACGGCCGTGCCGCCATCGAGCACTACACGCAGCTCAAGAGCGTCTACGTCGCGCTGGGCGACGTCGAGCCTGCCCCTACTGAGGAGTGCGCCGCCATCATGACCGCGTCCCCAGACCAGGAAGTTCGACTACGTGATCGTCGGCGCGGGCTCGGCGGGCTGCGTGCTCGCCGACCGCCTGAGCGCGGACGGCAGCCGCCGCGTGCTGCTGCTCGAGTACGGCGGCTCGGACCGCTCGATCTTCATCCAGATGCCCTCGGCGCTGCCGATCCCGATGAACAGGCGAAGTACAACTGGTTCTATCGACACCGAACCCGAGCCGGACCTGGACGGCGCGGCGCATGCACACGCCGCGCGGCAAGGTGCTCGGCGGCTCCTCGTCGATCAACGGCCTGGTCTACATCCGCGGCAACCCGCTCGACTTCGAGCGCTGGGCGGAGCGAGGGCGCGGCGCGGCTGGGGCTACGCCGACGTGCTGCCGTATTTCCGGCGCGCCGAGACGCGCGCCGAGGGCGGCGATGACTACCGCGGCGGCGACGGGCCGCTCGGCACCTGCTACGGGACTGCGCGAACCCGCTGCACGCGGCCTGGCTCGCGGCCGCGCGCGCAGGCCGGCTATCCGCTGACCGCCGACGTCAACGGCTACCAGCAGGAAGGCTTCGGGCCGCATGGACATGACCGTCGACCGGGGCCGGCGCTGCAGCGCCGCCAACGCCTACCTGCGGCCGGCGATCGGCGCGGCCCAACCTCGACCGTGCAGACCGACGCGCTGGCGACGCGCATCCTCTTCGAGGGCCGGCCGCGCGGTCGGCGTCGAGTACGCGCGCGGGCGGCGACGAGCTGCACGGCGCGCGCGCGCGCGCGAGGTGATCCTCTGCGGCGGCGCGATCAACTCGCCGCAGCTGCTGAAGCTCTCGGGCATCGGCGCCGCCGGCGGAGCTGCGCCGAGCATCGGCATCGCCGGTCGTGCACGACCTGCCGGGCGTCGGGCGAGAACCTGCAGGATCACCTGGAGTTCTACTTCCAGGTGGCGTGCAAGGAGCCGATCACGCTGTACTCGGCGCATGAACCCGCTGCGCCAAGCTCGCTGATCGGCGCGCGCTGGCTGCTGCTCAAGGACGGCCTGGGCGCCACCAACCATTTCGAGACCTGCGGCTTCATCCGCAGCCGCGCCGGCATCCAGTATCCGGACATCCAGTATCACTTCCTGCCGATGGCCGTCAGCTACGACGGCTCGTCGCTGGCGAAGGAGCACGGCTTCCAGGCGCACGTCGGGCCGATGCGCTCCAAGAGCCGCGGCTGGGTGCGCCTGCGCTCGCCCGACCCGCGCGACAAGCCGCGCATCCTCTTCAACTACATGAGCCACCCGGACGACTGGGTCGAGATGCGCGCCTGCGTGCGCCTGACGCGCGAGATCTTCGCGCAGCCGCGCCTTCGATCCGTTCCGCGGCCGCGAGATCTGCAGCCGGGCGCCGAGGTCGCAACCGACGAGCAGATCGACGCCTTCATCCGCGCAAAGGTCGAGAGCGCCTACCACCCGTCGTGTACCTGCAAGATGGGCGCCGCCGACGATCCGCTGGCGGTGGTCGATCCCGAGACGCGCGTGCACGGCATCGAGGGGCTGCGCGTGGTCGACTCCTCGATCATGCCGTCGGTGACCACGGCAATCTCAACGCGCCGACGATCATGATCGCCGAGAAGGCCGCCGACCACATCCTCGGCAGGCCGCTGCTCGCCGCGCAGCCGGTGCCGGTCTTCGAGGCGCCCGAACTGGCGCGACGCAGCAGCGTTGAAGGCGCGTCGCGCCAACGCCGACCGAGCCGACGATGACGATCCCGCAAGCCAGTCAAGGAGCGAACCCGATGGGAGTGGACCCGATCGCAGCCGACACAGGCCGCGCAACCGCGCAGCCGGCGGCACCGGCCGCCGCTGCCGCCACGCCGACGCTGCACCGCCAGCTCGGCTGGACCGGCGCCTTCTGGGCGGCCAGCGGCGTGCCGGCCGGGGTGCTGCTCACCATCGGCGGCATCGCCGCCACCATCGGCCAGCCGTCCTGGGTCGATCTGGATCGCCTCGATCCTGATGGGCTTCCTCCAGTCGTTCACCTACGCCGAGATCGCCGGCTTGTTCCCGCACAAGTCCGGCGGCGCCTCGGTCTACGGCGCCAGCGCCTGGCTCGGGTACAGCAAGTTCGTCGCCCCGATCTCGGTGTGGTGCAACTGGCTGGCCTGGTCGCCGGTGCTGGCCCTGGGCACCGGGCTGGCTGCCGGCTACGTCATGGCCAGTCTGTTCCCGGCCGACGCCGCGATCAACACCTGGGACCTCACCTGGTCGATCTCGGCTTCATCCATGCCGGCCTGAACCTGCGCATCAACGCGGTCTTCTTTATCGCCGCCGTCTTCCTGCTGGCGACCTTCGCCATGCAGCACCGCGGCATCGCGCGCGCCGCGCGCATGCCAGATGATCTCGGCATCGCCTCGTTGCTGCCGCTGGTGATCCTGTCGGCTTCGTGCCGATCCTGACCGGCGATATGCCCTCATCGCATTTCTTCCCGCTGCTGCCCATGGCCCACGACGCCGCGGGCCGGATCGGCTTTCGGCACCTGGAACCAGGCGGGCCTGACGGTGCTGGCGGGCGCGCATGTTCGCGCCGCCTGGTCGACCTACGGCTTCGAAACGGCGGTCTGCTACACGCGCGAATTCCGCAATCCGAGGACCGACACGTTCAAGGCCATCTTCGCCTCCGGCCTCCTGTGCATCGTCATCTTCACGCTCGTTCCGTTCGCCTTCCAGGGTTCGCTGGGGCTCGAGGCGATGCTCGACAAGGGCATCTACGATGGCATCGGCGTGGCCCAGGCGCTGGCCCGCATGGTCGGCGGCGGCGTGCTGGTGACCAAGCTCGATCGTCGTCATGCTGCTGCTGTCGCTGCTGCTGATCGTCATGACCTCGATGCTGGGCTCCTCGCGCACGCTCTACCAGGCGTCGGTGGACGGCTGGCTGCCGCGCTACCTGTCGCGCGTCAACGAGCACGGCGCGCCGACGGCGGCGATGTGGACCGACCTGGGATTCAACCTGATCCTGCTGATGATGTCCGACTACCTGACGGTCCTGGCGGTGTCCAACGTCTGCTACCTGCTGTTCAACTTTCTCAACCTGCAGGCCGGCTGGATCCACCGCATCGACCGCGGCGACATCGAGCGGCCGTTTCGCTGCCCCACCTGGCTGCTGGCCGCCGGGGGCGTGCTCGGATTCGTCAACATGGTGTTCGTCGGCGCCGGCGCCGACATCTGGGGCGAGGGCACGCTGCGCAACGGGCTCATCGCCACCGGCTTGATCTTGCCGGTCTTCATCTTCCGTCATTACATCCAGGACAAGGGCAAGTTCCCCGAGGCCGTGCGCGACGACATGGGGCGAGTGAGCGAAACGGGCTTCGTACGGCGCGCCGGCTGGCTGCCCTACCTGGCGCTGGCTGGCTGCCTGGCGGTGATCGTGGTCAGCCACGCCTGGGCGCTGCTGCCCACGCCCTGATCGGCCGGCAGCCGCAACGGCTCGCCGACGCCCGGCTTGCCGCCAAGCCGGCCACCGATGTCGCAATCGGATAAACTGATGTCGCTTCCGAACCGCCTGCGTCCAGCCCCGGCACCATATCCTTGACCCGGGGATGGAAACTGTTGCAAATGCGACATCACCCGCTCGGGCGGGGGCGTGACGCGTGCAGAACCGGAGGGGAAACCCCGTGAATATCGCAGCGCACGAACTCCAGGGCTACCGTTTCGGGTTTCTGACCCTGCCGCAATACTCGATGATCGCGCTGTCCAATGCGCTCGAGCCCTTGCGCATGGCCAATCGCGTCGTCAACAAGGAAATCTATCGCTGGGCGATCTTGAGCGCCGACGGCGCACCGACCGAGGCCAGCAACGGGCTCACGCTGACCCCGACGCTGGAACTGGCCAAGGCCGGGCACTTTGACATCATCTTCGTCTGCGGCGGCGTCAACGTGCGCCAGTTCACGACGCCGGCGCTGATCAAGACGCTGCAGCGCCTGGCGCAAAGCCGCGTGGCGCTGGGTTCGCTGTGCACCGGCGGCTACGCGCTGACCAAGGCCGGCCTGCTCAACAACTACCGGGCCGCCATCCACTGGGAGGACCTGTCGGCGCTGCGCGAGGAGTTTCCCCGCGTCATCCTCAGCCCCCAGCTGTTCGTCATCGATCGCGACCGCTACACGTGCTCGGGCGGCATCGCGCCGCTCGATCTGATGCTCAACTTGATCCGCCTGCACCTGGGCGACAGCGTCGCCGTAGCGATCTCCGACCAGTTCATGCTCGAACGCATCCGTGACGATCGCGACCGCCAGCACATCCCGCTGCAGGCGCAGATCGGCGCCTGCCACAAGACGCTGATCAAGGTGGCCTCGTTGATGGAGGCCAATATCGAGGAGCCGCTCTCGCTGGACGAACTGGCCGATGCGGTGAAGATCTCGCGGCGCCAGATCGAGCGGCTGTTCAAGCGCCACCTGGGCAGCGTGCCCACGAAGTACTACCTGGAGATCCGCCTGCGCCGGGCGCGCGAACTGCTGCTGATGACCAACATGTCGATTATGGACATTGCGGTCGCCTGCGGTTTTCAGTCGCCGCCGCATTTCTCCAAGTGCTACCGCAGCCACTTTAGCTATCCGCCGGGGCAGGAACGCCATCGCATCGGTGCCGCGGCACAAGCGGCCGCGCACCTGGCCGCGCACAAGGCGACCCACGCGGCCGCGCAGCTGGAGCCGCAGCCGGCCCACGCGGCGTCGGTCAACTGAGCACGTGAAGGAAGACACAGCGCACTGGACTCCCGGCGTTTTTTGGCCTGCGCGCGTCGTGAGCAAGCAAGAGGCGCAGCGACCGCAGCGGTAGATTGGCCCGCCGCGCGTGGCTGCCTGGCGCAATGCGCCGCCCCGCTTGCCTCCGGCCCCTGCGGGCGCCGGACCAAGGGCGCAACCGATTCCCAATTGAGGCGACATGAACCGCTACTCGATCTTCAGCCTGGTGCGCAACGGTCTGAGCTACCACCGCGGCTGGCAACAGGCCTGGCGTAGTCCCGCACCCAAGGGCGCCTACGACATCGTGATCGTCGGCGGCGGCGGACACGGGCTGGCCACCGCCTACTACCTGGCCAAGGAACACGGCCTGCGCGACATCGCGGTGCTGGAAAAAGGCTGGATCGGCGGCGGCAACACGGGACGCAACACCACCATCGTGCGCTCCAACTACCTGTGGGACGAGGCCGCGCACTTGTACGAGCAGGCGATGACGCTTGTGGGAGGGCCTATCCCAGGACCTGAACTTCAACGTGATGTACAGCCCGCGCGGCGTTTTTAACCTGGGCCACACGCTGCAGGACATGCGCGACATCGAGCGGCGCGTCAATGCCAACCGGCTCAACGGGATCGACGGCGAGGTGGTCGACGCGCGAGCAGTCAAGCACCCTGATCCCTCTCCTCAACCTGGATCCGCAGGCCCGCTATCCGGTGCTCGGGGCCTCGCTGCAGCGGCGCGGCGGCACGGCCCGGCACGACGCCGTCGCCTGGGGTTATGCGCGCGGGGCCGACGCGCTGGGCGTCGACATCGTCCAGCAGTGCGAGGTCACCGGCATCCGGCGCGAGAACGGCGCGCATCGTCGGCGTCGAGACCAGCCGCGGTTTCATCCGCGCCAAGAAGGTCGGCGTCGTCGCCGCGGGCCACACCAGCGTGCTGGCGGCGATGGCCGGCGCTGCGCCTGCCGCTGGAGAGCCACCCGCTGCAGGCGCTGGTCTCGGAGCCGTTAAAGCCGGTGCTCGACAGCGTGGTGATGTCCAACGCCGTGCACGGCTACGTGAGTCAGTCGGACAAGGGCGAGCTCGTGATCGGTGCCGGCATCGATGGCTACGTCGGCTACGGCCAGCGCGGCAGTTTCCAGGTGATCGAGCACTGCATCGCGGCCATCGTCGAATTGTTCCCGGTCTTTTCCCGCGTGCGCATGATGCGCCAGTGGGGCGGGATCGTCGATGTGGCCCCCGACGCCTGTCCGATCATCAGCAAGACGCCGGTGCGGGGCCTGTATGTCAACTGCGGTTGGGGTACGGGCGGCTTCAAGGCCACACCCGGTTCCGGCTGGGTGTTTGCCCACACCGTCGCCAACGACGCCCCGCATCGGCTGAACGCCGCCTTTTCGCTGGAGCGCTTTTCCAGCGGGCGCCTGATCGACGAGCACGGTGCGGCCGCGGTCGCGCACTGAGTAGCGAGCATGTTGCTGATCCCATGCCCCTATTGCGGCCCGCGCGCGGAAGTTGAGTTCTCCTGCGGTGGCGAGGCGCACATCCAGCGCCCGGCCCGGCCCGACGAGCTGAGCGATGCCCAGTGGGCGGATTATCTTTTCATGCGCAAGAATCCGCGCGGGCGCCATTGGGAACAGTGGGTCCACAGTCAGGGCTGCCGGCGCTGGTTCAACGTCGAGCGCGACACGGTCAGTTATCGCATCACGGCGGTTTACAAGATCGGGGAGCGGTGCCCGCGCCCGGACCCGAGGGGCGCACGTGAGCGCACACCGCCTGCCCGCGGGCGGGCGCGTCGACCGGCGCCGCCCGCTGCGCTTTGAATTCAACGGCCGCGCCTACAGCGGGTTCGCCGGCGACACCCTGGCGTCGGCCCTGCTCGCCAACGGCGTCGACGTGGTCAGCCGCAGCATCAAGCTGCACCGGCCGCGCGGCATCCTGGCGGCGGGCGCCGAGGAACCCAACGCCATCGTTCAGGTCGGCCGCGGCGACGGCTGCGACCTGCCCAACCAACGCGCCACGCAGGTCGAGCTCTATGAGGGCCTGGTGGCACGCAGCATCAACGGCTGGCCCGGCGTCGACTTCGACCTGATGAGCGTCCTGGGCTGGGTCAAGCCCTTCTTGCCCGCCGGTTTCTACTACAAGACCTTCATGTGGCCCAAGCGCCTGTGGATGCGCTACGAGCACCTGATCCGCCGCGCCGCGGGCCTCGGCATCGCCCCGACCCGGCCCGATCCCGACAGGTATGACAAGCGCTATGCCCACTGCGACGTACTCGTGGTCGGGGCCGGCCCGGCCGGCCTGGCGGCAGCGCTGGCGGCGGCGCGCAGCGGCGCGCGCACCTGGCTCGTCGACGAGCAAGATGCGCCCGGGGGCAGCCTGCTGCACCTGGAGCAGACCATCAACGGCGCGGCGGCCGCGGTCTGGGTCCAGGCCTGCCTGGCCGAACTGCGCACGCTGCCCGGGGCCAAGGTGCTGACCCGCGCCACGGCCTTTGGCTACTACGATCACAATCTGGTGGCGGTGCTCGAACGGCGCACCGACCATCTGCCGCCGGGCAGCGCGCGCGGGCCGCGCCAGTGTCTGTGGCGCGTGCGCGCCCGCCGCGTGGTGCTGGCCACCGGCGCGCTGGAACGCCCCCTGGTCTTCAAAGACAACGACCGTCCCGGCATCATGCTGGCCTCGGCGGTGTCGATCTACCTGCGGCGCTACGGCGTCGCGCCCGGGCGCCGCGCCGTCGTGTTCACCAACAACGACAGCGCCTACCGGACCGCGCTCGCCTTGCACGACGCGGGCCTGGACGTGGCCGCGATCGTCGATGCGCGGCCGGCGCCGAGCGGTCATTGGGTCCAGGCCGCGACCGCCGCCGGGATACGCATCTTGGGCGGCAGCGTCGTGACCGCGGCCCGCGGCCGCGCGCGGGTTGCCGCGGTCACGGTGCAAGCTTGCGCCGGCGAGCAGCTTGCCCAAGGGCGCACGCGCATCGCCTGCGACCTGCTGGCCGTCTCCGGCGGATGGAGCCCGGCGATCCATCTGCACTCGCAGGCCGGCGGCAGCATGCGCTGGGACGAATCGAGTGCGAGCTTTGTGCCCGATCGGACCGTCCAGCCGCAGGTGTCGGCGGGCGCCGCCGCGGGCCGCTTCGAACTGGCCGAGTGTTTGCTCGGCGGCTACGCGCAGGGCGCGGCGATGGCGTCCGAATGCGGCTACGTCGCCGCCGCCACGCCTTCCTGGCATGTGCCGGCGCACGAGTCGATGGCGCCGCAGGCCCTGTGGCTGGTCCCTTCGGGCGGGGCGCGCGACGACGCGCGCAAGTTCGTCGACCTGCAAAACGACACCACCGCTGCCGACATCGCGCTGGCGGCGCGCGAGGGTTACCAGTCGATCGAGCACGTCAAGCGCTACACCGCGCTCGGATTCGGCACCGACCAGGGCAAGACCGGCAACATCAACGGCATGGCGATCTTGGCCCGGTCGCTGGGTCGCCGCATCCCCGAAACCGGCACGACGACGTTTCGCCCGGCCTATACGCCGGTCGCCTTCGGCGCGCTCGCCGGCAGCGAGCACGGCGCGCTGTTCGATCCGGTCCGCGTCACGCCGATGCACGCGTGGCACGTGCGCCACGGCGCGCTCTTCGAGAACGTCGGCCAGTGGAAGCGGGCCTGGTACTACCCGCGCCCCGGCGAGGACCTGCACGCTGCCGTGGCACGCGAGTGTCAGGCCACGCGCACCGGCGTCGGCATGCTGGACTACTCGACCCTGGGCAAGATCGACATCCAGGGGCCCGACGCGGCCGAATTCCTCGACCGGGTCTACACCAACAGCTGGAAGAAGCTGGCCATCGGCCGCTGCCGCTATGGCCTGATGCTGGGCGAGGACGGCATGATCTTCGACGACGGCGTGACCACGCGCCTGGGCCCAGAGCATTACCTGATGACCACCACCACCGGCGGCGCGGCACGGGTGCTGTCCCACCTGGAACGCTGGCACCAGACCGAGTGGCCGGACCTGAAGCTGTACATGACCTCGGTGACCGATCAGTATGCCACCGCAGCCATCGCCGGCCCCGACAGCCGCCGGCTGCTGGCCAAGCTGACCAGCGACATCGATCTGTCCGCGCAGGCCTTTCCGTTCTTGTCCTGCCGCCAGGGCACGGTTGCCGGCATCCCGTCGCTGGTGATGCGTGTCTCCTTCACCGGCGAGCTGTCCTACGAAGTCATGGTGCCGTCCAATCACGGCCTGGCGCTGTGGGAGGCGGTGATGACCGCCGGCAGCGCGTTCGGCGCCACGGCCTATGGCACGGAAGCCATGCACGTGCTGCGCGCCGACAAGGGCTTCATCATCGTGGGCCAGGACACCGACGGCTCGATGACGCCGCAGGACATGGACATGGCCTGGATCGTGGACATGAAGAAGGGCGAATTCATCGGCCGGCGCTCGCTTGCCCGCGAACATTGCGTCGAGGCCGGGCGCAAGCAGTTCGTCGGCCTGCTGACCGACGATCCGGCCTTGGTGCTGCCCGAGGGCGCGCGAGCTGGTCGAAGACGCCCGCGTGCCGATTCCGGCCAAGATGATCGGGCACGTATCCTCGAGCTACCGCAGCCAGGCCCTGGGCCGCTCCATCGCCCTGGCGCTGGTCAAGGGCGGCCACGGCCGCTATGGCCAGACCGTGCACGCGGCGCTCGCCGATGGCCGGACGGCGCCGGCCAAAGTCTGCAAGCCGGTGTTCTACGATCCGCAAGGAGCGCGCCAGAATGGCTAGGCTCAGCCCCCTATCCGATCTAGCGGGTCAGCCCGCGCAGCTCTTGGCGCTGGTCGAACGGCCCTTTTTGGGTCAGATCAACCTGCGCGGCGACGGCGCCGATGGCCGGTTCGTGCGTGCCGTCGAATCGGCGCTGGGCGTCGCGCCACCGCTGCTGCCCAACACGGTGGCCCAGGGCCCCGGCGTTGCGCTGCTGTGGCTGGGTCCCGACGAGTGGCTGGCGCAGACACCCGAGGCGCCGCCCACCACGCTGCTGGCGGCGCTGCGCGGCGCGCTGAGCGGGCAACTTGCCGCGGTGACCGACGTCTCGGACGGCCACGCGGTCCTCGTGCTCGACCATCCGCGCGCCTGCGACCTGCTGTCGCGCGGCTGTCCGCTGGACCTGGATCCATCGGCATTCGCCGTCGGCACCTGCGCCCAGTCGGTGTTCGCCAAGGCCGCCGTGCTGCTGGTGCGCGAGGCACCGCAGCGCTTTGCCATCACCGTGCGGCGCAGCTTCGCCGCCTACCTCTACCAGGCGCTGCAGGAGGCGGCCGCGCTCGATCTGGCCTGAGCGGGCCGCCCGCGGCGCCGACTAGCGAAAGACCACCGTGGTCTTCTCGGCGTTCATGAAGACGCGGTGCTCGACGTGAAACCGCACCGCGCGCGCCAGCGCGACGCACTCCGAATCGCGCCCGACCGCGGCCAGCTTCTCCGGGGTGTAGGTGTGGTCGACGCGTTCGACCACCTGCTCGATGATCGGCCCCTCGTCCAGATCGGCGGTCACATAGTGGGCGGTGGCGCCGATGAGCTTGACGCCGCGGGCGTGGGCCTGGTGGTAGGGGCGCGCACCCTTGAAGCCCGGCAAGAACGAGTGGTGGATGTTGATCGCGCGTCCGCGCAGGTTCGCACACAGGTCGTCGGAAAGGATCTGCATGTAGCGGGCGAGCACGACCAGGTCGCTGCGCGTGTCGGTGATGATCTGCAGCAAGCGCGCCTCCTGTTCGGCCTTGTTGCTGGCCTTGACCGACAGGTGGACGAACTCGACGCCATGGGCGTCGGCCAATGGCTTGAGATCCGGATGGTCGGAGACGATGGCCGTAATGTCGATGGCCAGTTCTCCCGTCCGGCGCCGGTACAGCAGGTCGTCGAGGCAGTGGTCGAATTTGGAGACCATCAACAAGACGCGCATCCGCCGAGCGTTGTCGTGGATCTGCCACTCCATCTGCTCGCGCTGCGCGACATCGAGGAACTGTTCGCACAACTGCGCGTGCTCCGGCGTCGCTTTCGGGTCGGCGTAGAACGTCGTACGCACGAAGAAGCGCTCGGTGATGACATCATCGAATTGCTGCATCTCGGTGATGTAGCAGCGGCGCGAGGCGAGGAAGGTGGACACCGCCGCCACGGTGCCGATGCGGCTCGGGCAGGTGGCGGTCAGCGTGTAGGACTTCTGGTCCGCGAGTTGGATCGTCATGAAAGGGCCTTTGCGTTGGGCGGCGCAACCGCCGAGGGCGTCGCGTGCGAAGCGACCCGATCGTCGAAGCTGGCGGCGTGCCGCGTCAGGTGACGATGGTCCCGAGGATTGCAGCCGGCCGAATCATCGCACGCCCTTGTGCTCACGCCCGCGGCCGCGCGCGCGTCGATCGCACCGCCGACGGGTCCGGCAGCGGGAACGCGGCGGGGCGCGGCGAGCAATGGGGAAGCAGCGCCTTCTCATAGGGGCGGTCGAGCGCGAGCTGTCGCAATTTGACAACTCACCGTCGCTGCGCCACCAGCAGCGCCGGCGGGGCCCTCCTACCATTGCCTGGGCCGGCCCCCGACCGGGGCGGGCCGACACGCACGGCGCGATCGCCACGGAGAGCCGCATGGCCGACGAATCGGAAGACGACTTTGACCTCAACACGCTGAACGACGAGGAACTCGTCGATCAAATGCACGACGACCTGTACAACGGTCTGAAGGCCGAGGTCGAGGAAGGCACGCGCATCTTGCTCGGGCCGCGGCTGGCACGCCCGACCACGTGCTCAACGAGGCGCTGGTCGAGCGGCATGCGCATCGTCGGCATCGATTTCCGCGACGGCATCCTGTTCGTGCCCGAGGTGCTGCTCGCCGCCAATGCGATGAAGGGCGGCATGGAGATCCTGCGGCCGCTGCTGGCCGAGACCGGCGTGCAGCCGATCGGCAAGATCGTCATCGGCACGGTCAAGGGCGACATCCACGACATCGGCAAGAACCTGGTCGTCGATGATGCTCGAAGGCGCCGGATTCGAGGTTATCGACATCGGGATCAACAACCCGGTCGAGAAGTACCTCGAGGCGCTGGAAAAGCACAAGCCGGACATCCTGGGCATGTCGGCGCTGCTGACCACGACGATGCCCTACATGAAGGTGGTCATCGACGAGCTGAAGGACAGGAGGATCCGCGACGACTATATCGTCCTGGTCGGCGGGGCCCCGCTCAACGAGGAATTCGGCAAGGCCGTCGGCGCCGATGCCTACTGCCGCGACGCGGCCATCGCCGTGGAGACGGCCAAGTCCATGATCGCCGCGCGGCGCGCCATGGCGCGCGAGCCACTAGGCCCGACGCATCATGGCGCCACGAGCAAGGCGCTTGCCTGGTCATCGCCTGCGGTGCGCTGGCGCGCGAGATCGCCGCGCTGCGCGCGGCCAATGGCTGGAGCCGCCTGGACGTGCAGCTGCCTGCCGCGCGCAATTGCACAATCGACCCGAACGTATCCCGGCGGCCGTGCGCGCCGCCGATCGGCGATGCACGCGCCGGCTACGGCAGATCTTCGTCGCCTATGCCGACTGCGGCACCGGCGGTCGCCTCGACGCGGTCTTGGCCGACGAAGGCATCGAGCGCTCCCGGGCGCCCATTGCTACGAGTTCTATGCCGGTTCGGCGGTGTTCGCCGCATTGGCGCAGGCCGAGCCCGGCACCTTCTACCTCACCGATTTCCTGGCCCGCCATTTCGAGCGCCTGGTGATCCAGGGCCTGGGCATTGATCGCCATCCGGAACTGGTCCGCATCTATTTCGGCAACTACCGGCAGCTGGTCTTTTTGCGCAAACCACCGACGCCGCGGCGGGTGCGGCCTTGCGCGCGCTGGCGCTGCAAGCGGCGGCGCGCCTGGGACTGGCCTTCGAGTAGCGCGCGACCGGCTACGGCGCGCTGGCGGACCAGCCTCGCGGCGCGCTGCGGCGCCACGGAACAGCCAACAGGAGCCGTCGCATGCCCAAGCTGAGCGTCATCTCCTGGCGCGACATTCCCTCCCAGGTCATCGTCAAACGCGGGCGCGAGACCCACAAGGTGCTGCTGGCCGCCCGGTTCCAGGAAGCCATCGATCGGGCCGCGATGCGCGCCGGCCGCGGCAGCTCGGACGCCTACCTGGCCGACTGGAAGCGCTCGGAAGGGCGCGAATGCGGCGCCGACATCGCCGCCGAAGCGCAGGCCGAAGCTGCGCGGCTCGAAGCGCGATACGACGCCGCCGCCCTGCTGGCCCTGATCCGCGCCCATGGCATCGACGCCACGCGCCGCGACAGGAAGAACTGATGTACCGCGTGCGTCGCTGGTCGGTGCGCCATGCCCGTCTGCTCGAGTGGCTCTACGATCGCCTGGAGCGCCTGTTCGTCCGCCTGCACCCGCTGGCGCGGGCGATCGGCTACGAGCAGCTGGAGCGCCCGGTGGCCCTCATCGAACGCTGCGTCAAGGGTTGGCTGTTCGACTGCAAGATGTGCGGCCAGTGCGCGCTTTCATCGGCCGGCATGTCCTGCCCGATGAATTGCCCGAAGGCGCTGCGCAACGGCCCCTGCGGCGGGGTGCGCAGCGACGGCAGCTGCGAAATCATAGCGCAGATGCGCTGTGTCTGGGTCGAGGCCTGGGAAGGCAGCCGGCGCATGCGCCGGGGCGACGCGATCCAGGTCAGTCCAGTTCGCAACCGATCACCGTCTCCAAGGCCGATCCTCTTGGCTGGCGGTGGCGCGCCGCAAGGCCGAGGCGCTCGAACGGCAAGCCACCGCGGCCGGAGCCGGGCAATGATTTTCGAGGACGAACCGGTCCCCGGTTATCCGCTGCCCATCCTGCCGGGCCACGTCTCGCCGGGGCGCTTCGAGCGGGTGCTGCGCGCCGGCGCCTTCGCGGTCACCACCGAGCTGGCCCCGCCCGACTCGGCCGACCCCCAGGACGTCTACCGGCGCGCGCGCGTGTTCGACGGCTACGTCGATGCCATCAACGCTACCGACGGCTGCGGCGCCAACTGCCACATGTCGAGCCTGGCGGTTTGCGCGCTTGTTGACCCGCGTGGGCTACGCCCCGGTGATGCAGATCTCCTGCCGCGACAAAAACCGCATCGCCATCCAGGGCGACATTTTGGGCGGCGCCGCCATGGGCGTGTGCAACATCCTTTGTCTGACCGGCGACGGAGTCCAGGCCGGCGACCATCCGCAGGCCAAGCCGGTGTTCGACCTCGATTCGGTCTCGCTGCTGGGCATCGGCACGGCGATGCGCGACGAGCACCGTTTCGAGAGCGGCCGCAAGATCAGCTACGCGCCGCGGGTGTTCTTTGGCGCCGCCGAGAATCCGTTTGCGCAGCCGCATGTCGTGGCGCCCGCACCGTCTGGCCAAGAAGGTCGCCGCCGGCGCGCAGTTCTTCCAGACCCAGTACTGCTTTCGATATCGACGCGCTCAAGCTTTTTCTGCGCCGCGTCGAGGACCTGGGTGTGCTCGACCGCATCTTCGTTCTGCCCGGCGTCGGCACCCTGCCCTCGGCCAAGACCGCCGAATGGATGCGCCGCAACGTGCCGGGAGTGCACATACCCGATGCCGTCGTGCGCGCATGGCCGGCGCGCAGGACCAGGCAGGAAGGTGCGACCATCGCAGTCGAGCTCATCCAGCAGATGCGCCGGATCAAGGGCATCGCCGGCGTGCACATCATGGCCTACCGAATGGAGGAGTTCGTAGCCGGAGATCGTCGAGCGCTCGGGCGTTCTGGGGTCGCGACTTCCCTGGTATCCCGAACGGGACCAACATCTTTCAGAGAAAAAGGCGAACGCATGACCGATACCGTCATCAGCTCGGCAACAAGGGAAGTCGTCATCGGCTTCGAACGGCCTTTCGTCCTCATCGGCGAACGCATCAATCCGACCGGACGCAAGATGCTCGCCGCGGAGATGGCCGCCGGGCGACTTCACGCGCGTCGAGGCCGACGCGCTGGCGCAGGTGGCGGCCGGCGCGCACATGCTCGACGTCAACGCCGGCATCCCGCTGGCCGACGAACCGGCCATCCTGGCCAGGACCATCGTGCTCGTGCAGTCCCTGGTCGACGTGCCGCTGTGCATCGACTCGTCGATCGTCGCTGCGCTGGAGGCCGGGCTTGCCGTCTACCGGGGCAAGGCGCTGGTCAACTCGGTCACGGGCGAGGAAGAGCGCCTCGAGGCCGTGCTGCCTCTGGTAAAAAAGTACGGCGCCGCGGTGGTGGCAATCTCCAACGACGAGACCGGCATATCGCCCGATCCGGACGCGCGCTTCGAGGTGGCCAAGAAGATCGTGCAGCGCGCCGCCGACCACGGCATCCGCGCCTGCGACATCGTCGTCGATCCGCTGGTGATGCCCATCGGTGCGATCAACCAGCGCCGGCGTGCAAGTCATGCGGCTGCTCCACCGCCTGCGCACCGAACTCAAGGTCAACACCACCTGCGGCGCCTCCAACGTCAGCTTCGGGCTGCCCGAACGCGAAGGGATCAACGCCGCCTTCCTGCACCATGGCGATCGCCAGCGGGATGACCTCGGCGATCACCAACCCAATGCACGCCGAGCTGGTGCGCGCCATCATGGCCGCCGACGTGCATCATGGGCCACGACCGAAAACTGCACGCGCTGGATCGCCACTTCCGCGCCGCTCCGGTCCCCGGAGCCGAGGGCGAAGGCCGCGGCCGCCGCGAAGGCAGCCGCCGGCGCCGGCCGGGCGAAGCGCCGTCCGGGAGCTGAACGCCGTGCGCATCCCGATGCCCCGATCGGGGCCGACGCACGCCGCGGTGACGCCGATGGCCGCTCCTGGTCGTCTTCACGCCCTCGGGCAAGCGGGGCCGTTTCCCCAGTGGCACGCCGCTGCTGCAGGCGGCGCGCAGCGCTGGGCGTGGACATCGACTCGGTCTGCGGCGGGCGCGCGCTGTGCGGCCGCTGCCAGGTGCGTCGTGGCCGAGGGCGAATTCGCCAAGCACGGCGTCCCTCCGCGGCCGCAGAGCCTCTCGACGCCGGTCAGCGAGCCGGAGCAGCGCTTCGCCGGCCGAGCCGGGCTCGCGCCGGGGCGGCGCCTGTCGTGCTCGGCGCGGGTCGACGGCGATGTGGTGATCGACGTGCCCGCCGACCAGCCAGGTGCACCGCCAGGTGGTGCGCAAGGCTGCCGAAGCGCGCGACGATCGAGCTGCATCCGGTGGTGCGCCTGCACTACGTGGAGGTGCGCGAGCCCGACATGCACGATCCGTCGGGCGACCTGCGCCGGCTGTGACGACGCGCTCGAGCTCGAGTGGCAGCTCGACCGGCCTCGCCTGCGACCTGCGGGCTGCAGACAGCTGCAGCCGGCGCTGCGCCAGGGCGACTGGAAGGTCACGGTCGCGGTGCACGACGCCAGCCAGATCATCGCCGTGTGGCCGGGCCTGCATGAGCGCGCCTACGGCCTCGCCGTCGACATCGGTTCCACGACCATCGCCGCGCACCTGTGCGACCTGGCTCAGCGGCGAGGTCGTGGCCGTCCGCGGGCGTGATGAATCCGCAGATCCGCTTCGGCGAGGACCTGATGAGCCGGGTGTCGCTATTCGATGATGCACCCGGAGGGCGCCGCGCGAATGACCGCGGCCGTGCGCGAAGCGCTGTCGCGAACTGGCGGCCGAAGTGGCCGCCATGGCCGGCATCCGGCCGGAGGACATCCTCGAGGCGACGCTTCGTCGGCAATCCGATCATGCATCACCTGCTGCTGGGCATCAGCCCCGGTCGAGCTCGGCGGCGCGCCGTTCGCGCTGGCGACCGACAAGTCCATCACGTTGCGGGCCGTCGAGCTGGACCTGACGATTCACCGCAATGCCCGCGTCTACGTGCTGCCGTGCATCGCCGGGCACGTCGGCGCCGATACGGCGGGCGTGATGCTGGCCGAGCGGCCCGACCTGGCCGATCCGATCACGCTGCTGGTCGACGTCGGCACCAATGCCGAGATCGTGCTGGGCAACCGCGAACGCCTGCTCGCCTGCTCCAGTCCGACCGGTCCGGCTTTCGAGGGCGCCCAGATCAGCTGCGGCCAGCGTGCCGCGCCGGGAGCCATCGAGCGGCGTGCGCATCGACCCCGGGACGCTGGAGCCGCGCTTCAAGGTCATAGGCTGCGACCTGTGGTCCGACGAGGCCGGCTTCGCCGCGGCGACCGCGGCCACCGGGATCACCGGGATTTGCGGCTCGGGCATCATCGAGGCCATCGCCGAGCTGTATCTTGGCGGGCGTCATCACCGAGGACGGCGTCATCGACGGCCGCCTAGCCGCGCGCAGCCCGCGGATCCAGGCCAACGGCCGTACGTACGCCTATGTGCTGCACGACAGCCGTGACGATCACCCAAAACGACGTGCGCGCGATCCAGCTGGCCAAGGCCGCCCTGTACGCGGGCATCGCCCTGCTCATGGAACGCATGGGCGTGAACTCGGTCGATCGCATCCGTCTGGCCGGCGCCTTCGGCAGCCACATCGATGTCAAGTACGCGATGGTGCTGGGGATGATCCCCGACTGCGCGCTCGAGCACGTCAGCTCGGCCGGCAACGCCGCCGGCACGGGTGCGCGCATCGCCCTGCTGGATCGGCAATCGCGCCATCAGATCGAGGACCTGGTGCGCCGCGTGCACAAGGTCGAGACCGCGGTCGAGCCGCGCTTTCAGGAGCTTTTCGTCGAGGCCATGGCGCTGCCGCACAAGACGGCGTCGTACCCGCACCTGCGCGCGGCAATGCGCCTGCCGGCGCCGGCCGCAAGGGGTGCATCGGGCGATCGATCGCGCAGCGGCCGGCGGCGCCGCCCTGGCTGAGAAGTGCCGCGCGGCCCTGCAGGGCAAAACCAAGCCTGCGCAATGCCTGTGGGCGCACAACGACCGTCAAAACAACGCCCAACACGGTGCATCCGATCGCAGCTCGGGCCTGCCTGTGCGGACCCGGCCGCTTCGGGTTACCGGACGCCGCAGCCTTCGTCCAAGCTCTCCACCGGGTCGATACACGGACGCCGGCCTGCGCCCCGGTTGGTCGCCTTCATCGCAACGCGGTAGCCGATTTCACTCGCGGCTGCGGATAGCATGGAAGCCACGTGTGGCTCCCGATTCCGGCGCGTTGCGATACGCGTACCGGTAGCAGTGGCGGGCCCAAGGGGTCGTCGCGATCGCGCAAATTGCGGTATGCGGCGTATCCCGACCGGTGGCAAAATGAACAGCGGACATGCCGAATGTGGCGGTCCCGGCCAATTCGGGTCGTTCGCCAGTGGCAGCTTTCGGCCATCTAAATTGTAGAGCTCGACAAGTGCTAACCAGATTCCTCCGGCGGGTATCCGTTCTCTGCGCTTGGTTGGTCGTCGTACTGGCGGGCCTCGGCGCCGCCTTGACTCCCGTCATGGGAACGATCCTAGCGCGCATGGAAAAGGAATCCGTTTCTATTTGGACTTGGCTTTCCTTATCAGCCTTGCTGCTGGCTGTCGCGCTGGGCGGCTACCTCTTGATCCGCCGTAAGCTGTTGGGGCTTCCACTCGCCGCATTGCCAGCGGTTCAATTGCTCATCGAAGAAAATGTCCCGGCCGCGTTGGTATATCTGGCCGTCGTATCGCTAATCTTCGGTACGCCTTTGGCACTGGCCAACTTTGATAAGCGTTCCACGAGCGAAGCAAAATCACATGAAACCTAACCTGTCCGTCAACCCCGACGGCAGAGGCAAAGCCGTCGGCGTCAGTTACGTCGGCCATTGAGTGGCCAAAATCGTGACATTTTAATGTCCCGTTCGGGCCGGGGCACGCCGCGGCCGCGGCTCGCCATCATGGAGCGTCGGCTTAGGATGGGCGCCGGTCGTACGAGCAGAAGTTCTTTGCGCTCATCAGCAAGCGTCTGCTGCCGGGCGGCGAAATTACCAAGCTGCCTGACGATTATGGCTCGCGACCGAGAAATTTGCGTCGATTTCGGGGCTTCGGCGCCCGGCTAGCAGTAGATCCGAAAGCAGTCACCAGGCGCCGGCCGACCGCTGTGCATCGCAGCGCGACCGATGGCAGAATGGTCGCGACCGTTCAATGATTTGACGGGGTCGGCGATGACCGGTCATGGGGTGCGGCCACGGAAGATCGCTGGAACCGGTCAATGAATCGACCACCAGGTATCTCGGGTAACTCCGCGCCGCCCCAACCTGCCCGGAATCCATTCAAAATTGTGCGAAATCCCTTCAAGCGTCCGAGGCGACTTCTTCGTCAACACACATGAAATTCTGCATATTTGGCGCCGGCGCGATTGGCGGCTATCTCGCGGTTGAGCTGGCGACTGCCGGGCACGACGTGTGCGTCATTGCGCGCGGCGATCATCTCAAGGCCATTCAAAAGCGCGGACTGATACTGCGAATCGGGGGACGGGAAAAGATCGCGCAGATCGCTGCGGACGAGAACCCGCGGCGCTTTGGTTTTCAGGACGTCGTGGTCTGTGCGCTGAAAGCGCATCAAGCCAACACCAGCGCGCCCGACTTCGCGCCGCTGCTCGGGCCGTCAACTGCGGTACTTACGGCGATGAATGGAATTCCTTGGTGGTATTTTTATGCAAGCGGTGGACGTTTCGAGGGCCACCATTTGCAGTCCGTCGACCCGGCAGGGCGTCAATGGCAGTTTATCGGGCCACAGCGCGCAATCGGCTGCGTCGTCGAACCCGCTTGCGAGGTCGTGGAACCAGGCGTCATCCTGCATCACCAGTTCAATCGACTCATCATCGGAGAACCTGATGGCAGCCATTCCCAGCGAGTGATGGCACTGAGCAAAGCGCTCACCGAATCGGGCATAGACGCGCCGGTGCGTGACAATATTCGCTGGAACATCTGGTTGAAGCTCTGGGGTAACGTCTGTTTCAACCCCATCAGTGCGCTCACGGGTGCTACGCTGGATCGCATAACCAGCGAGCCGGGACTGCTCGCGCTGTGCAAGACGATGATGTTCGAGGCCAAGGCCGTGAACGAGGCGCTGGGAATCCATATCCCCTTGGAGATGATGGATCGCAGGCTAGCGGCTGCCGGCTCGGTGGCAGGGCACAAGATGTCGATGTTGCAGGATCTGGAACGTGGCCGAAGCTTGGAGATCGATGCATTGGTCACCGCCGTGCAGGAGATCGGACGGCTTACTGGTGCGCCGACCCCAATCATTGATGCGGTCTTGGCGCTCGTACAAGAACGTGGGCGCACCGCACATCTGTACGCGTAGGAATCCCTCGATGCGCAACTGTTATGCGAAAAATCACGGGCGATGACACTAGACGGATCGACCGACGCAAAGGTATCGCGCAATCTCGCTGGTGCAACGGCGGCCGACGACGATCTTGGCTGCCGGGATCGGGCGTTCTCGCCTGGCTGGCGTGGGTCGCGTCGGAAATGGCGTTGTCGGTAACGGTGCGCTGGCGTGATGGCCGCAGCACATTTGCCGGCGGGCATCAAGGCGCGCCGCAACCGGTATTTGGCGCATCGCGTCTGCGTGCGGTGGCCAGAATCATCCGGCGGGATTGCCTGTCTTGGGAATGTCCGGTAGCGTCTGCCGAGCGCCGTGAGCGGCCGAGGGATAATGGGCGCTTGTCGATCCGTAGCCTGATCCCGTTTATTCAAAGAGAATCGAGTCGATGATGGATAGAACAGGTCGGTGCCTTTGCGGTGCCGTAAGCTTCAAGCTCGTAACGGAACCGCTCGCCAGCCGCATTTGCTGGTGCCGCGACTGCCAGCACCTGGCGGCAAACGGAACCGTGAATCTGCTTGTCGATGCCGACGGTCTGATTGTTTCCGGAGCGCTGGCCGAGCACAGGAAGGTGGCCGACAGCGGAAATGAGATCATCCGACAGTTCTGCCCAATCTGCGGTTCGCATCTGTTTGCCATGTCGTCGGCGCGTCCCCAATTTCGCGTTGTCCGCGCCGGGAACCTGGACGATCCTTCGTCCATTGAGCCAACCACGAACATTTGGACTGCGAGTGCACCGAGTTGGGCATGTTTGAACCCATCTCTAGAGCAGGTGACGCGGCAACCTTTGCCTCCGACGAAGGCGCCGACCGCCGGCCGAGCTTGACGAGCTGTGCGATTTCGTCGGGTCGGGGCGCGTGTTAGCGGGAATTTCCCCATTCGCGTTCGTGCGCGAACGCTTTCGGAAATTCGCCCGTTCTGCAGTGGGTCAGCAGCGCCGGGAATGGTCCGCGGTACCCCTAGTACCGGTTGCCGGCCGACTGGAAGTCCGCAACGCCCTCGGAACCAGCCAATGGCGAAACGATTTGGCGGTCAACCTGCCTGGGCGCAATCGGCCAACGGAAGTTGGCAAACCGCGCTGAATTTTCCACAAAGCCCTCATGGGAGGTGTCCGTCGAATCGTGGGAAGTCCATGTTACGTTGTCGCTTCGCGCAACGCTGGAAGCCCGCTACGGGTCGGCTCGGAGTCGCCCGATCCGGTATGCATACCCTTGCGGGCGTCCGATTCCTCCCATACGCTGGGCTGGCTTCAACCAAGAGCGGGCGCGGATCACGAGCAACGTCAGAGAGCGAATCCATGCATTCAGCAGCCTGGTTTGACTACTTCGGAGCGGCTTCGGGGGTCGCCGGCTTGATTTTCGGCGTGGCAGGCGCTTGCTTAGGCTATCTGGGGTACCGTAGGTCGACAGACATGAAGACGATCGATCTGCGTCTAGAACTGCGCAGGAGCGTGGTCGCGGCGCGAGCATTGCTCAACGAGATCCCGGCCACCGTCGATAAGGCGATGGCATCCCGCTCTTCGCAGCAGGCCGCCATCGGCGCCTTTCGATCCGACGCCCACAAGCTTTGGACCAATATGGCCAACGCCGACCGCGCCCGACTGTTTGCGCTGCGCGAGAACCTGCCCGCCGACGAGGAGGAGTTCGACGCATTATCGCCAAGAGCGCTGGAATGCAAAATCATCGAAATCGAGAAAATGGTTCGCGAAGCAAGATTCATCAGGGGGAAATATTTGACCGAACTTGTCGAGAATGCAAATTCACCGGACCGCGCTTAGTTGGTTCCTTGACTCGTGCGCCCACGTCAATGCAAATCGTTGCGCAACCGTTTCGCGTATCGAAAGATCCGTGTACGCGAGCATGCCGGGCCACGGAAGCGAATGAAGGGCGATCTCGGGGACATTCCCTGCCGGCCGGGAGCAGTGCTTGGCGGATGCAAAGGAATTTCGCAGGTACCGGTCGTCGATAGCTCGACGATTCAACAGCCAACAGCGGTAATCGTAGCTTCGCATACAGGCGCTTGGGACATCCTTGGCAAATGTCTTGCTACCCTGGTTGACGGTCCTGAACTGGGAAGTACGGACGGTTTGCGAATGTCAATGAGAGTAAGGAGCCCGTAATGACGCGAATTCCTCCTCTATTTGGCGCAGTGATTCTCTTCTTGTTTACGGAGATCCTTGCGACGCAGTCGCTTGCCGCCGGGCCTGGTGCGGTTCAATCTCTGGCCTCCGGCAAGTGTCTCGACCTCGAACGTGGCGCGACGTCCGAAGGACCTGTCGTGATTCAATTCGACTGTCACTCAGGTCCGAATCAGCGGTGGTCCCTTGTCCAATCAGGCGGAGGTGGTTACCGGATCGTCAGCCAGCTGAGCAACAAGTGCATCGGCATTGACCGTACAGGCTCAGATTCCTCGGGGGCAATCGTGCAATCGACCTGCGGCGCCGGCGCGTCCGAGCAACTGTGGTCGCTGAATAGTGGAGGTGGCGGCTACGTCATCAAGGCTATCGAAAGCGGCCTTTGCTTGGATGTTCCCGGGGGCTCTTCCGTAAGCGGCGCGAGGCTTGTCGCTTGGAAATGCACCGGAAGAGAGAATCAAGTGTGGCGCCTTGCGCCCTGAGCGGATTGAGCATCGCAGCACCTCCTTCTCGTTTGGTCTGCTTCTTTTGCCTGCCCAAGATCGGGCTAGTGCGTGCGGAAGATCTGAGGTCCGGCGTCGCATTGCTGGGGGACCGCTTGCGGCGAAACCGGAAGTCCGCAAAGGGCCGCGTGGCAAAATGAGCATCGGCCGACGGCGGTGCGAGGCTGGGTCCGGAGCCCACTCGTGAGCGGCCATTTTGACCGCGAATGCCCGGTAGGCAACCCTTCGCCATGTGCGGTCGAGGGATCGCGACCATTCCGCAACATGTCGGACACGGCCAGTACCGGGTATTCGGGGGCGCGACTCAGTTTCCCAGACCGCAGGTCACTCTAGACGCCGCCCAGGAACGGCGCGATCGCACTTATGATCCGAGGCTGGCCGATCTGTTCATTGCCCGCGAACGCCGCGGGTTCGAGCGGCTGTACGGTGTCTCAAGTTTCTGGTCCAAATGGCGGTCATCAAGCGCATTGAAGTTGATCCATGAACCTTACAAACGACGTCGCCATTCGATTACTTGCGGGCGAGCGTTCCGAGATGGCCGAGTTGCAACGTGTACTCGAATCGGTGCCGACCTATTCGCGCCGTGTGACCGGCGCCCCTGCCGGACCTGCCGATGCACAGAGTATCTATTCCATCCTTCCCGGCGGAAAGGGGTACAAAGACAAGTTCGTATTTGGCGTATACGCGGACGCGATGATGGTCGGCTGCGTCGATCTGATCCGCGCGTATCCCGATAAAGTGACGGCACATCTTGGTCTGCTGCTGATCGCCGCGTCGCACCAGCACCGAGGCATTGGAAGCTCAGCGTATCGCCAGATCGAGCGCTATGCGCGCGAATGGAAAGACTGCGCATCGATGCGCATCGGCGTAGTCCGAACCAACGCTAGCGTCTTGAACTTCTGGCGGAAGATGGGTTACGTCGAATCGGGCGAGGTAAAACCGTATCGCTATGGCAACGTCAAATCCGAGACGATTATCTTGATTAAGGAATTCGCGGAGAGCGGTTCATAGGAACCATAACTTCCCGCCCTCCTCGTCGTCTGCCGCCCCCCTTCTGTCATCGAACACCGCTTGGGGCCCCCAGAGTGCCCGCTGGACGCTTGCCCAAGCGGAGATTGATGATCTACGATTCAAATTTGGCGACAAACGCCGGTGTCGGCCAACAGCGGGCATGGCTATGGGCGCATTGCTTTCCTCATAGCGGACACGCGCAGGGCCTTGCCAGTCACCGAATGGCCCGGACGTACGGGCGCTGTTCGGCAAACACGGAAGTCGTCCGATGCATCTCGTTACTCTCTATGCGTCGGTTGGGACATTGTGCTGCTGGTTATGGGGCCAAACCTCGTGCTATTGCATTGACGACTGTTTTTGCCCGCACGGAGCTTCTCATGAATCGACGTGGATTCATGGTTGGTAGTGGCGCAATGGCTTCGTTGTCTGCATTGACGACAACCAGTCGAGCCGAATCGATTGCCAATCCGCCCGCACCGCAGCGACCCAAAGTTTCGATGACACATTCACTTCCACTAATTCTGCTTCGCGTTGACGGAACCACCCCGCGTTGCGTCGTGGTGATTTCGTCCTCAGGTCAAGCGCCTAAGCGGTCAATTCAGGCAATTGAGATCGTAGGACAGTTCCGCCTGCAAGGTAACGAAGTAGATAAATCCGTCGCGTCGTTTTCTCGAGGTAGGGAGTTCACCAATTTCTTACATGCCGCTATAGCGCGAAACGGCCCGACTCTGCCTGGAATTCAGGCAGCAGTGGCGGAGCAAGCCGATGGGTATGTCTACGTCATCGACGGCAGGACACCGACACCTCAAGGGCGGGTTCCAAATGAAGACATCATCGGAGCATTCCAAATTCATGATGGGAAGGTCGGGCCTGACTCCTATCAACAATTTGAAGCTCATAGGCTTTACACCGAGCGCGGATTCTTCCAGCTTGACGATGACCTTGCGCAACTAGTTCTGAAAGACCTGCAAGCAAGTCTTGCAGCAGCCGGCGTGGTCTCCGACGGGCAACCTTAGATATAACGAAGCACGCCGTGTTTGGTTTCGGTTGCGGATTCAAACGGTCGATACAACACACTTTCATGCAGCGGCCGAAAAGCGGACGCAGCGCGACACCCGGTGTGGGTCGTGCCCGTCATTTCAGCGGTTCCGGAAGCTGACATTGCGCATTTTGCAAATGAAGTGTGACAACGGCCCGCGCTCACGGCCAACAACCGCCACACGGCCAAACACGACATGCCGACGCCGCCGTGGCCGCGGTGGCGATCTATTTCAGCTGATAGGTGCCCGCTTCGCGGGCACAGCCTTGATACGCTCCTGGTTTCAAAGTCGGAAATTGCCCTAAGAACTGGGCGGTGCTACTGAACTCCATGCCTTCGTACTTCCCGGTGCCTGCGAGGAGTTCGTGGTTGAGCTTGGTCGCTCGAAGTCCAATAGTGATTGAAGGTCCCGTCTCCATCCCGATCAATCGTTTCACATGCGCTTTCTGAGGAGACTTTCCCGCCGAAAGATAGCTATGAGCCGAAGCAATGGAAAGTCATGTGATCGAAGATGCTACCCGGTGGGCTGCTGAGAATGCCACCCGTATGTTCCAAGGTCATCCCAAAATTGGTATTGGAGAACTGTATCGCCGTGCCCACCCCCGCCCAGCAACCGGTGAATTCGCAATTGCTGCCCGGCGTCAACTATCTTGACGTTTCGACCGGTCAGGATAATTGTCGCCGGCCAAATTGCCCTGCTTGACAATGTCGGCGGCGAATGCGGAGCCGACCGACGTAGCCGCAACAAGTGCCGCGACAGACAGGAGTCTCAATATTCTCTTCATCATTTCCCCCATTTGCTGACGGCGCCTAGGGTCGAAGCCGAACAGCGCCATCTACGCTGGTGACCCTAATCACCGTGGACGCATTTGTATCGCTGACTGACGCTAGGCGCCTCCTGTCCGCCTGCATTAAGCAGGGTCAAGGAAATCGCCGGGCCAACAGCGCCTTCCCGTTGAACCGATGTTGGCCGGGATTTCCGGATGTCCACTCCCTAACGCCCTAGGTGGCCACTGAGGGCCGAGACCGTCGTTTCGACAGTCCCGTCAGCGGACATCGCTCGTTTCCCAATTAGAATGTATCAATCGGTGGCGCTGACCGGCCATGAACGGTCTTGGCGACCCGACCATGAGTTTCCCGAAAGCGGGCATAAAGGCAGCATTTGCTATCTCGAGTGCAAGATTTGCGCTGCGCTTGGACCGATTGACGTGACAATGAGCGTTCTAGCCTGCCCCTATGGCCGCTAGGAGGGGCCGG
Source organism: uncultured beta proteobacterium (assembly GCA_963729785.1). Lineage (GTDB taxonomy): Bacteria > Pseudomonadota > Gammaproteobacteria > Burkholderiales > Burkholderiaceae_F > GJ-E10. The sequence goes on along the minus strand of CAVSPM010000026.1, from coordinate 9,801 downwards.
CGGGTGCGCTTCGAGTGTGATCTAAGTAGCCAAGATCCGTGTGGCCGGATATGGGAACGTGGCTAATTTGCATTAGCAACAGGAAAAACACATGGCAATGCAGACAGCCCAGGAAGGCGCAATCCGGTTTCCTGTTTCAGCCGTTGCAATTGCGTCCGAAGCGCTGGTGACAAGGAACGCCCGAGAGGCGTTGACGGCCCTGACTCATGCGCCCATCGAATCGTGCAGCGATTTCAGCGGCAATGTGGTTCCCGTCGAATTTCACCCGCTATTTGCAGCCACTCATTTGGCATTTGCGGATCATCGACCCCTTGTGCTTTCGCCGGACATGATCTGGCTTGCCATCGTTCAGGGGGTCGCGACGCATGTCAACCTGAACTCGGAGAAATTGCGGGGGGATTTTGTCGAGCACGAGGGCAAGGCGGAGATACTCGTGCGACGTGACCTGCCCCCTGCCAGCCGTGCCAGCTCGTAGTTCGGAAGTCCGCCATTTTGTGGAGAATGACGGACATGAAGCGAAGCCAATACACCGACGAGCAGATCATCGGGTTTCTTAAGCAGGCTGAGGCCGGGATGCCGGTCAAGGACCTGTGCCGCAAGGAGGGATTCAGCGACGTCACGTTTTACAAGTGGCGCGCGAAGTTTGGCGGCATGGACACGTCCGACGCCAAGCGGCTGCGGGAACTCGAGGCCGAGAACAGCAAGCTCAAGCGCCTGCTGGCCGAGGCCCACCTGGACATATCCGCCCTCAAGGGGGTGTTTGGGGTAAAACGCTAGCCCCACAGGGCAAGCGCCGGGCGATCGGGCAGATGGTTGAGCAGTTTCATCTGTCGGAGCGCCGGGCGTGCCGTCTTGTGGGGCTAAGCCGCGACAGCTATAGGAACCCACCGGTCATGGACGAGCAGACCGCATCATTGAGCGGGGCTATCGTCGAGGTGGCCCACGCCAGGCGTCGGTTCGGCTATCGGCGCATCCATGACCTGCTGCGGCAGGAGTTTCCCAACGTCAACCACAAGCGCGTGTACCGACTGTACCGGGACGCCAACCTTGCGGTGCGCAAACGCAAGAAGGTGCGGCGGCCTCCCAGCGAGCGGGTACCGCTGCAAATCGCACGCAGCGTCAATGAGGTCTGGAGCATGGATTTCGTAAGCGACGCGCTCTCCAACGGGCACCGGTTCAAGTGCCTGACGGTGGCCGACGATTTCAGCCACGAGTGCGTGGACATCACGGCCGACTTCGGGATCGGCGGGCAGTACGTGACCCGACTGTTAGACCGGGCGGCACTGTTCCGTGGTTACCCCGAGGCGGTCAGGACCGACAACGTACTAAATGCAAGTAGTTGTTCAGCAAGCAACAACAGGCTCCCGTCCGAGCCGATTTCACGGATCGGAGCAACAAAAGAGCGACCAGCAAACCCAGCAGTCTTCCGCGTCAACAGCCAGCGCCTCGTCTGACCATAGTAGAAACAAGATTCGCCCCAGCCTGAACGGGCTGGCCGATCTTTACCGTACTTAAAACAGCGTATGCAGGCCCAGCGGAAGGTCCAAGCATTATCTACGGGGTCCCCGGCTATGCCGGCGCCCCGACGGCCCGATTGAGAGGGATCGATCCGCTGGGTAAACCTTGTTCAAAGAACTGGCGATATGGCTGATTTGTCTTGATCATTCCGTAGGCGACGCGGGCCATCTTTGCGGCGACTGCAGTCAACGCCTTCCTCTTCAAATCGGCGTTGCCCGGATCCGCGTGGATGTACCGGTCGTATTTGTCCTTGAAGGAGTTCTCTCGCAACCGAACAGCAACCTGTCCGGCTGTCCAGAATGCCAACCGCAAACGCGCATTGCCTCGTTTGGAGAGCTGTTCTCGCCCACGTTGGACCCCGGACTGGTGCTTCGCAAGGTCAAAGCCGCAGTACTTTAGAAATTGGCGGTGGTGGCGGAAGCGGCGCAAATCACCGGCCTCTGCCAGAACGGTTAACGCCGTAATGGGCCCGACACCGGGCAGAGTCTTCAAATGGACGTAGTCGACATTGGCCATGAGAACTTGCTCGGCCCGATCCTCGATTTGCGCGCGCAGCTCGGTAAGGTGCTGGAAATGCCGAAGCGTCAGGCGAAACGTCTCTACCGCCAGGCTGTCGGGCGCGTGGGGAAGCGCTGCTGAGCGCTCCGCCATCGCCCAGATCTCCTCAAGCTTTCCTTGCTTGTTGACTTTGCGGCCAACCAAATCCCAGGCCTCCTGGATGAACTCCGAGCAAGTGAACCGGCGAATGTGCGCGGGCGTCGGGAACTCGAGCATGAAGCGGACCCACCATGCGGATCGACTGCAACTCCAGTACTTGTGCATCTCCGGGAAGTACAACGGCACGTGGTGATTGATGATCGAATGCTGCACCTTGGTGCGTGCCCGCGAAACCTGGTAATACGTCTTCGACAGTTCCTGCAGATCGTGGTGCCCAGCGATCATTGGATCCACGTAGGTCTGTACCCGCCCCTGCTTGAGCATCTCGAGGATGACGGAGGCGTCCTTTGGATCATTCTTGTCCCAGGAATTGAACATCGCCTCGCGGTAACGAGATTGCGCAACAGAGGAAATGCTCACGACCTCAATACCCTCTTGCAACAGTCGATGGGCAATTGACCGGTGATAGTCCCCGGTGGGTTCGAGGCCGGCGCGGCAACGGCCTCCCAGCGCTTTGGCAAAGGCGACCAGGCGATCAAAGTCTGCGGCCGAATTGGCCATCTTGAATCGGTGGCGATCGCCGGTCGCCGTCTCGATTAGCACGGCATTCCAGTAGCGAGCCACATCGATTGCAATCCAGTGAACATTGGCCGTAGCATCATTAGTGTCAGCCATCTTGGCGTCCTCCTGAGGTCCTAGAGAAACCAAAGGATGCCTGTCGCTTCGCATGGCTGACAACCATTCTGCATTTACTACGGCCCGGAGTTCACCAGCCGGGCATTCATCGGATGGGTCCAGGAGCATGGGATTAGGCATCTGCTGATCGAGCCAGGCAAACCTATGCAGAACGGCTACATCGAGAGCTTCAACGGCAAGTTCCGGGACGAGTGCTTGAACGAGCACTGGTTCCAGACCTTGCACCAGGCCAGAGCCGCGCTTGCGGCCTGGCGGCAGGATTACAACGAGGTGCGCCCGCACAGCAGTTGCGACCGCATGCCTCCAGCCCAGTTCGCAGCGCGCCATCGACGGCAAGCCGCCGATGCCGCGCAGACGAAAGAAGAAGGAATCCATTAACCTTGAAAACGGATTTCCGAACCGCCCGCTGGTAAGGCTATAGGGGGCAGGTCACGGGTTCGGAATTCCCGCTGACCCGATCTTGAATTCCTGGACCAGCGCAATCTAGCCATGCTGGCCTGCTGAGGCGCGGCTTTAGGAAAGACGGGTCAGGGTATCCATTTCGGGGCGTACAAGGACCGCGGAAAGTTACGTAGGCGCCTGTTTTTATTGTGTTGTCTGACGGAAATGGTGTCTGTACCGCGACCAGTATCCATGCGGTTCTCCTCCCGTTTCCGTCGTGAAGGCCAACATCCACACCCCATTCAAATCGACGCTGGATCCGTGCGTTCGGGCAAGAAGGCGTGGTCGCGCTCAACCCGCCCTCGATGCACTTCCGCGCAGGCCATGCATCGATCCTCGTCACCGATCCGGATCTCCGCATGATGGCCGCGTGCGACGTGCGTCGTCGGTTCAATTGGGACAGGCAGGGCGAAACGCGCTTTGCCTCCGTGGAAGTCGGCGGGAACTGGATATGGTTCAAAATGCGCGTTCGCCTGACGGACCAGGATCCCATGCGCTGCCTTGCCACGATGCATCGAACCAAGGTCTTTTTCTTGCTGGACTCCGACCACGAATCATGCGTCTTTCCGATCCAATGATTCCTGACCTCCCACCATCCCATTTTCGCAACCTCGAGCTCGATTGCCTGCCAGACGACCCGTTGGCATTTCTTCGACGCTTCGTTTGGGCGCGCTTTCGCCTGCGTGCGATGGCGGCGGTGCTGTGCACGTTGGGAGGCATCGGCTTCATGTCGCTGGAGCCCATCTACCTGGGCCGGCTCGTCGAGGCACTTCGCCTTGGCGTCGCCCAGGACACCTGGTCGCCCATCGTCTGGACACCCTTCGGGTTGTTGGCCGGCGCCTGGATCATCTCGGCGCTCTTCAACCGCTTGGGCGAAATCGTCGACCTGCAGACGAGCCCCCGGCTGCGCGAGGAGATGCAGGTCTACCTCTTTTCCTGGCTGATCGAACATTCGCCCGACTACTTCAACCGCAATTTCGCCGGGCAGCTCGCCTCAAAGATAAAGCAGGCCGGCAATAGCTCAATCGCGATCCTGAACCTAGCCACCAACGACATCGTACGTGTGTGCGCATCGATCGTGATCAGCATCTTGATCATCGGGCTCGACCACCTTGGACTAGCCCTGCTCGTTGTCGTCTGGACACCCGCCTACATAGGACTTTCGCTGCTGCTGGCGCGGCGCCGCAGGAACCTGTCCAGAGAATTCCAGGACCAGGTTTCAGCGTCCACCGGAGTCTTGGTCGATTTGGTCAAGAACGCCGACCTCGTGAAGGCGTTCGCGAAGACGGCGGAGGAAAGCCGAAACATGGCGCAGGCCGTCGCCAGCGAGCGCGCGGCGTCCAGGCGCCTTAGATGGTATGCGACGGGCATGAACCTAGCCCTCTACTCGGGCATGCAGGTCTTCCAGGTGGGCCTGATCGCGGCCACCCTGTACATGACGGTTCGTGGCCAGATGGTGGTCGGGGACACGGTGAAGATGGTGTCGCTGTCGGTCCTGCTGATGAACAACATCTGGGGTGCCGCGTCCCGCATGCTAGAGCTGCTCGAGAACGTCGGCCAGTTCAGCTCCGCGCTGCACAGCATCCTCGTGCCCCATGCGATCGTCGACGCGCCGGGCGCGAAGCCGCTGGCAGCGACCCGCGGGGGAATCGAGGTCGACAAGCTGAGCTTCGCGCATGCCGACGGCAATCTCGTATTCAGCGAACTTTGCCTTTCGATACCGCCGGCCCAGAAGGTCGCCCTGGTGGGGCCAAGCGGCGCAGGCAAGAGCACGCTCGTCAAGCTCCTTCGACGCCACTACGAACCGCAATCGGGACGCATCTTGATCGACGGCCAGGACATCGCGCTTGCCACGCAGGAGTCGGTCAGCCGGGCGATCGCCGAGATCCCTCAGCAGCCCGGTCTGTTCCATCGTTCCATTCGAGAGAACATCCGCTATGCCCGCAGCACCGCGACGGAGGCCGAGGTCGTGCAGGCCGCACGGGACGCCCACGCGCAGGAATTCATCGCCGCACGACCCGACGGCTACGACGCCTTGGTCGGCGAACAGGGCATCCAGCTGTCGGGCGGAGAGCGTCAGCGCGTCGCGATCGCCCGAGCCCTGTTGAAGAAGGCTCCCATACTGGTCTTGGACGAAGCCACGGCGTCGCTGGATTCCGAAACCGAGCATCACATTCACGACGCCCTGTGGCGCGCATTTGAAGGGCGAACCGTCATTGCCATCGCGCATAGGCTGTCGACCATCACCGGGATGGATCGCATCTTGTTCCTGGAGGATGGTTGCATTCTCGAGGATGGCACCCACGCGGACCTGCTGCGTAAGAATGGACGCTACGCCCAACCTTGGCGCTGCCAAGTGGACGGATTCGTGCGCTGGAGCAAACCAGGCGCGAAGCTCGCTTGCTGTGCTGCTCTAGCAACAGAGATATTTGAGTTCCAAGAACCTCCGGTCGGTTCGGCTGCAATTAAGATTGATCCACCAGTTGCGAACCCTCCGACTCATCGCGGCCGGCGTGGGCTTGCCATCGCCGATGTAGAGGCTCCCACCCCAACGAAGCACGAGATTGAAATTGTGATTGCCGCCGAATTTCCCCAATTGTCAGCGATGAGATGAACAGATTGCCGTCGGACTGATCACCCTTCCACTCGAACAGGAAGTGTGATGGAGCCGGCTTCGTGACATTGCCAATGATGTTCGTGTCGAGCAGATGCCGGGGTCGCGGACCCACCTTGCGGCCGAATTCTCCTGAACGATTGAGATTGAGATCGACACTAGAGGCGATCGACGCAGATCATCCAGGTTCTTCCACCTTTGCTTTGCTCCTTGCCGGCGATTGCCCGGCGCACGCTTGCCCGAAGACTCTCCGTGTTCGGACCGCCGTCGGCCAGGCGCCTGGCTAGGTTTCCGATTAACTCGCGATTCGTTCCGAGTCCAAGCACCTCGAATCGAGCAATGTCACGCTCGTTCAGGACACCAGCGAGATAGTTCTGCAGGGCTCGCGGCTGTGCCGGATTGCTCGCAGGCGCCTCGAAAATGTGACCGGCAATACACCCGGTTACATACGCAGATGCGAGCGACGGCCCGCCGTTTGGATCGCCGTGGAGTTGATTGGCCTGTCGACGATCGAAGCGAGCTTCTCTGCAGGGTGGATTCGGGCACGCTCATGGCACCCACGGCTGCGCGATCCACAAAGGATTGATCCCACGGGTGAAACGGGGCCATTGCGGAGAAGGTGGCTCCGCCGCGACGACTCGTGTTCGCTCCTTACCGACAATCGTCCGACGCGAAGAGCTGACCTGCGGATTTTTCGCTGTCGGCCATGGCCCGACTCCGGATCCTCACCCCAACATTCCTTCAACGCGGTCGTCTGGCGCGGAATTCCTGCGGCATGCAAGTTCAACCTTCACGCTAGGAGAGTCCACGGTACGCCGCATGGCTGATTGCGGGCGGGTCTCCAAACGGGTCCGATTACATCCGGGGATGGTTTCGAGCTTCCCGTATCGGCGTTCGCTGACATGCCGGCGTTACGCCCTGCGTTTCGACACGCATCCAATAGCGGCCGGCACAACGCTGGCCAGGGCCTATCGATGAAGACCATCTGGCTTATCCTGGCAGCGTTTCTGACCCTGCTACATCTTGCTTCTTGCGGCGACGGAGGCGGCGGTGCGTCGACGACGTCCAGCCCCGGTAGTTCCTCGAGTTCTGGGTCCAGCTCCGGTGCCTCGAGCGGCTCGTCGGGTAGCTCGGGCACGTCCGCTGCGGCCCAACTTGCGGTCAAGATCGGCAAACCAGCGCGCCTGCTAGTCGGCCTGGGTGGCGCCGCCAATGTGTCATCGATCCGGTCCCAAGGCATCCAGCCGGACATTTTCGACCAGTATCTGGTCGGTGCCGACGGCACGAGCGCCTCATGGCCACTGTGGAACCTGCCGGCTCACGGCTACGTTTCAATATCGTCGCTGCCGAAGCCGATTCGATCGGCGCGGTGCCGATGTTCACGCTCTACCAGATGGCAACCAACGGCGACGGCAATCTCGCCGGTTTGACCAATACGACTTTCATGACCAACTATTGGTCCAACGTCGTATTGCTATTTCAACGCCTAGCCATTTACGGTAAGCCGGCGCTCGTGAACTTCGAGCCGGATTTCTGGGGATATGTGCAGCAGCAGGCACCGAACGGAGACCCCACCCAGATGCAAGCCTTGGTGCAACTGGCGCCTGACTGCCCGAGTTTGCCGAACAGTGCAGTCGGCGTCGCGCAGTGCCTGCTGACAATCGCCCGAAAATACGCCCCCAAGGCGATAATAGGTACCCCCCTTCAGACTGGGGCGCGAACGGCGACATCGCGAGCGTCGTGGGCTTCATGAACAAGATTGTACAATCCAGCTCAACTGCGTCGTGATGCAAACGCTCGACCGCGACGCGGGATGTTTCGAGGACCAGAACGTGACCGATTCATGCGTACGCGCGGGCACCGGATGGTATTGGGATGAGACCAACACGACGCATCCTAATTTCGACGACCATCTTGCCGCGGTGCTGACCTATCACCAGGGCATCGGGTTGCCGATCGTATGGTGGCAGACGCCGCTGGGCGTCCCCTCCTCGACACCCGGGGGGGCGTCGCAACACTGGCGCGACAACCGCGTCCACTACTTCCTGACCCATCCCGCCCAACTCGTTGCGGCAGGGGGCATAGGTGTCGTATTCGGGACCGGCGAGACCCACCAGACCAACATCACGACCGACAATGGGCAGTTCCAGACGCTATCCGCCGCCTATATGGCGGCACCGGTCATGTTGCCGTAGCCCATTTGTCGAGGCACGGCTCGCCGCAGCAGCCACATCGAAGCGATGGGCTGGCAATTGGAAATCGTTGCGCACCTTCCCGACGGAGCGGTCAAGATCGGCAATTTTTCCGACTTGGCCAAGGAGGAACCCGCCTGAATCGGGGAAAAGGTTCTCCCGATTGACGGATCACTTCGGTAATCTTGTGAAGTGAACGGCGGCAGCCTTGCTCCGGATGGATCCAGCAGGGGGAGAAGCGGTCCGGCTTACGAGGCCGAGCATCTCGGCCAGACGCTTGCTACAGGCCAGGCATCTTGACCGCGGTTGACGGGAATGCAACTCTTCGCAATGGAATGGACGCCCCCACCCGACATTGTCGACAAACTCGACCCGTGAAGGCCCGCACCACGCGGGGCTCTCTCAGGAAATTAGTTAAGTACTTGAATTTAAATACTATTTGGCGGAGAGAGTGGGATTCGAACCCACGAGAGGTTTGACCCTCTACACACTTTCCAGGCGTGCGCCTTCGACCGCTCGGCCATCTCTCCGGACACATTGCGTGCCGGGGCGCATTCTACCGGTTCCTCGATACGTGCAGATGTTCCCGGCCTGGCGCTTCCGGCATGCGCACGAAATCCACCAAAGCGGCCGTCTCCGGAGGAGGCTTGGGTGTGCACAAGCTAACGATGATCATGGTTGCAAAACCCACTGGCACCGCAAAAACACCCGACGAGATAGGCTCGATACCGAACCAGGGCGCCCAGTCTGCCGGGTTCAGACCAAGCCCGGCCTGGAAGAAGGGGTAGCGGGTGGCAATGTAGTAGACGGCCAAGCCGAAGCCGGCCAGCATGCCCGCAATCACACCCCATCGATTGGCCCGGCACCAAAAGACTCCCAGCACCAGAGGAGGAAGAAGCGAGGCCGGCAGCCACCAAGGAAAATGCCAAGCCAACCAGAGAAACGATGCTGCCGGGCCGCAGCAACGCCACGAACGCCGCGATCAGCGCGACCACCAAGAGTAAGACCTTGGCCATGATGACGCGACGCACCGGAGAAGCTTTGCGATTGATCATCTTGAAGTACAGGTCGTGCGATAGCGCGTTGGCGATGGTCAGTAGCAGGCCATCGGCGGTTGAGAGCGCTGCGGCCAGGCCGCCGGCAGCCACGAGGCCCGTCATGACGTAGGGCGAGCAGGTCGATGGCCGGCATGGCCAGCACGATGATGTCGGGCCCGACCTGCATCTCGGCCAGATGCACGATGCCGTCGTGGTTGATGTCTTCGATATGGAAAAAGCTCGGATCGACTCGGCTCCAGGCCAAGACCCAGGCCGGCAGATCGCTGAAGTGCTTGCCAACGACATCGGTGTACAGCGCGTACTTGACCAGCACCGCCAGAGCGGGCGCAGACAGATAGAGCAGCAAGATAAAGGCCAGCGACCAGAACACGGAGCTGCGCGCCTGGTGCACCGTGGGCGTGGTGTAAGAGCGCATGAGCACGTGCGGCAAGGCGGCCGTCCCGGCCATAAGGCAAAACACCAGCGCGAGGAAGTTGCGCCGCTTCACCGAGCGCGCGGCATCCGCCTTGTCCGGGTCGGTCTCGCCGCTCCAGAAGGGTTCGGCGTGTGGCATCAGTGGCGCGCCCAGCTCGGCGTGCTGCCTGGCTTCCTGCTCCCAGATGCGGCGTGCCTCTTCCGCGCTTGC
>CAVSPM010000025.1:0-342507 GCA_963729785.1 uncultured beta proteobacterium | reverse complement strand
CCGGCTACCTGCACATCGGCGGCGCGCGCACCGCGCTCTTCAACTGGCTTTACGCCCGCCACACCGGCGGCACGTTCATCCTCCGCATCGAGGACACTGACACCGCCCGCAATTCGCAGGAGGCCGTGGACGTCATCCTGAACGGCCTGCGCTGGCTCGGCCTCGATTGGGACGAAGGCCCGCTCACCGGCGACGCCACCGGCGCGGGCAAGGGCAGCTTCGGCCCGTATTTCCAATCACAGCGGAAGGAAAATTACCAGCGCCGCGTCGAAGCCCTGCTCTCCCATGGCCTCGCCTACGAACACGAAGGCGCAATCAAATTCAAAATGCAGCGCGAGCCAGTCACCATCCACAACCTCGTCGTCGGCGATGTCGTCCGCAAATTGACTGACCGCGAGGAGCTTGATCCTGACTTTGTCATCCAGCGCTCGGACGGACAGCCCGTGTTCCACCTCGTCAACGTCATTGACGATCTGGAGATGGACATCACGCACGTCATCCGCGGCGAGGACCATTTGAGCAACACCGCCAAGCACATCGCGCTCTTCAACGCCTTTGGCGTCAAGCCGCCGCATTACGCGCACATCCCGCTCATCCTGAACGGCGACGGCTCCAAGATGAGCAAGCGCGACAAGGGCGCGTCCCTCACCAGCTACAACGATGACGGGTTCCTGCCCGAAGCCGTGGTGAATTTCCTCTGCCTCCTCGGCTGGTCGCCCAAGGAAAACCGCGAGAAGCTCACGCTGGCCGAGACCATCGAGCGATTCAATCTGCCGCAGATTCTCCGGCACAACGCCAAGTTCGATTACGAGAAACTCCTTTGGCTCCAGGGCGAATACGCCCGCGAATTGAAGGACGACCGCTTTTACGAACTCGCCGTCCATGCCTTCGCCAAGGCGGGCGTGAACACGAACGCCTATCCCCTGCCCTACGTCAAGGCCGCGCTCGACACCTGCAAGGGCAAATTCAAGATGTTCAGCGAACTGCCCGCCTACGCCGGGTTTTATTTCACCGACAACATTGAATACGACGCCGAGGCTGCGAAGAAAGATTTTGTGCCAGAGAACAAGCCACGACTGGAAAAACTCCGGGACGCCTTTGTCGCCGCGTCCGCGTTCGACGCCGCGACGCTAGAAGCCGCGCTCAAGGAAACCGCCAAGACGCTGGGCGTGAAAGCCGGCGTGCTGGTGCATCCCTGCCGCCTGGCCGTGACCGGCAAGCCCTCCGGCCCGAGCCTTTATCATCTACTCGAAGTGCTGGGAAAGGAAAAGGTGATGGGGAGGATTGATATGGCACTGGGGAAAATGGTATAAAACTTTATGGCAAGCGATCCAACCAAACTCCATCTCGAACCATTCCAAGGAATCGAATCTTCAACGAAGAACTGGTATAAGCACATTGAAATTCTTGGTAGTGGAGCAAATGCGATTACTGCATTAGTGATTAGCACCTCAGATGCTCATCGAGGAACTTTGTTTGCCCTGAAGATTTTCAAGCGCCTCGGACAGCCAAAGCGCCGACAGAGATTCCAAGCCGAAACCGAGTTTCTCCAGAAGTGTGGTCATCCATCGGTAATGCGCGTTTTTGACACCGGCATATATTCTTACACTTGGGGTGATCATTTTGATTATCCATTCATCGTAGCAGAATACCTGCCCAAAACGCTGGCGGGAATTATCCAAGAGAACGCCTCATCTCTACCCGAAAAAGTCAGCTACATAATGCAACTCCTGTCAGCACTTGATTTCTTGCATAGCCTTCAACCGTCTGTGATTCACAGAGACATCAAGCCGTCAAATATTTTCGTAAAGGGAAACTCCTGTGTCTTGGGTGATTTCGGCTTGTTAAAAGTTCTTGGTAAAGAAGAACCGTCAGATCCAAAGTTTTACCAAGATAGCCTTGATGGACGCATTCCTTGGCTATATCGCTCACCGGATCTTGTTAGGTATGCACGAGGAAAAGCTGAACTAACAACAAAAAGCAATATTTACCAAGCAGGCTTGGTCGCTTGCGAATTGTTCACAGGACATCTCCCAATCGAAGCACCAAGAAAGATGCTCGATGACGTGGTTTTTACTCATATCCCTAAAATTCATGGGACATTCGGCCCCGGTATTGCAGCGCTTATCAAAAAAATGTTGTTTCACGACCCTGTCGAGCGGCCAACCGCAAAGAATCTTCTCAGTAGTTGGGAGCATATTTTCTGGGACGCCGTTGCAAAAACACATGAACTTGATGGTCACGCATTCCGAACCCGAATCTAAAATTTTTCCATCCCACCCACCTCACGCCCGCCCCTTTCCGTGGTGCTGCGCTTCCTCCTGCGTTTCACTTCCGCCTTCGTCCGACTTCGGCGAGACAAGTCGGCACGCCAAGGTCGCCTTCGCCTCCGCTCCCGCCGCGTGTTGGTAGGGCGGGCAGTCCTCTGCCCGCCGCCGCCTGCAATCAACACATGCTGATCCACCACACCGGCGCGCACGGAGTGACGCGCCCTACCTGTTTTCATTCGTCATTGACATGGCCGGATTCGGGCGGAGAATTGGATTTTCTATTTGCCTATGAAAGCCCTTGCCATCAATGGAAGTCCTCGGAAGCGCGGGAACACGGAAATTCTTTTAAAACAGGTGCTGGCGCCGCTGGCCGCGGCCGGCTGGGAAACCGAGTTCGTCCAGATCGGCGGCGCGAACATCCGCGGCTGTCAGGCCTGCTTTTCGTGTTTCAAAAAGAAAAACGCCCGGTGCAGCCAGAAAGACGATGCGTTCAACCCGTGCTTTGAGAAAATGGTGGCGGCGGACGCCATCATCCTCGGCTCGCCAACCTATTTCACCGACGTGAGCGCGGAAATGAAGGCGCTGCTGGATCGCGCCGGGCTGGTGGCAGTGGCCAATGGCGGGTTGTTCCGGGGGAAAATCGGCGCGGCGGTGGTGGCGGTGCGGCGCGGCGGCGGCACGCACGCGTTTGACACGATGAACCATATGTTTCTCATGTCCGGCGTTATTGTGCCGGGGTCAACGTATTGGAATCTCGGCTATGGCCGGGAAAAGGGCGAGGTGTCCAAGGATGACGAGGCGGCGCGCAACATGAAAGATCTGGGCCAGACCATCGCCTGGCTCGGCTCGGCGCTCCAAAACGTCGGACGTCGTCCGGCAGCGCCGGCTCGCGAGTGAGCTGGCGGCGCGCTGTCGCCTTCGCCTCCGTCCCCGTGCGCCGTTCCTGCCAAAATAATTCGCGCCGGAAATTTTTCACATTAAACTCCACGCATGACGAAAATCAAAGCTGTGAAAATTCAGTTCATCCTGTTTTTAATTGCCGGTGCGTCTTGCCTTCGGGTGGATGCCCAAAGCAATTCCATTCCGTCGCCGGCAACTTCCACACCGGCGGTGCAAACGCTCGTCTGCATCCGGCATGGTGAAAAGCCGAAAGGCGGGCTGGGGCAGTTGACCTGTCGCGGCCTCAACCGGGCGCTGGCGTTGCCGAAAGTGCTGCTGGATAAATACGGCACGCCGCAATTCATCTTCGCGCCAAATCCCACGCAAAAAGTGGATGGCAACAAATACAATTATGTCCGGCCGTTGACGACGATTGAACCGACCGCCATCCGCTGCGGCCTGCCGGTCAACACGCAGTTCGGTTACAGTGAAATCCAAGGCCTGGAAAGCGAACTTCAAAAGACGAATTATCTGGGCGCGACCATTTTCATCACGTGGGAACATGGCCTTCTGGATCAATTGGCAAAAAACCTGGTCAAGGACAACGGCGGAGATCCAAAACAAGTTCCCAACTGGCCGGAGAACGATTACGACACGATTTTCCTCGTGAAAATCACGCACTCCGAAAACGGCAATTCCGTGGCGTTCACGATTGATCACGAAAATCTGAATGGCTTGAGCGATGACTGTCCTTGATTTGGCCTGATGTGTTCAGTCTTCCACGAGACGCTTACGGTCTGCCAACCAATCCGCAGTGCGCCCGCCCCTTTCACCCGTTGCTGCGCTGTGCTTTCGCGTCTATCCCCGCCGACACAAGCCGCCATTTTGGACTGCGGTGGCAAGCTTAGCGCGACACCGCTTTCGGAACGCTCGAAGACCTTCCGCCAGCCCGAATCACTCCCACCCGCTCGAAAGCGCCGTCGCCGCTCCCGCTCTGCCGACGCACTCCAAAACGCTTCGCGCATTTCGAACGCCATCGTGACTTTCCATCCATCTCGCATCGCATCCGGCTTCGCTGCGCTGGGACGCGACAAACCCGCCCCTTTCCGTGGCGTTGCGCTTCCGCTTGCGTTTCACTCCGGCGCGGCAGGCTGTGGCTGAAAATATTCGCGTGGAAATTCTTTTCCGCTAAACTCCGCGCGTGGCAAACCCGTTCATCCATTGGATCGAGGCCAAGGGAGCTTGCGCGCCGTGGCTGTTTCTGGCGGTGTTCCTCGCGGCGTCGTTCCTGATGCTCTGGCGGCTGGAAGTTTTGAGCGCCAAGGGCTTTGAAGGCACGGTGCTCGGCACGCTGGTGATGCCGTATTGCACAGGCATGGGGAACCTCATCTTCGCCTTCATCCTTGGCCGCAACGGCGGCAGCGGTGCGGATGTGATGACGAACTCGCTGGTCAACAACATTACCAACATGACGCTCGTGCTCGGCCTCCCGGGAGTTTTCTGGTTGACCAGAACGCTGCTGTCGAAGGGCAAGTCCGGTGGGAAAAGTCCGGACAGGAAAAAATCCGGCGCCGCCGTCAAGACGCAGCAATTGAACCGGCTCGCGCTGCTGCTCACGCTCACGGCCATCCTGTTTTTCACCGGCGCGGTCTGGGCAATGGGCCGCAAAGGCCGGTTGACCCATGACGACGGCCTGGTGCTGGTGGGACTGTTTTTATTCTGGCAACTCATCCATGTCTTTGAGGTGCTCAAATCAAACGTGCGCCAGGGGAAATCGTTGAGCTGGACGCTGCCGTTTGATCTGGCGTTGCTCGCCGTCGGCGGGTATGGAATCTACATCAGCACGGACTGGCTGGTGAACTGGATTTCCGGCATCCACACCGGCTTCATCAGCGCGAAATATCTCGGCTGGTTGAGCGGCTGGCTGATGGTGCTGCCGAACGCGATGCTGGCGGTTTATTACAGCTGGCGCGGCCAGCCGGAAACGGTCTATGCCTCGCAGGTTGGAGATTGCCACGTCTCGATTCCACTGTGCCTCGGCATTTACGCGCTGTATCACACGATGGCGATGCCGCCATTCTTCCACATGGCGATGTTCATCCTGCTGGGCGCGACGCTGGTGCATTTGTTCTTCGTGGCGGTGCTGGGGCGGCTGCCGTGGTTCGCGGGCTGGACGCTGGTGGCGGCCTACGGATTTTTCCTCTGGAAGGGATTGTTGGGTTGAAAAAATCCAGGCTCGCGAGGACGCCCGCCCCACCGGCTAATTATTCCCGACGAAACTGGTGCTGTCCCAGGGAACAACCAGCGGGTTGGGTCGGATTCTTTCGCTCAATTCGGCAAACGGCACCTGCGCGGCGAGCCAGCGCGGGTTTTTGGCAATTGAGTCCATGGATTCGCGGGTGTTGTTGCAAATCAAATAAAGCGCCCGCCCCAGGACCATGAACGATTCAAAGCCCGTGCCGGTTCCGTGCCGCGCAAATTCAAAATCACCCGCGCCGTATTTTTCCGTAAGCAGTTCCGCGCGCAATGTGCCGAGGTCCTTCGCAAAATTTTTCAGGAAGTCGTCGTTGCGCGGACCGAGGTAGGCGAGCACGCGCGCCTTGTTCTCCGCCAGCGAGAGAATGGCCCATTCGTCGAAGACAGTCCCGCCGTAGTGCGCATCCATCTGCTTCGCGCACGCCTTGATCTGATTGATGGTTTCGTCGAGCGTCATGAACGGAGTTTTTTGTCCACGCGAGCAAAGCAGGTTCGCGGGCCGGAAACAAGGAGATATTTTGTCAGGATTCTGATGTGCCGCACTGCGGGCAGCGTCCTAATTTCAATGGTGGCGCGCCTCGCGCTGCGAGGCGCGTCGGGTCGCAGTGCGACCCGACCCACCAAATCAGGACACAACCCGACCGCGCCGCGGGTTGACTTTTGAACGAAATCCGCTACATTCCTGTCTCTTACTTAAACAATTAAGTATTTGAATCTATGAAAAAGACCTTTGTGTTATTGGCAACCCTGGCAATGGCCACCGCCGTGATGGCGGTCGAAGCCGGCAAGCCCGCGCCGGATTTCACGGGCACGGACATCAGCGGCAAGACCGTCAAGCTCTCCGATTACGCTGGTAAGACGGTCGTCATTGAGTCCTATAATTCCGATTGTCCGTATTGCCACAACCAATACGAGACCGGCGCGATGCAGGCGCTGCAAAAGGATTTGGCGGCCAAGGGCGTCGTGTGGCTGCTCGTAAATTCCGTGAACCCGAAGAATTCAAGCCATCGGACGCCGGAACAGGCGAAGCAGGAGATGGCCGACAAAAAAATCACCGCGACCGCGTGGATTGACGACAGTTCCGGCGTCATCGGCCACCTATACGGCATGTTGACCACGCCGCACATGTTCGTCATTGATAAGAGCGGCACGCTTGTCTATGATGGCGCGATAGACAACCAGCCGGATCCGACCCACGACCCGGCCAAGGCGCGCAATTATGTCCGCGAAGCCGTGGATGATTTATTGGCCGGAAAACCCATTGAAGTTTCGCAGTCGAAACCTTACGGTTGCAGCGTAAAATACGCGGATTAAAATCCGTATTCCTTCATAAAACCATCCGCCGGCGCGTGGATTTCCACGCGCCTTTTTGTGAACGGATCGAAATACGCCAGCCGCACCGCGCGCAAGCCGAGGCGAAACCCCTTCTCCACCCTGCCGTAAAGCTCGTCGCACATGATTGGCGTGCCCGACTCCGCCAGATGCACCCGGATTTGATGCGTCCGGCCCGTCAACGGACTCGCCTCAATCAAAGTGAACCGTCCATTTTTCCGCAACACCCTGAACCGCGTCTCACATTCCCTGCCCTCCTTGAAATCCACCTTCATTCTGCCGAACTTTTTCGGGTCGGGCGCGAGCGGGAGCCGGCAGGCCCATTCTGTTTCACGCGGCACACCGCCGACCACCGCGAGATACGTTTTTTCCATCCGCCGGTCCTCGAACAAATCCGAATACGTGTTCACCGCTCCCGGACTTTTGGCAAACAGCAGCACGCCGCTCGTGTCGGCATCGAGGCGGTGAACATTGCGGAGAAAGGACAGGTTGCGCGACTTCGCCCAGAAATCGTCCGCGCGGATGGACGAATCAATTGCCGCCTGCAAATTCCAGTTCGTCAGCCGCCACGAATGAGGCACGAGCATCCAGCCTCGCGGCTTGTCAATCGCGATGACCGAACGGTCCTCGAACAAAATCGGAATCGGGTCGCAGCCCGGAAGCTCGATGAATTTGGGTTTGGCCATTGCCCCAGTCTAGCGAAAGGCGCATCCGCCCGCAAAGCCTCAAGCAAAACCCGCACGACAGTCTTTACACCGGCCGGTTTCGTTGCAGAATGATTGCAGGCGTCCGTAGCTCAATTGGATAGAGCTTCTGACTTCGGATCAGAAGGTTGCAGGTTCAAGTCCTGCCGGACGCGCCATAAAAAAATGAGAACTCCATCACGCAAGTCACAGCCTTTCGATTAAAAACAGCGGGCATTCTGCTGATAACCGGCGCCCATTGTTTTGCCGGGCACTACACCAACTTTAATGTCTCGGTTTACATCGTCGCGGGCACCGTGCGGCAATTCGCGTGGAATCCCGTTAGCCTCACCAACCAATGGCAGCGCGTCACTGAACAGTTGCCGGTGGACAACCGGACATTCATCGCTGAAAACTACCGGGATACTGAAGCGGAGGTCCGCATTGGCGTCACGGGTAATTCCACCCAGCTCCGGAATCTTGTGACAGGCGAGACCATCCCGCGCCAGGCAGCCGCCGGGTTCGGATTTGGACGGGGCGGTCGAAGCGGATTGGATGGATAAAAGCTCCCAGTGTAGCTGTTTTTTACCAAGTCACCAATGGCTCACCCCAAATGGCCTGCTGCGCATCAGTGATAAAAATCGGATTCGCGTTTGTTCCAAGCGTCAACAGCGAGAGATTCGTCACGCCAATCATGGATATTGAATTGGTGATGGCTGGAGAATTATAGGCCAGATTCGTTCGCCACGCCTCGACACCGTTGGTCAAAACGATGTTGGTTACACAGATGGTATGGTCATTATTGTAGTTGTCATTAACACAGACGTAGTAAGTGAAGTTGGCCGCGCCGGGCGGGATATACCAGTCGGCCCGCGAGTTGCCCCTCTGTGTAACGCTGTTGCTAATTGTCTGGCCTGACGGAGTATGAATGGTTTTCGGGTTCACACTCAATATGATGTTAATTGCCGGGCTGTCATTGGTGACATTCCAAGGCGCAAGAATATTCAACGTGATTGCCGTTGGAACTGGCGGCGGATTGGTTGACAGAATCAGAAAGTCCGCACCAAAAGGTGTGATGTTGTTTGTGTAAGCGTCCGATGCGACAGTATAGGAATCCTGCCAAGTGTTGGTGCCAATTTTCTGCCATTCGCTTTCACCATAATAACCGCGCCCCCAGTTGCCGTAGTGGGGATAAAAGCAGCCCTTGACGGTGACAGGTTGTGAGGCTGCAAAACCATAGTTGGTAAGGTTGAGAACGTAATTCGTGAACTGAATCACCGACTGGCTAAGTTGGGACAGCATTGTTATATTGGTGTCGAGGGAAAGGACGGCCACGGCAACGCTTCCGTCTGACAATGTCCGTTTCCACGCATACCAAACCTGTATGTTCGTCGGCCCCACAGTCAGGTCTGCCGTGCCTTCAACCGGGATTGGCGGATTGCAAGCAGGGTCTTGACTGACACGAATCAAGTCGGCATTGGTGTAGGCCAGATTATAGAGCGCACTGGTGGAAGTGGTTGAAGTTGTGATGTTCATTCCTCCCCGAATGGCCTGCCGCGCCATGTCACTCCTGACTTCTCCGCCCCCAGTTCCACCACCACCGTTGAACCATACTTGTCTAATGAATTCAGGCCCGTCATAACCATTGATGGTCAATCCCGGACGCGTCATGGCAAAAGCGTTGCTGTTCATGCACATCATGGACATTGCCGCTTCATAATGTGTCTGGTCTATACCATCTTTCGCCAGCGGACAAATGAGGTTGTATTGTCCCCAAGCCAGCGGGTCAATGTAGGTATAGACTACGCCATTTGTCACAATCTTGTCCGCGGCGTTGAAAAGCCAGACGGGTCGCTGCGAACGCATAGTCGGAATATATTGAGCATACCAATTAAGGGCTGAACCAGTTCCGCCCGGCCCCAAGTTGGAATCAGGGGCGTCTTTTTGACTGTGACTCGGATTGAAAAATGCCTGCACCTTGAACCCGACGACTCCCCAACTTAATTCATCGAGAATTGATTGGGCGTTGAAATCCCCGATGCAACTGGTCATGTAACTCATTTGCGGTTCAATGCCGCCACACCAAAGGATTGTGCCAATCGGTTTGCCCGGCCAGTTGGTTTGAAGCCAGTTGACACAATAACTCATTCCGCCCGGCCACACATTTGAGGGACAGATAAAGTGACCGTTGGCATCAATGTTCGTCGCCCAACCTGAATCAATTTCAATAGTCCGATAGCCAGAGGCCCATTTGCCCGAACCAATCATGTCGCAGGCAATGTTTGTGACTTCGACAAACGAGGTGTCGCCATTAACCGTCGTTGAGTTTCCCCAACCCGTTCCGACCCACAGGGGCGGCGGCAACAGTGGCGACGATTCTGAAACCGACAAAGCCATCACATTTGTAGCGGTGGAAGAAATGAAGTTCGTTCCTCCAAAAGATTGCATCTGTCCATACACTTGCGCCGCCGTCTGTCCGTTGGTTGGCCCGCCGCCTCTGCCCGGAGCCGAAATGAAAATATTAGCTTCCAAGGTGGTTACTATGACACTTGAATTAGCAGCAGCAAAAATGATTTTGTTTGTTTTGCCGTTGATAGAAAAGACTCCGGGCGCGACCGTGTTGCTTTTGAACGCAACCGACTGGACGTAGTTCGTCATCTCCTGATACGACGGGTTCCCGGCCATCAGCGACAACGGGAGAAGAAGATAGAGGGCGAGAAGAAATCGTTTCATATCAGTTCCATGTGCCGGTATTGAAGTCCCAAGTGTAGGAGCCGTGCGCTCCGGTGATGTCGTCAATGTGAGCCGTGAGGTTTTGGTATGGCGGGACAATCCCTTGGGCGGATGGGGAACCAAGCGTCGAATCATACGTCATCGGCGGATTGATGGCGGTGATGTGCATGGCGTTGACGAGGCACAGTCCCTCTGCACGCCGCTTTTGCGGACGAGCATGGCGATGGTGTCGGTGATGTTCACAAAGCCGCGCCGACCGGGCACCTCAAACCAAAGCTGTTCGGTGAGCGATTTCAAGACGGCGATATGCCGCAGCGGCAAGCGTTGCGCAAGCACAACGTCACAGATCTTTGGCGAATAGCCGCCGTCCCAAGAGAAAATTACAATGGCGGCGCTTTGCCGAGACGCCGCTACGAACAATTGAACGGCGGACGCTTCCCGGCGGTCAATGACTTGAACAACAAATGGGAATCGGCCCGAAAAAATTCATTGGCTTCTCGCTTTTGCTCGCTGGACTCGCGTCGTGTAGCGTTGGGCTATGGCTGCTGTTGAGTCCGGCAGAGTATCAGGCAACGACAAGGATTGAGATCAATCCTGACGTGACGGATGCATTTCAAAACGGGGCAGGCGATGTCATTTTACCTAAACTCCGCCCTGACCAATTTTGAAGTCATACAGTCCGCAATCGTTCTTGGCAAAGTTGCCGACGCTCTGAATCTGAATGTCCTGTGGGGCCGAAAATATGGCGGCGGCGGGATGCTTGCGACGAACGAGTCCATTGCCATTCTCAAGAAGCATTTGCATCTCGCGATTGAGCGCAACACCAAGCTACTCGACATTTCTTACACCGGCGAAAACCCGGACGAAGCAGCTGGAATTGCCAATGCCATCGTCAAGGCTTTCCAGGATTATTGCTTGGACATGCGGCGGCAGATGACATTGAAAGGGATTGAGACGTTGCGAGCAGCTATATCAAGACGAGGAAAAGAAAATCCAAATTCAACAAACCAATGTGGATTTGCTGCGCGAGAAATATAAAATTAACAAGGATTGACGAAACTGATTTTGATAATGGTGGAACTACGCTCTCGCCAATCCCAAAGTCAATGACACCAAAGGAGCAGGAACAACTCCGAGAAGAATACGAAAGAACCAAGCCGTTTTGGGACAGAGAAACGCGAGTTGGAGAACCTGCTTGAACTCCACAAATTTCTCCAAGCAAAAATCGCATCAGAAAAAATTGACCTCCAGCTTCCTATGGCTCATATGGCTGACAATTGTTGACCCTGCCCGACCGCCAAAATCACCCGTCAGCCCGAATCGTTTCCTCGGCGCGGCGTTGCTGGCAATCGGTTTGTTTTCCACCGTCGGCGGATTTCTCATGCTCAAATCCTCCCGCCATCCAGTTTGATTGTAGCGTTCGGCCTGTGGCCGAACTAGTCGAACCATAGGCTCGACGCTACATCGTGAAGAGCGGATCTTTGTCTGTGAATGACCTTTCCCTGATCCGAAGCATGATTGAAGTTGTCCGGTCCGGGGCATGGCCGGCATTCCGTTTAGCTGGAATTTTCCGCCGGGTGCTGTATCAATGCGGCATGACTGATGCGACCGACATTCAAGCGAACCATCCGGACCGGTGGATTCGGCAATTCCTCGCGCACCTGGCGACGGACCGTGGCGCGTCCATTTATACGCAGCGGAATTACCGCGACGCGCTCAACGAGTTCCGCCGCTGGCAAAATCAAAGTCCAGGGTCCGAAGTCCAAAGTCCAAAGTCTCCGCGATGGTGGCGTGGGGAAAATTATCAGCGCGATGATTTTCGCGATTATCTTCGGTTTCTGGGAAGAAACAAACTTGGAAGGTCGGCGATTCAACTCCGGTTTTCCGCGCTGCGGACGTTTTACAAATTCCTGATCCGGCGCGGCTTCATGGAAACTCTGCCGATCAAGAATCTTTCGCTGCCAAAAGCCGGGAAACGCCTGCCAAAATTCCTGACGATCCAGCAAATGAAGGATTTGCTCGCAGCGCCGTTGAAGCTGTTGCGCGCGCAAAAGCAGAGGAAAGGGCCGGGCCGCCCGGTTTCAATCCAGGCCTGTCTGCGCGACGTGGCGGTGCTGGAAACGATTTACTCGTGCGGCCTGCGCATCAGCGAGCTGTGCGGCCTGCGCGCGGAGGACATTGACTGGGGCGAACAAATCGTCCGCGTCCGCGGCAAGGGCAAGAAGGAGCGGCTTGTGCCGGTCGGCGGTCCGGCGCTGGAAGGCAATCCAGAATTATTGGAGCGCGTTGAAACAGCCGCCGTCCGGGGCGTCGCCGGTTTTCGTTTCGGAAACCAAAACCCGCGCGCCGCTCACGCCGGTTCAACTGTCGCGGCGGTTGAAACAATACCTCGCCATCGCCGGCCTCGATCCGGCGTTGACGCCGCACAAGCTGCGGCACAGCTACGCCACGCACCTGCTCGACGCCGGCGCGGATCTGCGCAGCGTGCAGGAACTGCTCGGCCACGCGCATCTCATCACCACGCAGGTTTATACGCACGTCACGACCGAGCGCCTGAAAAAAGCCTACGACGCCGCGCATCCGCGGGCGTAGCTGGAGTTCAGGCTTAACCTGCTTTGCGGCAGCTGAAGCTTGAACTCCAACAGGCCGCGAACGATTCGCGGGTTTCGAGTTGATTTTTTTTGAATGTGAGGCATGATTGTTTGTCGAAGTAACTGGATGGTTATTTAAATTATGAAAACGAAATTGCATGTTTTGACTTTTGCGGCGGCAACGGCGGCGGTGGTGCTGACGGGTTGTGTGAATCCGAACGGCACGCAGAACAACACGGGCACCGGCGCATTGATTGGCGGCGCGCTGGGCGCCATCACCGGCGCGGTCATCGGCGGCCCGCGAAACGGCGGCGCGGGCGCGGTGATCGGCGCGGCGGCGGGCATGATTGCCGGCGGGCCATCGGCAACGGAATGGACCAGCAGCAGCAAGCCGAGTTGCGCGCGCGGGCGCCGCAAACCTACGTGCGAGTGGTCCAGGGGGAGCCGCTCGGCATTGCGGATGTCAAGAACATGGCCCACGCCGGCGTGGGCGACGACGTCATCATCGCCCAGATTCAAGGCACGCACACTGTTTTCCATTTGAGCGCGGCGGACATCGTTGATCTTCACGATTCCGGCGTGAGCGACCGGGTGGTGAATACCATGATAAACACGCAGACTTCGGCAACGCCATGCAGCCAACCACGACGGTCGTGGAGCAGGCGCCGCCGGCTCCGCTGCAGGAAACTGTCGTCGTCGAGCGGCCCGGACCGGGCTACGTCTGGATTGGCGGCGAATGGGTTTGGAACGGCGGTGGTTCTGGCAGGCGGGCTACTGGGCTTATCCGCCGGGTCCCAGCGTCGTTTGGATGTCCGGAGGCTGGAATCGCGGCCCGCGCGGCTGGGTTCACGAGCCAGGACACTGGCGGCGGTGAGGAGAGTAGAACATTCAACAACCAACATCCAACTTCCAACATCCAGTTAAGGCGACACTGGAAGAATCATTGGATGTTCGATGTTGAGCGTTGAATGTTGAATGTTTCTTTCGCTTCAATTTTTCCCAGCAACCTCAACAACCCATCCAAAATGGTGATCGGATGCGGCGGACAGCCGGGAATGTAAAGGTCCACCGGCACGACGCTGTCCGCTCCGTTGCGCTGTTCGGCGTGGCCGAGGTAAGGTCCGCCGGAAATGGCGCACGCGCCCACGGCAATCACCAGCTTCGGCGACGGCACGGCTTCGTAAGTCTTCCGCAGGGCCAGTTCCATGTTCCGCGTCACCGGCCCGGTGATGAGCAGTCCGTCGGCATGGCGCGGCGATGCGACGAATTGAATGCCGAACCTGCCCAGATCGAAAACCACGGTGTTCAGCACGTTCACGTCGGCCTCGCAACCGTTGCAGCCGCCGGCGCTGACCTGCCGCAGCTTGAGCGAGCGGCCGAAAATCTGGCGCGACTTTTCGTCCAGCGCCTTCGCCAGTTGAAATTCCTTTTCGCCGAGAACCAGCGCGTCGCGGCTTGAGGCGGCGAGGCGATGTTCCGTCGTGAATTTGATCGCGCCTTCCGGACAGGCGCGCTCGCATTCGGGACAGAACAGGCAGCGGCCAAGATCAAGCCGCACGCTTTTGTCTTTGATGCTGATGGCGTCGGTCGGGCAAACATCGGCGCACACGGAGCAATTCGGCGGACATTTTGCGGAGTCAATCTGCGGACGGCCACGCAAACGGTCGGGCAGCACCGGCGGTTCCTTCGGGATAACCGATGGTGCGGTGTTTCTGTTGGGCGCGTGCGAGCAAAACTTTCAGCATGATGTCACCTCACAAGTCATGGCCGCAATAGGACAGGTTGAAGCTTTTGTTGCACAGCGGGAAATCGGAAATCTGCTGGTTGCGCATCGCCATGCGCCAGTCCCATCCAGTTGTGGAACGACGGATCCACGATTTTGTAACGCGCAAATTTCCCCGCCGCATCGGTCAGCGCCGTGTGGCAGATTTCGCCGCGCCAGCCTTCGGTGAGCGACACGACGGCGCGGTTGGGCGCGAGCGCGCCGACTTCCGCGCGCACCGGGCCTGACGGCAGTGCGTTGAGCTGGTCGAAAATAAAGGCGATGGAACGCTGGATTTCCATCCAGCGGACATAAGCCCGCGCGAAAACGCTGCCGGTGTGATACGACGACATCGGGAATTTGCGCGAAGCGGTAAATGCCGGAGGGAAATTGAATCCGCACGTCATGTTCGATTCCGCTGGCGCGCGCCGCCAGGCCGACGAGTCCGAGTTCCAGCGCCGTTTCGCGCGAAACCGGCCCGGCATTTTCAAAACGGGCGCGGACGGATGAGGAATTCCAGAGCAATTCCACCGCGCTGGTCACGTCCTTGCGCGCCTGGGTCAGGCGCTCCTCCAGTTGTTTTTGGCGGGCCTCGTCCAGATCGAACAGGACGCCGCCGGGCCGGAGCAGGCCGCGGCCAAAACGGTTGCCGCAAATCAGCGCCGTCAGGTTCAGGAAATCGCCGCGAATCCGTCCGCAATAACTCGCCGTCGGCAGATAGCCGATGTCGTTGGCCAGCGTGCCGAGATCGCCGGTGTGGTTGGCGAGGCGTTCCAGTTCCAGCGCGATGGCGCGCAGCACCTGCGCGCGCGCCGGGACTTTGCAGGCGGCCAGCGATTCGACCGCTTCGCAATACGCCAGCGCGTGGCCGATGGTCGTGTCGCCGGCGAGCGTTTCCATGTAGGGAATTGTCCGCTTGTCCGGGCCGCCGATGAGCGCGCGTTCCACGCCGCGATGCTGGTAGCCGAGCGAAATTTCCAGATGAAAAACGTATTCGCCGTGGCATTGAAAACGGAAATGTCCCGGCTCGATGATGCCGGCGTGGACCGGGCCGACGGCGACTTCGTGAATTTCGTCGCCGTCCATCGAGAAGAAATTCGTCACGCCGGGTTCAACCGGATTTTCAGCGGAACGATTCCAGACATCGTGGCCGGCGCGATAGGATTTGTGGAAGCGAATCGGCTTCAGCCACGGATGGCCTTCGGGTCGGACGCCCCATTGCTCGGCGATTTCGCGCTCGAACCAATGCGCCTGCGCGCAGGCCGGCGTGAGCGACGGATAACTGCTCGGTGACTTCGGTTGACCACAGGGCCAGTTGGCCTTCGGCGTCGTTGGCGAGCACGGCGAACAGACGAACCTTGTCGCTGCCAACGGGCTGTCCAAACAGCGTCGCGATGCGCGCGCCGTTTTCGGTGGCCTGCAAAATCTGTTCGCGAAAATCGGCGAAGCTCGTGTTTGGAATTTCCGCGATTGAGGCGGCGTCGCCGTTGCGGAGGAAACAGAGGGTTCATGAAGCACCTCCGAGCGTCGAGGCAATTTGATGCAGAAGATCGCTCAAGTTTTCCGGCACGTTCAAGCCGAGCCACAGCACCAGCGCGCCGAGAACGAGCGGCGGGAGGATTTGCCACCAGCGGTCGCGGTTCGCCGCGCTGGCAGCGGTTTTTCCGGCGTGCCCTGCGCCATGCCGAGAAACGCTGTCGTCATGCCGATGAAAATGACGCCGAGCGATGCCAGAAAGAATGTGGTGATCCAGACATGGCCGCCGTCCAGCGCGGCCTTCAAAATTGTGAACTTGCTCATGAACGGCCCGAACGGCGGCGTGCCGGTGATGGCGAGAAATCCCGCAATCCAAAGCGCCCCGGTCACCGGCGCGGCGCGCAAAAGTCCGCGCACCTGCAAGATGTTTTTCGTCTGGTAGCGCGCCACGATGTTTCCCGCGAGCAGGAACAGCATTGCCTTGACGAGCGAATGATTGACCGCGTGCAGCATCGCGCCGAACGCGCCGGCGCCGCCGAGGCCGACGCCGAGCGCGAGGATGCCCATGTTTTCCACGCTCGAATACGCCAGCAGCCGTTTGTAATCCGTCTGGCCGATGATGAACACCGCGCTGACGACCAGCGAAACCAGGCCCAGCGCAATCCAGATGTCGCGCGTGAAATGTTCCATGCCGGCGGCGACGCAGACCTGTTGCACGCGCAGCAGCCCGAGGAACGCGCAGTTCAACACCGCGCCGGACAGCAGCGCCGAGATGACCGACGGCGCTTCGCTGTGGGCATCCGGCAGCCAGGTGTGCATCGGCGCGAGTCCCATTTTGGTGCCGTAACCGACGAAGAACAACAGGCAGGCGACCTTCAACCACGGCACTTGCAGTTCCGTGCGCGTGGGCGACGAGTTGGGACAGGACGACGGGATAACTTTCCCGGTCCGGATGCGCCGCGGCCACGCCGAGGAAGAAATTGGCCAGCAGCGCCAGCGCAATGCCGACGGAGCAAATCAAAAGATATTTCCACGTCGCCTCCAGCGAACGATGGTGCCGGTGAAAATAAATCAGCGGCGCGCTGGCCAGCGTCGTTCCCTCGATGGCAACCCAAATCAGGCCGAAATGCTGGCTGACGGTCACCAAAGTCATCGCCGCCAGAAACAACAGCAGGCAGCCGATGAAGACGGCTTCCGGCGCGTTGTCGAACAACAGTCCTTCCTCCGGGTCCGTGTTGCGCCGGTTCGATTCCTGGCCGAGATAGCCAGCGGCATAAATTGACGCGACCAGAAACAGCCCGCTGGTGATGCTCAAGAACAGCAATCCCGCCGCGTCAAGCCCGAGCCAGCCGTTGAGCGCCGGAGCGGGGGAGATTTTCCAGCAAACTGCCGTCAGCACCGCATGAACCAGCGCCGTGCCGACGAGCAGCCCGCGGCGCAACAGCGGTTTCGGCAGGCCGAAGGCCAGCAAACCGGCAAGCATGGGGATGAGGACGAGGGCGAGAATCATTTTGATTGCCGATTGCTGATTGCCGATTGCCGATTGGAAACAAATTGGGTGCGGCTGGAAAAATTCTTCCCCAATCGGCAATCGGAAATTGGCAATTGAAAATTTCATCAGTCCTTTAGCTGGCTCATCTGGTCGGTGTTGATGTGGTCGAACTCGCGGTTGATATGGAAGATGGTGATGCCCATGACGAACACCGCCACGAACACGTCCAGCAGCACGCCGGCTTCCACCAGCAACGGCGTTTGCGGCGCCAGCCCGACGCCGAAGGTATAAACGCCGTTTTCCAGGACGAGAAAACCGAGCACCTGGCTCAACGCGCGTTTGCGGCTGATGATGAGGAACAGCCCGGCGAAAATGGAAAAAATGGCAATCGGCGCGAGCCAGGACGACGCGAGTGTTTCCGGCATCTGCAACCGCGTGCACATCCAGAATGACACCGCGAGGATCACCACACCGGCGAGCAGGGAAGTGACGTAGCCGACATACGGTTCGATTTCGCGGGCCACTTCCGCCTCGCGCACGGCGCGAAACAGGAACCACGGAAACACGATGCCCTTGATGGCGATGGTGCCGACCGCCAGCAATGCGAAGCGGACGGAAAGGTCATGTGTGTGCGCCAGAACCGGCAGCAGGCCCAGCACCACGCCCTGCGCCGCCACCACGCGAATGGACGAACCGATGCGGCTGGAGCCGAGCAATTTCAAATTGGTCAGCACCACCAGCACCAGGATGAGATTGGTCAAAATCATAATTTCCAATTTCGGTAGGGCGGCGTTGCCGCGCCGCCGCGCGCCGCGGCAGCGGCGCGCCCACCAATTAAAAATTGAAATGTGTTCATAAATCGTTTCAGCGCAGTCCCAGCAGGAAATGCCATTGCGGCCAGCGCGCCCGCGCCGACGAGCAGTTGCGGCACCATCAGCAAACGGAGCCGCGCCATCACGGATTCGGTCACGCCCACGACGACGGCCAGCACAAACATTCCGCCCACGGACAAAATCAAGTTTAACCACGGCGTTTCCGTCACCGGCATGACCATTCCGACAACGAGCGCGCCCAATACCCACAACTTCAGCGCCGCGCCGTAAAGAATGAACGCGAAGTCCGGTCCGCCGTGGTCGAGCACCATGACTTCATGAATCATCGTCAGTTCAAGATGCGTGTTCGGGTCGTCCACGGGAATGCGCGCGTTTTCGGCGAGCAGCACAATCATCAGCGCGATGAACACCAGCGCCATCACCGGGCCGGCGGCGAGCCAATGTCCGCCGGACACCTGGCCGAGCATGGTCGAGAGCGAAAGGTTTCCCGCCTGGCGCGCGAGTGTGGCCAGCGCCACGAACAGCGCCGGTTCGGCGAGCGCGGAAAAAAAAACTTCCCGGCTTGCGCCCATGCCTTCAAACGCCGAACCGGTGTCGAGCGCGGCGAGGACGGTGAAGAATCGCATCAATCCCAGCAGACCGGCGAAAAGCAAAAAATCCGCGGGGAACGCGATGAGCGCCGGAACATTTCCCAGCGGCATCAGCGCCGCGGCCACCATCACCGCCGCCAGTCCAATCATTGGCCCGGCGCGGAATATCCAGGTGGTCGTGCGGCTGTAAACCGCGCCCTTGTGCAGCAGCTTCCACAAATCGAAATAGGTTTGCAGGAACGGCTGGCCGCGGCGCCCGGCGAAAATCGCTTTTGTCCGGTTGATGATGCCGAGCAGCAGCGGCGACAGCGCCAGCGCCAGCAGGAACGGGATGAAAGAGGCGGCGTTCATGTCAGCGGAATTTCCAGGCCAGCAGCACGATCAACGTCACCGCGATGTAAAGGACGTAAAGCTGGACGTGGCCTTGCTGCATCCAGCGAAGTTTCGTGATGCCCCGGTTCAGTTTCAGGAAACCGGGACGATACAATTCCTCGTGGGTCAGGTCGGGCGTGTCAGTCGCGAGCGACGCCTTCGCGGGGAAGAACCCCTCCGGTCGTTGCAACTGGCGGTGGGCGCCGAGCAGCCAGCGGAACAGCGTCGTGAACGGCTGGACAAAAGACGAGGCGGTGTATTGCATCCGCGCCGTTGGACGCGCATAGCCGCAATCCCAAGTCACGGCTTTTTCCACGCGACGGCCTGCAAGCAAACCGCGGCGCAACAAAATCAGCGCAAGCAGCAACAGCAGAAAGGCAGCCACTCCGATCACCACCCATGCCAGCGGGCCGGTCGCGGCGGAAAGATTTTCACCGACGTTTTCGGGTTGCAATCCTTTCATGTTTCCCAAAACCACCCGCAAGCTGCCGACAACAACCGGCGCACACAAACCAACAAGAATGCAGCCCGCCGCCAGCACAACCATCGGGAATCGCATGGTCCAATCCACTTCGTGCGGCGTCGCCATCGGCTGCCGCGGCTCGCCGAGGAAAATAACCCCGAACGCCTTGGTGAAACACGCCGCCGCCAGTCCGCCGATCACCGCGAGTCCGGCAACGAGGGCAAGCAATGGCACGGCAACTCGCCGCCGCCCGAAATCCCTCCCTTGAACGCGCCCAGGAAAATCAAAAATTCGCTGACAAAACCGTTCAGCGGCGGCAGTCCCGAAATGGCCGCCGCGCCAATGAGAAAAGTCGCCGCCGTCCACGGCATTTGTTTCAGCAATCCGCCGAGGCGGTCAATTTCACGGGTTCCCGCGCTGTGCGCCACCGCGCCCGCGCCGAGGAACAACAGTCCCTTGAACAAGGCGTGATTGAGCACATGGAGCAGCGCGCCGCCAAAGCCCAGCGCCACCAGCGCGGGCGAACCGGTGTTCTGACCCAGCAAACCGACGCCGATGCCGAGCGCGATGATGCCGATGTTTTCGACGCTGTGATACGCGAGCAGCCGTTTCAAATCGTGCTGCGCCAGCGCGAACAAGACGCCGAGCACGCCCGAACTCAAACCGATGCCGATGAACAGCCAGCCCCACCACAGCGGCGGCGCGCCCAGGAACGTGAACGCGCGCAGCAGCCCGTAAATTCCCGTTTTGATCATCACTCCCGACATCAACGCCGAGACGTGGCTGGGCGCGGCGGGATGCGCCTCCGGCAGCCAGACGTGAAACGGCATGAACCCGGCCTTTGTCCCGAAGCCGACAACCGCCATCAGAAACAAAATTCCCGCCAGTCCTTGCGTGTGAATGCCCTGCGCGGCCCAGACATCAAAATTCATCGAGCCGGTTTCGCGGCCCATCAGTATGAAAAACGCCAGCAGAAATCCCGTGCCCAGATGCGTCGCCACCAGATAAATCCAGCCTGCGCTCCGGACGGATTCGCGCTCATGCTCGAACGTGACGAGGAAGAAGGATGACACCGCCATCAATTCCCACGCCGAAAGGAAAAGCACGGCGTTGCGCGCAACGAGCACGAGCGTCATGCCCAGCACCAACAGGCAGTAAAAAAACCAGACCGGGCCGAGCGGGCGATGGCTTCTGGCTGCGAACGCAGATAGCCGACACCGTAAATGGCGCAGAGCGCGGACAGCAAAAGCGTTGGCAACAGAAACCACGCCGAGAGCGGATCCAGTTCGATGAAAAATTCCCCGAACGGCACCGGCCACGGAAAATGAAATTGAATGGAGGAACCGCTGGCGAGAACTTGAATCACCGGAACCAATCCGAGCGCCGCGGCAACAACCACCGGAACGGCAGCGAGCCGGGAAACATCGTTCCGGCGCGAGCCGCCCAAAAACAGCACCGCCGCCGCGCCAAGAATCAGCACGGCCATCGCTGACAACAACCACGTCACTTCGCCGCCTCCTTCTTGGCCGATGCTGCCGGTGCGCGGAGGCCGTCGCTGATTTTTTTCGCCGCCGCGAGAATTTCATCGCGGCCAGCCTGTTGGATGACGAGCTTCTTGAATTCCGGATTGCGCAGGGCGAACGCCAGGCGCGAAAGCAGATGCAAATGCGCCTTCACCGTCGGGCTGATGAACGTGAAAAGTGTGTGGACGGGCTGTCCGTCCACCGCGCCAAAGTCCACCGGCTTTTCCAGAAAACAGAGCGTCATCGTCGGCTGGGGGACATGAAGGACGATGGGATTGCGCACGTGCGGAATGGCGATGCCGTCGCCGATGGCGGTGGATTCCAGCGCCTCGCGCGCCAGCAAGACTTGCAACAGGAATTCGCGATCCACCGTGTCCGGCAGCCGGAGCATCTCGACCATGTTGCGGAGAACGGCCGGCTTGTCAGCGCCGGCAATCCGGTAGAAAACGCCGCCGAGTTCGAGGGCATCGGACAATTCTGGAAGCGGAGCCGACTGGCTTTCCGGCTCCTCGAAGATGCGCGGAGAGACATTGATGCGGTTGGCCGTGGACCATTCCAGCAATTCCGCGCGGTTGAAGCGGTATTGGCCATTCATCCTGTAGCCGGGCAGTTTTCGCTCATCCACCCAGCGATAGACGGTTTTCTCCGAAATGTTCAGGAGTCCGGCGACGTCTTTGACTGTCAGTTGCATAATTTTTCCGTCCAAAAGTTCAAAATCAAATTTGGACAATTTAGGACATCATGCCTTGCGACAGAACCATCGTCAAGTGAATGTCCTTCGATGGCAGAATTCTTCATTTTTCCTTCATCCTTTCTGCTGTGTGCAGGGAGTGAACCCGGGGGAAACGCTGAAACGCTGAAAGCGGAAGGGACATCACTCTTAAGGTATTAACCGGAGTGATAGGTAACAAACAATCCGGTTCATACCAGTCTTTTCGCAGCCAGCCTGATTTATGAGCACAGCCCGGCAAATCATCATCCATGCCGGCGCCGCGGATTGCATTCGGCGGAGAATTAATCACATTGGCCGGCGCGTCATACAACCTTGATTGCCGGATAAAGGTGCTTCCCCTGAAGCCGGAAACAGCCGCGACGCCCGCGCAATTCAGTTTTCAACTCCGGGTTTCCCGCTACACTGGCGGCGATGCACTGGCTGCAATCGCTCGATACAAACCTGTTCCTTTTCGTCAACCGGTCGCTGGCCAATCCGGTGTTTGACTGGCTGATGCCGGTGTTGAGCGGCGGCGGCAGTGTCATGCGCTGGTTCGTCCCGCTGGTCGCCGCGGTCGCCATCGTCGCCTTGTGCCTCGGTATCACGCGGCTCCGTTTGTGCGCGCTGCTGATGGTGCTGGTCGTAGCGCTCGGCGATCCGCTCATCGTCAACACCGTCAAACACGCCGTCGCCCGGCCGCGCCCATTTGTTACGCTGCCCGACGCCCGCGTGTTCGGCCACGTTGGCCAAGGCTATGTGCCCCCGGAAAAAATGGCCGCCAGCACACCTGGCCAAAACAGCTTCCCGTCGGCGCACGCGGCCAACTGGTTTGCGGCGACGATGGTCGCGTTTCTTTTTTACCGGAAGAGCTGGCGGTTCATGCTGCCGATGGCGGCGGCCGTTGCATTTTCGCGCGTCTATAACGGCGTGCATTATCCCAGCGACGTTCTGGCGGGCGCGATTCTGGGCGCGGGCTACGCGGCGGCGGGCGTCATCGGGCTGCAAGCCGCATGGAATTGGATTGGGGAAAAATGGTTTCCGCTCTGGCACGCGCAACTGAATGCGGAACTCGGAATGCGGAGTGCGGAATCGAGAATACAAGACGCTGCCAAGCCTGCCCATTCCACACTCCGCAATCCGCAATCCGAAATCGAATGGTTTCGTCTCGGCTGCATTTTGATTTTCGCCATGCTCATCGGGCGCTGGATTTATCTTGCGAGCGGCGCCATCGAATTGAGCCAGGACGAGGCGTATCAATGGGTCTGGTCGAAGCACCCGGCGTTGTCGTATTACAGCAAACCGCCAGCCATCGCGTTCATCCAACTCGCGAGCACCTCGATTTTCGGTGACACGGCATTCGGCGTCCGGTTTTTCTCGCCGCTCTTCGCCGCGATCACCAGCCTGCTGTTGCTGCGGTTTCTGGCGCGTGAAATCGGCGCGCGGCTGTCGTTCTGGCTGCTGGTCATCGCCTCCGCCACGCCGCTGCTCGGCATCGGCACCATTTTGATGACGGTTGATCCGCCGCTGGTCCTCTGCTGGACATGGGCGCTCGTCGCCGGCTGGCGCGCGACGCAGCCGGACGGCAACACACGCGACTGGCTCGTCGTCGGTTTGGCGATGGGCCTCGGCTTCCTCTGCAAATACACCGCCGTCATGCAAATCGCCTGCTGGGCAATCCTTTTCGCGCTTGCGCCGGCCACCCGAATTCATTTGCGAAAACCCGGGCCGTGGCTCGCGCTGCTGATGTTCTCAATTTGCACCCTGCCGGTCGTCATCTGGAATTCGCAGCACGGCTGGCCCACGCTCAACGACGTTGGCGGCGATGCCGGGCTGCACGGCCAGTGGCATCCGACGCTGCGTTACTTCTGGGATTTTCTCGGCAACGAATTCGCGCTGCTGAACCCGATTTTCTTTGTCGGCGCAATCTGGGCTATGATCGGCTTTTGGAAATCCCGCCGCGAACGTCCGCTGTGGCTTTACCTTTTCTGCATGGGCGCGCCGGTTTTCCTCGGTTATGGGCTTTGGTCGTTTCACTCGCGCATTTTGCCGAACTGGATTGCCGTTGCCATTCTGCCGATGTTTTGCCTGATGGCGGCATATTGGCGTGAAAAATTTCAGTCAGGCTGGCACTGGGTCAAACCAGTGTTCACCACCGGCGTCGCACTCGGCATTTTTGCAGTCACAATCATGCACCAAACCAGCTTGATTGCGAAAATCACGGGCCAATCGTGGCCACTCGAAAAAGACACAACACGAAGATTGCATGCATGGGCGCAATCCGCTGCGATAGTCGAAGCCGCCCGCGAAAAACTGGCCGCCGAAGGCAAGCCGGCTTTCATCATCGCCGGACATTATGGCATCACCGGCCTGTATTCGTTTTACATCCCGCAGGCGCGGGCCGCGCTGAAATCCGAACCGCTGGTTTATTCTATGGATTCGGACGCGCCGGAAAACCAGTTTTATTTCTGGCCGGAATACAACTACCTCGAACACCGCCAGAGCCAGAACGCCATTTTCGTTTCCGAAGCAGACCTTTACAAACTCGAGGACAGCTGGGTCTGGAAATGGCTGGCGCATAAACCGGTGGATCGCATCACGCCGGAACCGAAGCCCCTGCCGCCGCGCATCGCGCAGGAATTTGAATCCGTCAGCGACCTCGGCGAGCAGGATGTCAAAATCGGCGACCGCGTGTTCCACCGCGTTCATCTTTGGGCGTGCTACAATTTGAAATGAGCCTGTCCTCCTCGTTCTCGTCCTCGTTCTCGTCCTCGAAAATGGAACTTCTCCTGCCCGTCCACGATTACGATCTGGCCGCGACGCTCGATTCCGGCCAGGTTTTCCGCTGGCAGCCGGAGCGCGGGCGGCCCGCCCGCGTGAACCAAAATCCGCAACTCGCGGGCGAGCCGCCCGCGCTCCGGTCTTCGTGGACCGGTGTTGTCGGAAAACACTTTGTCCGGCTCACTCAAACGCGCGATGGCATCCGCGCCGAAACCGCCGCGCCGGTGGAGAACTGGAAATGGCTTCGCGATTTTCTCCAGACCGAAACCGATCTGGCCGCCGTGCTGAAAACATTTCCCGACGACGAACCGATGCGCGCCGCGGTCGCCGCCTGCCGCGGATTGCGCGTGCTGCGGCAGGAGCCGTGGGAATGTCTCGCGTCGTTCATTTTGTCCTCGACCAAGCAAATCGTCCAAATCCGGCAAATCATTTCATTGCTTTGTGAACGGTTTGGTGAAGAAATATTCGGCTGGGAGGGTCGCCGTGTCGGTGACCCAAATTTCAGGGACGGCGGCACGCCGTCCCTCCCAAAATTGAATTCATTTCCATCGCCGGAAAAAATTGCCGGCCTGACGGAATCCGATCTGCGCGCCTGCAAAATGGGATTTCGCGCACCGCATTTGCTCGCCGCCGCGCGGCAGATTGCCGATAGCACATTGGATCTGGAAAAAATCCGAAGCCTGCCGCTCCCGGAAGCGCGCGCGGAGCTGATGAAACTGCGCGGCGTGGGCGGCAAGATAGCCGATTGTGTGCTGCTGTTCGCCTACGGGTTTGATGCCGCGTTTCCGGTGGTCAAGTGATCGGCCGGCAGCACCAGCAGCAAAGCGTCGTCGCCATGCTCCTGCGCGACGGCCAAGGTGGCCATGGCGATGGCCGGGGCCTGTTGCGCCGCCGGCTCGAGCAAATAGCGTACAGCGCCGGACTTGGCGAGCGCCGTCGACGCCGACTCGTCGCGCGAAAGAAAATAGTAATCGCGATTGGTGACGACCCAGGCACTGGAGGCGAGCAAGCCCGTCGCCCGGTCCAACGTCCGGCGCAGCAGGCTGCGCCCGTCGCCGAGTTTCATGAACGGCTTGGGCAGGGCCTCGCGCGAAACCGGCCACAAGCGCGTGCCTGCGCCTCCAGAAAGAATGACAGGGACAACCACCTTGTTCACGGAAAAGATCCCAGGGCCCGCGAGGCTCACATTCGCCACCGGCGCCAAAATGTTTCCGCACGATTCGGCGCGGTGCGCGGAGTCTACCGAATTAGCGCCGACTGCGGGGCGAGCGGCCAGGCGCTGTTCGGCTCTTTCTGCCGCCGGACGGCCGCAACCGTTCCGAGTACAGACCGTAATGCGCTCTGGCGGATGCCGCGTGCATCGGCCCAGTCGCCCGCCGCCCGGGCCCTGCCCGCTGTGGGCGCTGGCGGCATCGATCGAGCCCAAGATCCGGCCGACCGCCGCGTTTCATCCCGCCGCACCCGTGCAGAACGAGCCCTGAACCATCGCGGCGCCCACCGTAAGACCGGGCCATCGCGATCCTGCGGATCGGTTACCACGGCCCACGGCCGCGAATTCGAGCCCATGCAACGCCACTTGCGTCGACGCCCCGGCTCCTGTCCATCGGTCCCGGCAACCCTTGGATCGATTCGTTGCCGACCGGTCGCCCGCACCGGCGCCGCCCCGGTCGGATCGATGGCCCTATCGATGGCGGCGACCGCACAAAATGACCGATGCCGTCGGCGTCACTGCCCACCAACGTACGGTTGCGCGCCGCCAGGTCGCCGGCGCGCGCCCACGCTCGGCTCGGCCCCAGACTTGGCCTGGAAAATCCCCTTTAGAATAAGGCTTTTAGCTAGGCAAGGTCCTCTTCGTTGGGCGTGTGGCAAGGCTTGTTGGCGCTCTCTGGCTTGGCGAGAAACCAGGCGGGAATCCCATCCGGTCTGCAACAGCTTCGAGCTAGGGTCTTCTTGAAAGGCTACGGATACATCCGAAAAAGCGCACGCGCCCAATCCGCCGCTGGCGTCAAGGCCGTATTGCAGCTTCGCCGTGCGCTCTGCGAGGCTCCGCGCCAACTTGGCTGAGGGTGAAGCTTGGCTCCCGTCCAAGTGCTTCTTGCCGACGCGCTTTTGCCCGAATGCAAGATCGCGCAGCCTTGGGTAGGACAGGACAAGGTTCACGGGAATCGCTCTACCCGGTTAGCGCCGTGCGGCCGAATTGCGAGTGCAGCCGGCCGACCAGCGCGTGCGAGCCCGTGTCGCGGCATCGGTAAGCGTTGTCGCAATTTACAAGCAATGTGTTACGGATGAACGGATAGGAACGAATGGATGCCGTTGGAAACCGCAAGCTGATTGTTGTCCTTGGCATGCATCGCAGCGGGACAAGCGCAATTTCCCGCGCGCTGCGCACACTGGGCGTCGAGCTTGGCGATCGGCTGATGCCGGCAATTGCAGGCATAAACGCCAAGGGCTTCTGGGAAGATCTTGACATCAACGCGCTCAACATCGAAATGTTGAACGCGTTGGGAAGCGACTGGCATCACCTCTCACCGATCACCGCGCGCGAAGTCGAAGCGTGGCGCAAAGAGGGGTACTTCTTGCGTGCCGTCGAGCTGCTGCGGCAAAAAGTTGGGGACGCTCCCGTCTTCGGCTTTAAGGATCCGCGGGTGGCAAAGCTGCTCCCCTTCTGGAAGGAAGTCTTCCGCCACTGCGGGTACGCGGTCAACTACATATTGGTTTGCCGGCACCCGTTGAGCGTGGTCAAGTCGCTGGAGGCGCGCGACCGGCTTCCCGCGGGGAAGAGCTACCTTCTTTGGGTCGAACACGTCGTGGTGAGCCTGCTGGGTACCCGCGGTGAAAAGCGCTTTGTCGTCGACTTCGACCGCATGATGCAGGCGCCCGATGCCGAGCTGGCGCGGATGGCAGAACGTCTCGGACTAACGATCGATCCGGTCGACCTTGCCATTTACAAGGACGAATTCCTCGACGAGCAATTGCGACACACGGTCTACGCACCGCTTGACCTTACCCTGGACGAGAAGTGTCCTCCCGTTGCGCGCGAGATCTACGAATGCCTGCTGGAGTTGTCCGCGGATCAACGGCCATCGACGATGCCGCCCTGGAGCAGCAAGTCGACGCCTGGTCGATGGAACTGGCGCGGATGACACCCGCGCTGGGCTTGCTCGATCGGTTCAGCCTGCAAATTTGCGCACTGGACCAAACCGTCGCCAAGCGCGATGAGGAGCTGGCCGCCAATAGCCGCGTGCTGGCCGATCAGGGCGTCCAGATTGCCGGCCTGACCAGCGTCATCGCCGAGCGCGATCGGGAGATCGCCGGCCGCCTGCAGGAGCTCGCCGAGCGCCAGCGGGAGATCACCGAACTCCTCGACCTCGCGGCCCAGCGTGACGCCATCCTCGCAGAACGGGACAAGCACATCCTCGTGCTGCGCGCCGCGGCGGCCAGTCAGGAGAGCACGATCCAGGCGCTGAGGAGCAGCCACTCCTGGCGGGTGACGGCACCACTGCGCGCGGCGAGTGGTTTCGTCGCGCGCCTTCGCCCCGGCCGCAGTGCCGCGCAAGGCGCGCGAGTTGCGTCGACAGCGGCGTCGACAGCGGCATCGGCGGCCGCGCCCGTCGGCGGGCCGGAAGCCTTTTTCACGATTTGCGCCAAGAACTTCCTCGCGCACGCCCGCGTCCTGCATGCCTCGCTGCAACCGCACTACCCCGACACCAAGTTCTACGTCGTGTTGTGCGACCGCGTCGACGGCTTGTTCGATCCCGCCGAAGAGCCGTTTGAGTTCATTTATCTGGACGAGCTGAATCTACCCGATCTGGAGGCGATGGCGACGCGCTACAACATCACGGAGTTCAACACCTCGGTCAAGCCGTTTGCGTTCTTGCACCTGATGCAAAAATATGGCTTCGGATCGGTCGTCTACCTCGATCCCGACCTGCTGTTTGTCGACCGGATGCCCGAGCTCGACAGCCTGCTGGCAAACGGTGCCGAAGCGGTGCTCACGCCCCACGTGCTGCAGCCGGCGGAAAATGACGAACTCAATGATGGCAAGTTCTTGCTGTACGGCATATACAACCTGGGCTTTTTGGCGCTCCGAAATACGGCCGTCGTTCGGGCGTTCTTGCACTGGTGGGGCCGGCGGCTCGAGCGCGATTGCCTGATTCGGCTGGAGCAAGGGCTATTCGTTGATCAAAGGTGGGCGGACTTGCTGCCCGCCTTCGTCCCGGGAACGCGTTTGTTGCACCATCCCGGCTACAACGTTGCTTACTGGAATCTGCCCCAGCGAAGAATTGAGCGCCGCGGCGACCAGTGGTTTGCCAACGGCCAGCCGCTGCGCTTCGTGCATTTCAGCGGCAATAATCTCGATGACCCGACCATCGTTTCCCGGCATAGCCGGCAGGTCACAATGGAGAGCATCGGCGACTTGCAGTACTTGTTCAGCTATTACCGCGCGCAGGTCATCAATCAGGGCCACGAGTTCTATCGCAAGCTGCCCTATGCCTACAGCTGGGAAGGCGAACACGGCGTCAATCTGCACACGCCAAAATCGCTCGACAAGGCAGGAACGAGTCCCGTCGCCCCGCCGCCGACGCCTCCGGCACCCGCACCGCTCGCCCGTGCCGCGCAAGCCGGGCCCTGGTCGCGCCGCGTGAACTTGGTGCGACGCGCCTTCCCGGTGGCTCTGGGCTTAGCCGGTGGTTGGTTTCCCCTGATGCGGCGCGTCTGGGGTGCCTACCGCCGCAACGGCTGGAGCTACGTCAAGGCCAAGGCGGTCGATCTGAGCGGCCTGCGACGCCCGCCCGTGGCGACCGATGCTGGCCTCACGGTGGGCCTGGAATCCTCGAACCAGAGGCGCCTGCTGTACGTGGATTGGGCGATCCCGAAACCCGACATCGACGCGGGGTCGGTCCATGCGGTCTTGCTCATGAAGATCTTCGCCTCCCTGGGTTACGCGGTGACCTTCCTGCCCGGCAACCTGAAGTACGAGGAGCGGTACTTTGAGGACCTGGTCGACGCGGGCATCCGGGTGGTTTGCTACCCGGCGATACGTTCCGTGAACGACTGGTTGCGCACGCATGCGGCGAAGTTTGACCTGTGCGTGCTGGCTCGCGGTCCGGTTGTATGGCCGTACCTGCAGATCCTGAAGGCGTCCGCCCCGCACCTGCGGCTGATTTTCAACACCGTCGACCTGCACTACGTCCGTCAGCTACGTCAGGCCGAGGTGGAAAACAACGACAAGGCGCGGGCGCTCGCAATGGTGACGCGCAGGCAAGAGCTCGACCTCGTCGAACACTGCGATGTCACCATTTTGCTGAGCGACGAGGAGCAGTACACGGTTCGCAAAGAACTGCCGGCGGCATCGGTCGCTGTTGTGCCGCTGGTCTTTGACGACATCCCGGGCGCCGGCAATTCCTTCGAGGGCCGCAGCGATATCTTGTTCATCGGCAGCTTCGCTCACGAACCCAACGTCGATGCCGTCATGTACTGCGTGCGCGAAATCCTGCCGCTGGTCCAGCGCCGCATACCGGACATCCGATTCAAGGTGGTCGGCGCCAATCCGCCGCAGCGCATCGTCGATCTGGCCAGACAATCCGGCGCGGTGGACGTACTCGGCTTCGTCAGGGAGCTGCAACCCCTCTTCGAAGGCGTGCGGCTCACGGTTGCACCGCTGCGCTTTGGCGCCGGCATCAAGGGCAAGATCGGCACCAGTCTGTGTTACGGCGTACCGTGCGTTGCGACACCCATCGCCGTTGAGGGCATGGGGCTGGAACCGGGGACCAACGTCCTCGTCGGGGCGACGCCAGAGGAGTTCGCGGATGCGGTTTGCCGCTGCTACTTGGATGCATCGACCTGGCGACGCATGAGCGTCAACGGACACCGGTTTGCGGCGGACCGATTTTCGGTGGGCGCCATCCGCGATCGCGTCAGGTCGCTGCTTTCTTCCGTACGGGAGGGTTGGCCCCAGATCGAATCGGCCACCGAACTCTCCGGGTTCGATGCCTATCAGCACCACCGCAACCGGGTTGGCGACGAGTACGCGGCGCGACTGCTGCGCGAACAGAGCCTGCTGCCGGCGGACGGGTCATCGTCCTTCCAGACCAGCGGCCATTGCGCGGTCTGCCGGCGTCCGACGCGGTTTTCGACCAGCTTCCTGCATGCGACGACGCACGCTCCTGACGGCCGGTT
This sequence comes from uncultured beta proteobacterium, assembly GCA_963729785.1. Lineage (GTDB taxonomy): Bacteria > Pseudomonadota > Gammaproteobacteria > Burkholderiales > Burkholderiaceae_F > GJ-E10. The sequence continues at coordinate 311,582 of CAVSPM010000025.1, read as the reverse complement.
GATGCCGAACTGGCGCGAACACATGCAGTGCCAGCACTGCTGCCTGGTCAACAGGGTAAGGGCAGCGCTGCACGCTTTGCATACGCTTGCCGCGCCGGAGGCCGACAGCCGGATCTACATGACGGAGCAAGTGACGCCTGCATTTCGCTGGCTGCAGTCCCGCCACGCACGGCTGGAAGGCAGCGAATACTTCGGGCCGCAGTTCGCGCCCGGAGCGATGGTCGACGGCATACGAAACGAGGACGTGACGAAGCTGAGCTTCGAAGACGGGAGCTTCGATCGCGTCATGTCACTGGACGTCTTCGAGCACGTGGTCGATCCGGTGGCGGGTTTTGGGGAGATCTTCCGCGTCCTCGCTGACGGCGGCAGTTTCTTGCTGAGCGTTCCGTTTGCGTCGAACAGCCCGACAAATGTCGTTCGCGCATCTTGGCAACCCGACGGCAGCCTTGTGCATCACTTGCCGGCCGAGTACCACCAGAACCCCGTCGATCCCGAGGGTGGAGCGCTGTGTTATCGGTACTTTGGATGGGAAATGCTGGACCAATTGAAGGCGGCCGGGTTCACACGCGTGCGCGCGCTCGCCTACTGGTCGCAGACGCAGGGTTACCTCGGTGGCGAGCAGTTTCTCTTCTTCGCCGAAAAACATTCGTCCAAACCGCCGCAGGCCAATGCTCAGCTCGAGGCTGCGGCGTAGATCGGGGCAGAAGACGGTTGGGTCGCCGCAATCTTCCGAAGGGGCCAGGGGGGCCTTCCTATCGTTCGCCCGAGTTCCCCGAGACACCGTGCAAAAATCGATACACCACCCGCAGCGGTTCGGTGATCCGCCAGGACTTGGTTGCGCGAATCGCGGCGACGTCTTCGATCCATCCGACCGCCAGCGCGTACTGCGCCTGAAAGAGGGCCGCAAGCAATTCGTTGCGTTCGGGACCATCGATGGAGATCAGGTCGTCATGGTCTGCGAAGGATGCTTGCTCGTAGGCCCGGAAGAAGACGTCTTCCCCGCCAAGGTAACTTTGCTGCAACCGCGCCATGTCTTGCTGCGAATCGACGTAGATTTGCCGGGCGGTTTGCGCCGAGATCCGGATCGGTTGGTCGTTGCGGCCGCCCGCCAGGACCTTTTCCACAATCCAGTCACGGGCCGGATTTCCCACGTAGCGCCCCGTCGGATCTACGCTGGGAAACAATGCGTTTAGATGCGAGACGATGCAGGCGCACTTCCAGCCCATCGCCGCATTCTCTTTTTGCGGCGCTCTCTTTAGCAAACCAACGGTATCGGTGATGCCGATCCATTGCAGGAAATCCTCGACCACGTCCAATTGCTTTTGATGGATTGCGACGTAGGGGCGCACGCAAGGCCTAGTGCCAAAGGCGTCGGCGAACCGGTCGAGAATCTCGATGTTGCCCCGGTAGTAGCTCGGTCGAATCGGCCCCTGCCAAAGGCCGTCGCGCAGATTCTGCTGCAGCCAGCTCACGGAAAAGGACCACGGATCCCGCACGTAGGCGAGCAGGACGACTTCCTCCGCGATTCCCTCGAGGTATGTCCTGAACCGTCGCAATTCCGGATCGGTCATGCCGGAGAAATACTCGCTCGACAAGAGCAGCGTTTGCGCGCGGCTGCCCTTGATCTGGCGATCAAACGCGGCGAAGTAGCGATCGAGGAAACTCGTCGCCGCCTGTCGGTCGGAAATTCCGAGCCGGCGCAGCTGTATGAGGTCTTGCGGCGCGTCGCTGAAGTAAGCCCGCAGCTGAAATTGGCTTTCCTCGTGGGACGGATAGAGGATGTCGTGGCTCTCGAGCAGAAGCTCGCGGTTCGCGGCGAGCGTCTTTTGCAACATCGTCGATCCGGTCTTGGCAAGACCAAGGTGCAAGATGACCTTCTTCAACCGTGTTCTCCTGCGCAACCAACGCCGACCCTGGGATGATGAGTTGCTGCCGAGCCTGAGAGGGCTCCGCCGTGCCGGCGGCGTCGCTGCATGCCGCCATTTTCGTCGCCGCGACCAGGCAACTCGGGCGCGGCCAGTTCAAGCGCCGCCATCGACGCAAGCTGCCTCGCCCCTCGTCCGGGCATGTGGGAGCGCTGCGCCAGCGCGGCTCGGCCTCGGCTCGCCGGTTGAGGACGCGGTGTCCTGCCAATCGCCCTGGCCGCCGGCGCGTCCCGGTTCGGGCGCGGCATTGCTGTGCTCATTGAAAACGAAGGCAAACTTCTCATGGATGGATCCGACCGGATTTTGCGTCTGCAGGATGCGCCGCGCGAGTGCGCCCGGTCAACGGTCGCGGGGCCCAGTGCGGCCATCGAGTCCGTCCCGCGATCGGCCCAGGGGGCGGCTTGCGTCGTGGGTTCACCGGCGCATCGTCGCCCTCGTCTCGCAACCAAAGTCGACGATGCCGGTGGCCAGCATGTCGGTCTCCGGCAGCACACGGAACATGCACACATCCAATACGCGGTGCAAGTAGATCTCTTCATCTTGGTCCATGCCCACGACGCCCGCATTCAAGAAATAGACGCCCGGATTGAGCGTGCAATGGAAGCGAAATTGAAGCTCAAACTGCGAACCCGATGCGACAACAGGAATCGCGTCGTATTGGCTGCTTGCCGACAATGCTCCCCCAAGCTCGATGCCCGACAGCGACTTGATGAGCATGCCAAAGCGCACGTTGGTGGCGGAGCGCTCGAAGCGGACGCTGTATTCATACCGATACGTTCGGCCGCGCCGAAGACAATTGACGGCCTCCCCGCCCGCATTGACGATGCGCGCCTCCTCGATCAGCGCACCGCGCGATTCGTACGCGACGGTGGACTGTGGCTTGAGCCCGGAATCGAAATACTCGTCCACTTCGATGGACTCTTGCTGCACCGTCCCTTGCGGCGGCAAGATGCCCTCGGCGGATGATGACGGTTCTCGCTCGCCGCCAGCCGCAACCATCTTGATTTGATTGCGGATCGCCTCCCGCCGTCCTTGCGGGGCGTACAGCAGCTTCTGGTAGTCGCCGATGACGCCCTTGGGCGATCCCTCGCAAAGCATCTCGCCACGATCGAGCAGGATGGCCCGATCGCACAGTTCGACCACCGTGGCGCCCGAGTGGGTCACCAGAAGTATGGTGGCACCCGAATTTCGCAATGCCTCAATGCGTGAGAAGCATTTTCGCTGAAACATCTCGTCACCGACCGCCAGTGCCTCATCCACGACGAGGATCTGGGGCGTCACGTTGATCGCAACGGCAAACGCAAGGCGCACGACCATGCCGCTGGAATAGGTCTTCACCGGCTGGTCGAGAAAGTCGCCGATGTCGGCAAAGCTGACGATGTCCTCGTAGCGCTCTTCGGTCTCCTTGCGGGTCAGACCCATGAGCGCGGCGTTCAGGTAGATGTTTTCGTTCCCGCTGAACTCCGGATTGAAGCCCGAGCCCAATTCAAGAAGGGCAGCAATACGCCCGGCCACCCGGAAACGCCCTTCCGTCGGGTTGAGCGTTCCGCAGACAAGCTGCAGCAAGGTGGACTTGCCGCTTCCATTGCGACCGACGATGCCGACGGTCTCGCCGCGTCGGACGGTAAAGGATACGTTTCTGAGCGCCCAGAACTCCCGGTAAAAGCGCCGCCGACCGCGTACCAGCATCTGTAGCAGCCGGTCGTGCGGCTGGTCATAGATGTGGTAGCACTTGCCCAGGTCCTTTGCTTCGATGGCCAACTCAGAGGACATCGGCAAATCCTCTCCGCGTCCTCTGGAACCACGCAAAGCCCAGCCAAGACCACACCACCGCAAACGCCAATGACCACAGCATCGCGGGCCAGTCCGGACCCGTCCCCCAGACGAGAACCGCGCGGATCTGTTCGATATAGGTCGTCAAAGGGTTGAGGCTCAGCAGCCAGCGGTAGGATACGGGCAGCGCCGAGGCAGGATAAAAGACCGGGGACAGGAACATCAACGCCGTCGTGGCGATGCCGACCACCTGCGCCGCGTCGCGCACGTAGACGCCGATGGACGCCAAGAACCAGCACGTTCCCACGGTGAGCAGCACCAACGGAAATAGCAGGACCGGAACCAGCAGGACTTCAACGTGAGGCATTCCGAACAGCACGGAGTAAAAGAGCAGCCATACGCCGAGGCTGATCGCCACGTGAAACAGCGCCGATCCCATGCTGATCCAGGGCAGAATCTCCAGCGGAAATATCAACTTCTTCACATAGTTCGCATTGCCGAGAATCACCGTGGGAGCACGGTTGATGCATTCGCCGAACAAATTAAATACCAGCAGACCGGCGAACAGCACGATGGCAAATTCGGCCTTCGAGTCGCCTCCGGCGTTCCAGTGCGCCCGGAAGGCAACGCCGAACACGAAGGTGTAGATAACCAGCATCAGCACCGGGTAGAAGAACGACCACAAGACGCCGAGCACCGAACCGCGATATCGCCCGACGACGTCGCGCTCGATGAGGGTAGCGAGCAAGGAGCGATTGCGCCACACGCTGGCAACCATTTCCCGCGGCGATATCGAAAATTCTTGCATCGGGCACGCCGCTCGGCGGAACTCGGGACTCAGCAGCTGCCGGCACGCGCGTTGCGCGCCGAATCCCGCACCGCGCCATCGACGGCTGCCCGCGTGCAGTGAAACGTGCTGCGCCAGCCTTCCGCATAGTCCGAAAGGGATCCGGCGATCACGCCGCTCGACATCTTGCTCAGCAGATCCGGCCAATCGTATTCTTTAACGACATAGCCGAAATGTTGCAGGATAAAAGAAAGCGCCTCGCGCGAAGGTCGCCCGACGAGCGTGTGTCCATGGCGAGTCAGGGAGTCGGCAAAGGCCATCGACTCATGCTCCACCGGCTCCTTGAACAACTGGATGCTGTACGGGTTGGCATGGACGATGCGTGGATCGGCGATGGGCTCGGAACGCGTCAACACATCCCGCGCCCGGGGCACGACTTCGGTGTCGATAATGACGTCGCGGGCCCCGGTTTTCTCGATCAGGTCGATGAGCTCGCAGTGCCGAATGGTGTGGTAGAAAAACCCCAGGCACAAGACGGTATCCACGCGCAGATTCGACGACGCCATCTGTGCGAACGCGTCACCGGTAAGAAAAGTGTAGCGATCGCGCGCGATGCCGTAGCGAGCGAGCGTCGCTTGCGCGTTGCCCACCAACTCGGCCCGCGGTTCGATGCCGGTGACGTGGCTCGCGCCGGCCATCAGCGCCGCAAAGCTCCAGCGGCCATCGTGGCTCGCGATATCCAAGATGCGCTGGTTGGCAAAAGCGCCCGGGTTGGAACCGACGATCGCATCATGACGAGCGTTGAGGCGTTCGGCGATCGCGCTGGTGCGGCTGGTCGCCAAGAATTCCGGGTGCTCAAGAAAGAACGTGCTCACCGCGGCGCGCTCCGCTGCCCCGGGGGCCCTTTGTGGTGTCCGGGACGCTCCACGGGCGCCTCGGTGGTCGGCACGGCGCTGGGGGCGCCGCGAGCGCCTGGCTGCATCGGCGGTGCGCTGGCCGCGGGCGCGCCGGCGGCGGTGCCGGTGCCGGTAGCATCCGGGCGCAAGTCGTACATCGCAAGGCGTCGTCCGGTTTTCACCCACACCGCATCGCTGCCAATCTTCGTGACCTTCTCGCCGTCCGGGGTCTTCTCGCCGATCTTTAACACTCTTTCCTCGGGTCTGGCCAAAAATCGGATGACCGCGCGTTGTTCGCCACCCCTGTCGTAGATCCCGGCGATATACCAGCGATTGTCCGGCGGCTTGGGCGCACTGCTGGTGCTGGCAAGCGCCGCGCTGCCCCCCCAGCGCGCACTGGTCCCGAGCGACTTGGCTTGCTCCGCGAGATCCCCGGCGACGGGCAGCGGCGGCAATTCCCATCGATCCGAGGGGCGAACCAGCGCTGCCGTCGACACGGGGCTGCGCGGCCAGGAGAATACGACGAGCGATACCACCGCCGCGGCGATCAGCCAGGACCGAAGGTTGAGGGGAATTGTCTGGAGTGTCATGCTGTCACGACTGCCCCAGGAACAGTGCTTCGATATCGAGCTCCGCGGTCCCGCCGGGCGTCATGTTATGCACGGCAAAGCGCTCGACCGTTACCATGTACGTTGCGCTTTCCAAGCGCAGCAACAGGTTAGACCAGGTCTGCGGCGTGAAGTCCATGGTCAGATGGGCCCGGACGCGGGTCACGCCTTCGGGCAACGACGCGGGTTTGGCGCCCTGGCTGGCGGATGATTCAACAGGTGCCGTGGCGTTTGCCGCAGCGTGGGTATCGACGGCCTGGACCGTCAGGCTGTGCAGGGTCACCCCGGACGAACGCACGCCCTCCTGGATCCAATCGCGCAGCGCTGCCTCGGCGATGCCGGCGTTTTCCGCGCGCCACATGATGGAGTGCAATGCAGCCAGCTGCTGCCGGGCGGCCAACTCGCGCGCGGGCCAAGCCTGCTCTCGCTGCTCTGCAATCGCTGTGGCCAGGCGATCCTCGACCTGGCCGAGCTTCTCCCGCATCGGCCCGCGCGCATCGCTGAGTACGAGCAGGCCATAGACCCAAAGAATTGCCGCGGCGGCAAGCAAGCCGCGACGCGTCGTTGCGCTCGCCTGCACCTCCTGCGTCAGGCGCAGGACAAGCGGTTGCCGGGTCAAGAAGTCCACGCCAGGCACTCTCATCGCGGCGACACATCCTTAGACGCAGCAGCGGGCGCGCCGGCGGCGCGGCGCGGCTGGACGCTCATCAGCAGAGAAATCGTGCCCGCCGGGCTGTCCTTGGCCTCATGGACATTCGAGAACATCCCGCCATCTTCGAGGTTTTTCACGATGGCCTCGCGCGCGCTATCCGCGGGCGCTTTGAACACGACGCGCAACTCCGACCCGGTCAGTGCGAGATCCTGGACTTCCACGCCGTTTTGCGGAAGCCGGGTCAGCAGGTAGTCCTGCGTCTCAATCGGACCGGGGCGCGAGAGCGCCTGCGTCAGCATGACGACTTGCTGGCGTAGCGCCAGAGCCTCGTCCCGTGCCCGGCGCATCCCGCTTGCGGCGGCCTCCTGGCGCACGAGCTCGGCTCGCAGTCGATCCGTTCGCTGCGCGATGTCCCAGAGGTCACGCGAGATCACCGCGCTGGCACCCATCAACGCCAGCGACACAGCGAAGATCAGCCCGCGTTCCAGGCGCACGCTCACATCGCCCATGGTACCCAACTTGGCGATCGGCACGGCCGGGACCGCCGACCAAGGAACCGCCGTCAGCAGACAAGACGCCACGTCGCGCGTTTGGCTGGGCGGCACGCTCGCACCGCGCAAGAAATTCAGCCACTCGGCCTCGTCTGGAGGCTGGCTCCAGTGCCGGCTTGCGTGCAAATGTCCTTGCTTCCAGACCTGGCCTTCCAGGCCGTCGATACCCGTCACCAGGCGGACGCACTCGGTCTCGGCAGGCGCTTCGAGGAACGCGCTTTCCGGCTCCAAGGACAAACGCAGCGCTTGCATCGATTTTTCTGCATCCAGGCGCGCCTGCATCCGTTCGCCGTCCCAGGCGAAGACGCCAACGCCCGCTGGAAACTGCAGCACGCGATATTCGGACTTCGCAAACGGCGACCAAGCGCTGACCTGGGCCCGCACCGCCGCTAACCTTTGCCCCTTCGGCACGGAGCCCAGATCGAAGTAGCGGTACAGCATCAGTCCACGACCGACAAGCACGAGCTGCGAACGCCAAGGTCGGGCCGGCGGCAAGGCCCCAGCCGGCATCTTGGTGCCGGCCAACGTCACCTGAACGTGACGGCTTGGGTTAAAGGCCTTCTGGTTGCGGCGTTTCATCTTCTTGGGGCGCAGGCGCAGGACTGGTCTGCTGGAGCTGGCTTGAGCTGTCGGTCGGTGTGGCCGCGGCTTCCAGATAGACGGTGCGCGCGTCCAGGATTTGCCATGGTCTTTTCGCGCCCGCGGGCGTCAGTCTTACAGTGTACTCGAGAGCCACCGGAAGCCCTCGGCTGCTGACCGACATCCGGAACGTCATGCCCGGGAAAAACAAGTCGATATCGTCGGAAAACGGCAGGCCGGTGACAAAACGCGCCTCGGCGGACGACGCAAACGGCCGCACAATCCGCCGGGCGAGGAATCTTTCGATCTGCTCGGGATCGGCTCTGGGAAAACGCGCGGCCAAGACGGCACGGGGCGCCGTGTTGGCGTTGTAAAAGCCGTCCCGGCGGCTCGACAGTAACGGTAGCAATTGATCAATCGTGTTGGGGAAATCGCGCCAACCGATTACTTGGCGCAGTTCCTGGGGTGAAGCGAGCCAGTCGTTGCGCGGCGGAGGCAAGCCCAGCGCCTCGTACTCGGGTGCCTCGGCGCCGTTGATGCGTCGCAGCGAATCGGTATCGGTGTAGTCCTCCAGCGTATCGATCAAATGATCAGTGCTGGACTCCGGTATGCCGTTTTGCGTGAGCAGGCGGGCCAACACGGGACGGTCCGGAGAGTTCAAGCTCAGCAGACCGCGTTCGTCTTGCAAGGAGAGGCTGACCTGATGGATGCCGTCGGTGGTCATGGCTTGGGATCGCCCATCGACCGCCAGCAGCGTTACCGGGGGCTGGAAGAACCCCATCGGTGTCAGCCGTTGCGTGGTCATGCGAAAGAGCGCCTGCGCGCGTACGGTACTGGCGTTTGCCTGCGCGTCAGCCCATTCGGAAAGAAATGAGGATTGTTCGCGCAACAGATCGATACGGGTAGCCATGCGTGCCGCGATGACGGACATCAGCGCCAGGAACGCGAGCGTCATGGCGAGAATGTAGCCTCTTGCAGGCCTACGCGGACCGGTGCGAATCACAGCTGCTCCACATCGCGGCGCGATAGCTGTTTCTCCCCTGTGGTAAGGGGAGCTGCGGCGATGATCGCCGGGGAGTCAAGGCCCGTTTCCAGCACAATTTCTGCGGGCACGGGCTCCTTCAGACCCATGACCGGAGGCCAGGTATCCATGCGGTTACCAGCCGAATCGTAGTAATCAAAGCGCCCAATATCACCGCTCCACCGCAGCAGCTCAACAGGATCGGGACGGCCGATGAACTTGGCCAGCAGCGCCGTCTCGCCCGTAGCGGCATCAAACGTCAGGCTCAGATCGATGCGGCCGTACCCAGCCGGACCATCGGCCAGCGGATTGCCCGACATGCCGCCCAGCGTGCGGGCGGTGCCCGTTACTCCGCCGTGGCCGGAAGCGTCGGGGGGTTCTAACGCGGCCAAGGCCTGGCGGACCCAGTCGATTCTTACGGCCTGCGCCTGGGACGGGAGCGCCCGGCTGGCAAGCAATTCGTCGATGCGCAGAAAGTTGCGCATCGCCTGCGAGACGATCGCGCTGACAAATCCCAAGACGACCAGCGTGACCAGCAACTCCACCAGCGTCACGCCACGGGACCTGCGACGCGCGCGGCTAGGTTGCGGGCGAGGCACGATCGCTACGCCGGTAGCCCAGCAACGTGAGGTTAAAGCGAACTTTGGCGCCGCTTTTTTCATCTTGCGCATCGACCACGGTATCGAAGAGCTGCAGCTCGAAGATCCTCGTCGGCGTTCCAGTAGGCCCCATCGAGGGCAACGCGGATCCCGTCGCGGTCGCGTTCCACGACAGGACGATCGGCTGCTGTCGCCATTGTCCGGTGGGCGTTGCCATCGGGTTAACGGACGCCATCAGTTCCACGGCGACCACCTTGAGCTGCGCCGCGGCGTCGCGGTCGCGTAGGCGGCTGGCTTCTGCAAGATTGGTATTGACCCAGGAAAAAAGAGCCAGCCCCGTCGAGGCAATCAGCGTCAAGGCAACGATCGCCTCTAGGAGACCAAACCCGCTGTGGGACCGCCTCACGGCCGGCCGTCGCCCTCTGGCTTTGTCGGGGGCGGAACTTGAACCTGCGGCGGCGTAACCGCCGCGGCGGGGTTGGCGTTTTGCCCGGGGATCGGCGGCGTGTTCGCCCAGTTACCGAGCTGCTTGCGAAAAGCGTCAGTTACCGCATGTGCGTCGAAGTCGTCGTTGATGACGTAAGGGGTGATCAGCACAATCACCTCGGTCCGGTCTTTGCTAGCGTTGGTGGTTCGAAATAGATTTCCCAACAGCGGGATGTCCTTCAAGATCGGCACGCCACTATCGCCGGTACTCGTGTTACCCGAGATTAAACCGCCGAGCATGACCGTATCGCCATTCTTCAGGCTCAGGCTGGTGGCGACTTTTCTCGTGCTAAACGTGGGTGAATTGTTCACCCCGGTGGTGGTCGATTCGGCAGCGCTGACCTCCTGGGTGACCTCCAGTTCGACTTGCTCGCTGGAGTGCACCACCGGCTTGACCTTCAAGATGACGCCGGTCGTGCGGTATTCGACGGTTTGCAGCACCCCGGTTTGCGTCGTTGTGGCTGCAGCCAGGCTGGTCTGCTGGCTCGTGATGATCGGCACCTCTTGCCCAACCTCGATCGACGCCAATTCTCCGTTGCGCGCCATGATCCGAGGGCTGGAGAGTATTGTGGCGCGGTTGTCCGACGCCACCGCATTGAAGGCCGCCCGCACCTGGCTGGCAGACCCGAGCAACTGGTAGGTAAAGCCGCTGGTTCCCAGGGACAGGCCACCTACCGTGCCACCACTGGATGTGTTGCCGTTTTTCAACGCGCTGCTGAAGGCCCACTCCACACCCAGCGCCCAGGAGCCGGTGAGTTGCAGTTCGGCGACGGTGACCTCGATGAGCACCTGCTTGGCAGGCCGGTCCAGCGTCGCCAACAAAGATCGAATCTGCGGATAGTCCTCCGCATTGCCCTGGAAGATAAGCGTGTTCGTCGCCTGATCCACGACGACGCCCGGTGCGTACGACGTGCCGGCAGATCCACTACTGCCCGCAGACGTCGTGCCGGTGTTCGTGCCCGTGGTCCTGCCGGAGCCACCCGACGCGCTGCCGGTGCTGGTACTGGTATTGGTGCTAGTGCTGGTGCCGGTGCCGCCGGCGAGCCCTCTGCCACCGCCGAGCAATTGGGTTACGGTCTTCGCCAGCGAGCTGGCATCGACGTTTTGCGCGGCGTAGACGAAGAAGTTTCTTCCCATACCTCGGCCGCTGGGCTGGTCCAAGGTCTGCGCCCACGCTTGCACATGGTCCAAGACCTCGCTGGCAGCGGCGAAGGCATACACCTCGTTGACGGCAGGAACCGGCATCAGTATCACCGGGTAGCGCATTCCCGCTGACATCGCTTGTCCCACAGGCTGCACCGTATAGCCCTCGGCGGTCAGCATGTCGTAGAGCCTCTTGGCCAAGTCTTCGGCCGACCAAAACTGTGGCGCAATGCGCAGGCTCTTGCGACCCGCCAGCGTCGGTTGGTCCAGCACGGCGATGGCGTCCATGGCGCTACGCAGCGTATCCGGCGCGCCGCCAAGGACGATCGCGTTGCGGCCGGGGTCCTCTATGACTTTGAGACGTTCCCCAAACATCGTCTTGATCCAGGACGTCACCTCGCTTTGACGGACGTTCTTGAGCTCTATCAGGTAGAACTGCGGTCGCAGCTGCGCAGGGGAGTCGGGCAAGGCGGAGCCGCGTCGTATCTCCGGCAGATAGCCCATATTCGCCGAATCGGGAATAACACGCACCAGGCCGCCGGCCTCGACGACCGCCAGGCCGTAGGTCAGCAAGACCTGTTTGACGACCTTTTCGATTTCCTCCGGACTCTGGACCCCGCCCGAGCGCAATGTCACGAGGTCTTTGCGCTCCGCGACCTTGGGGTCGATCTGCACATTCTTGCGCAGTATCTCCCCGTACACGAGCTGGATGAATCCCGGCAGCGTCATCTGATCAAAGTTCAGGGAAACGCCTGGCGGCGGGTTTTGGACCGGCGCGGACGACGCAGCTGCCGCCGGTGCCTTGCTGGGCGCCGGGGTCACGAGCGCCGGCCCGTCCACCCGCTCAAAATGAGTTTCATGACTCTCGCCCAGCTGCGGCGGAGGGTGCTTGGCTTGGGCTTCGGACGGCGGAATCGCCAGCGGCGGGGGAATGAGCGGCTCTTGCGCGCAGCCAGCTAGCAGCAGTAACGACCCGAAGAAGAAACGACGGATGAACAGGTTCATTTGCAGGGCACTAGGCTGGGCACCACGTTGCTTCACCGCTCCGTGCAGCTCTCATCAAGGGGTCCATTTCGTCAACGCTCCAACCCTCAAACAAAAGGATCGGTCCGAGCACGCACCCGCGCGCGCCAAGACTACACGAGTGCGCACGGGTCGCGCATCTCAGCCGTCTACTGGGCTGCGGGCTTGGCAATAGGAACGGGGCCTATCCTCTTGGCCATGCCGCTCTTGTCCAGCTGCGCCGCCCACTCATCGGCTTTTTTGACATCCACCGCAAGACCGAGTTCACCATTTCGATAGGCTAGGCTGAGTCGTCGCATGGCAAATGGGTTGCCCAGGACCGCGCAATTGGTGTACCAAGTGACAGCCTGAGCGTTGTCCCGCGGATAACCGCCGAGTCCAAACTCGTAGGCGTAGGCAACCGGGTAGAACGCGTCCAGATAGCCTTGGTCGGCAGACCTTCGATACCAGGAGACCGCGTTTACGATGTCTTCCTGCGTGTCGCCGTGCGTGCCGCGATGGCTCGCATACATGGCGCCATAGAAAAACTGCGCGGCCCGATCGCCGGCGGTGGCGGCGCGGCCGTACCACTCGAACGCCTTTTCGTAGTCCCGCGGGACCGCGCCATCTCCTTTTTCGTAGGCCTGGGCAACCGAGAACTGCGCGGCCACGTCGCCGGCGCCGGCCTTGGCCAACAGCCGATCCCATGGACTGCCCTCGTCCGGCTTTGCGGCTGGCGCGCTGGCTGCGGCGGCCTGGCTCGAAGAGGAGGTCGACGTTGGAGCCGTCTGCACAGAGCTGCAGGAGATGAGAATTACGCAAAACGATAAAGCGATCAAGGCGCCAGTGCGCATGAAGCAACTCCAAAAATAGCGAAGGGGGCTTACGCCCCCTTCGCGCACCACCTACTGCTGTATGTCTTACTGGGCGATCGGCGTGTGCATGTCGAGCAGGGTAACCGCACCGTCAGGCGTCACAAGATTGTAGACACCCTTGATGGCGGTCAGCGGCGCATTGACCGTGAAGACCACCGACGAACGCGTGTTGCCCGAGGTCGTGCAGACGTCCGTAGCAAGAATCACAGTCTCGGAGTTCGGGGCTAGGCTTCCCGTAGCAGCAGAACCTGCCGTCACGGTATTGCCGGTCTCCGCAATGCAAACCGAGCTGTAGGTGGCAGCGTTCGTGCCGGTGTTCTGGAACACGAAGCGGCTGGTATATCCGGCGTACGTCGTGAACCACGGCGTTTGCAGGACCGTGCCGTTGCTGGTCCAGGTCCACGCGTTTGCATTGCCGGTATACGAGTGCGTCGCACCGATGGCCGGGGTGATGCTTCCGGCGACGCCCAGAACGCGGCTAACACCCATCGGGGTCTTGCCATCCGACGGATACACCAACTCCCAGTCGCAGCAATTGGCGTTGAGGAAAGCAGGCGAATTGCCGGGCAGCTTGGCAAGAGTTGCCGTGTTGCCCGAAACCGCGAAGGTCTCGGCCTTGCTCTGCGTGTACGTCGTATCCAGGTCATACCAGAGCCCGGTCGACGCCAAGCCCAGGAAGCCGGTCGGATCGGTGATGGTCAGCGTCACCAAGTCGCCAGCTCCCGATGCGTAAGCGCCCGTATCGGCAGAATTCATCACCGGAGTCTGCACGTTGTTGGTGAAATAGCTCCAACCATCGGCGCTCGAGTTCTCGGCTTCGATAAAGAAGTTCGCCGTCGTCGGGGTCGTCACGAAGCCCGGAACAAATCCAGCCAGCGGCACCGGCGCAGCCACGTCGGTTACGGTTGAGATGCCATTCGAACCGGAGCCCGTGTTCGCGGCGACGCCAGGAACGGTGACCGAACCCCAATCGTTCACGAAGTCATCGGCAAATGCCCCTACCGCCAGCGCCGAGGTCAGCGAGCAGTCGATCAGGCCAGGAGCCGTGGGCGAATTGTCCACGCAGGCCGTTTCGCCTTGGTCCAGCAGCAGCACGGTCTCGTTGACCGCCGCGCCGGAGGTTCCCAGCCCGGAATTCTTCAGATTGATACCGCTCAGCGCGAACGTTTCACCCGCGAGAACCGCCGTTCCGGTCACGTCAACGGAAAAGACGATGTCGTTGGCACCCGCACCACCACGCTTGACGGAGATCAAGGGCGCACCGGCACCCGTGTAGGTCAAAACAGGAACCGATGTGGCATCGATCACCCCCGTGGACAGCGTGTAAATGATCACGAAGCCCTGGCTGGCCCCCGTACGCCCTACACCCATCGTGTACGTGACGACGGGCGCGGTAACCGGCGTGGCTGCTCCGATGTCTTCGACCGCGTAAAGCGTCGGTGATTTGCTATCAGGCACAACCGTACCAGCGTATGCGGCACCAGTGGCGAGCAAGGCGCTTACGGCCACCACAGAGGCCCCCACCACGCGTTTACTTAGATTCTTCGACATGTAAAAGCCTCCGAGAGGAAATCGTCGTCGTTCAATGATGAATTAACGGTAAATAAGACCGAGAGAGCTAAGGTGCACAGTAAAAGAAATATCCGCCCACCCCAACGTCGCCCTGGATTTTGCCGCCTTGGCTAATTTGCTGTCAAGGGATGGTACCCCACCTTTGCGTGGCATCCGTACCCATTGACAAAAATTTTGCTATGCCAGTGATTGCAGCGGGGCGAACGCTAACACAATTCCCCGAGCGGCGCACCTCTGAATGCCTCGAAAAGCCAGTGAAAACCAGGCAAATCATCTCAATCGATGAAACCGCATTCGCAGCCGGCGAATTTGTTGCTTCCACGCATCAAGACTGCACCAGCGCTGGGCTAGATCTTCGCGGTACTCAAACCGGTAATCGCCAGCATCACGGCGACGAGCAAAAATCCGATGACCCCGCCGATGAACAGGATCGCCGCCGGCTCGATCAGCGTCAGCATACGCTTGGCACGCTGACGGGCCGCCTGGGTCTGCAAGCGCGCCAGCGAGGCGAGCATCCGGGGCAATTCGCCGGAGCGCTCCCCCACGCGGATCAGGTTGATCTGGGTGGGGCCCAGCCAGCCCTGGGTGCCGAAAACGTCGGAGAGGGCACGGCCGGAGCGCACCTCGCGCAGGGCTTCATCGAGACCTCTTCTCATTTGATTGAGGGTCAGCACGTCCCGGGAGAGCCGCAGCGCCTCCAAAAGAGGCACGCGGTTGGCCAGCAGCGCAGACAGCACGGCGGCCCAGCGCCCGATCTCGGCAGGCAGCAACCAGCCGCGCACCAGGGGCAACCGAGCCGCGACCTCGATGCCGGCGGCACGCACGGACGCGCTGCGCAGCGCAAAGGCGATGGCCATCACCAGGCACGCGGCGAGCGCGCCCAGCAACGTCAGGTGCGCCTGCACCACCATGCCCATCTCGATCACCACGCGCGAAATCGCCGGGATCTGGGCGCGTCCGCCCTTGAGCAGGGTCGCAAAGCGCGGCACGACGGCGACAAAGACGATCAAAATGGCGCCTATCCCCGAGGCCACGAGGATCGCCGGGTAGGTCAACGCATTGCGCAGCTCCTGGCGCATCTGCTCTTCCTCGCCCATCTGGCTGGCCGCATCGGCGAGCGCCTCGGCCATCGCGCCACTGGCTTCCCCGGCGTCGACCAGGGCCAACGCGTAGCGCGGCAGCGGCACGCGCGCGTCGCGAAAGGCCGCCCCCAGTCCCAGTCCGGCGCGCACGCTGCGCGCCATCGCCGACAGCGGGGCGCCCAATACCGTCCGATCGTAGGCGCTGGCCAGCGAAGGCATGGCCTCGCCCAGAGATACCCCGGCCTTGAGCAACGTGGAGAGCTCTTCGAGCAACTGTATGCAATCGGCGACCTTGGCCCGGCGCGCCATGCGCAACGACGCCGACCGGGCGCCAGGCGCCTGCGTCGCACTCACCTCTAGCGGGGTCAGGCCCATGGCCAGCAAGGCCCGCAGCGCTTCACGCTCGCCGCCGGCGTCGATCTGCCCGGCAAGCGCCTTGCCGGCCGCGTCGAGCGCCCGGTAGCGGTACGTCAGCGAACCGCCGCCCGCGTCATTCATGGCGCATGCGGGACACGCGCATGACCCGGGCATCGCCCGCGCATGACTCAATCATGACGCGCTCATGACGCGCTCATTGCTCTTCATTGCCGCCGACCACGCGCACCACCTCGTCCCAGGTCGTGTGGCCGAGGGCGGCCTTGAGCAGGCCGTCATCGCGCAGCGTACGGCGGCCGTGACGATCGGCCAGCGCGGCGATCTGCGCCGCCGGTGCGCTGGCGGCCACCGCGTGCAGCAATTCGGGATCGGCTGTCACCAGTTCGTGAATCGCCAAGCGCCCGCGGTACCCGGTGTTGCGACAGCGTGCGCATCCCGGGGCGCTGCGCCAGCGTGGCGGCTGCGGGGCAACGCCCGGCGCCAGCCGAGGCAGCAGCTTTTCCCAGGCATCCAGCGCAAACGGATCGGGCACGCAGTCGACGGCACAAAATTCGCACACCCGGCGCACCAGGCGCTGGGCCATCAGCGCCCGCAGCGAGGCCGCCGCCAAATAGGGTTCCACCCCCATGTCGGTGAGCCGCGGGATCGCCGCCAGGGCGTCATTGGTGTGCAGCGTGGCCAAAACCAGGTGGCCAGTCAGCGCCGCCTGTATCGCGATCTCGGCGGTCTCGCGATCCCGGATTTCGCCCACCAGGATGATGTCCGGATCGTGGCGCAGGATGGAGCGCAGCGCGCGAGCAAAAGTAAACCCGATATCGGCCTGCACCTGGATCTGGATCACGTGCGGCAACCGATATTCGACGGGGTCTTCCACGGTGATGATCTTGCGGGTCAGATCGTTGGCTGCCGCCAGGGCCGCATACAAGGTCGTGCTCTTGCCCGATCCCGTGGGACCGGTCACCAGCACCAAGCCGTTGGGGTGCTCGAGCCATCCCTCGAGTTCCGCCAGATGATCCGGCGCGATCCCGAGTTCCTCGAGCTTGAGATCGCTGCGATGCTTGCGCAGCAGGCGCAGCACGATCGACTCGCCGCGGACCTCCGGAATCACCGAAACGCGGATATCGAGCTCTTGACCCGCGGCGCGGACCGATACCCGGCCGTCCTGGGGCAGGCGCCGCTCGGCGATGTCGAGCGCCGCAATCAACTTGATGCGCGAGCTCACCGCCGGGTACTTGGCCATCGGCAGCCGGTGGCGCGAGTGCAGCACGCCGTCGACCCGAAAGCGGATGTCAAAGAGCAGTTCGCCGGGTTCGACGTGGATGTCCGACGCGCGCTCGTCGATCGCCTCGGCGATGAGGCTGTTGACCAGGGCGATGACGGGCGCGTCCTCGGCCATCTCGCGCAGCGCCGCTTCGTCGAGCGGCCCACCGCCGTCGCGCCGGCCCAGGGCGCCCAGCAGCCGCTCCACATCCTGCTCGCGCGCGAGCAGCCAGGTTATCCGCTCGCCCGGCAGGCGCTCGGCCAGCGCATCGGCGATGGTCACGTTCAGCGGATCGCTGGCGGCCACGTGCAGCGCACCCTCGGCATCGCGCCACAGGAGCACCCGGTGCTCGCGCATCCAGGCGCCCATCCAGGCATCATCGGCTCCTTCCGATTCGTCCTGCGCGAGCTGAAATTGCTCCGGATCAAGTTGCGCGAATCCGAGTTGCTCCGAGAGCACCGGCAGCAATGCCTCCTCGGACAGGGCGCCCATGCGCACCAAAATTGCACCCAGGCGGCCGCCGTGGGCCTGCTGAAACGCCAGCGCCTGCGTCACGTCAGCCTCGCTCACCTTTTCTTGGGCGATCAGCAGCTCGCCGATCAGCGCAGCGCGGGCCGGCACAGATTGCGACGTTGCAGACGCCGCCGAAGTTGCAGCAGCAAGAGTCATCGTTTCGGTTTCACCGACAAGAGTTCACGCAAGAAAGGCCCCGCGCCGCGGTGCAGCCAGGCAAACGGCAAATCAGACGCGCATAGTAACGGGCCGGCCGCGCCCTGCACCGTCCGCTCGTCTTGAAGGCGTTTCCTCAAGGCGCGTTCCCGGCACGTTTCACCGTTCCCGTCACCGGATCGATGTTGAAGGTCTCCCAGGCGCCGTCGCCAAAGCCCGCACGCACCTGGCCGCCGCCGGCCATGCCGTTGGCCGCGTAAACCAGCGGTGCGCCGGACTCGATCACCAGGCTCCGGGGCGCATCGGGAAGCTGCGCGCGCAGCGCCGCGGCATCGACGCTCAATACGTGCCCGCCGTGAAACGCGCGCAACGGCAACGCGGCCAAGACCGCTTGGAGGTCCGCCATCGCGCCCCGGCGCTGTTCGTTTTCGATGGCGCGCACCCCCGCCGGCACCACCAGGCCCGTGACGAGCGCGATCAGCGCGAAAACGATCAGCAGCTCGATGAGCGTAAAGCCGGCGGCGCGCAGAGCACGCCGCACCGGCAAACCCCGGTCCGGTCGGCTGCTAGGACGGGGGCAAAATCCCGATGTCGCGGTCATCGCCCTCGCCTCCGCGCTTGCCATCGGCGCCCAGCGAGTACAGCGCAAAGGGTTGTCCATCGGCCCCCGGTAGCGAATACTGGTACGCATGCTGCCAGGGGTCCAGCGGCAACGCATCTTCGAGGTAAGGTCCGCGCCAGCGGGCCGCCAGCGCCGGATCGGCCGGCGGCTTGGACAGCAGCCCCAGGCCCTCGTCCTCGGTCGGATAGCGGCCGATGTCCAGGCGCAGCGATTCGACCGCGCCGCGCAGCATTTTGACCTGGGCCTGCGCGGTCTGAACCCGGGACTGGTCTACCTTGGAAAAAAGCCGCGGTCCCACCAGTCCGGCCAGCAAACCGATGATGACCATCACCACCAGCATTTCAATCAAGGTGAACCCGGCCCGGCGGCGCGCCGACCAGCACCCATCCATCAGGGCGGCGACGGTCCTGCCGCCGCACCCCGGGCGCAGCCCGGCAAGGCAACCACCAAAGATATTTAGCGTAGCGAACATGGTCACAATGGTAGCAAAGACGCCAAGGTCGCGCCCCGGGACTCGAAGCGCGCTGGCGCCAGCCCAAAGGCCGCGGGCAGCCTCCCGGTCCGCCCGGCTCATCGAGCTGCCAGCGCCTGCCGCGGCGACGTCGAAGTGGCCCGTTGCGCCGGCATCGGCTCCGGCGCATCCACCGACCCTCGGAACCCGGCGGTTCCTCTATGCCTGCAGCAGGCCCCGGAAATACCGTATCGTCTCGCGCAAGCCGTCGTCGAGCCCCACCTTGGGCTCCCAGGCCAGCTGCTCCCGCGCCAGCGCGATGTCGGGCTGCCGCTGGCGCGGATCATCGGCGGGCAAGGGCTCGAAGACCAGCTTGCTGCGCGAGCCGGTGAGCTTCAAGATCATCTCGGCAAGCTCGAGCATGGTGAACTCGCCCGGGTTGCCGATATTGACCGGCCCGGTGAAGTCGTCCGCCGTTGCCATCGTGCGTACGAAGGCCTCGATCAGGTCATCCACGTAGCAAAAGCTGCGCGTCTGCTCGCCGCTGCCGTAGATCGTGATGTCCTGGCCGCGCAGCGCCTGCACGATGAAGTTGGACACCACGCGCCCGTCGTTGGGGTGCATGCGCGGGCCGTAGGTGTTGAAGATGCGCACGACCTTGATGCGCAGATTGTGCTGGCGCCAGTAGTCGAAGAACAGCGTCTCGGCGCAGCGCTTGCCCTCGTCGTAGCAGCTGCGGATGCCGATCGGATTGACCCGCCCCCAGTAGCTCTCCGGCTGCGGGTGCACCTCCGGATCGCCGTAGACCTCTGAAGTCGAGGCCTGCAGGATCTTGGCCTTGACGCGCTTGGCCAGGCCCAGCATGTTGATGGCGCCGTGCACGCTGGTCTTGGTCGTCTGCACCGGATCGAACTGGTAGTGGATCGGCGAGGCCGGGCAGGCCAGGTTGTAGATCTCGTCCACCTCGACGTAGAGCGGGAAGCAGACGTCGTGCCGCATCAGCTCGAAGGCCTTTGAATCGAGCAGCGCCTCGACGTTGCGGCGCCGGCCGGTGTAAAAATTGTCGACGCAAAGAACCTCGTCGCCGTCCTTGACGCAGCCGCTCGCAAAGATGCGAGCCGAGAAACCCCGCACCGCCGGTCACCAATACGCGCCGCATACTTTTCGCCCCCGGTTGCCGTCGCCGGGAGTTTACCGGCAGTCACCGTGCGGCGGGGGTGTCGGCCACTGCCGACAAGCACCGTGCCCTTAAGCAGCCGCTTCGAGATCCACGTCCTCGCGCTGCGCCAAGGATCTCGCTTATGTCACTTATGTATTAGCAGCCTGGCTGCGCAACAACTTGCGGTAGCTGCGGTACACCGGCGACGACCAGAGCCGCAGCAGGCTGCGGATGTGCACGAACATGCGCCGCAGCGAGCGACGCGAGGCGCGCTGCGCCAGGTGCATCACCGTGGCTTCGCG
Source organism: uncultured beta proteobacterium (assembly GCA_963729785.1). Taxonomy (GTDB): domain Bacteria; phylum Pseudomonadota; class Gammaproteobacteria; order Burkholderiales; family Burkholderiaceae_F; genus GJ-E10. Next base: position 291,192 of record CAVSPM010000025.1, on the reverse strand, counting down.
CGCGACTTCCAGACGCAGCCCCCGGAGCCGTATGCGGGCACAGATGTCCACATCCTCGCAATACAAGAAATAGCGCGTATCGAAGCCGTGCAGATCCGCATAGACGTCGCGTCGAAACGCCAGAAACATCCCGGCGATCCAATCCGCACGGGCCGCCTCGCGGGTCGGACGGTTCGAGCCGATGCGCCGGCGCAGCAACTGCGCAGGGGTTACCAAGGGACGGACAAAATCGGCGACCGCGCCATCGGCTTCGCACACCACCGGCGCGGCGACGCCCACGGCCGGATCGGCAAGGCAGCGCAACAAGGCGGGAAACGGATCTTGCGCGATGCGCAGGTCGGGATTTAGCACTGCAAAAAAATCCGTCTGGCAGTGCGCGAAGGCCCGATTGTGGTTTTCGCCGAAGCCGCGCGCGCGCGCATTGCGCACGAGTTCAACGGGAAACGGCAGTCCCGTGTCCAGCTGCAGCTCTTCTGCAATATTGAGCGTCAGGACGACCTTGGCCACCTCGCCGGGCGCGTGCCGCGCGAGGTCGGCCAGCAGTTGCGAGCAAAGCGCCCCCTGGCCATGACTGACGATGGAAACCGTGAAGGGCGGGGTCGACGCGTTGTCCGGCATGCCGTCGAGCATCTTTCGAGGAATAAGGCTGGGAGATCGGGTGGCGCCACGTCATGCGACTGGCCATCGCAGCCGGAATCGCCGCCGGCGTTCAGTCATAGACTTCCGCGTCCGCCAATAGCGGCGCCCGGCCGTCCTTGTCGGACAGCACCGGCCGCGCGCCCGACAGAGGCCAGGCAATGCCCACCGTCGGATCGTCCCAGCGCAATGCCCGATCGTGTCCGGGACTCCAATAGTCCGTGGTCTTGTACAGGAAGTCGGCAAATTCGCTCAGCACCAAGAACGCGTGGCCGAAGCCCGGCGGTATCCACAACTGCTTGTGGTTGTCCGCCGATAGCTCGACGCCCACCCAGCGGCCGAATGCCGGCGACGACTTGCGCAGATCCACCGCCACGTCGAACACCGCGCCGCTGACGACGCGCACCAGCTTGCCCTGGGGCCTGACCACCTGGTAGTGGATGCCACGCAGCACGTGGCGCGCCGAGCGCGAATGGTTGTCCTGCACGAAAGCCACGTCCAGGCCCGTTGCCCCCTGGAAATCCCTGGCATTCCAGCTTTCGAGAAAGAATCCGCGCGCATCGCCGACCACCCGGGGTTCGAGCACGAGGACTTGCGGCAGTTCGGCGCGCGTGACCCGGATGTCGCCCATGGGATGTCGCCTCAATTATTTTGTGCGCTCGGTTGGGAAGCACGCTGCCGGCTCGCGCAGCAGGCCCATCAAGTACTTGCCGTATTCATTCTTGGCCAGCGGCTTGGCCAGCCGCTCGATCTGCTCGGCGCCGATCCAGCCCTGGTGAAACGCGATCTCCTCGGGACAGGCGATCTTCAGACCCTGGCGCCGCTCGATCGTCTGTATGAATTGCGCCGCGTCCAGCAAGGATTCGTGGGTGCCCGTATCCAGCCAGGCCATGCCTCGCCCCATCGTCTCGACGTTAAGAGTTGCCTTGCTGCAGATAATGGCGGTTCAGGTCGGTGATCTCCAGTTCGCCGCGCGCCGAGGGCTTGAGTGCCGCTGCGATGTCGAGCACGCGGTTGTCGTAAAAATACAGCCCGGTGACCGCGTAGTGCGAACGCGGCTGCGAGGGTTTTTCCTCGATACTTACCGCACGCCCGCGGTCGTCGAACTCGACGACCCCGTATCGTTCCGGATCGTTGACGCGGTAGGCGAACACCGTCGCGCCCGAAGCTGCGAGCGTTGGCCCGCTGCAGCTGATGGACCAGATCGTGGCCGTAGAAGATGTTGTCTCCGAGGACCAGCACCGCGGCGTCGGAACCGACAAAGTCGCGTCCCAGGATGAAGGCCTGGGCCAGCCCGTCCGGCGATGGCTGCACGCAGTAGGACAGATTCAGCCCCCACTGGGCGCCGTCGCCGAGCAAATCGGCAAAACGCGGCGTGTCCGCCGGCGTGGAAATCACCAGGATGTCGCGCATGCCGGCGAGCATCAGCGTGCTCAGCGGGTAATACACCATGGGCTTGTCGTAGACCGGCAGCAGTTGCTTGGAAACGGCCTGCGTCACGGGGTAAAGGCGCGTGCCCGATCCTCCGGCAAGAATAATGCCCTTGCGTCGAGCGCTCGAATTGCCCTCCATTTTCAGTTCCTCTCGCGGCTTTGTGCCGATGAGTTTGCGCCTCGGGCTGCGCTCACGCTTCGGCTTGCAGGTCAACCCAAGCGCGGTACCTGCCACTCGTCACCTGCTCAACCCACTCGGCCGCATCCAGGTACCAGGCAACGGTCCGGCGTATCCCCGATGCAAAAGTCTCCGCCGGGATCCAGCCAAGCTCGGACTCGATCTTGCGGCAATCGATCGCATAGCGCCGGTCGTGGCCGGGCCTGTCCTTGACGAACGTGATCTGGTCGGCGTAGGAGCCGCTCGGTCGCGGCCGCAGCTCATCGAGCGTGGCGCAGACCGCCTGCACCACGGCGATATTCTGCATCTCGGTGCGGCCGCCGATGTTGTAGGTCTGACCCAGGCCGGCCGCGCTCGAGCACGGCGCGAATGCCGCCGCAATGATCGCCGACGTACAGCCAGTCGCGCACGTTGCGGCCGTCACCGTATACGGGCAGGGGCTTGCCTGCCAGCGCGTGCAGCAGCACCAGTGGAATGAGCTTCTCGGGAAACTGGAAGGGGCCGTAATTGTTGCTGCAGTTGGTCGTCAGCGTCGGCAGTCCGTACGTATGGTGGTAGGCACGTACCAAGTGGTCGGAGCCGGCCTTCGACGCCGAATACGGGCTGTTGGGCGCATAGGCCGTCGTCTCCGAGAAGGGCGGATCGTCTGGACCCAGGGATCCGTACACCTCGTCGGTGGACACGTGCAAGAAACGAAAGGCATCCCGCTCCGCCGCCGGGATCTCGCCCAAGAAGCTGCGCGCCGCCTCCAACAGGGCAAACGTACCTTGGATGTTGGTGCGGACGAATTCGGCCGGCCCCAGGATCGAGCGATCGACGTGACTCTCGGCGGCAAAATGCACGATCGCCCGCGGCCGATGGGCACGCAGCAACGCCAGCACGGCCGGTCCATTGCAGATGTCCTCGCGCACGAATCGCAGCCCGCCGTGATCGCGCACCGAGCCCAGATTGGCCAGGTTTCCGGCGTACGTGAGCGCGTCCAGGACGAGCACCGGCTCCGGCGACGGCGCAGCCGGCTCCCGGGTCAGCCAATCCACCACAAAATTGGAACCGATAAACCCGGCACCACCTGTAACAAGAATCATCGACGTCTTAGGCCGGTTGCCCGAGGAAGATCCGCGGGAGGGTCGCGCAACCCTGGGCGAGGATTCTAGTGCACGCAGCCCGCCGCTGTCGCCGCTCGTAGTCGGCGCCGGCATTTGGCCTGCGCCCCGGGCGGGCAACGATGGCCACAATGCGGGATACTTGCCCGGGTTGCGAACCGACGAACCATATTGCGTGAAATGAATATTCTCTTGTTTGGCGCCAACGGCCAGGTTGGCTGGGAACTGCAGCGCTCGCTCAGTCCGCTGGGCACGCTGACCGCGCTGGGCCGCCGCGAAGCGGATCTGGCGCAACCCGTGCGCGCGACGATCGAACGCCATCGCCCGGACGTGATCGTCAACGCGGCCGCCTACACGGCGGTCGACCGGGCCGAGTCCGAGCCGGAACTGGCGCTCCGGATCAATGGCACGGCGGTCGGCGAGATGGCCCAGGCGGCGGCCGCGCACGGCGCCTTGCTCATCCACTATTCCACCGACTACGTGTTCGACGGCAAGAAGGACGGCGCCTACGCCGTAGCCGATGCGCCCGGGCCCTTGAGCAGTTATGGCCGCAGCAAGCTGGCCGGCGAAGAAGCCATCCGCGCGGTCCCTGCCTGCGAACACCTGATTTTGCGCACGAGCTGGGTCTACGCGGCGCGCGGACGCAATTTCGCCCGCACCATCCTCGAGCGCGCGCAGACGATGGATCGGCTACAGGTCGTCGCCGACACGTTCGGCGTGCCCACGAGCGCGGAGCTCATTGCCGACGTCACGGCGCTGCTGCTGCATGCGCTGCGGCGCGCCCCGGCGCAATCGGCGTCTCGACCGCCGGACGGATCGGGTTCGGTGCCATCCGAGCCGGCTCAGCACCCGTTCGGTACCTATCATCTGGTGCCTTCGGGCGTGACCACCTGGCATGAGTACGCGTCGTTGCTGATCGAGCAGGCGCGTGCGGCCGGCATGCCCATACGCGTCGCCCCGGACAACATCGTCGCCGTCCCGGCCAGCACCTTCGCCGCGCCGGCGCCGCGGCCGATGAATTCGCGCCTGGACAATTCCTTGCTGGCCCAGCGCTTTGGCCTGACGTTGCCGGATTGGCGCTGGCCGATCCCGCGCCTGGTCGATGCGCTGGCCCGGGAGGTGGCTGCGTCGGCCCACTGAGCCGCGGCCGGATGCTATGGCACGGTCGCGCGAAGGCAACCCTGCGCGAAGGCAACCCCAAGAGGATCGGACCCAAATGACACGAGCGTTGATCACCGGCATCACCGGCCAGGACGGCGTGCTCCTGGCGCAGGACCTGCTCGAGCGCGGCTACGAGGTCATCGGCTTCGGTCGCCGCCCCTCGCTGCTGGCGCGCACCGATTTGCAGGCGCTTTTCCAGCGCATCACGCTTTTCTTTGGCGACGCCGCCAATTCGGTCGACCTCGTCGACGCGCTGTTGCATCACCAGCCCGACGAGGTCTACAACCTGGCGGCGCAGTCGGCCCCCGGCGCATCCTGGGCGCAACCGCTGGACACCGGGGAAATCACCGCCATGGGCCCGCACCGGCTATTCGAGGCGGTGCGCCGCTTCGCGCCACGGTGCCGCGTGTACCACGCCTCGTCCTCGGAGATGTTCGGCGCCGTGACGGACTCGCCGCAAAACGAGAGTACGCCATTTCGTCCGGCCAACCCCTACGCCGCTGCCAAGGTGTACGCGCACGAGATCGCGCACGTCTACCGGCGCGGTTACGGCATCTTTATTTCCTGCGGGATCTTGTTCAATCACGAGAGCCCGTTGCGGCGCATGCATTTTCTGACGCAGAAGATCACCCTCGGGGCGGCCTGCGCCAAGCTGGGCGTGCGCGAGTCCAGGGCCCTTAACGAGGAGGGCGAGCCGATCGTGCACGATGGCAAACTCAGCCTGGGAAATCTCGATGCGGCTCGCGACTGGGGCCATGCGCGCGACTACGTTGAAGCCATGCGACGCATGCTGCAGCTCGAGCAAGCCGACGATTTCGTCATCGGCACCGGCAAGCTGCGTACCGTGCGCGACTTTTGCCAGGCGGCCTACAGCTATGTCGGCAAAGACTGGCAAGAGTTCGTCACCACCGACGCGCGTTTCCTGCGCCCGAACGAAACCGGACCCACCGTTGCCGACGCGACCAAGGCGCGCCGGCAACTGGACTGGGCGCCGACGATCTCGTTCGAAGCGATGATTGCGGAGATGGTCGACGCGCATGTTGCCTCGTTGCGCAAAGCCGCTCTTGCGCCGCGATAGACCGCCGCATCTGCAGACTGCCAGTTCCGTGGACCGTCCCATCGGCAACCGGTGGGTCTGCGCCGGACCCGTGCGCGGCGATTGGCAATCGACGCGAATCGATGCGATGATCGACGCTCTGCGGTACCGGCAATAGGACTATTCCATGACCCCTCAGGATCTGCAGCGCGTCCGTGTCCTGGTCGTCGGCGACGTCATGCTCGATCGCTACTGGTTTGGCGACGTCGAGCGCATTTCCCCTGAAGCCCCGGTGCCGGTGGTGCGGGTAGGCCAATCCGAGGAGCGCCTGGGTGGCGCGGCCAACGTGGCGCGCAACATCGTCGCCTTGGGCGCCCAGGCCGGACTGCTCAGCGTCGTCGGCGACGACGAGCCCGGACGCACGATCGGCCGGCTGGTGGCCGCAGATCGGATCGGCAATCACCTGCACGTCGACGCCAATTTGTCCACGACGGTCAAGCTACGCATCATCGCGCGGCGCCAGCAACTGGCGCGCGTGGACTTCGAGAGCACGCCCGAGGCCGAGGTGCTCAACGCGCATCTGGGGCAGTTCGAAAAGCTGCTGGAGCACTACGACCTGGTGATCCTGTCCGACTACGGCAAAGGCGGGCTGACGCACATCACGCGCATGATCGATTTGGCGCGCGCGGCGCGACGACCGGTGCTGGTCGACCCCAAGGGCGACGACTACGCCCGTTATGCCGGGGCCACCATGGTCACGCCCAATCGCGCCGAACTGCGCGAAGTCATTGGGAAATGGCGCGACGAGGAGGACTTGAATCGGCGTGCCCAGAAACTGCGCCAGCACCTCGGGCTCGAGGCACTGCTGCTCACGCGCAGCGAGGAGGGCATGACCTTGTTCACGCAGGACGATGCCTGGAGCATCTCTACCCAGGCGCGCGAGGTGTTCGACGTGAGCGGGGCCGGCGATACGGTCATCGCCGTGCTCGGCGTCATGATGGCCCTGGGCCGTCCGTTGCGCGATGCGGTCGCAACGGCCAATCGGGCCGGTGGTATCGTCGTGGGCAAGCTGGGCACCGCAACCACGAGCTTTGCGGAACTCTTCGGTTCAAATGGGGTTGGCGCGCAGGGGTCCTGAGTCATGAGAATCATCGTCACCGGGGCGGCCGGCTTCATCGGCGCCAACTTGCTGCGCGCGCTCAACGCTCGCGGCGAGAACGACATCCTGGCCGTGGACAACCTCACGCGCTCGGAAAAATTCCGCAACCTGGCCGATTTCGATATCGCCGACTACCTGGACAAGGGCGAGTTTCTCGAACGCATGCGCCGGCGCGAAATACCCCGACCCGATGTCGTCTTCCACCAGGGTGCCTGTTCCGACACGATGGAGATGGACGGGCGGTACATGATGGCCAACAACTACCGATTTTCGGCGGAGTTGCTCGACTGGTGCCAAAGCACCGGCATCGTCCTGATCTACGCCTCCACGGCTGCCGTTTACGGCATGGGGCCGGTGTTTTCCGAGGTGCGCAGCGCCGAGCGGCCGCTCAACGTCTACGGCTACTCCAAGCTCCTGTTCGACCATCTCGTGCGCCGTCGGCTCGACGCGGGCAGCAAGACGCCGGTCGTCGGGCTGCGCTACTTCAACGTCTACGGCCCGCACGAAAGCCACAAGGGGCGGATGGCCTCGGTCGCCTTCCATCACTTTCACCAGTTTCGCAGCGAAGCCAAGGTCAAGCTGTTCGAGGGCAGCCACGGCTTTGAGAACGGCGATCAACGGCGCGACTTCATCCACGTCGACGACGTCGTCAAGGGCAACCTGCACTTCTGGGACCGGCCGGTGAGCGGCGTGTACAACCTCGGCACGGGGCGGGCGCAAAGCTTCAACGACGTGGCCTTGGCCGTGGTCAACGCCCTGCGCGAGGCCAATGGCCAGCCGGCGTTGACGCTGCACCAGGCGGCGAGCCATGGGACGATCGAATACATCCCCTTTCCCGTGGCGCTGCGGGGCAAGTACCAGGCCTTTACGCAGGCCGACCTGACAAATCTGCGCGCCGCCGGGTTCGAGCACAGCGCGCTCAGCGTCGAGCAGGGGGTTTCGGCCTACGTACGCTGGCTGCTGAAAAACTCCTAGCAAAGGCCCGGGGCGATGACGGCTCTGCGGCGGCGCGCGGCCTTCCTCGACCGAGACGGCGTCATCAACGTCGATCACGGGTACGTCTACCGGGTCGAGGACTTCGAGTTCATCCCCGGCGTGTTCGACGCCGCGGCGGCGCTGGCGCGGTCCGGCCTGCTGCTGGTGGTGGTCACCAATCAGGCCGGCATCGGTCGCGGCATGTACTCGGAAGAAGATTTTGCCCGCTTGACGGCGTGGATGTGCGCGCGTTTTGCCGACCGGGACGTCGCCATCGCCGCCGTGTATCACTGCCCGCATCACCCGACCCTGGCGCAGGGTGCGCTGCGCGTGGTCTGCCCATGCCGCAAGCCGGCGCCGGGCATGCTGCTGCAGGCGGCGCGCGAACTGCAGATCGATCTGGAGCACTCGGTGTTCTTCGGCGACAAGTGCGACGACATGCGCGCCGGGCTGTCCGCCGGCGTGGGCACCCGCGTCCTGCTGGGCAAGGACGGCCGCGAGTTGCCCACCGAAGCTTGCATCGAGGGCAGCGTGAGCCTGCGCTATGCCAGCCTGGCGCTGGCCGTGGCCGACCCGGGGCTGCACGCGCGGCTGGCTTTGCCGGTCAGCGCGGACAACCAATCCAGCTGACCGCTCGATCACGCAAGGACCGCCATGAGCCCACCTGCCCCGTCCTTCGAACACAAAATCGTCACGCGCGCGGAATTGTCCGCGCGCCTGCCCGGCCTGGCCCGGCCGGTCGTGCTCACCAACGGCGTGTTCGACATCCTGCACCGCGGCCACGTGACCTACCTGGCGCGCGCCCGGGCGCTGGGCGCCAGCCTAGTGGTAGCGGTCAATTCCGATGCCTCGGTGCGCTCCCTGGGCAAGGGCGAAGACCGCCCGGTCAACGGCCAGGACGACCGTGCGGCGATTTTGGCCGCCCTCGAATGCGTGGACCTGGTAACCATCTTCGACGAACCCGTGCCCCTGCCGGTGCTCGAAATCGTCCGCCCGGACATCTACGTCAAAGGCGGCGACTATGACGTGCAAGCCACCCCCGAGGCCCGCCTGGCACGAACCTGGGGGGCCAGGGCCGTTGCCATCGCCTTCGAGCACCAGCGGTCCACGACCGCGCTGCTGCAGCGCGTGCGCGGGGTGCGCGGCTGAAGTGCGGTCGGGGCGCCGGTGGCAAGGCGCCCGGCCGCGACGCGAGTGCCGCCGCCCATTGCGACCTCGGAGCCGCCCCAGAGCGGCCGCAGCAGCGGTTATTCGCGGCGAATCCCAAAACTCGGCATAATGTGCAGTTGCGTTTCGTGTCCGGACGGGAAAAACCGACGTGACGTTCTTTGTCCAAGCCCTGCTGGCTTGCCTGCTGACGGCGCTTGCTATTGTCTGGCTGCGACGGCCGGCACAGCGATTCGGCCTGCTCGACCACGCCGGTGGGCGCAAGCGCCACGGCGATTCGATCCCGCTGACCGGCGGGATCGCCATGGCCGCCGGCTTCACGGCCACTTTGCTGGTTTCCGCGCCGGTGCTATCCGAGTACGCGATCTTGCTGGTCGCGATGGGATTGCTCGTGGCCATCGGCCTGCTCGATGATCTGGGCGAGGTTTCCCCGCGCGGCAAGCTCGGCGTCGAGCTCGTCGCCGCCTTGTTCATGACCTCCTGGGCCGGGCTCTACCTGCTCGACTTGGGCGACTTGTTCGCACGCGGACCTTTTGAACTGCGCAACTGGGGCATCCCGTTGACCGTGTTTGCCACCATCGCCGTGATCAACGGCTTCAATATGCTCGACGGAATCGACGGGCTGGCCGGCGGACTGGCATTTGGCGTCCTGGGATTTTTCGCACTGTTTGCGGCGCTCTTGGACGAGATCAATGCCTTCAAATTTCTGGTGGTGATGCTAGGGGCCGTGGCCGGATTCCTGCTGTTTAACCTGCCCCATCCCCTGCGCGGCGCGCGCCGCACGTTCATGGGGGACACCGGCAGCCTGATACTGGGATTCGTCGTCGCTTGGTTCTCGGTCGAGCTCACGCAGCGCGCTGGCGAACGCGTGCCCCCGGTGGTCATGCTCTGGGTCGTGGGCGTGGTCCTGCTCGACTTGTTCACCGTGACCCTGCGCCGGGTCATCCGCCGGCGCGACCCGGCGCTGCCGGACCGAGGCCATGTCCACCACCTGCTGCTGCGCCGCGGCCTGCGCGCTTCGCAGGCCTTGGCTTGGCTGCTCGGCGGCAACCTGGCAATGGGCGCGACGGGCACCGTGCTTTGGCTGGCAGGCGTGCCCGACTACGTCAGTTTTGGCGGCTTTCTCGCCCTGGCGGCCTTGTACCTGAGCCTGTTCCTGTTTCCCAGCCGCCTGTGGCGGCGCCTTCCCCGGCGCGCCGACGAACGCGCGGCGGTTGAGCGCCCCGCGCTGGAAGCAACGCACGATGCTACGGATCGGATCGATTGAATCATCCCGCTGACAAAGCCAAGGCGCCGGCGCTAGCCATGCGTGGCCCCGGTCTGCTCCCCACCTTCGCGAGCGGCCACGGCGCGGCAGACGCCGCGGATCGCCGCCGCGATTTGCGCAAGGATCCCTGATGCGTGCGGCCCGCGGCAATGACGTCGCGCCCTTCTTGCCCACGGCACGCGACCTGGAGAGAATCTTCCATGCCCGCAGCCTGCAGCGCGGCCGCGAAGTCATGCAGGCCGGGCGCGTCTCCACGCTGGAACTCGAGGTGCTCTCGAGCAACTTGATCGAACTGCGCGGCCAAGTGCGCGGCTCGGAGCAAGGCGCCGGCCTGGAGCAGCGCCGCTACCAGGTCGGCGTGCGCCTGATGCGCAAGAGCGCCGGGGCGCAGGTGGAAATCGAATCCCATTGCTCCTGCCCCATCGGCCATCTGTGCAAACACGCTGCGGCCGTGCTTTTTCAATGGCAACCGCAGTGGGGGGACGCGGTCGCTCCCGCCTTGACGCCGTCGTTCTCCCGTCCCTGGACCGCGCTGGCTCAGGCCGAGGCGTCTCCCGAGCCCGAGGCGCCGCCCGCCCAGCATCGCATCGCCCACGGTCTGGGCACGGTCTGCGTACGGCTGGGCGCCGCGCATGCCACCCTCATCGAGGGGCCGGCGTCCAACCGTCCCGCGCCCAATGCCGCGTTGTACGTTTCCTTGCGTATCGACGGGATCCAGGTGCCGCTGCAGCGCGCGCAAAGCCGCCTGGTGGTCGACGGCGAAGTGGTGGACGCCGCGCCCGATGCCCGCCAGGTCGAACGCGTGATCGCCCAGCTGCAAGAAGCCGGGGCCACGCCGTGGTCCTACGTCGGCGCGCCGCAGGGCCGGCGCAGCAGCGAGTCGGCGTTCCAGATCCGCGACGATGCCGCGGCGCACCTGCTCGATGAATCGGTCGGCCAATGGCGCAAGCAGGGTTGGAAAGTCGAAGTCGACGACGACTTTCCCTGGCAGGTCGTCGAGATCAGCGATCTGGAGGTCAATGTCCGCGAGGCGCCGGGCAAGGACTGGTTCGACCTGGAACTGGGGCTTAAGCTGGGCGAAAAACGCGTGCCGCTGCTGCCGTTGCTCGAGACGGCGCTGGCCGAGGCGCGCGCCAGCGCAGGGCGCGGCCGCGATGCCGAGCATCCCTGGGGCGCGCAACAGGGGCGCACGCTCCAGGTGCGCATCGATCCCAAGCACATCGTGCGCCTGCCCTGGGAGCGCATCGCTCCGCTGCTCGAGACCCTGGTGGAGCTGGGCGACACCAAGCGCCGCGGCAAGCTTGCGCGCTCGCCTCACGCCGCCGGCGGCCGGCTGGCCCGCTCCAACCGCGTGCTGCGCATGTCGCGGCTCGACTTGGCGCGCGTGGTCACGCTGGCCGACCGCGGCCAGCTCACCTGGGTCGGCGCACCGGACCTGCGCCAGTTCGCCCACCGCTTGGCCAATTTCCGCCACGTCGAAGCCGCGCAGGTTCCCCGCAGCCTTCAGGCGCAACTGCGGCCCTACCAGTTGGCTGGCCTGAACTGGCTGCAGTTCCTGCGCCAGTACGGACTGGGCGGTTTGCTCGCCGATGACATGGGACTGGGCAAGACGCTGCAGACGCTGGCCCACATCTGCCTGGAAAAGGAACAAGGTCGCCTGCAGACGCCGGCGCTGGTGATCGCGCCGACCTCGCTGGTGCACAACTGGGTAGCCGAGGCAGCACGCTTTGCCCCGAACCTGCGCACGCTGCAATTGCACGGCACGGACCGGCGGCGCGACTTCGAGCGGATCGCCCAGTCCGACCTTGTGGTAACGAGCTTCGCCCTGCTGGCGCGCGACATCGATCAGCTCAACGAGCAAATGCCCGAACGCGAATTCCACCTGCTGATCGTCGACGAGGCGCAAAACATCAAGAATCCGCGCACGCAGGCGGCCGCGGCGATCCGCATGCTCAAGGCGACGCACCGCCTGGCGCTGACCGGAACGCCGATGGAGAACCACCTGGGCGAGCTGTGGGCGCAGTTCGACTGGCTGGCGCCGGGTCTGCTGGGCGACCAGGCCAGCTTCTCGCGCCTGTACCGAGTGCCCATCGAGAAGCACGGCGACGAGGAGCGCCGCGCTCATCTGACGGCGCGCATTCGCCCCTTCGTGCTGCGCCGACGCAAGGACGAGGTGGCACCGGAGCTGCCGCCGCGCTCCGAAATCGAGCGCTATGTCGCACTCGAGGGCGGACAGCGCGATCTGTACGAGGCGGTACGCGCCAGCATGCACGAGCGCGTTCGCCGCGCCTTGGCCGAGCAGGGCATCGATCGCAGCCAGGTGCTCGTGCTCGACGCCCTGCTCAAGCTGCGTCAGGTCTGCTGCGACCCGCGCCTAGTCGATCTGGCCAGCGCGCGGGCCGTCTCCGAGTCGGCCAAGCTCGACTTGCTGCTGCAAATGCTCGACGGCCTGCTCGTCGAAGGACGCCGCGTATTGCTGTTCTCGCAGTTCACCTCGATGCTGGCGCTCATCGAGCAAGCCCTGCGGGCGCGCGGCATACGCTACGCGCTGCTCACCGGCGAGACGCGCGACCGGGCCGGCGCGGTCGAGCAGTTCCAGCAGGGCAAAGTGCCGCTGTTCCTGCTCAGTCTGAAGGCCGGCGGCACCGGGCTGAACCTGACCACGGCCGACACGGTGATCCACTACGATCCTTGGTGGAACCCCGCGGTCGAAGCCCAGGCGACCGATCGCGCCCACCGCATCGGCCAGGACAAGCCGGTCTTTGTCTACCGCCTGCTGTGCGCCGGCACGATTGAGGAGCGCATGCGCTCGCTGCAAGAACGCAAGGCCAAGCTCGCCCAGGCCTTGCTCGGCGACGAGGCCGGGCTGGCCCGCGCGCTGGGCATCGAAGACATCGAGGCGCTGCTGGCGCCGGCAGCCTCCACCTAGGATCGGCGCCAACCGGCGCGTCCGTGCGCGTCCGCGCGCGCCGCGCTTTGCGCGAACCTCGCCTCGGGCTAGGTCACGTCCGCGCTGGGCCGGCGCCGCGAGCGAAACGGCTCCCGGCGCGCGCCCAGGCGGCGGCACAAAGAGGCGGAAATTGCGTGGTTCCAGCGCAAGGATGCCAGCAGGCTGATGCAGGCCTCCTCGACGCCAAAGCGCCAAGGATTGCGCTCGCGTTGCAGACGGCGACCGACGCTGGCGGCAGCGTACGCCACCAGCCAGGCATCGGGAACGCTGCCCTGCAGGCGCAGGAACATGTCGATGATCTCGCGGTGGGCAGCCAGCCGCGCAGCCGGCGGCCTGGCGTCCTGGTCGTGGTGGGCGCCGGCGAGCCTGACCGGCACGAAGGCGAACCGGGCCCCGGCGCGACCCAGGCGCAGCCAGTACTCGTAGTCCGCCCAGTAGCGCAAGCGTTCGTCCAGCAGGCCGTACTGCGCGGTGCAGCGGCGCCGAAAAAATGTCGCCGGCCGGCTGAGCAGGCAGGTCTCGTGCAAGCGGTGCAGATCAAAAGGAGCGGGGCGGTCGTGTTCCGCCAGGACCCCGGCGACATCCAGCGGATCGATCTCGCCATAAACCACGTCGACGTCTTCGTGCGCGGCAAAAACGCCGGCGATGGTCGCGATCGCTCCCGGGCACAAGACGTCGCCGCAATTGAGCCACGCCACGATGTCGCCGCGGCTGCGCGCGATGCCCTTGTTCACCGCATGCGCCGGCCCCCGATCGCGCTCGCACACCCAGCTCAGCCCCGGCCTGGCCGCGGCGCGCAGGATCGCCAGGGTCTGGTCCGCGCTGCCGCCGTCGACGACGACGTGCTCCAGCCCAGGGTAATCTTGCTGCGCGACGCTTTGCAGGGTGCGGCCCAAGAAGCCGCCCTGATTGAGCGAGGGCGTGACCACGGAAACGGTCAAGCGGCCACCGGCCTGCATGGGCTCAGCGGCCGCGCAACCCGGACCGGACCGACGCCGATTCCGAGCCGCTTGCGTCCGGACCCCGGGGCCGGACAAAGTCGCCTTGCGCCTGGCTCATGGGATAGGGAAGATTCGCGCTGCCATCGGTATGCCGCCACGCTTGCGGCGCAGAAAGCATCGCCCGATGTTACCAGCGCGCGGCTTGCAACCGGCTGGAAGTGCTATTTTCGGCCCTTTGCAAGCGCGAAATCGGACGGTGCATGGACCTGATCGCCATCGGTGACCTGCAGGGCTGCGCTGGCAGCCTCGATCGGCTGCTGGCGAAGCTGCCGGCGGACGCACGTCTTGTCTTCGTCGGGGATCTGGTCAACCGCGGCCCGGATTCTCTGGGCACCTTGCGCCGCGTGCGTGCCCTGGGCGACCGGGCCGTGGCGCTGCTGGGCAATCACGATTTGCACTTGCTCGCCGTGGCCGCCGGCATCCGGCCGACCCACGCCGAGGATACGATGCAGGACATTCTGGATGCCGACGACGCCGCCGAACTGCTCGACTGGGTACGCGCGCGGCCGCTGGCGCACTGGGAGCAAGGCGGTCTTTTCGTCCATGCCGGCGTGCTGCCGCAGTGGGATCTGGCGCAGACCCTGGCGCTGGCCGGGGAGGTCGAACAGCAGTTGCGCAGCCCCGACTACCGCAGTTTCCTGACCACGATGTATGGCAATCGCCCCCTGCAATGGCAAGACGACCTCCAAGGGCCGGACCGGTTACGCTGCATACTCAACGCCCTGACGCGCCTGCGCTTCTTGTCGATCGAGGGCGCGATGGACCTCAAGCTCAAAGGCAGCGTGGCGAGCGCACCGCCGGGGTGGGTCCCCTGGTTCGACCATCCGCAACGCGCCACGCGCGGCACACCCATCATCTTCGGCCACTGGTCCACGCTCGGACTGATGGTGCGCGAGGACGCGATCGGCATCGACACCGGGTGCGTTTGGGGTGGCATGCTCACGGCGCTGCACTGGCCGACGCGCGCGGTTGTACAGGTTGCCTGTCCGCAAGTCCAGGCGCCCGACGCCGCCGTCCGGCCAGGCGGGGCAACGGGCGTCTCGCCCGCAGATCAACGCAGCTAGCAACGAACGCAGGGGGCTAAGGCAAACGATGAAATCTGGGCTGCAACTTTCGCAGGCGGCGCAGGCCGCAGCTGCCTTGCCGTGGTGCCTGGTTCTGGCGCTGGCCGGCTGCACCAAGGAAAGCGCCTCGACGCCGCCGGCGGTTGCCGAGGTCGGGGTCGTCACGATCCAACCGCAGGCCTTGACGGTGACCGAGGAGTTGCCCGGCCGCACCACCGCCTATCGCATCGCTCAGGTGCGCGCCCGCGTCGATGGGGTCGTCATCAAGCGCGCCTACGTGGAAGGCTCGGATGTCCAGGCCGGCCAGCTGCTGTTTCAGATCGATCCGGCGCCCTATCAGGCCGCATTGGCCAGCGCCCAGGCCAGCGTGGCGCGGGCGCAGGCGAACCTCGTTTCGACCACGGCGCTGGCCGAACGCGACAAGGTACTCGTCGAAGGCAACGCGATCAGCAAGCAAGAATACGATAACGCGGTCGCGGCTCAGGGCCAGGCCGCGGCCGATCTGGCCGCAGCCCAAGCGGCAGTGCAGACGGCGAGCATCAACCTGGGGTATACCGAGGTGCGCGCACCGATTTCCGGGCGCATAGGCGCCGCGCAGGTGACAGAAGGCGGCTACGTGCAGGCGAGCGCTGCGACCTTGATGGCGACGGTTCAGCAGCTCGATCCGATCTATGTCGACCTGAGCCAGACCAGCGTCGAAGGGTTGCGCCTGCGCCGCGAGGTCGCGAGCGGTCGCATGCGGCTGCAAGGCCCCAACCGGACCCGGGTGCAGCTGCTGCTCGAGGACGGATCGGCGTATCCGCTGGCCGGAACGCTCGAATTCACGGACATCACGGTCGACCCGGGCACGGGCACGGTGACCGTGCGGGCGCTTTTTTCCAACCCGGGCCACGTGCTCTTGCCCGGCATGTTTGTGCGCGCCCGGATCGAGGAAGGCGTCAACGCGCACACCCTGCTCGCGCCACAGGTCGGGGTGACCCGCAATGCCAAGGGCGAGGGCACGGCGCTGGTCGTCGGCAAGGACAACAAGGCGGTGCTCAGGACCGTCGTCACTGGGCGTGCGGTGGGCCCGTACTGGGTCATCGAGTCGGGCCTCCAGGCCAATGACCGCCTCGTCGTCGAAGGTGGTCAGCGGGTCCAGCCTGGGCAGGAAGTGCGGCCGGTCGAGTCGAAGAATCCGGAAGGACGCAGCGTTTCGGCGAACATCGTCATCGAGACCGGGCACGATGCAACAAAGGCGCCGCCGGCCGCGCCGACGACGCCAGCCGCGGCGCCGCAGGGCGCCACCCACTGATCCGCGGCGGACGCCCTCCATGGTTAAGTTCTTCATCGAGCGACCGATCTTCGCGATCGTGCTGGCGATCGTGCTGATGCTGGTGGGCATCGTGGCCATCGTCACCCTGCCCGTAGCGCAGTACCCGACGATCGCGCCGCCGTCGATCCAGATCCGCACGACCTACCCGGGGGCCTCCGCCAAAACGGTGGAGAACACGGTCGTCCAGGTGATCGAGCAGCAGATGAATGGTCTGGACAACCTGCTGTACCTGTCTTCGACCAGCGACGACACCGGCACCGCCATCACGAACCTGACGTTCGCTGCCGGCACCGATCCGAACATCGCCCAGGTGCAGGTCGAGAACAAGCTGCAGCTGGCCACGCCGCTGCTGCCCCAGGCCGTGCAGCAGGCCGGCATTGCCGTCACCAAGTCGAGCAGCAGCTTCCTGCTGATTCTGGCCTTTGTTTCCCAGGACGGCAGCATGTCGCGGTACGACCTGGCCAACTATGTGGCCTCGCGCATCCAGGATCCGATCAGCCGCGTCAACGGCGTGGGCACGGTGTTGGTCTTTGGCACGCAGTACGCGATCCGCATCTGGCTGGATCCGGCCAAGCTCAACGCTTTCGGCCTGACGCCGGTGGACGTGTCCAATGCGCTGGCAGTACAAAACGTGCAGATCGCCGGCAGGCCAGCTCGGCGGTTTGCCGGCGGTGCCCGGCCAGCAGCTGACGGCGGCCATTACCGAGGCGACGTTGCTGCGCACGCCCGAGCAGTTCGGCGCCATTTTGCTCAAGGTCAACCCGAACGGCTCGCAGGTCCGCATCCGCGACGTGGCGCGTATCGATTTGGGCGGCGAGAACTACACCTACGACACCAAGTTCAACGGCGCGCCATCGGCGGGTATGGGCATCCAGCTGGCCACCGGGGCCAATGCACTGGCCACGGCCAAGAGCGTGCGCGAGCGACTCAAGCAATTGTCGGTCAATTTTCCGCACGGCATGCAGGTGCATTACGCCTACGACACGACGCCGTTCGTGCAGATCTCCATCGAGGAGGTCGTCAAGACCCTGTTGGAAGGCATCGTGCTGGTGTTCCTGGTCATGTACTTGTTCCTGCAAAACCTGCGTGCCACGTTGATCCCGACGATCGCCGTGCCGGTGGTGCTGCTGGGCACGTTCGGCGTCATGGCCGCGGCGGGTTTTTCGATCAACACGCTGACGATGTTCGGGCTGGTGCTGGCCATCGGCCTGCTGGTCGATGACGCGATCGTGGTGGTCGAGAATGTCGAACGCGTGATGGCCGAGGAGGGACTCGCGCCGCTGGAGGCCACGCGACGCGCGATGAGCCAGATCACCGGGGCCCTGGTCGGCGTGGCGCTGGTGCTGTCGGCCGTATTCGTGCCCTCGGCCTTCTCCGGCGGGTCGGTCGGCGCGATCTACCGCCAGTTCTCCTTGACGATCGTCGCCGCCATGGTGCTCTCCGTGCTGGTGGCGTTGATCCTCACGCCGGCGCTGTGCGCGATGCTGCTTAAGCCGGCCGCGCACGGCCGTGGGCCGCGCAGGGGATTCTTCGGCTGGTTCAACCGGGGATTCGAGCGCAGTCGCCTGGCCTACCACTCGGGCGTGCTGCACGTACTCGGCCGCACCGGACGCTGGCTGGCGATCTACGCCGTCGTCATCGTTGCGGTGGGCCTGCTCTTTGTGCGCATGCCCACGTCGTTTCTGCCCGACGAGGACCAGGGCACCATGTTCGTCCAGGTACAGACGCCGCCCGGCGCGACCCAGGGTCGCACGCAGGCCGTGCTCGATGACGTTTCCAATTACCTGCTGGGTGAAGAAAGCGCCGTCGTCCAGGGTTCGTTTGAGGTCACCGGATTCAATTTCGCCGGCCGTGGGCAAAATTCGGGGCTGCTGTTCGTGCGTCTGCGCGATTGGGACGAACGCCGCAGCGCCGACCTGAAGATCCAGGCGCTGATCGCGCGCCTGTTCAAGCACTTTTCCAGTTACCGTGACGCCAACATCATCCCGATCAACCCGCCCCCGATCCCGGAGCTGGGCACGGCCGCCGGGTTTGACTTCGAACTACAGGACCGGGCCGGTCTGGGCCATGTCGCCTTGATGGCGGCACGCAACGATCTGCTCAAGATGGCCCGCAGCGATCCGTCGCTGACCCTGGTGCGCCCCAACGGGCTCAATGACACGCCGCAGTACCAGATCGGCATCGACCGCGAGAAGGCCAGCGCGCTCGGGCTGGGCCTGGCCGACATCGACCAGACCATCTCCATTGCCTGGGCTTCGCAATACGTCAACAATTTCCTGGATGTCGATGACCGCATCAAGAAGGTCTACGTGCAGGCGGATGCGCCGTTTCGGATGACGCCCGACGACCTGAACCTGTACTACGTGCGCAACGCCCGGGGCGCGATGGTTCCACTGTCGGCGGTCGCGCAGGGCAAGTGGATTTTCGGTTCGCCCAAGCTGGAGCGGTACAACGGCGTATCGGCGATGGAGATCCAGGGGGCTGCCGCCCCGGGAAAGAGCTCCGGCGATGCGATGAACGTCATGCAGACCCTCGCCGCCAAGCTGCCGCCGGGCATCGGCTACGAATGGACCGGCCTGTCGTTTCAGGAGCGCCTGTCCGGATCGCAGGCTCCGGCACTGTATGCGATCTCCGTCCTGGTGGTGTTCCTGAGCTTGGCGGCCTTGTACGAGAGCTGGTCGATTCCGGTGTCGGTGATCATGGTCGTTCCGCTGGGTGTGGTGGGCGCCCTGTTGGCCGCCACCCTGCGCGGACTTTCCAACGACGTCTATTTCCAGGTGGGCCTGCTCACCACGGTGGGCCTGTCGGCCAAAAACGCGATCTTGATCGTCGAGTTCGCGCGCGGCCTCATGGGCCAGGGCCGGACCGCCACCGAGGCGGCGATCGAAGCCGCGCGGCTTAGGCTGCGTCCCATCCTCATGACGTCGCTGGCCTTCATTCTGGGCGTCCTGCCGCTGGCGCTGAGCAACGGCGCCGGCTCCGGTAGCCAGCATGCGATCGGCACCGGCGTGATCGGCGGCATGCTCACCGCGACCTTCCTGGCGATCTTTCTCATCCCGATGTTCTTCGTCGTCATCTTCGACCGCTTCGGGCGCAAGAATGCGGCTCCGGGCACACCGGCAAGCGCGCCTTCGGGAGGTGCCCGATGAGCGCGACGGTGAACTTGCGCTCGGACCGGCGCCGTTCTGCATTCGGGGTTTCGCACCTGGCCATCGTGTTCCTGCTCGGACTGGCCGGCTGCTCCCTGGAGCCCCCCTACCAGCGCCCGGCCCTACCGGTCAGCGATACCTATCCGCAGGGGCCCGGCTACGCCTCCAGCGTCGCACCGAAGATCCATCCGGCCGATATGGGCGCGCACCCCGACGCCGCGGCCGAATTGGGCTGGCGCGATTTTCTGCGCGACGCGCGGCTGCAGCGACTGGTCGAGCTGGCCTTGCAGAACAACCGCGACCTGCGCATCGCGATCCTCAACGTCGAGGTCGCCCGCTCGCAGTACGCGATCGTGCGCGCCGGGCTGTTTCCGTCCGTCTCGGCCACGCTCGCCGGTGCGCGCGGCCGCGGCAATGTAACGTTGTTTTCGACCGGCACCGCCGTCAGCAGCGGCTACGCGGCCTACGCCCAGGTCGGCTGGGAGCTGGATCTGTTCGGCAAGGTGCGCAGTCTCGAACATGCCGCGCTCGAGCAGTACCTGGCCAGCACCCAGGCGCGCAAAGCCACCCAGATGCTGCTCGTGGCCGAAGTGGCCACGCAGTATCTGAGCCTGGTCGCGGCCGACGAGGCGCTAGCAGTCACGGCCGACGCGCAGAGGATCGCCGACGAGTCGTACCGGCTGGCACAGCTGCAGTTTTCTGCCGGCACCGGATCGGAGCTCGATTTGCGCGAGTCCGAAGGCGCGCTGCAACAGGCGCGGGCGCAGCTTGCGGCCGAGCAACGGGCGCGCGCCCAGGCGCAAAACGCGCTCGTCCTATTGGTCGGCTCGCCCCTGCCCGGGGACCTGCCCGTCGGCCAGGCACTCGGCGACCAGAGCTTCCTGACCGACATCCCGGCAGGACTGCCCTCGGACCTGCTGACCCGCAGGCCCGACATCGCCCAGGCCGAGGACCTGCTGATTGCGGCCAATGCCAATATCGGCGCGGCGCGCGCCGCCTTCTTTCCCGCCATTTCCCTCACCGGGGCCGCCGGTTCGGTGAGCCCGATGCTCAGCCACTTGTTCGGCGCCGGCACGGGTGCCTGGGGTTTCGAGCCGGCCGTGACGCTGCCGATCTTCACGGGTGGGTTGAACACGGCCAATCTGAAGCAAGCCAGGGCCCAGCAGGCAATCGCCGTGGCGCAGTACGAAAAGGTCGTCCAGGAGGCGTTTCGCGAGGTCGCCGACGCCCTGAGCGCGCGCGCCACCTATGAAGACCAAGTCGATGCGCTCCAACGCCAGGTGCAGGCGCAACAGCGTCGCCTGGCGCTGGCCCAGTTGCGCTACAAGACCGGGGTCGACAGCTACCTGACGCTGCTCACCGCGCAAAATGACCTGAACAACGCCCAACTGGCGCGTGTGTCAGCCAGCCTGGGACGCCTCGTCAACCTGGTGGCGTTGTACGAGGACCTAGGTGGTGGCTGGCTGGAGCAACAGGGACAGCCACCGCCACCGGTCGATTCGTCTCCCTGAAGGTCGCAACCGCGAAACTCCGATCTGCCAAGGTTCAATCCGCAAAGGGCCCATCCGCAAAGGGCCCATCCGCAAAGGGCCCATCCGCAAAGGGCCCATCCGCAAAGGGCCCATCCGCAAAGGGCCCATCCGCAAAGGGCCCATCGGCCGTATCCGCCGTGCCAATTGCTTGCCACCGGAACCCGCCAAGCCTGGGCGCTGGTGCTCAAATCGACCCGCAAAGGGCGACGCCCCAGGGGCGGCATGTGCCTCGATCTACGGCGAGCCGCTCGCCGCGGGGACGAATTTGCCGCGGCGAAGAAGGAGGGGGGGGTTGCGCGCGGATACGCGTTGGCATTCACCGCGCCCGAGGAGGATCGAAACGGCCATCAAGCTGCGCCTTGGTTCCCGCTCGCGCCGGCCCGTGGGTTCAAGTGCCGGGCGCGGTCGATTCGAGCTCGTCGATGGCGATGCCCGCCTCCTGCGGTTCGGGCAGATCGTGCTCGGGCAGTTCCAGCGCCTGGCTGATCGCATGGCGCGCCTGCTGCGCGATCGCCTGGCGTGCCGCGTCACGGTCTTGGATCGCCGGCAGAAACTGCAGGCGCACGCGCAGCCGCGGCGCAATCAGGATGCGCAGTATCGATTCGATCAGGTTCATCTGTCCGATATAGGCAGCGGCCACCGACGGGACCTCGTCCTGCCAGTATTGCAAGGCGACCGGAACCACCGGCGCCTGGGCCAACAGCGCCGACTGCACGAGGTTGGCGTGAAAGCGCAGCAGCTGCGTGCCGTCGGTGGTCGTGCCCTCCGGGAAGATGCCGATGGATTGGCCTGCGCGCAGCCGATCGGCCATGGCGCGATTCACCCGTGCCACCGCATGGCGCCGGCCCCGCTCAATAAAAAGCGTGCCCACAGCCTGCGCTAACCATCCGGCCAGGGGCCAGGAGCGGATCTCGGACTTGGCCACGAAACGCGCCGGAACCAGCGCGGCGACGACAAAGACGTCGACCCACGACACGTGGTTGATCAGCAACAGCGCACCGGGTCCGCCACGGGGCGCCCGAGCCACCTGCGCAACCGGCCCGGCATTCCCATCCCCGGCGCTGCGCGCGCCCTGCCCCGATTCCAGTTCGAGCCGTATTCCCAAGGCGACCAGCAGGATGCGCGACCAAAAACGCACCAGTGCATCGCAGGCGCCGGCCGGCAGTCGACGAAACAAAAGCGCCGCGACGAGGATGCCCCAAAGCATGTGCACCAGAAGAAACACCAGCACCAGCGGCGCCAGCGCGGCCAGCGCGGCCGCCAGCAGCCGGTCCGACCAGCGCTTGGGAAAATACGGGACGCCCAGTTGATTCACGAGTTCCCCGCCCGCCCGTGGGGATAGTGGCTCGCTCCGGCCACGAGCTGCACCTAGCGTTCAAAGCGGACTTCGCCGCCCACCAGCGTGTAGCGCGCGCGGCCACGCAGGCCGCGGCCGATGAACGGCGAATTCTTGCCGCTGCTGAGCAGCGTCTCGGCCTGCACCGACCAGGCCTCCTCGGGGTCGAAGATGACCAGATCGGCCTTGCGTCCGGGCTGCAGGGTTCCGGTGTCCTCGCCCAGGATCTGCGCCGGCACGCTGGTCACCGCCGCCAGCGCCTGCAGCAGCCCGAGCCCCTCCTCGCGCGCCCAGGCCAGCGTGAGCGGCAGCAGCGTCTCCAGCGCGCTGGCGCCCGCGCTCGCCTCGCCAAAGGGCAACAGCTTGTCGTCCAGAGAGACGGGCGCATGGTCCGAGCACAACGCATCAATGGTGCCATCGAGCAGGCCGCGACGGATGGCCGCCCGATCGGCACCGCTACGCAGCGGCGGGTCGAGCCGGCAATTGGTGTCGTAAAAACCGATGTCCTGGTCGGTGAGGTGCACGTGGTGGATAGCCGCGTCGGCCGTCAGCGGCAGACCCTCGCGTTTGGCCACACGCACGAGTTCGACGCCTTGGGCCGACGACAGCCGGCAGATGTGGATGCGCGTGCCGGCCGCGCGCTGCAATTCGAAGATTGTGTGCAGCGCGACGGTTTCTGCCACGACGTGGATCCCCGGCAGGCCGAGCCGCGCGGCCAGCGGACCATCGCCGGCAACCCCATCGCCGACGAGCGAGGCGTCGACCGGGCGCAACCAGATCGGCAGGTCGAAGGTGCGCGCGTAGCGCATCGCCTGCAGCAAAGTGTTGTGGTTGGCCGGAAGCGCGTCGGTCTGACAAAAAGCCACACAGCCGACCTGCGCCAAGGTGTGCATTTCCGCCAGCGACTGCCCGGCCAGACCGGCGGTCAAGGCGCCCAGCGGATATAGACGCGCCCCGGCCGCCTCGCGTGAGCGCTGGCGCAACATGCGCACCAAGCCCGGTTCGTCCAACGGCGGATCGGTATCCGGCGGGCACACCACGCCGGTGACGCCACCGGCCAGCGCCGCGCGCATCTCGCCGCGCAACGCTCCCTCGCTGCCGGGCTCGCGCATGCGGGCGCACAAATCCACCAGGCCGGGCGCCACGGCCAGCCCGCGGGCGTCGATCACGCGCTGCGCCGCGAACCCGTCCGGCGCGGCACCGATCGCAGCGATACGGCCATCGGCGATGTAGACGTTGGCGATTTGGTCCCTGCCCGATGCCGGATCGAGCACGCGCGCATTTAGGATGGCCAGGCTCGCGTTCATGTTGCGGCCGCCGGTGAAGAGACCGGCGCCCGCCCCTTGTCGCCAGAGGCATCGCGCTGCGACGAGGCGACCATGCTGAGTACCGCCATGCGCACGGCGATGCCAAAGCTCACCTGCGGCAAGATCACGCTGTGCGGCCCGTCGGCGACGGCCGAATCGATTTCGACGCCACGGTTCATCGGGCCCGGGTGCATGACGATGCAATCGGGTTTGGCGCGGCGCAGCGCCTGTGGCGTGAGGCCGTAATTGCGGAAGTACTCCTGCGCGCTGGGCAACAGGGCGCCGCGCATGCGTTCGTTTTGCAGCCGCAACATGATGATCACGTCGGCACCAGCGATGCCGTCCTCCAGGCGCGTACAAACGCGCAGGCCCAGCTCCTGCAGGCCAGCGGGCAACAAGGTGAGCGGCCCGACCGCGCGCAGGTCGGTAACGCCCATCGCCAGCAGCGCGTGGATGTCGGAGCGTGCGACGCGAGAATTGAGGATGTCGCCGACGATGGCCACCGACAGCGGCGCAAACGCTCCCTTGTAGTGGCGGATGGTGTACAAGTCGAGCAGGGCCTGGGTCGGGTGCGCGTGGCGGCCGTCGCCTGCGTTGACGACGTGCACGTGCGGCGCAAGGTGGCGTGCGATCAGGTACGGTGCCCCGCCCTGCGCATGGCGCACGACGAAGATGTCGGCCTGCATCGCCGTCAGATTATCGATCGTGTCCAGCAGCGATTCGCCCTTGGCCGTGCTCGATGCGGCAATGTTGAGGTTGTAGACATCGGCGCTCAGGCGCTTGGCGGCGATCTCGAAGGTCGTTCGTGTGCGCGTCGAATTCTCGAAAAACAAGTTGAAGACGGACCGGCCGCGCAGCAAGGGAACGCTCTTGATCTCGCGCGTGCCCACGGCGATGAAGCTGTCGGCGGTCGTCAGGATGCGCTCGATCAGCGGCCGCGGCAAATCCTCGGTCGATAGCAGATGGTGCAGCTGACCGTCGTCGCCCAGCTGCAGCCCACCCAGATGCCGTTCGCCTGCGTCCATGCCGACTCAACCCTTGCTGTTGTGCTCGAGGCACAGGTGCAAGCGCTGGTCGTCGTCGCGCGACAGCACCACGCTCACGTCCGGCGGAACCTCGATGGTGCGTCCAACCAGGTTGGTGGAAATCGGCAGTTCGCGACCGCCCCGATCGATCAGCACCGCCAGCTCGATGCGTGCCGGCCTGCCATAGTCGAACAGTTCGTTCATCGCCGCGCGCACCGTGCGCCCGGTGTTGAGCACGTCGTCGATCAGCAGGATGTCGGCGCCGTTGATATCGAAGGGAATGCGCGACGGCCGCACGCCCCGGTTGAGCCCGCCCTGGCTGTAATCGTCGCGATAGAACGAGACGTCCAGTATGCCGACCGGGGCCTCGATCTGCAGCTCGGCACGCAGCCGCTCGGCCAGCCAGACCCCGCCGGTATGCACCCCCACGAGCAGCGGCCGGCGGCCCACCATGTGCTCGCGGACCCTGCGCGCCAGGGCAACGTAGATCGATTCGGCGTCCAGATCTAGCATGTGGCCCCCGCGCCGCGGTCGGCGCCGTCGTCGCTGCCGCCGCCGTTGTTCTCGCCGTCGTTCTCATCAAACCACTGTTGCAAGATGACCGCCGCGGCCCGGTCGTCGGTGGCGCCGTGCGCATCGAGCACCGCACTTGAGTAGCGCTCGTCGACGCGCGCCACGGGCAGCCCGAAGCGACCCTCGAGCTGCCGCGCGAAGCGCTCGCAGCGCACGGTCATCTCGTGCGCGGCGCCGTCGGGGTGGCGCGCCACCCCGACCACCAGCTGTCGCGGCTGCCACTGCTCGATCAAGGACGCGATCTGCCGCCAAGCCGCATCAGCGCCGGCGCCGCCGCGATCAACGACCCCCAGGGCGCGCGCGCCGCGCGTCACGCCATTGCCAAGAGCCACGCCGATGCGGCGCAAGCCGAAATCGAATCCGAGGACGATGCCGACGGCGGTGGCGGCTCTTCCTTCAGGCATGCCCGGCTTGATTGATCAGGTGCAGGGGATCGACCCCGAGCAGGCGCAATGCGGCGCCAAAGCGCTCGGGCGCAGGCGTGTCAAAGATCACGCGCGCATCGGCCGGCACGTTGAGCCAACCGTTGTGCGCCAGCTCGCTCTCGAGCTGGCCGGCCGCCCAGCCGGCATAGCCCAGGGTGACCAGCAGACGCTGCGGCCCCTTGCCGCCGGCAACCTCCTCGAGCACGTCTTTGGAGGTGGTCAAGCCAATATCCTCGGCCACATTGAGCGTCGATCCGTAGTTGCCCGCCGGGGCATGCAGCACGAAGCCGCGCTCCGTTTGAACGGGTCCACCATACAGCACGGGTTCATCGCGCCAGGGTGCTATCTCCAGCCGCAGGTCGATCTTGTTGAACAAGCTGGCCAGCGTGAGCTCCATGGGCCGGTTGATGACCACGCCCATCGCCCCCTTTTCGCTGTGCTCGCACACATAGACGACCGTCCGATCGAAGTTCGGATCCTCCATGCTCGGCATGGCAATCAAAAACTGGTTCGTCAGATCCATAGGCTCCAGTCTAGCGGCAAATTCGGCGCTTGCACCCTCCGCCGCCCGGTCGGCCGGGCGGCGATTTTTGCCTCTGGCCCCCGCCCCCGGGCCCGCCGGACTCGGGAACCGCCGGTACGGCCCGGCCCGGGGAGCCAAGGTGGTCGCGGAAAGAAAAGCCCCGCCGAAGCGGGGCTTTTCCGGGGTCAACCAGGGGCCGCAATTACATCCCCATATCGCCCATGTCGCCCATACCACCCATGCCACCCATGCCGCCGCCGGCCTGCCCGCCCTTGGGCTTGTCCTCGACCAGTTCGGCCACCATCGCATCGGTGGTCAGGATCAGACCGGCAACCGAGGCGGCGTTTTGCAGCGCCGTGCGGGTCACCTTGGTCGGATCCAGGACGCCCATTTCCACCATGTCGCCGTAAGCGTGCGTTTGGGCGTTGAAACCGAAATTGCCCTTGCCTTCGGCAACCTTGGCCACGACCACGCTGGGCTCTTCGCCCGCGTTGGCCACGATCTGACGCAGCGGTTCCTCGATGGCGCGCAGCACGATCTTGATGCCCGCCTCCTGCTCGGTGTTGTCGCCCTTGAGTCCGGAAATGGCCTGCTTGGCACGCACCAGCGCCACGCCGCCGCCGGGCACCACGCCTTCTTCCACGGCCGCACGCGTAGCGTGCAAGGCGTCTTCGACGCGCGCCTTCTTCTCCTTCATTTCGACTTCGGTTGCCGCGCCGACGCGGATC
The DNA here is from genome assembly GCA_963729785.1 of uncultured beta proteobacterium. Classification (GTDB taxonomy): domain Bacteria; phylum Pseudomonadota; class Gammaproteobacteria; order Burkholderiales; family Burkholderiaceae_F; genus GJ-E10. Next base: position 264,149 of record CAVSPM010000025.1, on the reverse strand, counting down.
ACCGCAACGCCGCCGGCCAGCTTGGCCACGCGTTCCTGCAGCTTTTCCTTGTCGTAGTCGCTCGTGGCTTCTTCGATCTGGGCGCGTATCGCCTTGACGCGCGCTTCGATGACCTTGCTTTCGCCGTGACCGTCGATGATGGTGGTGTTTTCCTTGGCCACCTCGATGCGCTTGGCCTGGCCCAGGTCAGCCAGGCTGGCCTTCTCCAGGCTCATGCCGGTCTCCTCGGCAATCACCGTGCCACCGGTCAGGATGGCGATGTCCTCGAGCATTGCCTTGCGGCGGTCGCCAAAGCCCGGAGCCTTGACGGCCGTGGTCTTGAGGATGCCGCGGATGTTGTTGACCACCAGGGTCGCCAGTGCTTCGCCTTCGACTTCCTCGGCGACGATCAGCAGCGGGCGGCCGGCCTTGGCCACCTGTTCGAGCACCGGCAGCAGATCGCGGATGTTGGAGATCTTCTTGTCGTGCAGCAGCACGTAGGGATTTTCCAGGATGGCGACTCTGCTTCTCGGCGTTGTTGATGAAGTACGGCGAGAGATAGCCGCGGTCGAACTGCATGCCCTCGACCACTTCGAGTTCGTTGTTCAGCGCCCGGCCATCCTCGACCGTGATCACGCCTTCCTTGCCGACCTTGTCCATCGCGTCGGCAATGATCTTGCCGATGTCGGCATCGGCGTTGGCGGAGATCGCGCCCACCTGGGCGATTTCCTTGCTGGTGGTGCACGGACGGCTGATCTTCTTGAGTTCGGCGATGGCCGTCGTCACGGCCTTGTCGATGCCGCGCTTGAGGTCCATCGGGTTCATACCGGCGGCAACGTACTTCAAGCCTTCGGCGACGATGGACTGGGCCAGGATGGTGGCCGTCGTGGTGCCGTCACCGGCGTCGTCGGAGGTCTCGCGAGGCCACTTCCTTCACCAGCTGCGCGCCCATGTTCTCGAACTTGTCCTTGAGTTCGATTTCCTTGGCCACCGAAACACCGTCCTTGGTGACGGTCGGAGCGCCGAAACTGCGCTCGAGCACGACGTTGCGGCCCTTCGGGCCCAGGGTGACCTTGACTGCGTTGGCGAGAATGTTGACTCCGCGCACCATGCGGTGCCGCGCGTCTTCGCCGAAAAGTACTTGTTTGGCTGCCATAAAAACTCCGATTCAGTAATTAGTCCGTGAAAGTCAATGTGCCGAGACCGAAAAGATGCCTCAGGCGATGACCCCCATGATGTCTTCTTCGCGCATCACCAGCAGCTCGTCGCCCTCGACCTTGACGGTCTGCCCCGCATACTTGCCAAACAGGACCCGGTCACCGACCTTCAGGTCTACGGCAATGTACTTGCCGTTGTCGTCTCGCTTGCCCGGACCCACCGCCATCACTTCGCCTTGGTCGGGCTTCTCGGCAACATTGTCGGGAATCACGATGCCCGAGGCGGTTTTGCGCTCGTTGTCCAAGCGCTTCACGATCACGCGATCGTGCAAGGGACGAATCTTCATAGCTTCTCCTGGCAAAAGTCCCGGACGCGGTAGGCGTCCGGCGGTATGGAAAAACGCAGCAAAGTGCGGTTTCGTTCCGGCGCCGAACCCAGATCAGACGGCCTGACCGTCCAGAACTGTTAGCACTCGACACCGTAGAGTGCTGATTATAGGGGTTGGCGGTTGGCTTTTCAACCGCCGGATGCTCCTTTTTCTTCGGTCTAGCGTGAATGTCCGGTCCTATTCGGTAAATAGTGCAATGCACAATATGAAGGCTTCCAGCGCGCGACCGTGGGCCCGAGCGAGGCAAGCGGCCGGACCTGAGCGTGCCGGGCGGATCAGGTCGATGAGCCGTGGGTGGTGCCCGCAGGCACGGCGATCGCCAGGACGTACTACAGGTTGTCGGCCAGTCGTTGCGGCGCAGGCTCGCCGCCGCGCCGGCGATGTAGACGTCAAGGCGCCGGGGTGGCGCCAGACCGCCCGGGGGCAGGGTGCCGGGTTGTTGCGTCCGCGGCGGCGGGCAAAACGCCACCGACCCCGTCGTCAATGCTGGGGCTGCGTGGCCAGGCGAAACAGGTGCTCGGTCCGCGCCCCGGAGCGGCAGAAGGCAAATACCGGGACCTCGGCCTGCCGCAGCGTCTGTGCCATGTCGGACACCTGTTCCGGCGTCAGTTGACCACTCACCACCGGCAGGAACACGTAGTTCAGGCCCACCGCCTGGGCGGCGCGGCGCAGGTCTTCGCTCGGCGCTTGGCTCGGCCCGCCTTCGCCGTCGGGCCGGTTGTTGATCACGGTCTTGAAACCATGCGCGGCAATTGCCGGGAGGTCACCCGGCGCGATCTGCCCGGCAGCCGCGACCGTGTCCGACAGCCATTTGAAATGCAAAGTCATGCGCCCCCCGGTTGTTCGTTGCGAACAGCCGGGATTCTACGCAGGGCGCAGCGCCGAAAGTCTGGGGAACCTAGACACCATGGCCCCTGCCGGTATGGCGGAGGCGCCGAGTTGGGCAGAGGTCTGCCCCCAGTCGTATCGTGGATTGCCCGCATAAGCGGGTAGAGCCACATGCAGAGCGCCGGGCGGCGATGTCTGCGGCAATCACGGGAGGCAGACCATGAATAACGATATCACTGCGTACGTTGGTTTGGACGTTCACAAGGGTTCGATCGCGATTGGGGTTGCGCAGCCAGGTCGTGCTGCACCGCGCTTTGTCGGTACGACGGGGCCGGCGCTGGCCGAGCTGCTCAAGGCGCTCTCGCACCTGGGCGAACCGCAGGGGCTTTTGCTGGCCTACGAGGCCGGTCCATGCGGCTACACGCTGGCGCGGCAACTGGCTGCCCGCGGATACGGTTGCCAAGTCATTGCCGTGGCGAAGATCCCGCGCAAACCGGGGGATCGTACCAAGACGGACCGGCGCGATGCACTCACCCTGGCGCGCTACCTGCGCAGCGGTGAGCTCACGCCGGTCTGGGTCCCGGACGAGCGCGACGAAGCGATCCGCGACCTGTCGCGGGCGCGGGAGGACAGCGTCAGCGCCCGCCTCAAAGCGCGCCAGCAGCTCAAGGCGATGGTGCTGCGCCACGGGCTGCACTACACCGGCAAGAGCGCCTGGACGCAGGCTCACGAGCGCTACCTTGGCAAAGTGGCCTTTGCGCACCCAGCCCAGGCCATCGCTTTTGCCGAGTACCGCAACGCGGTGCGCGAAGCCGAGGAGCCCCCTCGTGCCTACTTGACACGAGGGGCCATATCAGAACGCGTAGCCGACTCCGAAGCGCAGCACCGGCCAGACGGAAATCTTGTTGACGTCATTTTGCAACTTCGCCTGCTCGGCCGCGACGTTCGCGGCCAACTGGTTGCATACCTGATTGACCGCGCAAGTGGCCGTTATCGCCGCTGTCGGCTTGCCGCTGATCAAAACGCCCAGGTCGGTAGTGAAGTGGAATCCGGCCGATCCGGCCAGGTTGCCCCATCCGAGGCCAACGTAGGGCACGGTCTTGCCCCAGTCGACGTTGGCCGAAGCCGAGGCGATCTGGCTGGCCGGGTAGTCCTGCCCGTTGAACGTGTAGGTGCCACCGCTTGACGGTAGACCATTGAGCGACGCCTTGTTGCCGTCCTTGACGATGCCGGCGCTCAGGTGAAATCCGCCGGCAAACGGATAGCCGTCGAGCAGCAGGCCGGCCTGGAACAGCTTGACCTTGGCGTCCCAGTTGACGCTGGTGGAGTAGCTGCCGTTGTGCGAGACGCTGACGTCGGCAGCCGTGGCGCGCACTCCGACGTACGGGTTGATGTTGACCCCCAGGTCCAAGCCAATGCCGGACAGTCCGGCGGTGAGGGCCACGCCGACATGGGTGCCATCGTCGGCGTGGGCGAGAACTGGCAAAGCCAAGCAGGCAGCGACGGCCAGCCGGCGCAGGGCGTGAGCTTGAATCCGCATGTTTTTCCTTTCGTCTGGAACGGCGACCAGTGCGGTCAAAGACCGCACAGCGCCCGCAGCGTATCGGCCGATGCCGGCGATGCAACCGATGATTACCCCGGGGAAAGCCGCACAAATCCGGCCGGCCGTTGCCGCCAGCGAGCGCCGCCCTGTGGGGGCGCCGGCAGGCCAAGGGGCTGGGTACCAGAGCACGCTCGAAGGAGTGCGCACCGGCGGCAGATCTCCTATGACAGCGCGCCGGTGCAGCGTAAGATCTGCGCCACGTACCGGGGCACCGGAAACGCCCAAGCGCCGATCCCGGATAAGGAAATAGACGCACAGGAGACAGGCATGGCGGATGCAGGCACCCAGTCGAATGCCGGGACAAGCCCCAGGCTTGGATGGCTAGCCAAAGAGCGAACCATCGCCGGACCGGGATTTAATCGCTGGCTGGTACCGCCGGCCGCGCTGGCCATCCACCTATGCATCGGCATGGCTTACGGCCTGTCCGTGTTTTGGCTGCCGCTGTCGCGAGCCATCGGCATCAAGGAATCGATTTCCTGCGGCAAGGCCGACGGGTGGGTGGCGGAGATTTTGCAGCAGATCCAAGCCAGCGGCTGCGACTGGAAGGTCACTTATCTTGCACTGGCTTTTAGCCTGGGAATCGTCTTTCTTGGACTGGCCGCGGCCGTCTGGGGCGGGTGGCTCGAACGGGTGGGTCCGCGCAAGGCCGGATTTGTTGCAGCCCTTTGCTGGTGCGGTGGCCTGGCCATCGGGGCCTTGGGCGTGGCCCAGCACGAGATCTTGCTGCTGTGGCTCGGGGCGGGCGTCATCGGCGGCATCGGCCTGGGGCTGGGCTACATTTCCCCGGTTTCCACGCTGATCAAGTGGTTTCCCGACCGTCGCGGCATGGCCACCGGCATGGCCATCATGGGTTTTGGCGGCGGCGCAATGATCGGCGCACCGCTGGCCAACCTGCTGATGCAGCACTTCGCCACGGCCACCTCCGTCGGCGTATGGGAAACCTTCCTGGCGCTGGCGGCGATCTACTTCGTGTTCATGATGGCCGGCGCATTCGGCTACCGGGTCCCGGCCGACCGGCTGGAAGCCGGCCGGCTGGAGCCCACCGACAAGCAATACCAGCAGCTCGATGATCACCAACGAGCACGTGCACCTGAACCGCGCTTGGCGCACACCGCAGTTCTGGCTGATCTGGGGGGTGCTGATGCTCAACGTGTCGGCCGGCATCGGCATACTGGCGATGGCGTCCCCGCTGTTGCAGGAGGTATTCGGCGGCAAGTTGATCGGGATCGACGTCGGTTTCAACGACCTGACGGTCGATCAGAAGAAGCAGATCGCCACCATCGCCGCCGGATTCACCGGTCTGTTGAGCCTGTTTAACATTGGCGGGCGCTTTTTCTGGGCCAGCCTGTCAGACAGGATCGGCCGCAAGCCGACCTACTCCATCTTCTTCGTGCTCGGCATGGTGCTGTACGCGGCTACGCCGTCGCTGGCCCATGCCGGCGCGCTGGCGCTCTTTGTCGCGGCCTTCTGCATCATTCTTTCCATGTACGGCGGCGGCTTTGCCACCGTCCCCGCCTATCTGGCGGACATGTTCGGCACGCAGATGGTCGGGGCCATCCACGGCCGCTTGCTCACCGCCTGGTCGACAGCGGGGATACTTGGCCCCTTTCTCATTACCTACATCCGGGACTCCCAACTGGACGCGGGGGTCTCCAAGGCGCTGGTCTATGACCGCACGATGTACATCCTCGCCGGACTGTTGCTGCTCGGCCTCGCCTGCAATTTGCTGGTCCGGCCGGTCGGCGGAGTGCACTACATGAGTGCAGAGCAGCTTGCCTACGAGCGCAACTTGGCGCACGAACGATCTGGCGCGATCGGTCGGTCGAGCTGGAGTGCGGGAGCGGGCGCTGCAAGCACCCATCCGCTGGCGACACTGTTGGCCTGGAGCGCCGTGGCCTTGCCGCTGGCCTGGGGTGTTTGGATAACGCTGCAAAAAGCGGTTGTTTTGTTCCGCTAATCGTCGCAGACGATCCGCTTGACTTCAATTAGGCTATAAAGGCCCCCACATATATTGCCGATGATGTCCCCTTATGAGAGAAAGTGTTCAGGAACGGGTACGGCTGGCGCAGATACGCAACGGGGCCGTTGCGGAGATGGGGTTCACGAAACTCGATCTGCCGTCTCTCGACACGTTCGAGACGGCCGTCACGTTCGATCCCGAATGTGACCCGCTGACCGCCCACAACGAACTGTCGGCTGTGTTCGGGCAACCGGCCGGCAGCGGACGCTTTCTTTTTTGCGCTGACAGCGTCGTTCCGGGCCGCTACTGGGTGCGCTCCGTCGTCCCTTGGTCCGCGCCGCCGGCCTCGGCCCTCAGCGCGCTCGATCCCAAGCGCAATGTCATCCAGCTGGCGTCCGGGCTGATGTACCACTTCTCGCTGGCCGTGTGCGTGGGCGAAGTATCCATCGTCGAAGGGCAAAAGCATGTACGCCCGTTCCAGTTCCCCGCCCAGTGGGAGAACTGGTTCAACCAGAGCGCCGAGGATTTCGGATTGCGCCCGCTGATCATCAGCGTCATGCTGCGCACCCTGCGCTTTGAGTACTTGGGCACCGCATTTCGTATCAATTACGCGATGCTCGAGGGTGCCGTCGAGGTCGCTGACACGGACCGGCTGATTCGCCGGCTGTTGCGCGGGTTCGGCTCGCATCGGCGCCTCGGGCTGGGCATGCTGAAGCTCCAATCTTGAACCGATGGGTTGGCTGGTCCGGCGCCAACGCAAGCCTTGGTGCCGCGCTGGCGCTCTTGATGGGGCTCGGACCCGGTGCGGTGCGGGCCCTTTTCCATCGCCGGCTGCCGCGCGGGAGTTCGCTCGGAGCGCTGGCGCTGGGTCTGCTGATCTGTCTTGACCCTCGGCCTGGCCTGGCGCAGGTTGCGGCCGCCGTATCATTTCCCGAGACCGTGCGCGCCGACCTCCTCCAGGCGGGGGTAGCTGAGGGCAACGCGGCTTTCGTGGTCGTTCCGCTCGACGGCGGGAGGCTCCAGCTGGCCACGGGCGAAGCGGCACCGATGAATCCGGCCTCCGCGATGAAGCTGCTGACAACCTACGCAGCCCTGACCCTGCTCGGACCCGACTACCGCTGGCACACGACGGTTCTTGCCAGCCGCCCGCCCAAGGCCGGGCGGATAGACGGCGACCTGATCGTGCGCGGTGACGGCGACCCCAGTCTGGTGATCGAACGCTGGTGGTTGCTGGTGCAGCGCTTGCGCGCCCTGGGCATCCGGGACATTCGTGGGGACCTCGTCCTCGATCGCACCCGTTACCCAAGCGCCATCGAGACCGGGCCGAGCCTGGACCACAACGACCTGCGGCCCTACAACGTGGCGCCCGATGCGCTGCTGATCAATTTCAAAGCACTCAGCCTGGAATTCGTTCCTGACGTCCCGGCCGGCGTCGCGCGCATTATCGCCATGCCCCAGCTCGATGGCGTCCATGTTCCCTCCCGTGTCCCTTTGGGCCAGGGCCCCTGCGGCGACTGGAAGGGACAGCTTCAGGCCGATTTCTCGGCACCCAAGGCGCCGAGGTTTCGTGGCACGTACGCGGCCGCATGCGGCGTGCAAAGCCTGCATGTAAGCACGCTCAGCCCGAACGAGTACGCCCTGGCATCCTTTCGCACCCTATGGCGCCAGGCGGGGGGCAGCTTTCATGGCGGCGTGCGGGAAGGTCGCGCCGACGAACGCGCAATCGGCCTGCTGGAGCAGCCGTCCCCGCCCCTGGCCGAAGTGATCCGGGATATCAACAAGCACAGCAACAACGTGATGGCCCGCCAGCTGTTTCTCACCTTGAGCGGCGCCCAGGCAAGCGCGGGGCCGCCTGCGGTCGAACCCGGCGGATCCCGCGATCCGGCGCAAGCCACCGGGGTTAATGCCGCGGGCACCGCGGCAAACGCTGCCGCCGTGCCTGCCGCCCCGGCCGCGGCGGCGTCTGGACAAGCTGCGGCGCCGACCGAACAAGAGCCTGCCACGGCAGCGCGGTCGATCGACGCGGTGCACAAGTGGCTCGACCGCGAGGGTTTGTCCATGCCCGAGCTGGTCCTGGAAAACGGTTCGGGCTTGTCGCGCCTGGAGCGCATTTCCGCGTCCAGTCTGGGGCGACTGCTGGTGCGTGCCTGGAACAGCGCCGACATGCCCACCTTCCTGGCCTCGCTGCCGCTGGCCGGCGTCGACGGTACGATGAAGCGGCGCAAGAGCGCGCTGCATGCCGCCTACGTCAAGACGGGTTACCTGGCCGACGTACGCGCACTGGCCGGCTACGTGTTTGCCGCCAGCGGCCACCGCTACGTCATCGTCAGCCTGATCAACGATGCGCATGCCGATGCGGCGCAGGGGGCCATCGATGACTTCCTGCAATGGGTCTGGCAGCAGGGCTGACCGGCGGGCGCCGGCCCCGCCCGGCACGCACCTCGGACGAACCGGGGCCCTCACTCAGGCCGTGATGGCGGCAAACGCCTCTTCGGCCGCGCTTACGACCTGCGCCACGATCGCTTCATCGTGCTGGATCGACACGAACCCGGCCTCAAAAGCCGAAGGCGCCAGGTAAACACCGCGTTCGAGCATCGCATGGAAGAAGCGGTTGAACCGTTCCTTGTCGCAGCCCATAACTTCGCGCGAAGTTGCGTGGCACCTGCGCCGCCGCATACAGTGCCGAACATCGAACCGACGCTGTCGGCGCAAAAGGCCTGTCCGCAACGGCGCGCCGCTTGGGTCAGCCCCGATGCCAGGGCCGCGGTGCGGGCCGTCAGGGTTCGATAGAACCCGGGCTGCTCGATCAGTTCCAGCGTGGCCAGACCGCAGGCCATGGCCACCGGATTGCCCGACAGCGTGCCGGCCTGATAGACCGGACCCAGCGGCGCGAGCTGCTCCATGACTCCCGCGCGTCCGCCGAACGCGCGCCAGCGGCATGCCGCCGCCGATCACCTTGCCGAACGTCGTCAGGTCGGGAGCGATGCCGTACAGCCCCTGCGCGCCACCGCAGCCCGACGCGAAAGCCGGTCATCACCTCGTCGAAGATCAGCAAGGCGCCGTGCGCGTGCACAGCTCGCGCATGGTCTGCAAAAATTCGGCTGCTGGGCGCGGACCAGGTTCATGTTGCCGGCGATCGGCTCGACGATCACGCAGGCGATCTGCCCGCCCTACCGCGCAAAGGCATCTTCCAGCTGCTGGCGAGTCGTTGTAGTCGAGCACCAGCGGTGTGCTGCGTCGTCTCCGGCGGCACGCCGGCCGAACGTCGGATTGCCGAACGTCAGCGCGCCGGAGCCGGCCTTGACCAGCAGGCTGTCGGCATGGCCGTGGTAGCAGCCCTCGAACTTGATGATCTTGGAGCGCCCGGTCGCGCCGCGCGCCAGGCGAATGCGCGCTCATCGTCGCCTCGGTGCCGGAGCAGACCAGGCGCACCTGCTCCATCGACGGCACGCAGCGCACGAGGCGCTCGGCAAGCTCGATCTCGCCCTCGGTCGGCGCGCCGAACGACAGGCCGTCGGCGGCCGCGCGCGCACCGCCTCGAGCACCGCCGGGTGGGCGTGGCCGACGATCATCGGGCCCCAGGAGCCGATGTAGTCGATGTATTTGCGGCCGTCGGCATCCCAGACGTGAGCGCCCCTGTGCCACGCGCAATGAAGCGCGGCGTGCCGCCCACCGAGCGGAAGGCGCGCACCGGAGAATTGACCCCGCCGGGAATGGAACGCTGCGCGCGCAAGAACAACTCCTGGCTGCGATCGGTTGCGCGGCTCGCTGCGGCTGCGTCGCGCTTGCCGTCGCCGGCCGGGGACGGGCTGTTCTGGGCGGTCTGGGTCATCGTCTCGTCCTGTTCCTTGACCTATTGGCTCCTGATGCGGCCGCGGGTAGGGTCCCAGGCTGCGTCGCGGGAGCTAACGCTTAGACGCAAAGTTGTTACCCAATGCTTTGATTCCCTACCGTTTTCGACCCCGACAAAGCAGACTCCGGAATCGCTCACGGGCTATCATCGCGAACGCAGTATGGTAACGAAATCCACTCGGACCCCAGAAACATGATGACGACGGCCGCCTGGCGAACCTGGATGTGCTTGATTTGCGGTTGGATTTACGACGAAGCCGCCGGTATGCCGCAAGAGGGCATCGCACCGGGCACGCGTTGGGAGGATCTGCCGCCGAACTTTACGTGCCCGGAGTGCGGAGCACGCAAAGAAGATTTCGAAATGGTCCAGATATGAAACGCAGTTGTGCCCGCCGCACGGACGCTATATCGGCAAGCGCCGCCAGATTGACGTCCCCGGGATTGACTTCCCTAGATGGTAAGTGTGTGATTGCTATCAAGACGCTTCAAGGAGGCTGATGAATGTCCGCGCAACCGGCTGCCGTCGACATCCGCGGCAAGAAGGTCATGGTGATCGACGACTCGAATACGATTCGTCGCAGCGCCGAGATCTTCCTGACGCAGGCCGGCTGCCAGGTCATCCTGGCGGAGAACGGCTTTGAGGCCTTGTCCAAGGTCAATGATCACCAGCCGAGCATCATCTTTTGCGACATTCTGATGCCGCGCCTGGATGGCTACCAGACTTGCGCGCTGATCAAGCGCAGCCCGCGTTTTCACGATACGCCGATCGTCATGCTCTCGTCCAAGGACGGACTTTTCGACCGGGCGCGCGGGCGCATGGTCGGCTCGGTGGAGTACCTCACCAAGCCATTTACGAAGGACAGCCTGCTGAGTGTCGTGCGCCAACATTCGATGAATTGACGAACCGTTTTTCCGGACCGCCTCCGGACCGACATTGAGCAAAGCGCGGCCTTGGCCGGAAGTCGGCGAGGAATGAGAACGGAGACAGCGACCATGCCCATACGTAACATCCTGATCGTCGACGACTCGCCCACCGAGCGCTATTTCCTCAATGAACTGCTGTCCAAGCGCGGGTTCACGGTGACGGCCGTCGAAAGCGCCGAGGAGGCGATGACCAACCTGCAAACGCAGTTGCCCGACCTCATCCTGATGGACGTCGTGATGCCCGGGCAAAACGGGTTCCAATTCACGCGGCAGCTGTCTAAGGACCCGGTGACGCAGAAGATCCCCGTCATCATGTGCACGAGCAAGAACCAGCAGACCGACAGAATCTGGGGGTTGCGCCAGGGTGCGCGCGACTATGTCACCAAGCCGGTCAAGGCCGAGGAACTGCTGGGGAAGATTGCCGCCCTGGGCTAAGAGACGGCTATCCAGATGAATAGCGGCGGCATGTCCAGCGACGCTAGCCCGCGCAGCGCGGCCGACGGGGCGCCCGTTGACCTCGAAGACAGCGCGGATCTGCACTGAACGGCAAATGGACAAACACGAAGACGAAACGGTAGGCATCGGATTGGACGACGGCAAACAAGCGGGGAAACTGCGCGACTTTTCTGCCCAGTTGGCGGCGCGGCTGCAGGCTGCGCCCGGCCCGGCGGGCGAGCCGGCGCGGCTGGCGATCCGCATCGGCAGCGCGTCCTACCTGCTGAACATGAACAGCGCGGGCGAAATCGTTAGCGCTCCACCGGTGACGCAGGTTCCATGGACCAAGCCCTGGTACCTCGGGCTGGCCAACGTGCGCGGACGCCTGGTCGGGGTGATCGACCTGATGCTGCTGGCCGGCGAACAAGCCATCGCCCCCGAGGACGCGCAGCAGTTGATCGTTTTCAATGAGAGCCTCAAGACCAATGTGGGGCTGCTCATCACGCGTGCCTTCGGGTTGCGCAACATCAAGGATCTGGAACCGCTGGGGCCGGTGCACAACCGCACGCGTCCCTGGGAAGCGCAGTCCTACCGTGATACGGATGGATCGCGACTGATCGAGATCGATCTGCAGGGACTGACGTCCTACGAGGAATTCACCAGCATCGGCGTGTGATCGGGCACGCTCGAGCAGGTTCGTCCGGGGTGGCAATGGCTCTTGATTTTGGCGCGTGGTTCGGCGAAAAAGGCAAGCGCGGCAGCGTGTGGGGGAAGCGTTCGCGCGGACGCTACAAGGATGTGCCGGCCACCCAGCGCATCGACCCTCCGTTCGAGGGCCGCGTGCCGGCCGCGGGCGAATCGGGCGCGCTCGAGCAAATCTCGCCGGCCGCCACCGCCGCCGCCGCTTTGCGCAACCAGCGTCTGGTGCGCGGGTTCGCCGTGGCCGGATTGGTCTTCTTCTTGTGCGCGGCGCTGCTCGTGTGGTTAAGCGCGCGCAGCTCGAGTTCCGAAGAGCGCCAGATCGCCCTGATCGGCGACGTGCTGATGCACACCCAGCGCCTGGCCAAGACCGCCCCCGGGGCCGCGCAAGGCATTCCCGACGAAATCGACCAGATGGTCGACAGCCGCGACCAGGTCAACAGCGACCTCGCCTTGCTCGAAAAAGGCGACAGCAATGACTACATGGCGCCGACCGGCCCGAAGATCGCACCGTTCTTGCAAACGCTGGTCGACCGGTGGCGCACCACCTACGACGCGGCCACGGTGATCGCCAATAGCCGCAAGACGCTCGTCGATTTCGGCGAGGCGGCGCGGCGCATCAACGAGGCTGGGCCGCGCCTGAGCGAACTGGCAGACAACATCGCGGCCGACAAGCTGCGTCGCAGCGGCTCGTCGCGCGAAACTGCCGACGCCGAACGGCTCGTCGCCGTGAACCAGCGCATCGGCAAGAACGCCACCCAGGTGTTGTCTTCCCAGGCCTCCAACAGCGAGGATGCCAATACCCTGGGCCGGGATCTGCAGGCGCTGCCGGAGCTGGTGCAATCGCTGCTGAGCTCGAGCGACGGCGAGACGCGCACCCGCCTGCTCGAAATGCAGCGCACCTACCGCGACATCCTGGCCGCGGTCTCGTCGACGGTGAACAGCCCGCAGGCGCTGGTGGATGCACGCAACGCGCAAATCACGATCGGCGGTGAAGCCGAGCCGCTGCGGTTTCAATCCGTCGATTTGGCCAGACGCTACGCGGCGCAGCGCGATGCGCATGGCACCTACTACGCCTTGTTGGTGCTGTTTGCGCTGCTAGCGCTCGGCTCGGCAGTCGCGATCGTGCGCCTGCTGCTGCAGGAATCGCGCCGCCGCGCCATCAGCGCCGAGCTCGGGCGGGTCGAAGCCCAGCGCCTGGAGGAACTGGCCAAGCGGCGCAACGACCAGAACCAGGCGGCGATCCTGCGCCTGATGAACGAGCTGCAGGAAGTTGCCGACGGCAACCTCACCGTAACCGCGACCGTGACCGAGGACATCACCGGGGCCATCGCCGACTCCATTAACTACACCGTCGAGGAACTGCGCGCGCTGGTCGGACGCATCAACCAGACGGCCGAACTGGTGAGCAGCGCCTCCGGGCAGTCGCGCGACATCGCGACTCGGCTGCTCGGTGCGACCGAGGCGCAGAGCCGCGAAATCCGCGAAACCGGCGAGCGCGTGCTGGGCATGGCCAGCCAGATCGGCGAGATCTCCACCGGCGCCAGCGACTCGGCCAAGGTCGCCCGGGCGTCGCTCGAGGCGGCCGAGCGCGGCCAGCGGGCGGTGTACAACCAGATCTCCGGCATGAACGAGATCCGCGAACAGATCCAGGAGACCTCCAAGCGCATCAAGCGCCTGGGCGAATCCTCCCAGGAGATCGGTGAAATCGTCGAGCTGATCACCGACATCACCGAGCAGACCAACGTGCTGGCGCTGAACGCCGCCATCCAGGCCGCGTCGGCCGGCGACGCCGGGCGCGGCTTTGCGGTCGTCGCCGAGGAGGTGCAGCGCCTGGCCGACCGCTCCGGCGAGGCCGCCAAGCAGATCGGCTCGCTGGTACGCACGATCCAGACCGACACCCAGGACGCGGTGATCGCCATGGAAAAGAGCACCCAGGGCGTGGTCGAAGGAACGCGGCTGTCCGACGCCGCCGGCACGGCGCTTGCAGAGATCGGCCGGGTGTCGCGCCAACTGACCGAGCTGATCGAACGCATTGCCCAAAGCACGTCGACCCAGGCGCACTCGGCCGGTGACGTTTCGCGCTCCATCGGCCGCATTCTGGAGGTCACCGATCAGACGTCGGACGGCACACGCCACACGGCGCAATCGATCGGGCAGCTCGCCACCTTGGCGCGCGAGCTCAAAGCCTCGGTGGCACGCTTCCGGGTTTCATGATGATGAGCCTGCGGCCCTGCCCTGGTCCGGCCGCCCGCCTTGAGCGGCGCCCGAGCTGTCGGAGATGCGCATGACGCCCGATCCGCAAGCTTCCACCGCGGTCCTAGAGGCTCCAGAGATCGAAGGGGCGGCAACGGCCGTACCCGGCACGGGGCAAGACGTCGCTCCCCTGGCCTGGGTGATCGACGAAATCCGCTCTTCGCTGGCCGAGGCGACCGCGGGCATCAAGTCCTACCTGGGCAACAAGAACGATGTCGACTTGTTGCGCAGCGCCAGCCAGCACGTGCACCAGGTGAGCGGCGCCCTGCAGTTGCTTGATCTGCGCGGTGCCGGCCTGGTCACGGACGCGATCGAGCAACTTTGCCAGCGCTGGGAATCGGAACCGGGGCAGTGCATGCCCGCTGCGGTGCGCTCGGTGGACGCGACGCTGACGGCCGTGCGCAACTACCTCGACGCCCTGATCGCCGGCCGAGATCTGCCGCCGATCCGGCTATATCCGTATTACCGCGAGATCCTCGTCCTGCTGGGCGCGCCGCGCGTGCACCCGGCCGACCTCGTGTTCCCCGACCTGAGCCGGCGCCCCACCTTTCACCAACTGGACGTGCGTGCCCTGAGCCCCGACGAACTGCGCATCCGGCGCGTGCTGTACGAGGAGGGTCTGGTCCGTTTTCTGCACGATCCGGACAACGCGCAGGCGCGCACGCGCATGCGCAAAGCGGTCATCGAGCTCGAGGGCCTGCCGCAGCGCGGCCTGGCCCGCAGCTTCTGGTGGGTGGCGCGTGCCATGTTCGACGCCCTGGATTCCTTCCAGCTGCCCGTCGATGCCGATCTCAAGCGCTTTCTTGCGCGCCTGAACCAGCAATTGCGGCGTCAGATCGATGGCGGACCGGCGGTAGCCGAACGCCTGATGATCGATGCGCTCTATCACGTCGGCCGCGCCGACGATCGCATCGAGCGGGTCGCGCAGGTCAAACAGCTCTACGGACTGGCATCGCTGGTGCCGCCGGATTTCGAACGCGCCACGCTCACCACGATCGATACGGAGGCGCTCGCCGCGCTGCGCGACTCGCTCAACCAATGCAAACTACTTTGGGGCCAGCTCGCGGCCAGCGATCGGCCCGATGCAACGCGTTTTCGCGCCGAGGTCGGTCGCGCCCAGGCCAGCGCGACGCGGCTGGGCGCCACCGCTCCGGCACGGGTCCTGGCTTGCATCGGTGAAGTGACGCTCAAATTGGCCCGGATCAGCCCCGAAGCGCGCGAAACGCTGGGCATGGAAGTGGCCACCGCGCTGCTGCTGCTCGAGAGCGGCTCGGAATGGTATCCGCAGGTCGACGCCCAGTTCGAGAAGCGCGCCGATGCGATGATCGATCGCATCCAGCGCGCCGCCGAAGCAAAGCCGCTGCCAGAGGGCGACGAATGGATCGCGGCGCTGGCGCGCCGGGCGCAAGAGCGCTCGTCGATGGATACCGTGGTCGCCGAGATGCGCGCGATACTGCGCGAGGCTGAACTGCGCCTGGACCGGTTCTTTCGCAACCCGACGCAGCGCAACGAGCTGCCTGAACTCGAAACGATGTTCGACCAGGTCGGCGGCGTGCTGGGCGTGCTCGGATTCGAGGATCCGGCCGCGGCGTTGCGGCAGGTGCGCGAGTCGGTGCTGCGCTTCGTGGACGTGGCGACGCCGGCCAATCCGGAGGAATTCGCGCGCATCGCGCACAACCTGGGGGCGGTCGGATTCTTCGTCACCGAGCTGACGCAGCAAAACGCCAAGCCGCACGGCAGCTTCCGCTTCGACGCGCACAGCGGCCTGCTCTCGGCCGATATGGGGGTCCCGGCCAGCCCGCCGGCACGCGGCGACGAGGATGACGAGGTGGCGCAGGCAGCCGCGCCCGCACCGGCTCCTGAGGCCCCCGTCGCCGCGGTCCAAGCCGCGCCGACCGCGGAGCCCGATGCCAGGGACAACGACAATCTCGAGCGTTCGATGGAGCGGCTCAAGGCCGAAGCCCTGGCCGCCGCCGAGCGGCTGGTCGCCAACCCGGGCGACCGCCAGGCCGGCGAGCAGCTGGCTCCGATCCTGGAGCAATTGCTGAGCGATTCCGAGCTCATGGACGACGCGGCGTTGCGCACGCGCGTGGCACAGGCAACCGGCGCACTGGCGCAGGTGCGCGCCGGTGGCGGCGCAGCGGCGGCCAAAGAACTGCACGCGCTGCTGCGCCCGGCCGGCTCGCAGCTGCCGGCGCCCAGCGCACCGATGCCCGAGAGTGCCGGTGCGGCGGACCAGGAACTGCACGAGATCTTCGTCGAGGAAGCCGACGAAGTGCTCGAATCGGTCGGTGCCCAATTGGCGCACCTGCGCGAGGACCCAGCCGACAACGCTGCCATCACCATGGCGCGACGCGCCTTTCATACGCTCAAGGGATCCAGCCGCATGGTGGGCCTGCGTGACTTTGGCGAATTCGCCTGGGCGCTGGAGCAGTGTTTCAACGTTTGGTTGGCGCAGGAGCGGCCGGCCAATGCCGACTTGCTCGGTCTGGCGGCGGCCAGCGCCGACCGCATGCGCGACTGGATCGAGGCGCTGCGCGCTGATCCGACGGCAACGATCGATGCCAGCGCCTTGATTCATGCGGCGCACGTCGTGCGCGATGGCGGGGCCTTCGCCCTGTCCTTTAAGCTGGAACCTGGCCAGATCGTCGATGCCGGCACAGAAACCATAGAGGTCGTTGCCGCGCCGCCGCCGGCCGAGGATTTCGACGAGATTCAAGCGCCAGGCGACCTGGCGGCCGTTGGCGGTACAGGGCTGGACGAGGAGTCGCGCCGCGTCGGGCCGCTGGTCATCAGTCACGGGCTGTATTCCGTGTTCCTGAGCGAATCGGATGAATGCATCCGCGCCTTGGCCCAGGAGGTCGGCGAATGGCGCTACGAACCCGGACGCGAGGTGTCGGCCTCGATCATGCGCCTTGCGCATACCCTGGCCGGCATCTCGGACACCGTCGGGCTGGCGCCCGTGTCGGCCATCGCCGACCCGCTCGACGCCATGATGCAGTACCTGTATGAGCGTCGCAGCGAATCTGCGGGCGGACCGGCCGGCCGTGATCGAACGGTGGTCCTGCATCCACCGCACTTCGACGTGCTCGAGCGGGGTATCGAGCGCATGCGGGGCATGTTGCATCAGTTTGCGGCGGGCTTGTTCCCGCCCGAGGCCCCGCTCGAGGCCGGCGCCTTGCGCGACCTGCTGACCGAACTGCGCGCCCACTATCCCCAGGGTGACGAACCGGATGTGGCTGCCGCGGCACCTGCCGTGGCCGCCGAGCCAGATTCCTTCTTCGCCGATACGGTGCCGCTTGCCACGCTCGACGATGACCTCCAGCACGCCGAACTGCGCGTACCGACCGCGACCCCGGAGACAAGCGCAAACCCGGAGGCCGAACCGGCGACAGCAAGCGCCTGGGGGTGGCCCGCCAGGAGCTTCGATGCGCCGCGCGCACCAACCGCTCATGTTCTGACCCAGGCCAAGGCCGAACGGGGCAACAGCGGGTACGACGCGGGCGCGGATGCGGCCCACTTGGCAGTGCGCGACGACATCGACGAGCAACTGCTCGAAGTCTTCTCGCTGGAGGCGCAGGACCTGCTGCCAGCGGTCGCCAAGATTTTGCGCAATTTGGTTCAAAACCCCAATCAGCGCGATCAGGCGCGCGACATGATGCGCCACTTGCATACGCTCAAGGGCAGCGCGCGCATGGCCGGGGCCATGCGCTTGGGCGAACTCGTGCACGAAATGGAGACGCGCATCGAGTCGGCGATGCAGTTGGCCAGCGTGCCCGCCGTGGTGATCGAGGATCTGCAGACCCAGTTCGACCTCACCCTGGCACTGTTCGACTCCTTGCAGCGACCGGCCGATGCCAAAGCCGACTCGGCTTTCGCGCCGGTTCGAGCATCGGCGCCGGCGCCGGCGCCCGCACCCGGCGCCACGGTGCAATCGCCAGCAACCGACACCGCCAAAGACACGGCCGGCGCTTTGCCCGCCGCCCGTCCTGCCGCCGCCGCGCCGCCGCGCACGCCGGCGCCGGTTTCGTATTTCCTCGCGGCGGCCACGCCGTCTGCGATCGCAACGCCGGCACCGACCGCGGCCCAGCGCGCCTTTGGGCCTATACCGCCAGCGATTTCCGAAGACGTGTCGCGGCGTTCGGGCCCGCTCAACGCGCCGGCGCCGGAAGCCGCTGCCTCGTACATCCGCGTGCGCTCGGACGTCATCGACCGGCTCGTTGACCACGCGGGCGAGGTTTCCATCGCCCGCGCCAAGCTCGAATCCGAGGTCAGCACGCTGCGCAGTTCGCTCTCCGATCTGACAGAAAACATCCAGCGCCTGCGCTCGCAACTGCGCGAGGTCGAATTGCAGGCCGACGCGCAGATTCAAGCTCGGTCGGACCAGGTCGCCAAGCAATCGTCGACCTTCGACCCGCTCGAGTTTGACCGCTATTCGCGGCTGCAGGAGCTCACTCGCCTGCTGGCCGAGTCGGTCGAAGACGTGGCCCTGGTCCAGAGCAATATGGTCAAGGGTTTGCAATTGGCCGACAACGACCTGGGTGCGCAATCGCGGCTCACGCGCGAACTGCAGCAGCAATTGATGCGGGTGCGCCTGGTGCCGTTCTCGAATCTGTCCGAGCGCCTGTACCGCGTCGCACGCCAAGCGGCCAAGGAGCTGCAAAAGCGCGCTCACTTGGACATCCTGGGCGGGGAGACGGAGGTCGACCGCAGCCTGCTCGAACAGATGGCCGGCCCGTTCGAACACCTGGTCCGCAACGCCATCGTTCACGGCCTCGAACTGCCGGTGGAACGTCTGGCCCAAGGCAAGTCCGACACGGGCGAATTGCGCGTCGAGGTGCGCCGGGAGGGCAATGAAGTCGTCGTCACCTTCGCCGATGACGGATCGGGCCTGGACTTGGAACGCATCCGCGAACGCGCGATCGCGGCCCGGTTGCTCGCGCCCGATCGCAAGACCGAAGAGCGCGACTTGATCGAACTCATCTTTGCCCCCGGGCTGTCCACGGCTCACGAGGTGACCGAGCTGGCCGGCCGCGGAGTCGGCATGGACGTCGTGCGCGCGCAGGTGGCCTCGCTTGGCGGGCGCATCGCGGTTGCCACGGAAAAAGGCAAGGGGACGCGCTTCACGCTGTATCTGCCCATGACGCTGTCCATCATGCAGGTCGTGCTGGCGACGGTCGGCGAACGCCGCTACGCGCTGCCCGCAGCGATGGTGGAGCAGGCCCGGCGCATCCGTTCACGGGAGCTGCGCGAGGCGCTGCAGCGGGGCAGCATCGGCTTCGGCGAACTCGGCGATGTGACCTTGCGGCCGCTGGCGCAGCTGCTGGGCGGGCCGACGGTGATCGCACCCGGGGAGCAGTACTCGGTGGCACTGATGCGGCTGGGCGATGACCGGCTGGCCATCTGCGCCGACGAACTTTCGGCCAACCAGGAGGTCGTGGTCAAGAGCGTCGGCCCGCAGGTCGCGCGCCTAGCCGGCGTGCTGGGGGCGACGGTGCTGGGCAACGGGCAGGTCGTGCTGATCATCAATCCGGTACAGCTGATCGGCCGAGCGCCCGAACCGCCCGTGCTGGACGCCAACGCATCGGGCCCGCAGGAGGGCGGCGCGCCCGATTCTTCGACACCGAGCTTTGTCGACGAGCCGGCCGGCCGCTGGTCATGGTCGTCGACGACTCGCTTACCGTGCGCCGGGTCACGCAGCGCCTGCTCGAGCGTAATGGCTACCGTACCGTCTTGGCCAAGGACGGGGTCGACGCGATGCGGCAACTGCAGGACGTCACGCCCGACGTCATGCTGGTCGATATCGAAATGCCGCGCATGGACGGTTACGACCTGACGCGCAATGTGCGTAGCGGCAGCACGACGCGCCAGATCCCGATCATCATGATCACCTCGCGCACGGCCGAGAAGCACCGGCGCGTGGCCTTCGAGCTGGGCGTCAACGAATACCTGGGCAAGCCCTATCGGGAGGACGAACTGTTCGCGCTCATCCGCGGCTATGTCACCGCGGCCAAGCCGCAACGGGCGTAGCGTCGATCCGCAGAGGCGCCCGTCGGCCGATACGGGTTGCGGGGCGCCGGGGGCATTGACGGCGGCACCGGTACGGTCCGGCGCAATCTTGTTCTTGCGTATGATGCGCAACGGTGTACCCGCTCGGCCGCCACCGGGCTTTGCAACCGACCGCCGTTATTATTCGATGACCGAACGCCCGGCCTTCCACGAATTGCTGCGTGCCCGCTGGCGCAGCGCCGATTCGCTGTTGTGCATCGGGCTCGATCCGGATCCGGCGCGCTTTGCACCCCGCCTGCGCGGTCGAGATCAGGCCATCGCCGATTTTTGCTGTGCGATCGTCGACGCGACGGCACCGTATGCGTGCGCCTTCAAGCCGCAGATCGCCTACTTCGCCTCGGAGCGCGCCGAGGCCCAGCTTGAGCTGGTTCTGTCCCACATCCGCGAGCGCCACCCGGACGTGCCGGTGATCCTCGATGCCAAGCGCGGCGACATCGGCTCGACCGCGGAGCAATACGCGCGCGAGGCTTTCGAGCGTTACCGCGCCGACGCCGTGACACTCTCGCCGTTCATGGGCTATGACACGATCGAGCCTTTCTTGGCATATGCCGGGCGCGGCGCCTTCTTGCTGTGCCGCACGAGCAATCCGGGCGGCAACGACCTGCAGATGCTCGATGTCGGGGGCGAACGCCTCTTCGAGCGCATCGCACGCCTCGCCGGCAGCACCTGGAACCGCAGCCGGCAGCTGGGCCTCGTGGTCGGCGCCACATACCCGCTCGAACTGGCGCGGGTGCGCGAACTGGCGCCGGAACTTACCCTGCTCGTCCCGGGCATCGGCGCCCAAGGCGGCGACGTTGCGGCAACCCTCGATGCCGGACAGACCGCCGACGGTACCGGACTGGTCATCAACTCCTCGCGCGCCATCCTCTACACCAGCACAAGCGACGATTTTCAGGTTGCGGCGGCGCGGGTTGCCGCCGCGACCCGCGACCAGATCAACCGCTACCGCCGCCGCCAGCCCTAGCGCAGGTTTGCCACGGCGCGGCGCTGGCCGGTCAGCGCCTCGGGCCGCGGATCCAACTCCGGTTCGGGCCCTGGCGCCGTCGCGGCCTGCCGGCGCGCGGGCGCCAGCGCCTCCGGTGCGCCCGTTTTTGCCTGACCTAGTCCGGGCGGCGGTTGTTGCGCATTGCGCGTTTCTTGTGGTTTCACGCAATGCACGCGCCAAAAGCCAGGACGGGTTACCGCATCCCAAGAAGCTGCGATTTCGACGAAGCGCCCGCCGTTGCAAGGATCTTCGTCGATTGCGGCGAGTTACGGCGATCGCTGCGCCCAAGCTCTAGGCTCGGCCCGACGCGAAATCCGGGGCTCTCGATAGCGCTCCGCCAGATCCACGAGGTGACTCGACGGCAGCCGAGACAAAGCTCGTTCGCCCCGGACGCCCATGATTGTGCAGGCCGTCGTGGCGAGCGCGCGCTACCGTTGCCGCACGGAGCCGCATCGATGCTCAAGAGTGCCGGGTGGCTTTCTATTGGACGGCATGCCGCCGCTAATGATGCCGTTCGGATGAGTGTCCGGGCCGGTCGTCGCAACGACCCTCGACTGGATGCGAGCTGCGTGATCTGGCATTCGGGTCATGCCGAAATTTCCTGCCGAGGTCCGCGGCGGCCCGTGCTCAAGAGCAGCGGCATGCTATTTCTTGCTGCGGTCAGCCTCGACCATCATGAATTCTCGCCACGTCTTTCCGTCGTCAGACTTCTCACCTCGCCACGTGAAGTGCTCTTCGGAAATGTTGGTGTACGTGGCGCGCGTAAAAGCGTGGCCGGCCACCGGCTCTTTGAAGGCGTAACGGATCGATTTGCCTTCGAACGTGACGCCGCCAAGATCCTCCGGCCCCAGGTCGACCCACGCCCCGGCCAAGGCGTTTAGCCATTTTATGTTCCATGCCTGTCGCGTGGCGTCATACGCCCGCAGATTCATCCCGAGCACGATCAGTTCTCCAGCAGCACCGGTCATTCGGTATTCGTCCGCGATGGCATAGCCGTCGAGGACGAAGCGGCCGACCCACGTTGCCTGCAGCACCTGCCACTCTCCGGTGGCCAGCCTCACTTTGGCTGCGCACCGCCAGCTACCGATAAGAAACGCGAATCGGGACAGTGCTGAGGGCGCGTTGGGGTTGGCCTTACCGAACTCCTGCTCGAACGGGTCCATAGGATGAGCGCCCTCCGGTGCGGCGGCGGCCGGGTGCGTTGGTCCCATCCGCAGTGATGAGGCGCTGAGCAGCACGCCGATCAATTCATTGGTCCGCATCATCGGACACTCCTCGATCGATTTGTGCAATATCTGCAGCGGCGCCGGTTCGGCGCAAGATTGCCGGGGCTTGCCATCCCGCCACGGAAAAGGGACCGACGCGACTGCGCCCGCCCACCCCGGCGACCGGGTTGGTGCGGGCGATCGGCCGCCGATTTCGCCGGGTCCTGCCCGGCGCCGCGGCGAACGGTCCAGTTGCTCGACTGTGTGGTGCGGCCGTCGCGCGCGCACCACGCTAGCACACGCTAACCGACCACTCGCCGGAGTGGTACGCGGCGACGCATCGCGCCGCACCTGCCGCAATAGCAAACCGTGGGGAAACTCCTGCCCTCTTAAGAATTGGTCTTCGACAACCGGACGGGCTCGCCCTAGAATCACCCTAGCCATTGCTCTGGCGTCCTCTCGGGCATCGGCCATCCATCGCGAAGATATAACGGCGGACATTTCGTGAAACCGGCGAAGCTCATCGTAGCCCTGGCTATCTTCGCCGGCGTCTGCGCATCCGCGGCCGGACAGGTCCTGTTCGAGCCCGACGCCTCGATGACCTACCCGCTGGATCAGGGAGCGCGCCCCGAGGGGTGCGGTACGAGCAATTTCCCGTTTCCGCACCCCAACGCGGATCTGCTGACGGGGTTGGGAACGGGACGCAACCTGGAGCAGGTCGCCCGGACGATCTTCCAGGAGCCAATCGCCGGGGCGCGAAGCGACCAGGACGTTGCGCTCTCTCGGGAACTCGCCCCGTCGGTCGTTCTGGTGGTGACGGGCGGTGGATTGGGGTCGGGGTCACTGATCAGCGGCGACGGCGATGTGCTGACCAACTGGCACCTCGTGAAGGGGTTCGCCGATGTTGCCATCGTGTTCAAGCCTGCCCGGCCGGGATCGATGCCCGGACAAGACGACATCCTGCGCGGGCGCGTGGTCAAGGTCGACGAGGTGTCCGATCTGGCGCTCGTGAGACTCGCGGCAAAGCCCGAGGGGCGCATCCCGCTGCGACTTGGAGCTGCCGATGGCATCGCCATCGGAGCCAACGTGCACGCGATCGGCCAGCAAGGAGGCCAGGCTTGGTCGTACGCGAATGGCGTGATCGGCAAGATCCACCCGGCGTTCGAGTGGTCCGATGCGCAAGCCAGCGGCGCGCACCATGCCGACGCCTTCCAGACGAATGCCATCCTCGACCCGGCAAGCCCGGGCACGCCGCTGGTCAGCGATACGGGCGCGCTGCTGGGCATCAGCGGCATTGACCGGGTGTCGCCGGACGGACTGTCTCACGCCATTTCGAGTGTCGAGGTGGGCGCGTTCCTGCGCCGTCAAGGCGATCGTCGGTTTGCCGCTGCCGTGCCGGCCTCGGGGACGCCGCTGCATTCCGGGCCCAAGTCGGCTTGCCGCCCCATGGACGTATACCAAGGACGGACCGTCGACAACACGGGCCTGGTGGCCGCGTACGATACACGTTGCACCGGGCGCGTAGACCTGGAAATCGTCGTGCCCGATGACAAGTCCAAGCCCATCATGCTGCGAGCCGATCGGAATTTGGACGGCAAGCCAGACATCCTGCTCTTTGATTTCTCGCGCCAGGGTCACTGGGACCTTTCCTTCTGGGACAGCCAATTCGACGGCGCCTGGGGTCTTGTGGGACATCATCCCGACGGAGCGATCGAGCCGTCTTCCTACGAAAGCGCGGATGCCTACCGCGCTCGGTTGGCCAGGAAATAGCGCAAGCATGAAAAGAAACGGGTGCGCTCCCCCGGGAGGGAGCGCACCCGGCGTTCTTCTAGAACGTTGCGAAGCTACGCGTTGGAAACGTTGTCCGTCGATAGCGGCAACTGGCGCACCCGCTTGCCGATCGCCGCGAACACCGCATTGGCGACGGCTGGCGCAATCAGCGACGTGGAAGGCTCGCCTAGTCCGCCGGGCTTCTCGGTGCTTGCGACGAAATGCGTCTCGATCGCCGGCGCCGTATCCATCCGCACCATCTTGTACTGGCCGAAATTATTTTGCACGACGCGGCCCTTCTCGACGTTGATCTCGCCGTACAGCGCCGCCGTCAGACCGAAGATCACGCCCGACTCGATCTGCTGCCGTGCGATGTTCGGATTGACCAGGCGGCCGGCATCGACGGCCACCGTCACCTTGTGCACGACCGGCACCAGGCCCTTCATCGACACTTCAGCGACCTCGGCGAGGATCGTGTCGTAGCCTTCCATCAAGGCGATGCCACGGAAGCGTCCGGCGGGAGCCGGAGTGCCCCAGCCGGCCTTCTCGGCCGCGAGCCGAAGCACATTGGCAAAGCGCGGCTTGTCCTTGAGCATCGCCATCCGGTACTCGTACGGATCCTTGCCTGCCGCCGCCGCCAGCTCGTCGATGAAGGACTCGTTGGCGAAAGCGTTGAGCGCGTGGCTGACCGAGCGCCAATAGCCGACGCGCATGCCGGCATCGTGCTTGACGACGTCGTACTTGACCGCGGGAATGTCGTAGGGAACGATTGCCGCCTCGGCCATGAACGGATCCGGCGTATTGGCCGGAAGGCCAAAGGCCCGCGCCGTGACCGACTGCGACATCATGCGGAACGTCATTGCCGACGGCTTTCCGTCCGCTCCGAGCGACGCGGCCAACTGGTGCACCGACTGCGGCCGGTAGAAGTCGTGCGTCATGTCGTCTTCGCGCGTCCAGACCAGCTTCACCGGCTTGCCGACCGCCTTGGCGATCTGCGCCGCCTGAACCAGGAAGTCGAAGTCGATGCGACGGCCGAAGCCGCCACCGAGGAACGTCGTCTCCAGGCTGATGTTCTCGGGTGCGATGCCGAGCGCCTTGGCGACTGCCCCTACGGAGCCGTCCTGGTATTGGATCGACCCGATGAGGTCCATCCGGCCGTCATGCCAGTGGGCGGTGAAGTTCATCGGCTCCAGCGGCGAATGCGACAGCAGCGGCTGCACGTACTCGGCGCGCACGACCTTGGCGGCGGTCTTCAGCGCGCCCTCCGCGTCGCCGGCCGTCTTGATCGTGGCGGCAACGTCAGAGCCGCTCCGGCGCGGATGCCCGCGAGCATGGCCTTGTCGTCGAGCGTCGCGCCAGGACCTTCGTCCCAGTGCACAACCAACGCCTCGCGCGCCATCTTCGCGCGCCAGAACGAGTCGGCCACAACCGCCACGCCATCGGGGATTTGCACGACGTCGATGACGCCGGGCATCGCCTTGGCGCCGCTTGCATCAAAGCTCTTTACCGTACCGCCGATCACCGGGCACTGCAGCAAGGAGGCGTAGACCATCCCGGGCAGCTTGACGTCGATGCCGAAGACGGCCTTGCCGTTTACCTTCATCGGCGTGTCCACGCGCTTCATGCTCTTGCCGACGACCGTGAAGTCCTTGGGGTCTTTGATCGTGACGTTGGCGGGCACGGGCAGCTTCGAAGCCGCGGCCGCGAAATGGCCATAGGTCGCCTTGCGGCCGCCCGGGCCAGTCACCATCCCGTCCTTGGCCTTCAAGGTGCTTGCATCGGCCTTCCACTCACTGGCAGCGGCGGCCAGCAGCATCTCGCGTACCTGGGCACCGGCGATGCGCAGCTTCTCCCAACCGTCGCGCACCGAGGTGGAGCCTCCGGTGAGTTGCACGCCCCCCAGCATCGCGTTGCCGTATATCTTGGCATTGGGTGGAGCGCTCCTCACGGTCACTTTGCTGGGATCGACGTTGAGTTCCTCGGCGATCAGCATCGCGCCCGAGGTGTAGACGCCTTGGCCCATTTCCGAGCGCGCCGAGATCAACGTGATCGTATTGTCGTCGCCGATGCTCACCCAGGCGTTCGGGCTGTAGGTCTGAGCGGCGGCCTTGGCTTGCGCCCCGGGCGAAGGCAGGTAAAGGCCCAGCACCAAACCGCCGCCTGCGGCAGCGGAGGTTTGCAGGAAGCTGCGGCGGGAAGTCGACTGGATATCTTGCGTGTTGTCCATGGTCGTCTCCTCAGGCCTTGCGCATTTCAGCGGCCGCCGTATGAATCGCCGCCTTGATCCGTCCGTACGTGCCACAGCGGCAGACGTTGCCCCGCATGGCCGAGTCGATATCGGCGTCCGTCGGATTCTTGTTGGCCGCAAGCAATGCCGCCGCGCTCATCAACTGCCCTGACTGGCAGTAGCCGCACTGGGGCACGTCATGTTCGATCCAGGCCTTTTGCAACGGGTGGCTGTTGTCGTGCGAAAGGCTTTCGATGGTCCGCACGTTCCTGCCGGCCACTTCGGAAATCGGGCTCTGGCAGGACCGCACCGGGACACCATCCAGATGCACCGTGCAGGCGCCGCAGAATTTCTCGCCGCAGCCAAATTTCGTCCCCACCAGTCCAAGCTCGTCACGAAGCACCCATAACAGAGGCGTGTCAGGTTCCGCGTTCACCTCGACTTGTTTTCCATTTACGGTAAAGCGTGTGCTCATCTTCTATCTCCCCTGAGAAGGTGCTGAAGGCTTAGCCAGAGCTTGAACGATTGTTATTTCTTTAACATCCACGTTTAAGTTTATACCCGCCGGCAATGCTCGGCGACAATAAAAATCGAGACGGCGTTATGCTGCAATGCACTGTAAAGAGATTGCGCAATCGCCGAGGTCGGGCGATATAGCCTAAATGCGGCGGGCGCAACTTTCTGCTGCCACCGCCTGGATCTGTCGACCAAGACCGACGACGGACGGCGACGGCCGCCTCGCGGGTAACCGCAAGGCGCCTACGCCGTTGCGGGTCAGCGTCTGGGGAGGCGTTGGTATTTCGCGCCGGGGTTTTTTCCGCTCGGCTATTGAGCGCAAGAACGGAGACGCTATAGTCCGATCCCGGGAAAGGCGGAGCCGGCTTCGGTTCGCTGGCAGGCCACCGGCCGATCGCGGTCGGGGAGCACCGCCGTAGTTGATCAGAAATCGGCAGACAGGAAGGGAGATCCATGCGGCGGAGGCACTTGGCGGTTGGGGCGTTTATTTGCGCGGGCATGCTGACGGCGGTGTCCGCTCAGGTTTCTATCGCGGCGGAGTTGGACAAGCTGGTTGCGGTGTGCGCAAACTGCCATGGCAAGGAAGGGGCCAGCACCGAGCATGACATTCCGATCATCGGCGGGTATTCGGCCGAATTCCTGATCAACAACATGAAGGCGTACCAGAAGAAGGATCGCGACTGCCCGGAGACGAAGATTCGCGCGGGCAGCAAGAAGGGTACGAAGACCAGCATGTGTCAGATCGTCAAGGACCTGACGGGAGCGGAAATCCGCCAGATCGCCGATTACTTCACGGCCCGTAAGTTCGTGCGCGCGAAGCAACCGTTCGACGCCGACCTGGCCCGCAGGGGCAAGCGGGTGCACGACCAGTATTGCGAAAAGTGTCATACCGACGGCGGCACCCACTCCGAAGACGATGCCGGCATGCCGGCCGGGCAGTGGATCCCCTACCTGGAGCAGGCCTTTGACGAGTTCAACACCGGTAAGCGGCCGATCACGAAGAAGATGAAGGACAAGCTAGACCAGGTCGACAAAGACGATATACGCGCATTGATCCAGTTCTACGCAAGCATCCAATAGGTCGGTGAATTCGTGTCCCGCTGCACCTATCTTCGGCACGCGATCGGACTGGATCGTTCCCGTCGTTTTACGAGAATCGAGGTTCCGACATGACATCAAGCGCCGGGTCGAGGTCTTGGGGCCGGCGGGTTTTTCGGGTTGGCCTTGGCGCGGCCATCGCGGTGCTCCTCTTCATCGGCGGCGTGGGCGGATTTAATACCGCGTTGGACTCGACGAATTCTTTGCAGTTCTGCATTTCCTGCCATGACATGCGCTGGAACTTCGAGGAATACAAGAAGACGGCGCACTACAACAACCGCAGCGGTGTGCGCGCCGTCTGTTCCGACTGCCACGTGCCGAAGAAGAATTGGTTCGCCGAGATGTGGCGCAAGTTGGAAGCGGCGGAGGACGTTTGGGGAGAAATTACTGGCGTCATCGACACGAAGGAAAAATTCGATGCGCGGCGGCTAGAAATGGCTCGCGCCGAATGGGCAAGGATGAAGGAATCCGATTCGATCGGATGCCGCAACTGCCATAGCTTCGAGAGCATGGATCTGGACCAGCAGGAAAAGGCGGCGCGCGGCAAGCACGGTCGCGCGGCCATGGCCGCATCGGGCAAAACTTGCATCGACTGCCATAAGGGCATCGCGCACGAGCTGCCCAAGGTGTCCGAGGCGGACGACAAACCAGGATAGCCGGGCGCCCGCCGGGTCCGAGGTTTGGGGCGCTTTTTGCCGGGCGGCTGACAGGAACGGTCGAGTGCCGCCGCCGGTTCCTTCTGGACACGGCGGCGGCGCCATGCCCAGCGCCGCGGTTTTGTCGGCAACGCGGATCGGGCCCGTGTACGACGGTCATTTGCCGCCGGCATTGCCGGAGCAGGCGCGCCGGCCTGGCGGATCCCGTCCGTCCGGCCTCCGCCAACCGATAGGTGCCGTCATCACCATGGCGGCGGCGATGCAATGGGTCCGACCGCAAGATCCGGAGTGCTCGCCGCCATCCCGACAGGCAGCATGGAAACCCACCCAGCCCCAAGGAGGGCCGTATGGATTTTCAGATCACCGGACTGCCGGCACCGCTCTTCGCGCCGCTCTTCACCTTGTCGGACGCGGAGCTCGCGCGGCGCAGGATCGTGCGCAGGACTGCCGACCGCGTCCCTGGTTTTCCCTGCCGTGTCAGCTTGCTCGATGCGCGCGTGGGCGAAACGGTGCTGCTGCTGAGTTTCGAGCACCTGCCCGTTGCCGGACCGTATCGATCGCGCCACGCCATCTTCGTGCGCGAGGGCGCGATCCAGGCGCACCTGGCGGTCAACGAGGTACCCGAGGTGTTGCAAAGCCGCCTGCTTTCTGTGCGCGCCTTCGACGCCGCAGGCATGATGGTTGGTGCCGACGTTGTCCAAGGCGGCGAATTGGCGCCCGCGATTGCCTGCATGCTGGACATCGACGCGGCGCGGTTTTTGCACGTTCACTACGCCAAGCCGGGGTGTTACGCGGCACGTGTCGATCGCGCAGCTTGACGAACCACCGGGCGAACGCCTAAGTTCTTCCCCGTGAAGGCGATACTCGTCACGCGAAGCAACGGCGGCATCGGCCGCGTGGCGGTCTTGCCGTGCGCTGCCCAGGGCCGGGCGGTCGCGACCAATCCTGTGCGCGACCCGGCAGCCGCGGCGCAAACGGCGCGACGGGTTGAAGCGGCCGGCGGCCGAGGCGGCTCGATCGCGCTGCTCTCCTCGGCGGCGACACGCATCGGCTCGCCGATTCCGTGTGTCGACGATGCAGCATCCAAGGCCACGATGCTCACGCTGGCCATAGGTCTGCGCAAGGAGCTGGGACCCCAAGGTGCGCGTCAACGCCGTCCGACCTGGGTTGATCGAGACCGAAAATCATGTCAGCGGCGGCGAACCGGAGCGCGTCCGGCAACCGGGCATACAACGCCACTCGCGCGGGCCGGCCGCCCCGGCATGTCGTGCGGGCCATCGTGTGGCTGTTGGGCGCTGGCGCGTCGTACGCGACAGGAGCGATACTCGATGTTGCCGGCCGACGGCGAACCAGCGGGCGCAGGGAGCCGGAAACCGCGACCGGATCTGACCGGCACAGGGAGTGCAACGTGTCGAAATTGAAAGAAAAGCTTGCCGATGCGCTGCTGGTGGGCGTCGTTACGGCGCTGTACGCCTTGCCGGCCGGCGCGCAATCGCCAGCGCCACCCGCCGCATCGTGGACAACTGGCCCGGCCGCGGCTTCGAGCACCGGTGCCAGGGATGCCGAACCCTCCACGCGCCAGGTCAACCGCGCGATGGCTGGCGAATTGCCATTTGCCGATCGCGGCGATTTCGAGGCCGCGCGTCGGGGATTCATCGCGACCCTGCCGGACGCAGCCACGATCCGCGCGGCCGACGGACACCTCGTCTGGTCGCACAAAGGCTACGAGTTCTTGTCCGCCCAGTCGGTGCCCGACACCGTCAATCCCAGCCTCTGGCGCCAGGCGCAGCTCAACGAGATCCACGGCCTTTTCCAGGTTGTCGAGCGCGTCTACCAGATCCGCGGGTTCGACGTGTCGAACATGACCATCGTCGAGGGCGATACCGGCCTGATCGTCATTGACCCGCTGATCAGCACGGAGACCGCCCGCGCCGCGCTCGATCTGTACCTGGCCCATCGGCCCGTCAGGCCGGTCGTGGCGGTGATCTACACCCATAGCCACGTGGACCATTTCGGCGGGGTGAAGGGAGTCATCGACGACGCCGACGTGCGTGCCGGCAAAGTCGCAGTCGTTGCGCCGCAGGGGTTCCTCGAGCATGCGATTTCCGAGAACGTCACTGCCGGCAACGCCATGAGTCGGCGCGCGATGTACATGTACGGTCCCCTGCTGCCGCGCTCGCCGATCGGACAAGTCGACACCGGGCTAGGCAAGACGACGTCCAGCGGCACGATTACCTTGATCGCCCCCACGGATACGATCACCGCCAGTCCCGAAAGGCGAACCATCGACGGGGTACAGATCGAGTTTGAGCTGACCCCGGATACCGAGGCCCCCGCAGAGATGAATCTTTTCTTTCCGCAACTTCGGCTACTGGATGTGGCCGAAAATGCCACGCACAATCTGCACAACCTGTACACGTTGCGCGGTGCCCAGGTGCGCGACGGCAACGCCTGGGCCAAGTACCTGGACGAGGCCCTGGCGCGCTATGGCGACGGCACCGACGTGCTCATTGCCCAGCACCACTGGCCCACGTTCGGCCATGATCGTGTCGTCGATTTCCTGGCCAAGCAACGGGACTTGTACAAGTTCGTGCACGACCAGTCGGTGCGGCTCATGAACCAGGGCTACACGTCCACCGAAATCGCCGAGACGCTCGCGCTACCGCCCAGCCTGTCCAACGAATGGTTCGCCCGCGGCTACTATGGCTCGCTGCG
This sequence comes from uncultured beta proteobacterium, assembly GCA_963729785.1. Classification (GTDB taxonomy): domain Bacteria; phylum Pseudomonadota; class Gammaproteobacteria; order Burkholderiales; family Burkholderiaceae_F; genus GJ-E10. The sequence goes on along the minus strand of CAVSPM010000025.1, from coordinate 232,826 downwards.
CCAAGACGCCAAAGCGGTGTACCAAAAGTACCTGGGTTGGTACGACGCCAATCCGGCGAACCTCGATCCGCTGCCCACGCAAGAGTCGGCCCGCAAGACGGTTGAATACATGGGCGGCGCCAGTGCCGTCCTGCAACGCGCGCGCGCCGACTACGCCGCCGGGCAATTTCGCTGGGTCGCCCAGGTGGCCAGCCAGGTGGTGTTCGCCGACCCGACCAATCCGGAGGCGCGGGAGTTGGGCGCCAACGCGCTCGAGCAGCTCGGCTACCAGAGCGAGAACGCGACTTGGCGCAACGTCTATCTTATGGGCGCCCAGGAACTGCGCCATGGCGTCCTTAAGTCCGGCAGCGGCGGTACGACCACCGCCGATTTTGTGCGTGCACTGCCCACGGGGGCGTTCTTCGACTATCTGGGCGTACGACTCAACGGCGACCGCGCGCAGGGCAAGAAGATCGTCATCAATTGGAACTTCACGGACCTGGACGAGCGCTATGTGCTGACGCTCGACCACAGCGCCCTGACCTACAGGCCGCGCGCGCAATCGACACATGCCGACGTCAGCATTGCGCTGGCGCGGTCCACGCTCGATCAGGTCACGCTCAAGCAGACGAGCTTTGCCCAGGCCGCGATGGCCGGCACGATCAAGCTCGATGGCGACGCCGGAAAACTGCGCGAACTGTTCGATCTGCTGGACGAATTCAATCCGAATTTCGAGATTGTCGAGCCGCATACCCACTGACCCGTTCCCACCCAGGAGAACACCATGAACCGATTCGTCCTGCCAGCCAAGCTGTCGCCCGTGCTGCGGGCTCGCAGCGCCGCTTTCTTGTTCGCCGTGGGGCCTGCTCTGGCCCTGCTGACGCCGTCTCCGGCAGTCGCGATCGACCCGGAGCTGCAAAACGCGATCGCGCGCGGCAGCGGCGAGTTCTTGCACGAAACGTTCGGTGGCGGCGGGCGGGTCTGCAACAGCTGCCACCTGGGCGGCGGCACCCTGCCCGGCAAGCTGCCCAACGGCGAAGCGATTCCGAGCCTGGCAAACGCCGCGACGGTCTTTCCGCGCGTGCGCCAGGAGGACCACGCACTCATCACGCTGTCCGACCAAGTTCGCGTCTGCGTAGCAGGCGCGATCCGGGGCAAACCCCCCGAATACGGCAGCGACGAGCTCAACGCTCTGGTGAGCTATGTGACGTCGCTGTCCCAGGGCAAGGCGATCGACATGGGCGGGGCGCCCAAGTAGGCCGTCGCGCATCCTCCTGCTCTTTTCCCGCGCTCTTGGCTGCCGCCCGCGCACCGCGCGGCGGCGCACGCTCGGCGCTGGTTCTGGGCGCCGCGGCGTCAACCAATGCGAGCTGCGGATGGGCAGAATTGGCGCGTGCAGCGTTGCCCGGCAAGCGGCGCACCGGCCAAAGCGGCGGGTCTACTGGCCTACTGGTCTACTGGCGCTGCAGTATCTCGCACAAGCCCTGCAGCGCCTCGGCGATGGATTGGGTGCGCACGGCGGCGCGGTCGCCGTCGAAGCGGCGTGTGCGCGTACACACCCAGGGCAGCGCGGTCGCATCGGTGCGCAACGCCCAGGCAAAACATACCGTGCCCACGGGCTTTTCAACGCTGCCGCCATCGGGACCAGCGATGCCGGTGACCGCCAGCGCAGCGTGCGCCGTAGTGTGCTGCAAGGCGCCCAATGCCATCGCGCGTGCGACCGGCTCGCTGACCGCGCCGTAATCGCGCAAGACCAGTGGCGGGACGCCCAGGAGTTCCTGTTTGGCTTGGTTCGAATAGACAATCACCCCGCGGTCGAACCAGGCACTGGAACCTGGTACCTGCGTGATCGCGTAGGCCACGCCACCCGCCGTACATGATTCAGCGCTTACCAGCACGTAGTGTCGTTCCTGCAGCTGCGCGCCCAGTTGCTGCGCCAGCAGCAGCAGGTGCGCGCCGGCTGCGCTCATGCCGTGGCCAAAAGGGAGAAACGCGCCAGTAGTGCCACGACAATCAGCGTGTAGAAGGCGGCCACCAGATCGTCTGCCATGACCCCGAACGCGTTCTTCCAGCGCCGGTCGATGCTGCGGATGGGCGGCGGCTTGACGATGTCAAAAAAGCGAAAGAGCACGAAGGCCAGCACCTGCAGCATGAACCAGTGCGGCCCCGTTGGCAGCATCACCAACACCAGCCAGAAGGCAACCATCTCGTCGACGACGATCGTGCTCGGGTCGGCCTCGCCCAGCATCGCAGCCGTGTGCTCGGCGGCCCACGTGCCGACGATCAGGGCCACCGCGACGACGATCAATGCAGTGGCCGGATCCGCCGCGCCGCCCGGAGCGAGCACCGAGAAGATGACCCAGGCCAGCGCCGTGCCCCACGTGCCAGGACCGGGACGCAATAGACCGCTGCCCAGACCGAGGGCCAGCGCATGCGCCGGGTGTTCCAGCAAAAAACGTAATCCCGCGGTCCGCGGTACCGGCGCCGCCGGTTCTGGGTGCGGCTCCTGCGGTTGCGGCGCTTGCCTGTCGTCGTTGGCCATAGTCGCTCTCGGATCTCACTTCGACAAAAAATGGTCGAACGCCTGCAGTGTAGTCCCCGGGAGGTTGGCATCGCCATCGGTGATGCGCAAGCCGGGGGCAGCCGTGATGAGGCCAATCCGCGTCAGCGCAAGGTGCGCGCTCGACAATGCGGCCACTGCCGCGCGATCGCGCGCACGTGCGGTGAAGAGCAGTTCGTAGTCATCGCCACCGGCGAGCACGCAGCGCTGACGTAGCGCCGGGTCCGCACCCGCCAGAAGGGGACCGCAAGGCACGGCCTGCCACGCCAGCTCCGCACCCACGCCGGAGCGCTCCAGGATGTGGCGCAGATCGCCGATCAGGCCATCGGAGACATCGATAGCCGCCGTGGCCAGGCCCGCCAGCGCCTGGCCCAGGGCCACACGCGGCGTCGGCCGATCCATTCTTTGCAGGCAATGCTGCAGTTCGCGTTGCCGGCGCTCGTTGCCTGCCGCATCTGCCGGGAATCGGGCCAAATCGGCCGGCAGCGCCGGACCCTCGCCGCGCTGGGCGCGCCGCATGGACAGCGCCAGCGCCGCCTCGCCCAACTCGCCGGACACCCACAGGTCGTCACCCGGCCGCGCGCCGTCGCGCCCGCGCCAAGCGCCCGGAGCGACCTCGCCGATCGCCGTGATGGCAATGACGATCGGTCCGGCCTGCTCCCTTACCTGGGGACTGCGGGTCGGTGTCACCACCGATCAGCGCACAGCCATGCTCTTGGGCCAGCGCGTAAAGGCCGGCGCAAAAACCGTCCAGCCATGCGACGTCGGCCCGCGGCAGGGCCAAGTCCAGCAGGAAACATCGCGGCCGGGCGCCGGCGGCGGCAAGGTCCGAAAGATTGACCGCCAGCGCCTTATGGCCCAAATCGCGCGGGTCGGCCTGGGGCAAGAAATGCACGCCCTCGAGCAGCATGTCCGATGTCAGCGCCAGGGTCTGCGGTCCCGACGTCGATCAGTGCGCAGTCGTCGCCAACCCCGCGGCGCTCGCCACAGGGACGCGTGAAATAGCGTGCAATCAGGGAAAACTCGCCGAGCGAGGTCACCGCGTCCCCCGGTCGCCGCTCAGCGGCCCTTGGCCTCGTCGGGGCGCAGCCGCATGGCCAGCTTGTCGAGCACACCGTTGACGTAGCGAAAGCCGTCGGTACCGCCGAAACTCTTGGCCAACTCGATCGCCTCGTTGATCGTGACGCGAAACGGGATTTCGGGCCGATAGCGCAACTCGTAGGCACCCATCAACAGCAATGCGTGTTCGATCGGGCTTAGCGCCGCCACCGGTCGATCCACCAAGTCGGCAAACTGCGCGCGCAGCTCTGGGGCCGCGCTGACGGTTCCGCCGAGTACCTCGCGAAAAAACGGAACGTCCACCTTGGCAAGCTGCTCCTCGGTCAGCAGCTGCGTGCCAATTTGGTCGGCCTCGCCGCCGGCCAGGAGCCAACCGTATAACCCCTGCAGCGCCAGCGCGCGCGCGTGATGGCGCACGCCGCGCTCGCCGCTGCGGCCGCTGGCTCGCTCGGCGATCGGCGGCGCATCCGCCTGGGCCGGCGCTGGCGCTTCACTCGGCTTCTTGACTGCCATCTTCGTCCAGCGCCCACAGCAAGTTGGCCATCTCGACCGCAGCCCGCGCCGCCTCGCTGCCTTTTTGCGTCACGCGCGCCCGGGCCTGCTCGTCGTTCTCGGTGGTCAAAATCCCATTGATCACCGGAACGCGATGATCGAGCGCAACGCGCGCCAGGCCCGCCGCAGACTGCTCGGCAACGATCTCGAAGTGGTAGGTCTCGCCCCGGATCACGCACCCGAGGCCGATGAGCGCATCGAACTCGCCGTTGGCCGCGAGCGCGGCCAGCGCCAGCGGGACCTCCAGCGCACCGGGCACCGTCAGCACCGTCACATCGTCTTCATCGACGCCTAGCTGGGCCAGCTCGCGCAAACAGGCGGCCAGCAGGGCTTCGCCCGCCCAGGCGTTAAAGCGCGACCGCACAATGCCGAGCCGCAGCTCCGCGCCGTCCAGATCAGGAGCAATCGTATCCAAACTCATGTTGTCAGCTTTCCAGGTAACCGGTGGTGACCAGCCCGAAGCCGGCCATCGACGGCATCTTGCGGGGTTTGGCCAGGAGTTTCATGCGCGCCACGCCCAGATCACGCAAGATCTGGGCACCGACGCCGTAGGTGCGCAGGTTATGTCGCTCGGTGGCGCGGGTGCTGTTGGCGACCGGCCCGGAAGCGCCCGCCGGGGCGGCGCCGGCGCCACGGGGCGCGGCGCTCTGGATCAGACGCTCGAGCAACAAGCCGCCGGGTTCGCCACAGTTGAGCAACACCAGCACCCCGCACTCGGATGCCCCGATCGTTTGCATGGCCCGCTGCAGCGGCCAGGAGTGGCACTCCCGATCAACCTCGAGCAAGTCCAGCGCCGAAAGCGGCTCGTGCACGCGCACCAGCACCTCAAGTTCCGGCCGCGGCGTTCCCCGCACCAGGGCCATGTGCGTGGACCCGCTGGGCTTGTCGCGGTAGACCCGCAAGTCAAATTCTCCGGCAAAAGTGCGCACCGGGCGTTGCACGACGCGTTCGATCATGCTCTCGTGGGCGGCCCGGTACTCGATCAGGTCGGCGATGGTGCCCAGCTTGAGCTGATGCTGTTGCGCGAACCGGATCAGGTCGGGCAAGCGAGCCATGCTGCCGTCCTCGTTCATGATCTCGCACAGCACCGCCGCCGGCGTGAGTCCAGCCAGGCGCGCGAGGTCGCAGCAGGCCTCGGTATGACCGGCCCGCACGAGAACCCCGCCCGGCTGCGACACCAAGGGGAACACGTGACCTGGTTGGACGATGTCGTTGGCCGTGGCGTCGGCGCGCGAAGCGACGCGTATCGTGTGCGCGCGATCGGCCGCCGAAATGCCCGTGCTGACGCCCTCGGCGGCCTCGATGGCCACGGTGAAGTTGGTACCGTGCACGCTGCGATTGCTGCCCGTCATCGGGCCCAGGTTCAAGCGCTGGGCGTGTTCGACCGTGATCGGCATGCAGATCAGGCCACGGCCAAAGCGGGCGAGGAAGTTGATCTTCTCGGCAGTGACGAAATCGGCTGCAAAGATCAGGTCGCCCTCGTTCTCCCGATCCTCGTCGTCGATCAGCACAACGATGCGGCCGTTGCGTATCTCCTCGACCAGTTCGACCGTCGACGAGATGGCCGATGGTCCACCCGGTGCAGGATCGCCCGCATTGCTGGGAACTGCCGTCAACATGGGAAGCCTTCCAGGAGCTACGAAGTATGCGTCGAATGAGTCCAGCCGCCAGTCCCACCGCCTCGGGGCGCACGCAGCGGCCCGGGCCTTACGGCCCTCGCGGAACCAGCGCGCGGATCAAGTCCGGCACAGGAGCGATTCTATTGGGTATTGCCTTTCCCCGCTTCCGCGAGGCACCCGTCCCATTTTCGGCCTGTCCGCGCCGCCACCGGCGCAGCGGGCGCCGGGGAAGTGCTAGGGCGCAGGCGCCGATGGCAGCATACGTGCGACGTACCGCGCGATGAGATCGACCTCCAGGTTGACCCGGCGCCCCACGGGCAGGTCGCGAAAGCCGGTCTGAGCCACGGTGTGCGGGATCAGGTTGATGGAGATGTCGCACGCCCCGGAACTGTCGGCATCATCCTCGACGCGATTGATGGTCAGGCTCACTCCATCGACCGCCACCGAACCCTTGGCGGCGAAAAATCGCGCGAGGCCGGCCGGTGCCCGCAACACGATCTCGACCGATTCGCCCGCCGCGCGACGCTGCACGACCGCGCCCACGCCGTCGACATGCCCGGACACCAGGTGTCCGCCGAGCTTGTCGCCCAGAGCCAGCGACGTTTCCAGATTGACGACCCTCCCCGGGCCGGATTCGATCGACGGCTGCCCGGCGGGCAGCCCAGCATCAAGACCCGTGGTCTTGGACAAGGTCTCCTGCGAGACGTCTGCGCCGAATCGATAGCCGGCAAGGTCGGTGACCGTCAGGCACACGCCATTGACCGCGATGCTGTCGCCAACGGCCAGCGGGCGCGGGCTCAGACCCTGCGCCTCGACCTCGATATGCACCCCCGTCTGGAGCCTGCGCACCGAAACGATGGACCCCGTTGCCTGGATGAGACCGGTAAACATGACCTGAGGTGCTCCCCTTTAGAGTAAGTGTGGCCCCGATCCGCGGGCCGAGGCGATCCGACGGAGCCGCCCACTCATTCTGGACGCGCCAAGATCCGAATATCGCCGCCGATTTCGCGCACTTCGCGCAGTTTCCAGCGTCGCACCGACGCCAGATCGTCGAGCTTGGGCAGATCGAGCAACCCGCGGCCCGGGCCCAGAAACACCGGGGCCTGATACAGCAGCAACTCGTCGGCCAGGCCCTGCTGCACCAGCGCGCCGCTGAGCGTCGCGCCGGCCTCCACGTGTAGCTCGTTGATGCCGCGCTGCGCCAGCTCGGCCAACAGCGCCGCCAAGTCGACGCGCTCGTCCGGACCGGGGCAGTGCAGCACCTGCGCATTGCGGCGCGCCAGCCGCTGCGCCTTTTCCTCATCGCCCAAAACCACGGCGACGAGCACCGGATTACCGTCGAAAAGGCGGGCCGTCTCGCTAACGTCAAGCCGGCTGTCTGCCAGCACCCTGAGCGGCTGGCGCGTGGCGGCGACCAGGCGCACGCTCAACAGCGGATCGTCGGCGCGCACGGTTCCGATACCCGTCAGGATCGCGCAGGCGCGGGCGCGCCAGGCATGGACGTCGGCGCGCGCCGCCTCGCCCGTGATCCACTGCGAAACACCGTTGTTCAGTGCCGAACGCCCGTCCAGGCTGCCTGCCAGCTTGAGACGTACCCAGGGACGCGCGCGGTTCATGCGCGAAAAAAAACCGATATTGGACTCGACGGCCTCCTGCCGCAGCAGGCCACAACGCACATCGATGCCGGAATTGCGCAGCATTTCCATGCCGCGTCCCGAGACCTGCGGGTTGGGATCTTCCACGGCGGCAACCACCCGGCCCACGCGCGCCTCGATCAGCGCGGTCGCGCAGGGCGGCGTACGCCCAAAGTGCGAGCACGGCTCGAGCGTCACGTAGACGGTCGAGCCATGCACGTCGTGCCCGTGGTTGCGGGCGTCCTGCAGCGCCTCGATCTCGGCATGGTTCGAACCGGGCGCTGGGTATACCCCTCTCCGAGGATCTGATCGTCGCGCACGATCACGCAGCCCACCCTGGGATTGGGCGTGGCATCCAGGGCGCGCGCGCTCAACTCGAGCGCGCGTTGCATGAAGCGCGGATCCGATTCGGAATACATGGCTGCCGTGGATTTTACGCGGCAGACGCACGCGTGCCCCGAGGCCTCCTACGGCGCAGCACCACGCAAGCCCGGCCGGTGCGTCGCCGACGCCAGTTTCGAGATGCCGCTGCACGACCGCTGGCCTGGCGCCGGGCCAGGCCAGCGCCTTGGCTAGCGCACGTTCAGGCGGCGCCCGGCCACGTGCTCGCGCTTGGGCAGCACCAGCTGCAGCACGCCGTTCTCGTAGCTGGCGTCGGCCTTTTCCCCGCTCACCTCGGCGGGCAGCTCGAAGCTGCGCGCATAGCTGGTCGCCGTGCGCTCGGAATGCAGCACCTTGTCCCCGTCCTTGATCTCCAGACTGCGATTTGGCTTCAGCGGTGATCGCCACGCGCGTGCCTTCGACGGTCACCTGGATGTCCTCCTTTTTCACGCCGGGCAGATCCACCGTCACCGCGTAACTGTCACCGCGGTCAACGACGTCCATGCGGGCCAGCACGGCGGCTGCGCGCCCGACACCGCGGGAGGCCAGCGGCCAGCCACTTTGCGTCACGTAATCGGAGAAAAAATCGTCAAAAAGCGAACCCAGCGAATCACGACGGATGATGGCATTCATAGGACACTCCCAGTCTGGTCACGTTCAAATCGATCGCACGCTTCGGCGCCAGGTCCGGCGCCACGTAACCTCTACGTGGGGGTCGTTCAGAGCGGTTTCAAGTGGCCGCCAGGTGGCCGGCGCCGGGCCGGTCCCGGGGCGGGTTAGACGCGGCGCCGGCGCGCCGGCACAGGGCGCACTTCGCGCACCACTTCGGCAAATTCGTCGATGTCCTCGAAGCTGCGATACACCGAGGCAAACCGGACGTAGGCAACCTTGTCCAGGCGCTTGAGCTCGCGCATCACCAGCTCGCCGAGCTTCTCGCTCTTGATCTCGCGCTGCGCCGCGCTGAGCAGGCGGTCCTCGATGCGCCCAATCGCAGTCCTCGACCAGTCTCGCGCGGCACCGGGCGCTTGCGCAGGGCCAGCAACATGGAAGCGCGCAGCTTGTTGCGGTCGTATTCGGCGCGGCTGCCACCGCGCTTGATCAACGTCGGAAGCGCCAGCTCCACCCGCTCGTAGGTGGTGAAGCGCTTATCGCATCCCAGGCAGCGGCGGCGGCGCCGGATCGTCGCGCCCTCGTCGGACGCACGCGAATCGATCACCTGAGTGTCGGCATGCGTGCAAAAGGGGCATTTCATGGCCTGCGTCCCGGCCGCGGGGGTTGGCGCACCACCCGGCTAGCCGTACACCGGGAAGGCACGCGTCAGTTCGCCCACCTTGCGGCGCACCCCATCCACATCCGCCGCATCATCCGGCCGGTCGAGCACGTCGGCGATCAGATGGGCCGTGGCCCGCGCCTCGTCGACGCCGAACCCGCGCGTCGTCATCGCGGGCGAGCCGAGACGGATGCCGCTGGTCACCATCGGCTTTTGCGGATCGTTCGGAATGGCATTCTTGTTGACCGTGATATGCGCCTGGCCCAGCAGGACCTCGGCTTCCTTGCCGGTGATGCCCTTGGGACGCAGATCGACGAGCATCACGTGGCTTTCGGTGCGCCCGGAGACGATGCGCAGACCGCGCTCGGTCAGCGTCTCGCCAGCGCCCGGGCATTGCGCAGCACCTGCTGCTGGTAGCCCTTGAATTCGGGTGCCAGGGCCTCGTTGAAGGCCACGGCCTTGGCGGCGATCACGTGCATCAGCGGGCCGCCCTGGATGCCGGGGAAGATCGCGCTGTTGATCGCCTTCTCGTACGGCTTCGTTCATCAGGATGAAGCCGCCGCGCGGGCCGCGCAGGCTCTTGTGGGTGGTGGAGGTCACGACGTCGGCGTAAGGGCACCGGATTGGGATAGACGCCGGCGGCGATCAGGCCGGCGTAGTGCGCCATGTCGACCATGAACAGCGCGCCGACGTCCTTGCGCAACCCGGGCGAAACGCTCGAAGTCGATGCGCAGGGCGTAGGCCGAGGCGCCGGCGATGATCAGCTTCGGGCGTGTGCTCGTGCGCCAGGCGCTCCAGCCTGCGTCGTAGTCGATTTCTTCGCGCGCGTCGAGGCCGTAGCTGACGACCTTGAACCACTTGCCGCTCATGTTCAGCGGTGCCCGTGGGTCAGGTGGCCGCCTTCGGCCAGGCTCATGCCCAGGATCGTGTCGCCCGGCTTGAGCACCGCCGAAGAACACCGCCTGGTTGGCCTGCGAGCCGGAGTTGGGCTGCACGTTGGCGGCTCGGCGCCGAACAGCTGCTTGACGCGGTCGATGGCGAGTTGCTCGACGACGTCGACGTACTCGCAGCCGCCGTAGTAGCGCTTGCCGGGATAGCCCTCGGCATACTTGTTGGTGAGCTGCGAGCCCTGCGCCGCCATCACGGCGAAGCTGGTGTAGTTCTCGGAGGCGATCAGCTCGATGTGCTCCTCCTGCCGCCGGTTCTCGGCGGTGATCGCGGCCCAGAGCTCGGGGTCAGTCCGATTCAGTGTCAGGGAACGGTCAAACATGGGGCAGCCCTCTCAAAAATAACCGCGCGATAGGAATCCGGGCAACACGATCGACAAGTCCCCTGGCGGCGATCGGCACAGGGGGGGGGAATGCAACCGCGCAAGAGGTCGATTATGCCAGCGCTCAGAGCGGATGAGCGCTTCAGGACAGTTCGTCCCGGAGCTCGCCAAGATGGCCGCTCTCGGCCCAGCCATGCACCGTGAATTCGAGTCTGCAAGACGCAGCCTCCGGGCCGGCCTGGGGCGCACGGCTTGCCGTCACGCGATTGATGCAGGCGTTGGGGATCAGATGCGAGCGCGGCACCTCCCAGGCGATCCCGTAGGCGTACCGATACACGATGTCGAGCACTCCGCCATGCGTCACCACCGCCACCAGCGCACCCTCGTGCCGGCACACGATCTCCTCCAGACATTGGAGCACGCGGGCGCGCGCTTGCAGGTACGATTCCCCGCCGGGCAGGGCATGCTTGGGGTCGCGTCGCTGCCAAATCGCGTATTCGTTGGGCCAGTTGGCCTGGGCCTCGGCGTAGGTCGATCCTTCGAACAAACCGAAGCCGCGCTCGCGCAGCCGCGGTTCGACGCGCAAATCCAGACCCAGTTCGAGCGCCAGTGGCAGCGCGGTCTGGCGCGCGCGCGCCAGGTCGCTTGCGTAGATTGCCGCCAGCTTTTGGGTCCGCAAGAAACGCGCAAGGGCAAGGGCCTGTTGGCGGCCGCGCTCGGAAAGCGCGATGTCGATGTGCCCCTGGATGCGCGACTGCGCATTCCACTCGGTCTCGCCATGGCGGATCAGCAGCAGCGGGGTAGGCGCAAACGGCCCTTTCGGGACGGCACGCTCGAACGAGCTCACGACAGCGTCACGCGTGCCCAGCGGCGTTTGCCGACCTGGATCACGTGGATCCCCTTGTGCAATTGCAGTGCGCGATCGCCGATGCGCTGGCCGTCGATGCGCACGGCGCCCTGTTCGATGCTGCGCACCGCCTCGCTGGTCGAGGAAACCAGACCCGCTTGCTTGAGCACGACCGGCAGCGCCAGGGAGTTGCCCGGGCCCGGCACAGCCACGGCGACCTCCTGCAGGTCCTCGGGCACGGCACCACGGCGAAAGCGCGCCTCGAATTCCTCGAGCGCATGCGCGGCCGCGGCCGCCGAGTGAAAACGCGTCACGATCTCCTGCGCAAGGGCCACCTTGGCATCGCGCGGGTTGCTGCCCTCCTCAGTGGCTCGACGCAGCTGGGCAATCTGTTCGATCGATCGCGCCGACAGCAGTTCGTAGTAGCGCCACATCAGATCATCGGAGATCGACATCAGCTTGCCAAACATCTCTGCGGGCGGCTCTTTGATTCCAACGTAGTTGCCCTTGGACTTGGACATCTTCTCCACGCCGTCGAGCCCCTCGAGCAGCGGCATCGTCAGCACGCATTGCGCTTCTTGACCGAAATGCTTTTGCAGCTCCCGGCCCACCAGCAAATTGAATCTTTGATCGGTGCCGCCTAGTTCCAGGTCCGAATGCAGCGCCACCGAGTCGTAGCCCTGCATCAGCGGGTAAAGCAGCTCATGCATGGCGATAGGATGGCCAGCCTCGTACCGCTTGCGAAAATCGTCGCGCTCGAGCAGCCGCGCCAGCGTGTAGCTCGAGGCCAGGCGGATCATGCCGTCGGCGCCCAACGGTTGCGACCATTCGGAGTTGTAGCGAATCTCGGTGCGCTCGCGGTCGAGCACCATCGCGGCCTGCTCGAAGTACGTCTGGGCATTGCTGCGTATCTGATCGGCCGAAAGCGGCGGGCGCGTGGCGTTGCGCCCGGACGGATCGCCGATCAGGGAGGTGAAGTCGCCGATCAGGAAGATGACGGTATGGCCCAGGTCCTGCAACTGGCGCAACTTGTTCAGCACGACCGTATGCCCCAAGTGGATGTCCGGCGCGGTCGGGTCTAGCCCGAGCTTGCAGCGCAGGGGCTTGCCAGTGGTTGCCGCGCGGCGCAGCTTGGCGACGAACTCGCTCTCGACCAGCAGTTCCTGGCAGCCGCGCTTGACAACGGCCAGCGCCTGCGCGATCTGCGGCTCGTCGGCCAGCCGGGTGCCGGCGCTGCCCGGCGCGGCGGCCAGGCCATCCCCCGGGGGGGCATCCAAAGGAGCATCGGGCTGTGACACGGGATCGGCGTCTTTTCGTATCGTTGACCGACCGTCGGGTCGGCGAATGCGGGGCCACAGGCACCACGGCGCTGCGCGCCCGCGGAACCGAGGCGCGGAACCGGGGGTGTGACCACAGGGACGGGGCAGCGCCGGATGCGGTATCGGGCCGGCGCCCCTGGGTGCAATTTTAATGCAAACTCTCACCCGTACTGAAGAACATCGCCGCACCCAGGGGCGGCCTGCGCCCGCGCCGATCGTGCCTGAGTAACGTCTGGACTGGACTGCCACGTGTCAGAAGATCCGAGCGCCCGAACCGGGGGGCCAACGCCGAGCACGGAAACCGGCGACGCGCCGCCGGCGTCAAATGCGGCGAGCGACGGGCTGTATATCGGTGTCATGTCGGGCACCAGTCTGGACGGCGTGGACGTGGTGCTGGCCGATCTTGCCGGCCGCCAGGTGCGGCTGATCGGCCACCTGCGCCGCGAGTTCACCCCCGAGCTGTTGACGGTTCTGATGACCCTGCAGACGAGCAGCATGGACGAGTTGCACCGGGCGGCGATCGCCGCGCAGCACCTGGCACACAGTTACGCGCTGGCCATAGCCGAGTTGCTGCAACGGACCGGCATCGAGCCGGGGCGGATCCGCGCCGCCGGCGTCCACGGGCAAACGGTGCGCCACCGCCCCGATGCCGGCTACACGATTCAGCTCAATGCGCCTGCCACGATTGCCGAGTTATCGGGCATCGACGTGATCGCCGACTTTCGCAGCCGGGATATTGCCGCCGGGGGCCAGGGAGCGCCGCTGGTGCCGGGTTTTCATGCTGCGTTGTTTCGGGCGCCTTTCGCGCGGGCGGTCGTCAATATCGGCGGCATGGCCAACTTGACCGGACTGCCCGGCGTCGCCAGCGACCAGCCGGTGATCGGGTTCGATAGCGGCCCCGGCAACGTGCTGATCGACCTTTGGACCAAACGCCACCGGGGCAAGTCCTACGATGAGAATGGCACTTGGGCCGAAGACGGGCATACGGATGCGCGCCTGCTGGAGACCCTACTGCGTGAGCCGTTTTTCGCGCAGGCGCCCCCCAAGAGCACTGGCCGGGACCTGTTCAACGCCCGCTGGCTCGATCGCAAGCTCGAAGGCCGCGACCCCGGCTCCACGATCGAGCCGGTGAACGTGCAGACGACGCTGACGCGGCTGACGGCCTGGAGCATCGCCGATTCGATGCGCCGCTTCTGGCCCCATGCGCACGAGGTGGTGGTTTGCGGCGGCGGGGCCTACAACGCCTGCCTGATGCGCATGCTGGCCGAGGAATGTGCGCCGGTGCCCGTCGTGAGCTGCGCGACATTGGGCGTGGCACCCGATCACGTCGAAGCCCTGGCCTTCGCCTGGCTGGCGCGCGAACACGTCGAGGGACTTGCCGGGAATCTGCCCGCGGTGACCGGTGCGCGGGGCCCGCGGATACTGGGGGCCCGTTACCCGAAATGACAACACGGCGCAGTGCGACACCGCGCCTGGTTTGCGCCTCGGTCGATTACGCCGAAAACGATGAGCCGCAACCGCAGGTCGTCGTGGCGTTGGGATTCTTGATGACGAACTGCGCGCCTTCAATGTCTTCTTTGTAGTCGATTTCGGCGCCAACCAGGTACTGGTAGCTCATCGAATCGATCAATAGCGTGACACCGTTGCGTTCCATCGTGCTGTCGTCTTCGTTCACCACTTCGTCGAAAGTGAATCCGTACTGAAAACCGGAGCACCCGCCGCCCTGGACGAAGACGCGAAGCTTGAGTGCCGCGTTACCCTCCTCTTCGATGAGCTCACGGACCTTGGCCGCGGCGGCGTCAGAAAAGATCAGGGGAAGCGGGGTGTCGACGGCTGCGTTCATGAGAGGACTCCTGGGGGCAATACGCTAGGTTTGCATTATATCCCGCGGGCGGATTCCGGAGCGGCTACAACCCTGCCGGCAGTCGGTGAATTGGCGCGGGCCCCGCGGCCGCGCCGTCGTCATCTGAAGGGCCCGCGGGCCGACGGCGGCCGGATTCGCCCGCCTCAGGAGGTGGCGTCGCCGCTGGCCGCCAGTTTCAGGCTCGGCTTGGATTCGGCGATGGGTTCAATCCGGGTTTCCGTCTTGCCGTCCGATGACAGGTGAATCATCATGCCCTCGACCACCGCCCCGTGGTGCATCTCCAGCGCGCGGTAGCGGACGTCGCCCTGGACGCGCGCCTTGGGCTGCAATTCGATGAGCTGGGCAGCGGTGACCGGTCCGCTGATCCGTCCCGCCACCACGAGGTGGCCGGCGCGCACTTCGCCTTCGACGTGGCCGCTTTCGCTGATGACCAGCATGCCGCCCTTTTCACCGTCAACGCAGCGCACGGAACCCTTGACCGTACCGTCGATGCGCAATCCGCCGCTAAATTCGATATTTCCAGTGACCGTCGTGGTCGTGCCAACGAGGCTGGCGATTTCGTGCTGGCGGGCTCTTTGCTTATTGAACATCATGGCTCCCTGGATTTGCGTGCGCTGCTTCGTCGATTCCGGCGACCGAGCCGCGCATATCGCGCATCAAAGATTGAACGTTTGCTGCAGCATGGTTTGTCCGCCGGACAGGATCCGCACCTGCACAGAACGCGCCACCGCCCCGGCCGGGAGGGCAAAGCCGCCTTCTAAGCGCTGGTAGTGGCGAAACGACAGCGCCAGACCCTGCCCCGCCCCGGATGGTTGGTTCGGGTCCGGAATCTGCAACGTAAAACCGCGCGCGTTCTGGACAAATTCCACGCGCAACTGCACCGACCCGACGAAATCCTTATCGGGTTTGCCGCTTTGCTGCACCAGCAGCCGGTAGCGCAGCTGCGCAGTTTCCGGGTCCGGCTGGACTCTGAAGCTGCGAATAACCACCCCTTTGTCGCCCTTCCCGGCAGGCAACAGGCTCTCGAAAAAAGACAGGTCGCCCTGCAAACGGGTCTGCTCGGCCTCCAGCGCGTTGACTTGCTGCATCAACTGGTCCTGGGCGGCCTTCTGCACCTTGAGCTCGCTTTCGAACGCGGTCGCCTGTGCGGCATTACGATCGCGCTCGGCGCTGACTTCGCGCAACTGCGAGCCGAGCCGCTCGACTTCGGCCAGCAGCTCGCGCCGGTCCGGCCCGCCGATGTTGCGCCCAAACTCATAGATGCTCACGCCGGCGGCGGCGGCCACCGTGGTGAACAAGAAGGCCAGGATCAGCCGCAGCGTCCAGGACATGCGCGAGCGCACGGTCACTCGCGGCGCGCTCACCGACTGGTTGCGCATCCACAGTTTCCACTTCATCGGCCGCCCTCGGCGGCTTGCCCGACGCGGCGTCGGGATGTCACGGCTCGGTCCATCGCGTTCCTGCAGGCGTCTACGGCACGACCGCGACCAGCGCCAGACCCTCGGTCTCGGGACGGTCGAACAACAGGTTCATGCACTGCACGGCCTGGCCCGCGGCGCCCTTGACGAGATTGTCTTCGACCACCAGCACGCTGAGCAATTCGGCGGTGGCGCGATGCAAGGCGATGCGCGCCTGGTTGGTTCCGCGCACCGACCGCGTCTCGGGAGCGCTGCCCGCCGGCATCACGTCGACGAAAGGTTCACCGGCATACCGCTTTTCGTATAACGCCTGCAGGTCGCTGCCGGCCGCCGAACGCAGGCGCACATACAGCGTGCTGAAAATGCCGCGGATCATCGGCACCAGGTGCGGAATGAAGGTCAGCCCGACCTCGCGCCCGGCCAGCACCGCCAGCTGCTGCACGGTTTCGGGATGGTGCCGATGGCCGCCCAGGCCGTAGGCGCGAAAGTTCTCCGATACTTCGGCAGCCAGATAATCGATCTCGGCCTTGCGCCCGGCGCCGCTGACGCCGGACTTGCAGTCGGCGATGATCGAGGAGCAGTCGATCGATCCGGGCCTGGTCCGTTCGAGTTCGAGCAGCGGCGCCAGCCCCAGCTGGATGCTGGTCGGGTAGCAGCCGGGCAGGCCGATGATGCGCGCCTTGCGTATCGCCTCACGGCCCAATTCGGGGAGACCGTAGACCGCCTCCTGCAGCAGCTGCGGGCAGGCATGGGGCATCTTGTACCAGGCGGCGAACTGCGCCGGATCGCGCAGGCGAAAATCGGCCGCCAGGTCGATGACCCGCACGCCGGCGTCGACCAGCGCCGGCGCTTGCTCCATGGCCACGCCATGGGGTGTGGCAAAAAAGACCACGTCGCACGCTTGCAGCGCCTTGTCGTCGGGAGCGGTAAAGCACAGGTCCGAATGGCCACGCAGGGACCCAAAGACCTGATCTACGCGCGCACCGTTCGCCGCGCGGGACGTGATGACCGCCAGTTCTACGCCAGGATGAGGCACCAGCAGGCGCAGCAATTCCACACCGGTATAGCCGGTCGCGCCGACGATGCCTACTCGAATCTTGCGTGTCATGTTCTCTTATGTAGATGCTGCGCCAAAAAAGGCGAAAAGCAACCGCCGCCGGCGCATCTGACCGCGCACCGACCGGGCCCCAGCCGGCGGCCCTGGGCAAGTATATTGCTGCACCGCCCCCAACAAACGGCAAGGCGGCAGGAACAGGCGTCATCCGGATGCCCGTCCCGCGCCTGCGGTTCTAGGCCGTTTTTCCCTGCGGGCATCCGCTGCGCCTCGGCCGGCAATCCAAGCGCAAAAGGTCCGGAAACCCGGACCTTTTGTCGTGATGGCGCGATGCCGCGACGCGATCGCGTGGCTGGGCAATCAGCGCTTGGAGAACTGCTTGCGCCGACGCGCCTTGCGCAAACCGACCTTTTTGCGCTCGACCTCGCGCGCGTCGCGCGTGACGAGTCCGGCCTTGGAAAGCACCGGCTTGAGCGTCGCGTCGTAGTCGATCAGCGCTCGCGTGATTCCGTGGCGCACAGCGCCGGACTGACCCGATTCGCCGCCGCCGTCGACGTTGACCTGAATATCGAAGCTGGTCAGGTTGTCGGTCAGCACGAGCGGCTGACGCACGATCATGCGGCCGGTCTCGCGGGCGAAATACTGCTCCAGCGTGCGTCCGTTGACGGTGAACTTGCCGGTACCCCGGCGCATGAAGACGCGCGCGACGGAGCTTTTTCTGCGCCCCGTGCCGTAATTGTGATTACCGATCATGATGTGCCTTAGGCTCCGAGGTTCAGCGGCTTGGGCTGCTGGGCCGAGTGAGGATGGTCTGCTTGCGCGTAGACCTTGAGTTTCTTGATCATCGCGTATCCCAAGGGGCCCTTGGGCAGCATGCCTTTGACCGCCAGTTGCAAGGCGCGGCCCGGGAATTTTTGCTGCATCTTGCCAAAACTCGTCTCGTAGACGCCACCGGGGTAGGTCGAGTGGCGGTAGTAGATCTTGCCGTCGGACTTGTTGCCCGTGACCCGAATCTTCGCAGCGTTGACGACGACGATGAAGTCGCCGGTGTCCACGTGGGGCGTGTACTCCGGCTTGTGCTTGCCGCGCAGCCTCAAGGCAATGTCAGCCGCCAAGCGGCCCAGGACCTTTTCGTTGGCATCAACGAGCAACCAGTCGCGGCGCACTTCATGGGACTTTGCCGAAAATGTCTTCATAGCGAACTGAACCTTCTGAAATCCTCGTGCCGGGTGACACCGCGGGACAAGCGAGACGGCGCGCGATCACGAAAACCGCGATGCGGGCCGCGAAAAGCCTTTGATTGTACGTCGGTCGGCAGGCACCTGCAAGTCATCGGCGCCGTGCCCGGGATCGGCGACGGCCGTACCGGACTCGGCACCGAAACAACGCCGGCCGAAGGCCGGGAGCCAACCCGAAAAGTGGCTGACAGTAAGCGGCAAAACCGGTCCGTTGACCCCTGAATCACCTACTTTGCGTAACGATAGCCGCGTGGCAGCCCCACGAAGTCAGCGCCGCTGCGACCCCCGGGGCCAGGCTGGTCCGCGCGACCCAGACCATCGTGAACCGGGTTCACCGAATAGTCACCTCAAAATCGATGGTTCACGCCGACGATCAAGGACGCGGCGTCCGAGCCGGTGCTGACCGTCTTGACGGCAAGCCGGCCGCCCTGGTGCGCATGATCCAAAGAGAGATACAGCGCGGTGCGCTTGCCCAGGTACAGCTTGCCCAAGGCAACCAGGGCCAGGCTGTTGCCGTCGCCGGCGCCCTGCGTGTGGGTTCGGTAAGCGGCCAAAGTCAGAGGTATCGCCGCGGTCGCCTGCCAGGTGGCCGCCAGGTCGGCAACCGTGTCGCGAAAGTCCTCCTTGGCCGTGGCCAGGATGGTCGAAACCGTGGTCGAGTTGCCCTGTATCCCGGAACTGGAAGCGCCGTTGCCTAGCCCGGTCGAATTGAATCCGGCATCGATGCGCAAGTCGTGCAGACCGGCCTGGAATTTCCAACTTTCGAGCTTCCACGTGCCCGCGAGCACGCCCAGCGAGGATCGATGGCCGGACGCATCCTCCGACTGCTGAAAGAGGGCCTCGCCGCTGATTGGCCCGAGCTCACCACCGAGCCGCGCCGCGCGCACGGAATCGGCAGCCCAAGATCCGGCCACCCCACCCAAGGCGTAGAACAAGCCGCCGGACCAGTGTTCGCCGGCCGTCGTCAAGCGCAGCGCGTTGTCGTAGCGCAGCTGCCCGTAGGTGTAGGTATAGATGGCCTGCAGCGGATTGGCGCCGAGGACGGGCGCCTTGGAGCCGGCGGCCGTTGGCGAGGCATAGTTGGGGAAATTGAGCGCCATCTGGAGCGGATCCGTCCGGCCCGTGGCCGCGTCCTCGTAGCCGAAGCCCTCCTGGCGGCCCAGGTTTGCGTCCCATGCGCGGGTGCCCACGCCAACCGCCGCGGTCCGGTCGAACAGGGCCGTATTGGATTGGACCCCGGTGCCGGGATTGAATCCGCTTTCCAGGCGAAACGTCGCGTGCAGGTCCGGGCCGATCGCTTCGTTGCCGCGCAGGCCGATACGGCTGGTATTTAGCCCCGAGGCAAACTGCGTGAGGCTGCCCGCGGCCGATGCCGAATCGACGTGGCGCACGCCGGCATCGACGATGCCGTAGATCTGGGCTGAAAACGCCGGTGCCGGGCCGGCCGGTTCGACCCCGTCGGGTGCCGATTGCGCCAAACCGGGCGCGCTAGCTAGCGCCATTGCCGCAACGCAGCCAAAATAGAGCACCCGTGCTGCCAGCACGCGGGGAGTAATCCGTCGCAACGCCGCCATGTCCTAAGCTCCCGATACGAGAAAAGCGAGCGAAGAGGCGATCTTCTGGGCGGCGGCACTTGCCAGGAACGAAGGGATTTGCATGACTTCATGCAGAATCCGTTTTTTGGAGAAAAAACCATGGAGTGCCTCGTTCGCTGGGGTGGGCCGGCAGGGATGAGTTTCAGCGCGGAGACCGGCAGCGGCCACCTGGTCTCGATGGACGGCGCACCCGAGGGTGGCGGACGCAACCTGGCGCCGCGACCGATGGAACTGGTGCTCGCCGGTACCGGCGGCTGCACCGCCTATGACGTCGTATTAATACTGAAGCGTGGGCGCCACGATGTACGCGGGTGCGAAGTTCGCCTCCACGCCGAACGTGCGGCTGCCGACCCCAAGGTCTTCACGCGCATCGCCTTTCACTTCGTCGTCACCGGCCGCGCCCTGGCCCAGGAGGTCGTGGAGCGCGCGGTGCGCCTCTCGCACGAGAAATACTGCTCGGCGACGGCAATGCTGGGCAAGACCGCGAAGATCGAAGTCAGCGTCGAGGTCGTCGACACGCTCTAGCGAGCGCGGTTGCGCAGCTGCCTAGCGCAGTTGCCTAGCGCAGTTGCCAAGGTTCGACGGCTAGATCCGATACGCCGTCGTTGTCATGACCTTGGCGGCCAGTTTCATCGCCAGGCGCACCGGCAGCGGCATGTCGCCGCCACCGTGCTCGCGGGCCGTGCGCGCATGACCGACCTCGTCGGCCTTCATCTGGTCGACGATCGCCCGGGAAATCCGGTCCTTGGCCGGCAACTTGTCCAGGTGGGACATGAGGTGTTCCTCCACCTGGTTCTCGGTTTCGGCCATAAAGCCCAGGCTGGCCCGGTCGCCCAGCGCCGCCGCGGTGCAGCCAATGGCAAAGGCTCCGGCATACCATAGCGGCACCAGCAAACTGACGCGGTCGCCGAGTTCTTCCACGCGCCTGCGGGTCCACGCAAGGTGGTCCGATTCCTCCGAAGCCGCCTGGCGAAACAGCGTGCGCATGGTTTCGTCACGCGCCAGCAGCGCCTGCGCCTCGTACAGCGCCTGCGCGCAGATCTCGCCGACGTGGTTCACGCGCATCAACGCGGCAGCGTGTTTCTTTTCCGCCTCGATCAATTCTTCGGCATTGGCCCGGTCGGCCGCGGCCGGATCGGGCCGCTCGGAATGGGGTGTGCCGCTCACAATGGCCAGCGCGGACTGCAAAGCAGCAATCCATCCGTCGACCGTGCTCGGTTTGCGCAAAGTGTCCACGGTTGCCTTCCTCCTATTGGCCAGCGCTTGGTTCCGGGTGAGCCGAGCCGACTGGGGCATCGCGCCAGCCGACGGGCGACCATCCTTTGCCGCTGGATTTGCGGATCATTTGCGAATCAACTGGCCGCATGCGTACTGCAAGAAAAGCGAATAACCCAAACGAATCCCGACCAAATGGCGATGCCGCATCGCTATATTGAAATCGACATAGCGATAGGACGTGACGTCGCGGCGTTGCATTTTAGATACATTGTAAGCGCGCTGTCACTTTTCTACCTTAATCTCCTTTGTAACACTCCGGCATCCGGCCGGCAGTTTTCACGCTGAACAATAACCCTTGCGGAGAGCATTTTGCGCAAACAACTCATTTCCTTGGCGCCGCTCGCGCTGTGCGCCTTCGTCGGCAACGCTTTTGCCGACAATAGCAGCGTCACGCTGTACGGCATCGTCGACACGGCCATCGCCAATGTGCAGCACTCGCTGGACTTCGCCCCCGACCATCCGGTCGGCGCCGATCCCCGGGTAACCAACGGCACGCAGTCGGCCACGGGGATGCTCAACGGTGGCCTATCGGCCACGCGCTGGGGCATCAAGGGGCAGGAAGACATGGGCGGCGGACTCAAGGCCGTATTCTTGCTCGAGCAAGGTTTCAACGTGGGCAGCGGCGAAGTGAGCAATGCCGCGCAAGGCCTGGCCACCAACACGGCGGCCGGCGGCCCGAACATGTCCGCTGACAGCGCGGTTTCCGGGCAGTTCTTCAACCGCGGGGCCTACGTGGGCCTGGGCTCGGACTCGGTGGGCACGATCACCTTCGGCCGCCAGCAAAGCTTCATGCTCGACGTCATCGCCATCTTCGATCCGATCCAAGGTTCGCAGGCGTTCTCGCCGCTGGGCTTTTCTGGCTCCTACGGCGGCGGCGGCTTCACCGACGACAGCCGCGTGGACAACAGCCTGAAGTACAAGCTCAACGTCGGCGACTTCACCCTCGGCGCGCTGTACAAGCTGGGCGGCGTCGCCGGCAGCACCACCGCCCAGTCCGCGTACCAGTTGAACGCGGTCTATGCGTCGGGCCCCCTGGCCGTGGAAGCCGGTTGGCAAAAATTCAACGACGGCTTTAGCCTCAGCAACGCCACCGGGACGGGCACGATCAAGGCGACGGCCGCTGACACGGCTTCGTACATGGCCGCCGCCAAGTACAAGCTGGCGGAAACCACCTTGCGTGCGGGCTACCAGCGCCAGAACTTCACCAATCCGGCCAACCCGACCCAGGACCAGGCGGTCACGTCGGTGTTCGGCTACCCGCTGTCCGCTCCGGCGAGCGTCACCGCGTACAACAACGAGAAGACCCTGAACGTGTACTGGCTGGGCGTGCAGCAAGACTTCACGCCCGCCGTGACCGTGATGCTCGGCGCATACCACGTCCGGCAAAACGACTACAACTGCCCGGCGACGGCGACCACGAAGCCGGCCTCGACCGCCGACAAGGGTTGCGCAGGCAGCCTGAATTACTACTCGCTGGCGGCCGACTATCACTTCTCCAAGCGCACCGACTCGTACCTGGGCATCATGGAGTCCCTCGTCTCGGGCGGTCCGGCCGACGCCGTGCTCAATACGAAGGGGCAGTCCGTGAACTCCAACCGCATCATCGCGCTGGGTGTACGGCACGTGTTCTGATCCGCGAACACCGATACGGGCGGGGCAAGCGGTGGACCAACCACCGCTTGCCCCGTTTTTTCATTGGGCGTTTGCTTGCGCGCCCGAGTCCGGAACAACGAGCCGGCGCAACATCGCGAGCACCGCCGGTTGCGGCGTACGGATCTGCGGCGGCCCGGCGTATTGTTCCCAGCCACCACCCAGCGCGCGGTAAACACCGACATATTGCTCGGCCAATACCGTCTGGGCCAGCGTGTACTGACCCTCGAGCTCGAATTCATGCCGCTGGGCGTCGACGACATTGAGAAAGTCCGTCAAACCGCGTTCGTAGCGCTCGGTGGACAGCAGGACGGCTCGTTGACTGGCCGCGATGGCGTCCCCGAGGTCGGCCAGACGCGCTTGTTGCGCCACAAATGCGCTGATGGCCGTATCGACCTCCTGCACCGCATGCTGCACGGTCAATTTGTAGCGGGCAAATTCCTCGCGTGTGCGCAGATCGGCGATGTCCACCAAAGCATCGAGCACACCGAAGTCGAGCAAGGGAAAGTATGCCGCGTACCCGGCCGACCAAATCGACTCGTGGTTGGAGGGCTTGTAACCCAGCCCCTGTCCCTGCATACCGATGCCGGTGGTTAATGCCAGCTGCGGAAACAAGTTGGCCGTGGCAACGCCCACTCGCGCCGTCGCGCCGGCCAGTGCCCATTCGGAGACGCGGATGTCGGGGCGACGGCGGATAAGATCCAGCGGCAATCCGGGGTCGATCGACTCGGGCACTTGCGGGATCAGCCCTGGTTTGCCCAATTCGGCCGCCAGATCTTGTGGATACCGGCCCACGAGAACGGCGATCACCTGCTGGGTCGACTCGATCTGGCTTTGCAGCGGATGCAGATCGGCGTCGACCGTGGCGAGTTGTCGCCGCGCCAGGGTCGCGTCCAGCTCATTCGTTATGCCCCGCTCGAACCGCGCCTGCACCAGATCCAGCAGGGCCTGCGCGGTCTTGCGGTTCTCTCGCAGCACCGCAAGCTGCATCTGCAACCCGCGCAAATCCACGTAGGCGCGCACGACATCGGCGATCACCGCGACCTGCACCGCATCGCGTGCCGCGGCCGCCGCCTGCGCGTCATATCGGGCGGCCTCGATCTGCCGTCGCAGCCTGCCGAAGAGATCCAGATCCCACGCGGCGTCAAACCCCGAAATCTGCGTGATGCGGCTGCTCGAACCCGTCGATCGGTCCGCAGAGCCCAAGGCGCTCGGCACCCTTCCGCGCGTCAAATCGCTGCCCGTGCCGCGCGCGCCGCCGGCACTGACCTCGACCCGCGGCAGTGCGGTTCCGGTCAGGGCCAGTTCCAAAGTGCGTGCTTGCTGCAAGCGCTCGAGGGCAATTTCCAGGTCCAGGTTATCGCGCAGCGCCCGGTCCACCAGGGAGTCGAGCTCCGTGTCGCCCAGGGCCTGCCACCAACGCGCGATTTCGGCCGCTTGCGCCGACCGCGCAGCACCGGGCAAGCCGGCCGGCCCGGTACGCAACTCGAGGTCCACACCGAGGCGCTCGGGCAGCGCAATGTTGGGCTCCTTAAAGTCAGGGCCGACCGCGCACCCCGCCAACGCAGCGACAACGCAAAGGCCGATGCAGCTTCGCATCAAGCCGCACTTGGACGGATTCGAGCCTCGCCGCACGTCGCCACTCCTCAATGATCGCGCGTAAGCTCACCGCGAGGCCCGCCGGTGGGATCGCCGGCTGGACTGCCGGTTGAACTGCCGGCGGAATTGCCCACCGGCTTCGCCGCGCTGGCGGACGTGGAAGCGGCGTCCGTTGCGGACGCCGGACTGGACGGGGGGCCGGGTCGACTGGTCGAGGTTTCCTGCGGCGGCTCGCTGGCTACGACCAGATCGCCCTCTGCGATCTGGCTGCTGATATTCAAGGCGAGCCGCTCCCCGTCGTGCACGCCGCTCGCGATCTCGACCAGATTCCCTTCATCGCGGGCGATCGTCACGTCGCGAAAGCGCACGTGACCGTCGGCCTCCACCACGGCGACCTGCGGTCCCCTGGAGCGAAACACCAAGGCCGCGGCAGGAACCTGCGCCAGGCCGCTGCGCTCGAGCTGGAACGCCACGTTGACATACATGCCCGGCACGAGACTGCCGTCGGCATTGGGCAAGTCGACCTCAACCTTGAGCGTGCGCGCCTGCGGGTTGATTGCCTGCGCCGTTCTTGCGACTTTGCCGGTATACACACGCCCGGAAAGGCCGTTGGCACCAATTTGCGCGGTCAAACCGGGTTTCATGAGATCCGCGGCGACCGATTGGGGCACATCGACGTAGACCCTGATGGGCCGGTCCTGGCTCATGCGGTACAAAGGGGCCGTCGCCGCCGTGCTGCCCGCCGTGACGAGGTTGCCGACGTCGATGCGCCGCTCGACGACGGTACCGTCAAACGGCGCCGTGACCAGCTTGAATTGCGTCAAGGCCAAATAGCGGTCGACGTCCGCCTGGTTGAGCACCGCCTGGGCGTGCGCAGCGCCGAGGCGCGCCTCGGCGCTGCCGAATTCGGCCTTCTTTTCCTCGCGCTCTTGTTCGGAGACGACCCCCTTGGGCGCATCCCGCCAGCGCTCATAGGTCGTCGTGGCCAGCGCCGCCTCGGCTTCGCGCACGCGCACCTGGGCTTCGGCCGCGTTGAGCTGGGCGCGTGCCGCGTTGAGCTGGGCATCGAGTTCCGGCGTGTCGATGTTGGCGAGGGTCTGTCCCTGGCGCACATGATCGCCGATGTCGGCATTCCACTTGGCGACGTAGCCGCTGACCCGCGCATAAATTGTGCTCTCGAACCACGCGGCCGTTTCGCCGGGCAGCGCCAGCGAACGAGCGCCCTGCCCACTGTGAACCGTGACCACAAGCACCGTGGGCCTGCGCTCGGCCTGGGCCGTCGAGGCGTCGGTGAGCACGCGTCGCTCCCACCACTTCCAGCCAAACACCGCGGCGAAGGCAAGCACCAGCAAAAGCGCCAGCACCTGGGCAAAGCGGCGCAAACGTCCCGCCGTGTGCGCCGAAAATTCGGTCGAGATCTTGCGTATCGCCAGTGCTCACGCAGCGCCTCCCATCGAATTCGGTTCAATTGGCCGGAACGACAGGCCCAAAGGCCGACGCCGCAGCAGCCGGTACATGGTCGGAACCAGCACCAGGGTGGCAAAGGTGGCAAACAGCAGTCCCCCAATCACGGCGCGCGCGAGCGGAGCATTTTGTTCCCCGCCTTCGCCCACACCCAGTGCCATGGGAACCATCCCGAGCATCATGGCCCCCGCGGTCATCAGCACCGGCCGTATGCGGGTAACCCCGCGGTCACGGCAGCCAGCAAAGCATCATCGCCGGCCTGCATGCGTTGATTGGCAAAGGTCACCACCAGGATGCTGTTGGCTGTCGTGAGGCCGATGCACATGAGGGTGCCCATCAGCGCCGGCACGCTCATGTGGGTTTGGCTGAGAAACAGCATCCACATCACGCCGCCAAGAGCAAAGGGCACGGCAACGAGCACGATCAGCGGATCGATCCAGCTCTGAAAATTGATCACCAAGAACAAGTAGACCAGCACCACGGCAAGGGCGATGCCCGTAAAGAGGCCGGCATAGCTCTCGCGCATCGTCTCCACCTGACCCGAGAGCAGCACCGAAATCGCCTTCTCCGGCGGCGGCCGGTCGGCGTCCAGCACGCGACTGATCGCGGTAGCGGCCGACTCCAGGTCCAGGCCCTGCACATCGGCGTGCACGTCGAAGACCGGCCGGATGTTGAACTGCGAAGTGACCAAGGGAACGCGCGTACGGCCAAACTTGGAGATGTTCATGAGAAGTTGGCGCTCCTTGCCGCCGGCTTCGGCAGCCACCGGCTCCGTCCAAAGGTCCTGCGCCGAGGCGATGCGATAGGTCGGAACCTGCACGACGAGCGGATAACTCACACTGTTGCGAGGATCCACCCAGAAGTTCGGCGCCGATCTGAGCGCTCGAATTGGTTGCCACCAGGACGCTGTTGGCCGTTCCCTGCTGGCTGGCACCGACTTGTGAAGCCAGGCTGCGATCGACGTCGATGGTCAGTGCGGGAGCGTCCGGCACCTGAAAAACGTGCGAATCCACGACGCCGGGAATCTTCTTTAGATCCGCCGCGATCTTGGCCGCGAGCGCATACGTGGCCTCACTGTCATAACCCGAGATGCGCACGTCGATCGGCGCCGGCTGGCCGAAATTAAGCACTTGGTCGACGATGTCCGCCGGCTGGAAAAAGAACTGCAAATCCGGGAAAAGCTGCGGCAGTTGCGCCGCAACCGCGCAATCAGCGCGGCGGTCGCTTCATGCTGTTCGTTCAGCGAAACCAGGATCTCGCCATCCATCGGTCCGACCGTTGCGGTATCGCTCAGGGCGATGTTGATGCCGCTGTAAGGCAGACCGATGTTGTTCAAGATCACGGCAACCTGACCGGCACCGACAATCTGGCGGATCTGCGCCTCGACCGCGGAAAAGTACTCTTGGGTTCTTTCCAGCCGGGTGCCTGCCGGCGCGCGCACGTGCAGCCGCATCTGCCCGGCGTCGACCTGCGGGAAGAAATCCCGCCCCAGCAAGGGGAAGAGCAGCAGGGAACCGACCATCAGGACGAGGAAGAAGCCGACCGTCTTGCGCGGCTGCGACACGCACCAGCAGATCGCGTCGCGGTAACCTCACGAAAGCGCGAAAAACCCGATTCAAATCGGTGGTGCACGCTGCCCAGGGCGCGCTGCACGCGGCTCCAGAATCCGTTGGCAGTTGGCGCTTCGGCTTGTACCGTCCGGGGCCGCTGGCCCTCGAACTCGTTGTACAGCGCTTCGACCTGCGCGAGCGACCCGCGCATCAGGTACTTGAACAGCACCGGAACCAATGTGAACGACAGAGCAAGGCTAGCCAGCAAGGAGACACATACCGAGATCGACAGCGGAGAAAAGAGGTACTTGGCAGTGCCCTGCAGCAAGAAAACGGGCACGAACACGATGCAAATGCACAAGGTTGACAGAACCGTCGGTACGTCGACTTCGGTGGTGGCGCGCAGTATCGCCGTCTCCAAGTCCGTTTCCCCGGCGGTCGCTCTGCCTTGCCGCAGCAGGACCACATGGCGCTCGATGTTCTCGATGACCACGGTGCCATTGTCGACCAGGATGCCGACCGCCAGGGCGAACCCGCCCAGCGTCATCGTGTTGAGCGTTCCCCCGCCGACATACATCACCAGCACGGCCATGATGATCGACAACGGAATCGCCGCCAGGATGATGATCGTCAGGCGCCAGTTTCCCAGAAAGAGCAGAATCATCGCCGCGGTCAAACCCGCCGCCATGAGGCCGCCCATGAGCACGCTATTGAGCGCCGCCTTGACGAAGATCGACTGATCGAAAACCGCCTTGATCGAGACGCCCGGCGGCATGACGCGCTGGATGTCCGGCAGCGCCTTGCGCACGCCGTCGATGACGGCCAGGGTCGAGACGCCTCCGGTCTTGCGGATGGACATCAAGGCACCCAGCGAGCCGTCGACCGAAACCGAATTCGTCTGCACCTGAAAGCCATCGTGCACGCGCGCTACGTCGCGCATGAAGACCGTGCGCCCGGCAACCTCGCGGATCGGAAAGCCGTTGATGGCATCCATGCACATCGGGACTGTTGTTCATCGATAGGATGTAGTCCTTGGAGCCGATCTTCACGTCACCGGACGGAAGAATCACGTTCTGGCGCTGCAGCGCCAGGCTTACATCCGCCGGGGATAGACCGCGAGACTGCAGCGCCCGGGCGTCCAGATCGGCCATGATGACGCGCGGCTTGCCGCCATAGGGGTAGGGCACCTCGGCCCCGTGGACCACGGCAAGGCTGGGGCGGATGATGTTCTGGCCCAGGTCGTTGAGCTTGGTATCCGGCAGCGAATCACTGGAGAGGCTCAACTGGATGATCGGTACATCGGTCGCGCCGTAGCGCAGCACCAGCGGCGGGGTGATGTTGGGCGGCATGTACTTGAGCACGACCAAGGCGCTGCTGGCCAGTTGCGAAACGGCCCGGGTGACGTCCGCACCTTCGTGCAGGTAGACCTTTTCCACGCCTACGCCGGCATAGCTGGTCGCCTCGATGCGGGCAATATCATCGACCAGGGACGCGAGCTGGCGTTCGTGCAGCGTAAGGATGCGGTTTTGCATGTCCCTGCGCCGACATGCCGTTGTAGGTCCAGACGACGCTGACCACGGGTATGTCGATTTCTGGGAAGATATCCACCGGCATCCGCAGCGCGGCGCCCAAACCCAGCAGGCAGACGAGGATCAGGACCGCCGGGACGGTATAGGGCCGTTTGAGGACCAGGCCGACGACAGACACGTTGAGACTGCTCCGTGAACTCGCAAGGGGACTTCTGGGGGGCCGCCCAGGCGCCGTAGGTGGTGCGGCTGGTCAGCAATCACTTTCTGCAGCATATCGGATTGTCCCATCCGTCAGCATCGTCTTGCCCGTACGTGCTCCACCTATTGACAGCTGCCCGAAAATGGCGATCCTGGCATAAAGGTCTGCAAGTGCTCGGGTCGCGCCCGGATCGCGGTATCGTTTACCGGCCGGAGAAAATGTTCGACCCGGTTTGCAGGCACCCATGCCAGACTGCGATCATGTACCGCCCGACCGTATACATCGTGGACGACGATCCCGCAGTGCGCAAATCCCTGGCGCTCTGGTTGGGTTTCCGCGGCCTCACCACGCGCCTTTTCGAGGGTGCCGAATCATTCCTTGACGCCGTCGATAGCAAATGCCAGGGCTGCGCCATCGTTGATCTGTTGCTGGGCGGAATGGACGGCTTGCAACTGCAATCACACCTGGCGGCCCGGGGCGTGGGCCTACCGCTGCTCTTTCTGACGGGGCACGGCGATGTGCCAACCACGCGCGCTGCACTCAAGGCAGGCGCCTTTGATTTCTTGGAGAAGCCGGTCGATAACGACCGATTGGTCACGCTGGTCGCGGACGCCCTTGCGCTGGACGAGCGTCACTGGCAGGCGCGCCAGCAAAGACAGCAGTTGCGCGAACGAATCGGTCGTCTGACCGCCCGCGAGCGCGAAGTGATGGAACACGTCATCGCGGGTCGGCAAAATCGCGAGATCGCGCTGCAGATGTCGATCAGCGCGCGCACGGTAGAGGTGTACAAGGCGCGCCTGATGGACAAGCTGGACGTGCGGCGCGTCGCAGACCTGGTTCGATTGGTCCTACGCGACGGCGATACGGGCCAGGATCCGGGCCCCGACAATCGGCCAGCCTAAGGCCTCCCTACCCCAGCACGCCCCGTGCGTGCGGCCGAGCCAGACCGGCGGCTCGTCATTTGGGCCGCTCCTGCGCCGCACGTTCGCACCGCGCCGCAGATTTCGTCGGGGCAAACGCACGGTGGGTCAGCCCGCTCGCACGCCTGCCGGTCATCGCCGATGCCATCGAAAAGATCCCGTTCATCGCGTCGCAGGTCGGCAAGGACGCCTGCGTACGGTCTTCTCGATTCCGTGCCAGCCCGGCACCGGCATGGGCTGGCCGCGCACTATTGGCGACCGCCCGCATCCTCGCTATAGCTAGGCAAATCGAGGCAAAAAGTGGTCAATGCGCACTCGGTCTTGAACCACAATCGCCCCCCCTGTCGCTCCGCAATCGAGCGTGACAGCGCCAATCCCAGCCCCATTCCGCCCGGCTTGCTGGTAGCCAAAGGCTTGAACAGCCGTTCGCGCAGATCCGACCGCACCCCTGGTCCGGTGTCTTCGACGAGAATTCGCACCAAGGCGCCGCCGCTTTCCGGCGTGCGGGATGCCCTCAGCTGGATTCGACGCGGCGAGGCACTCTCCACCATGGCGTCGCAGGCGTTTGCCACCAGGTTGCCTAGGACCGCCCCGATTTGTACCGCATCGGCACGCACGGGCGGCAGCCCGGGTTCGATCGAGGTGTACCAGTCCACGCCAGCCGAAGCCAAGCGATCACGCATATGGGCATGGGTATTTTCGAACAGGCTGGCGACCGACACCCGGTCCGCGTGCATGGCTCCCGTTTGAAAGAATTCGCGCATCCTGCGTAGGTACTGACCCGCGCGGGCGGTCTCCGCGCTGATTTCACGGAGGGTCTCCGTCAGTTTGTTTCGCTCCGCATCACCACGCGCGGCAAGCAGCTGACTGGCCCGAGCATAGCTGCCTATCGCGGACAGCGGCTGGCTCAGATCGTGCGCCAACGCCGCGGCCAGTTCCGCTGTCGAGGCAATGCGCTGGGCTTCATCCAGCGCGTGGCTGCGCTCGCGCAAGGTGCGCTCATGCTGGGCGATGCGTGCCGTCGCGCGGCGGCGCTCATCGTTGAGCGCACCGAGAAACAGCGAGGACACGGCGAGTGTCAGGACCAAGAGCTGAAATTCGAACGCCGTGCCGGGCCGGATGCCGATCGTGGCAAGCGCCACCAGCAATCCGAGTTGCACGAGAGGCATCGTGGCAACGACGCCAGGCAGACCGTAGCGCATCGCCGCGGCAATCATCGGCAGGAATAGCAGGTAGGAGGTTCGAAATTCGTCCAGCAGCTGAAACCCAAAGACCAGCAACAAGAGTGCTGCAAGAACGAGCAAGAAGAGCAAGCCGTCCCGAATCATCACGGGAATGCGCGCGCCGGTCATTGAGGGCGCCAGCGCGCCACCCTGCAATTGCAATAGCAGCGGCGTCCACACGACGATCCCGAGAAGATCGGCGACGAATAGGCGCCAAGCAAGCAGTGGCATCGACGACACGGCCATCCCGAGCGTGGCAAATTGCCGCAAGGCCTCGACCGCGGAACAGAGCATCGCGATGGCCACGGAAACGGCCAGTAGCACGTTGACGTCCCGCAGGCGCACGCCCCAACGGCCCCACAGCGTCCGGCGACGAAGCACAAGTCCGCCGGCCCAATAGCTTGCGGCCATACCAATGCCGGAAAAGAACCATATGAGATCCAGTCGCGGTGCCGGTTCGATCGCCCAGCCCAGCAGCACGGCGAAGAGTACGAGGGGTAAGTAGCCCGCCCCTCCGTTGGCAAGCAACGCCACGGCCAGTGCGGCATGCAGGTTCCACGGTTGCACCCCAAATCGGGGGTGCGGGAAAAGCTCCGTAACCGAGTCCGCCAGCACGTAGGCGAGAACGAAGAAAAGCGCGACGCCCCACCGCATGCCGGGCGGCCGCGGCGTCAGGCTGGCATCGCGATCGGACGCCGTTGGGTGCGCAGACACCAGGTCCTGGCCCGGGAATGAGGCCGCGGAATCGGCACCGCCGGCTAGCTCGCCTCCGACAGACTGCGTCGGGGGATGCCATCGACCGGTTCGCGCGACACTCCCGTCTGAATTCATAAGCGGCAAATACAAAACCCTCGATCCGAGCGCGACGCCCCTGGGCCGAAGTTGCGAACATCCGGCGCTGCTCGGTTGAACCGCACGGTACCCCTGTCCCTGCAACCTTGCAAAGTCGCGCTCCAGGTCGACCGCGCTCGCGCATCTGGTCGGACCACCGATCGAAACCGCGGCGGTGCAGCTCCGCCCGGCAGGCGGGGCATCCGCGCACTGGCAAGACCATGGCGCCTGAACCAGACCATGCCAGAAACCAAGCGCATACGTGCACGCCACGCGTGAAGGCCGGCCGAACTGACCGCCCGGTCGGGGAGGATGGCCCGCTGCGCCAAGGCACCAACTCGCAAACCGCGACGACTTCACCCGATCGGGAATCCGGCGCGGTATGCGCGCCGCTCGGCGTTCGGCGACCTGGCCTTGCCAGTTCGGTCTTGGCGCGGCGCGCCACCCTGGCGACGGAGGCAAGATCGGCTAGACTCGACGGGGCGCAGCCGCCATCACTCCAAAGGGTAATTCAGATCGGGGCTGGCCTGCACCAAAATGCCTGACCATGCCGGCGAAGCCGGGAGTCGAAGCGGCATTGCCCGATGCGAACCACCTTTCCAACGCCCGAAGCGAAGAATCGCGCGCTTGCCGCTGCGGTCCAACACAATTGTGATGTGACCGACGCCCAGCACGCGCGTGACAGCGGGCTTTGCACGTACTTGTTGGGAATGCGCGAATATTTCCGCTGGGCGACGAATCTGGAACTCGGCGCCATTGCAGATCGGCACGCCGTGGGAACTTGGATCACGACGCAGGAGCAGCGCTGGGAAGCGCTGCTGGAACCGGGCCACAATGAGCTGACCGCGCTGCCACTTGCCTCTGGCCTTGGTGCTTTTGAGGAAGAAAGGGTCAACGCCTTGATCGACGCGGACCGACTCGTCTACGGCGCGGGCATCGGACGCTTCGGCGTACCCATGTTCTTTCTGGCGATGCGCGAATCCCAGAGCCTGCGCGACGGCGTCGAGGTCGTGGTTGCCGGACGAGAATTGGCGCGCGGCTTCGTCGCTGCGCCGGCGGTCAGCCGCCGATCGCGCATCGTCGTGCGGGTGGATGCACTGCGGCGCTGGCTATGGACGCGCGCCGAAACAGCCAGAACACGCCTGCCCGATGACCCATTCCGGCTCGCCCTAACCGCGTATGGGGCGGACGATCCGATGGAGGTGGCGATAGATCGCATGGCTCGTGGCGAGATCGAATCCTTGATCCTGCACGAACTCGGAGAGCTGCGCGCGGGCCACATCGTTGGCCCTGATTGGGAGCGGATGCTCGCGCAATTGGATCATCGGCGATCCGAAATCGTGGCACGCGCCGTCCGCGATTTGATGGCCGACTGCTTAGTCACGCTGCCTACGCTGATCGAACGGCGCGCTGCCGCTTCGCTGGATTTCTGGGTGTCGAATTTCGACGGCTTGCGCCGTGCGCTCGCGCCGGAGCTTCTTGATGCATCGGTCAACCAGCCCGGCAGCGGCAACGAAGCACGGATGCGGCGGACGATAGCCGCCGAGCAAGCACGGTGGTCCGAGGTGGCAATGGATCTTCTCGCCTACTGGCGTCGCGACGGCCCGGAAGGCGTCGTCAAGATGACCGGGGCCTTACACCCGGATTGAGCGGTCGATGATTGCCTTCCGGATGGAAGGTAAGGGCGACACGCGGTACACCGGCTCTGAACGGAACGCCAAGCATGGCTGACCCAGCTTGCGACCGCGTCGACGGGTCGCCCCACGTCGCTCCCGGCTCGAGTTGCTCCAACGAATCGAACACGAAGGGGAACTTGCCGTAGCCGCAAGACCCGCCGGCCGCGTGGCACCGATGGGCATGGTCGAGGGCAAGAGTTCCCGTCAGTAGTCGTCGGCGATATTCTGTTCGGGTGCCCTAGTCTCCGACAAGAGCTCTTCCGCCTGCAACTCATTTTCCGCAAATATCATCCGCACCTGACCGGCCGGTCCACCGTCGGCGCTACGCAGGCGCCGGCATTCGGCGGCAGCGCGCAAATAGGCGTCGAATACCCCCAGCTTCTCGAGGCGCTGAACCGGCCCGAGCGACCTGATGCGATAGACAAAATAGGGCATCAGTCCCGATTGGCCGGGTCGCGGGCCCGGCCGATCATGGCAATCGGAAACCGCACTTCCGGTGCCGCGGCCGGCGAAGGCGTCGCCAGATAGTTGGGCATCTGCGGCGCCCGCGCCCCCGAGGCCTGCATCAATCTTCCGATCAAGACTTGAATCTGCTCCGAAAACCATTCCTCGCGGCATTCGCTGGGCCAGAAGCGCAGCTGGCGCACACGTTCCGGGACTTCATCAGCCGACAGCACCTCATCGGCCGCCAAAGCCGCGGAGAAGAACGGACCGGCGACGAATCGGACGCGGTATTGCGCCGGTGCCGCGGACTGCAACACGAAGACCCTGGCACCCTCGACCGTCTCGGCATCGTCCGCAAAGATCGGAACAGCGATGAACGCGCACTTGCCGCTGCGTTGAACAAGCGCGACCGCCT
Source organism: uncultured beta proteobacterium (assembly GCA_963729785.1). Lineage (GTDB taxonomy): Bacteria > Pseudomonadota > Gammaproteobacteria > Burkholderiales > Burkholderiaceae_F > GJ-E10. Next base: position 198,389 of record CAVSPM010000025.1, on the reverse strand, counting down.
CCTCGAAGCCCAGTCGGTCGTCGGGAGCGCTCACCTGTGACGGCCCCGACGGCTCACCTGCCGGACCCGGCAGCCGCTGGGTTGCCAGGCTCGAACAGTGCGCCGATTGCATCGAACATCGCTCCCGGAACGCCGCTGTTGCCGGCGAATGCCAAATAGCCCGAGTCCCAGAAATATAGCTGCATGCGCCACATCTCCCCGTATTGAACCGCGCGCACCTGCCGACCGTCATTGACGACCAGGATCTCCAGCGGTAATGCCGGTGCGTGATCGACGCCCGGGTAAGGGGCATCCGCAGACTTGTCCCCGGAGCGTGACCCCGAATTGATACGCACGCAGGTCCACTCCGTGTAGGCGTTGCTGATGCCGAAAACCACAGCGCTCGCCCCGACCGGGATTTTTGCAACCAGTCGCCATCCCGATGCGTCGTCGATGCCGCGATCCCGGCTGGCGCGCACAGACTGCTCCACACGCGCGACCGCCATAGAGAAATTTTCCGGCTTCTCGGTGAACAGCGTGGCCTGACTTTCCTTCCAATTTCGCCATTTGGCCATCATCTTGGCCATGCCGTCGCCCTGAAAGTGATTCAGCGCGCTCTCGCTGCGCTGCGGCTCAAGCTGCACGGAGACCGGCTTCCCGGGCAAGCCGGCGACGACGGCGCGCACCTCGTTGCTGGCGTCTCGGGCGGCCGCCAACAGCGCGTCGTAGTGGCTCGAGCCTGAATAGAACACCATGGCCTGCGCAAGCGGATTACCCATGTCGATATGCACGGCTTTTCGGGGCCCGAATTCGTAGATCGCAACGCGCAAAACCTGTGCCGACGCGGTCTCGGGCGCCTCGGCTGCGGCGGCGGCCAGGTAGTGCGGCGATGTCAGCAGGTACACGCGCGCGCGCTGCACCGGTTCCTTGAGAACCAGGTCGAATTTCCCGTGCCATACCAGGGGCGAACCTGCGAGCGCAGCTTCGAACGCGGCGGCCGTCTCGTCAAAGGACGCCGAAGCCTCGAAGATGCGTTCATAGATGCCGACCGGCTCGGCGGCAGGCGCCCGGCCGCAGAGCAAGAAGGCGCAACCGGCGACCGCCAGTGCTGCGCGCAGGTTCCAGATAAGGCGAGCGCTCCCTTTCATCGGTAATTGCCTTTCTTTGCTTTGCACCACGCCGACGAGGGGGCCAACTACAGCCAGGTCTGCACCGGGCTGTGCGAAGTCACCAGGTCGACGAATCCCGCGTAGTCGACCCGCTCAACGCCAGCGACCAGGCGCTCCTGCATGCCGCGGGCGTCGACGTCCGGGCCAAGGGCGTAAAAGCGCACGCCAGCGCCACCCTGCCCCAATCGTTGCGCGGCCGCCGTCCCGGCGACCGCCGCATAGATGCCATCTTCGATCAGCAACACGGCCGCACCGGCCTGGACCACTCGCAAGCAGCTGTCCAGGCTCTGCGCCGCAAAAGGAGATTTGTTCACGATATGAAGCATGTCATGCGCCCCCTAGAAGCTCAGAACCACATCTTGCTGCGCCATCAGCGCACCAATCTGCTGCGCATTGAGAACTTCCACCGGAACCAGCAGGTCGTCGGTGGACAATCCGCGCGCCTGTAGCGATTCGCGCTCGACGTAAAGCTTGTTGATGTCGTAGTCATCGAGCGCCCGATACATGGGCGAGAAATTCTTCACCTCGATGCCGGTCGTCTTTTGACCCTTGGCCAGTTCGTAGACCCCATCGTCGATGAAAACCAGGCTGACATCCTGATCAAACGTCGCCGCGATCAATACGACCTCGAGCGACTCGAGCGGGTAAATCGTGCCGTGCGGCGCGCGTCGATTCACCAGCATGAACTTCTTGGGACCGGACTTTCCGGCCTGACTTACTTGCGCCATCCTCGTCTCCTTGCTGCTCGTTCAATCGCCGAACTCGACCAGGCGGTCGCATTTCATGCCGGTCTCGATCAGCTGCCCCAGGCCGGAAATCCGAAACCCGGGAGCCAGGATCTCTTCCTTGATGCCGCGGCGCAAGGCCGCGGCCACGCACACGACCAAATCGATCTTGTGCTCGGCCGCCAGCTTGGTCCAGCGATTGGTCACATGCCGGTCGTCCTGGGGCGGTTCCGTGAGGCGGTTGGCCGTATTGACGCCGTCGTGATAAAAGAAGACGCGCGGTACCGTATGCCCCTTGGCAATCGCGGCCCGCGCGAATAGAAGCGCGCTGTCATTGGCCTGGTGGGTATAAGGGCCCGCGCTGACGAGAATTCCGATCTGCATTGCCGTCCTTTCCTTCAAAAGCGCATCGCCCAGGCGATGCCCAGTGAGGACTCGCCCAGCTTGATGGTTTCGGTTCCACCCGCATTGGGCGGCCCTGCCGGCGGTGCGAACAAGGCGTTGAAGAGCGAACTGCCGGTAACCGACTTGGAAGGCGCGTACATGTACGCCATCGTCAGTTCCGATGTCTTGTTCAGCGCGTAGGTGAAGCCCAAGGTGAAATGATCCTGCACCACGCCCGGCGCGATGATGTTGAAGGTCACGTCCCGCGCCTGCACCGGATTGCCGGTCTTGTTGTAGCCGGCGCGCAGGGTCAGGCTCGGATCGACCGCGTATTCGACCCCGAGCTTCCAGACGTTGACGTTCTGCCAGCCAAATCCCGGGCCATTCGAGGCGCCCAGCGGCGCTTGGTTGGTACTCGGATTGCCGACGGAGTCGATCTGGCTGTACAAAATGCGCTCATAGTCCAGCGCGACGGTCCATTCCTTGGCCGGGTGCAGACCCAACCCGATCGCAGCGTGCGATGGGATGTCGAACGACCCCTGACCGGCAAACAGGCCCTGGTACCGGCTGAATTTGCTCATCGACGTCTTGGTGGCGAACGACGCCCCAAGGGTCACAAGTGGCGACAGGTGCCCAAGGTAGCCGACCCGCAGGCCCAAACCCCGCGAGGACGAGTCGCCGTTGTTGGTCACGTCCGACGGCGCGCTGCTCAACGAGGAGAACGCCTGCAGACCCACGGCAGAAAATCGCTGAAATGCGAGCAACGGGGCGACGCCAATGCCATGATCAGGTGTCAGCTTGTAGGCCAACGTCGGGGCGATGATCAATTGAGTGAGGTTTTGGCCAAGGCCACCTTCGCCGCACAGCATGTTGGCCGAAACGAAGGTACCCGTCGGCGTCGGACACTGGAAATTGCCCTGCGGATAATCGGTGTTCATGCCGCCGTTGCCGTACACGGTCACGCCCAGGGAAAGATCGGGCTGCAACATCTGGTTGTAGGCAATCTCGGGGACATAGAAGTTCTTGCTACCGCTGTCCACGGAACCATTCAGCGGCGGAATCGCCGCCCCCGAACGGTCGGCGCTGCGCGTCGGCCGGAACCAGTTGATGCCGATGTCGAAGCGATTGCCGGCGAAGACCATCTCGGCAGGGTTGTTGGCACCGCCAAAACCATCGTCGGTGCGGGTCACGCTTGCGCCGCCCATGCCGATCGACTTCATGCCATAGCCATGACTAAAGTATCCGTCGGTCGCCCAGGACACTGCCGGCAAAAAGACGCCTGCCATAACGATTGTCAGCAAGCGACAACGTCGTCCCGCCATGAATCCGTGCATCGTTCTCTCTCCTTGTTTGATATTGGTATTTCTTCCTCTGTCCTCAGCCTCAGATGAACAAGCTGACATCCGCTTTTTGCGCCATCGGCAGGAATTTGGTCGCACCGCAATATTCCGAGACCTCCGGTATGAAATCGTCGCGGCTAAAGCCAAACAGATCCACCGTCATCTGGCAGGCGATCAATTTGACCCCGCTCTCGATACATAAGGCACGCAGATCGCCGACGTCGGCGACCCCCGTATTCTTGATCGTCTGTTTCATCAACCCGGTCGCCAGGGACTCGAACCCGGGCACGTTGGCCTGCACGATGTTCGGAATCTTCCAATTGATCTTGCGAAACCATTGCGGGCCGAACGGCATCTTCATGGGCATGCCCGGATTGCCGAGCGGGCTGACCTGGAGCGTCGACAGGTCCTTGCGCAGCAGGTTCAGGCCGTAAAACGTGCAGAAGATCGCCACGTCCCAGCCAAGCGCGCCAGCCGTCGAAGCCAGGATGAACGGCGGATAGGCCCAGTCCAGCGTGCCTTTGGTGGCAATGATCGTCATCGAGGGCGGGCCCTTGGGTTTGCCAATTTGCGCCAATCGCTCCTCGAGCTTCTTCGCGACGATCTCATCGACCTTCTTGGCGATCAACTCGTCGAGCCCCGCTGGATAGTCAACTGCACCCATACATGCCTCCCCTATTTCCGACTCAAAGATGTTGATGAAGACCCGAGCCTGGTCGCAATTGCGCCATCGCTTTGGCCAAGTCGAGGCTCGGACTGACTCAGTTCTTCAGAAAGAACACGAATTCCTTGCCATTCGTTTCCGACGCGAGCAATTCGTGGCCTGTCGCCTCGGCAAAAGCCTGCATATCACTGACCGATCCGGAGTCGGTCGCCACGATCTTGAGCACCTGGCCGGCGGCCATCGTGGTCAAGGCTTTCTTCGTCTTTACGATGGGCATCGGACAAGCGAGTCCGCGAGCGTCCAGTTCTTGGTCAAATTGCATGTGTTATCTCCTCGAAGGGCTTGAAAGAAGTCCAACTCATCGTAGTACCGTGCGCGGTACAGCAGACGCGGGCGGCCTGGATTGTCCACAAATCCGGAGCGCGTGTGCAGCACGTTGGCGCACAATAAGCCCATACCCGGGGCCAGGCGCGCCGTCAGGATCAATTCACGCGCACCGCGGAGCTGGCCGGCGAGCAAGGACTCCAAGCACGCAACGGCCGCGCGGGTCACGTCGTCGTCGCGCCATAGGATGCTGCGTGTGCGAGCCGTGTAGCGCATGTGAAGTCGTCCCGTAACCGGATCGACACGGAACACCGGACCGGTCTGGGCTTGCCGGGCTACACCTTGCTCGTCCTCACGCGCCGGTATGGTCATCGCATCTGGGGCCGACAGCGCCCGGATGAATTCCGGATCTTGGTCCCGCAGGATCAAATAGGCGATCTCGTGGTCCAAAAGCGCATTCTCACCGCCTGTCGCGGCAGCGCGCACGCAATGCAAAACCATGGACCGGACGCGCCGCTGCTCAGAGTTGTAGTAGCCATCGGTATGCCAGCTGATCGGCCGGTCGGTGTAGGGGATGTGCTCGCGTCTTGGTCGATCGGCTTGCACTCGGATGCTGCTGATCGCATCCGCATCGGCCAGCCAATTGGCATCGAGCCGTGCCAGACCGACCTGGCGCCCAATGGCAAGCGGGATCTGGCGATCCTCGTCAATGCGGCGGCTAGCGTAAACCGCCATGTTGGCACGGGCACAGCGCGCGCCAAGCGCTGCACGCTCGGCTTCCCGCAGGCGCATGGGGTCTTGGATTTCAACCACCAACTCGTCGGTGCTTGCCGGATAGATGCGCAGTTTTTGCTCGCGCCATCGGCGGTAGGCCTCGACCTGGTCGAGGCGAAACGGCGAGCCTGGCGGCCAAAAGCTGGGCTCCGGCGTTAGGACGTCGGCCGCGCTCGATGCGTCGGGCTGGCTCATTCGCCGCTCACCGATTCGGAACGGCGGGCCCGCCGCGTCCCCTCGCCCAGCAAATCAAGGACCGCCCTGTGGATCTGCTCGACGGCCTGCGGAGCCTCGATTTCCATGACCTGCTCGTGTATCCACACCTGATCCTGCGGCCCAACGACCTGCGCCAGTCTTTGCGCCAGGTAACGCATGCGCCCGTAGTCATCCTGGTCGAAGTCGATATAGTCCTCCAAACGAAGGTTGAACAGGTCGATGAAAGCTGATTTTTGGTCAACACCACCCTCAGCCCCAAGCAAGTCGGAACGGTTGCCGGCCAGAGTCTCGCCCAACCGATTCGCCACGACCGTGGTAAACCCCAGGCGTCCATCGCATAGACGTTCATAGGCTAGGCGGTCGGCGACTTGCGTAAGAAATATCAGCCACTCGGCCAGGAAAGCGAAGAATCTCGGCCCCACTTCGATCTCAAAATCGGCGCTGCGCATGTTGCGCAACGCCTGCTGGGCAAGCCGCCAGACGATGAAGGCGACGGCCCCGGCGACTTCTTCCACCGTCTTGGGGCGCTCGCTCTTGAACCAATGGCTCCGGACCCGCACCCCGGACGGGCGCTCCGAGCCTTTGCCCAAGGCCTTAGCGGACCCGGGCGGGCGCATGCCAGGCTCCAACGGGAAACGCGACGCAGGCGGTGGCGCTCATTCGATGTTCTCGATCTTCTTGTGCGGCACGAACACCCCGCACCCCAGCTCGCGCCGGCTCCCGAGCCCGACGGCCTGCAGTTGCAGCGATAGCGCGGGGTTGCATCCGTGCAAGGCGACCGGATATGCGTCCACGGCTTCGGAGGCCAGGCGCAGCGACCGTCGCCGTCCGAGGATGGGGCGGCAACTTGCGCCCAGCGCGGAAAGTTCTTCCGCCAGCGCCTCAACGAAGCCAGGTTCGTCGTCTCGAGCCAGCACGACAAGCGGGGCATACAGCGTGGGGCTGGCCTGTAAGGGGCGCTCCCGCGCCGCGCCAATTTCGATTTCGTCCGATCCGATGCGAATCCGGACTCCTTCCAGACGGCGCGCCGCCCCGAGGCGCGCGCGCGGCAGGCGCAGGGTCAATCTGGCTCGGCGGGAAAGCAGTGCCGCATCGGAACCGGTCTGAGTCAAGCGGATGCCGACGATGCCAGAGGACGGCTCTTCCTCCATCCATGGCACGACCGGTCGCAGCGCACTCCATAGCAAGTACCGGTAATCCTCCGGTATCTGCCGGCCGATCAAGGCAAACGCCAGGTCGACGACCGGAAAAGCCCCTGCGCCGGCGTCACTCAACTTGGTTTCCTCCGGACGGGAGCGGCGCGGCAGATTCATCGCACCGCTGCGCCGATGCCCACTGCGCCATCGCCGATCCCCACGCAAGCGCGGTAACTGCATCAATGTCGAAGATCGTGAATCGCCGTCCTTCGCGAATGCGGATCCGCAATAGGTGCGCACCGCCGGCCTCGAAGCCGATCTGCTGCAATTCGATCCGCTGCCCGCCCCAGGGCACGACGAAGTCGGCAATTGGTGTGGTTGTATCCACGGGCTTGATTCCACTGACATTGGACTTCGTCACCCCAGGCATCAGGCTTTGAGTTTCATGATGCCCAGCACCTTGAGCACCGCCTTCTCGAACGCAGGCTCCGAAGTTCCGGCCTTCATCTTGCGCATGAAATAGCGTTCAAACGCGACTTTCGACAAATGCACCCACTTGCCCTCGCTGAACCAATTGACGTTACGTGGCGGAATCTGCGGCAACGCAACAAATGCCACCCCGGTGTCGCCAAAGTCGGCCAAGCACACCGCGTTCCACGTTGCCTTTTTGGTCGGCTCCCGGCCGTCCAGCATCGAGCGGATATTGTGGGCGGTAGCCGTCACCATGGACTCAATCATGTAGCCGGTCTTCGGTGCGCCGGTTGGAACCGGCGTCACCTCCACTGGCGGGATCGCCACGCAAACGCCCACGGAATAGATATTGCGGAACTTTGGGTTGCGCTGAAATTCGTCGATCAAGATGAAGCCGCGCGGGTTGGTCAAGCCTTCGATGCCGAACACCGCGTCCACGCCCTTGAACGCCGGTAGCATCATCGAGTACTTGAAAGGCAACTCGTGCTCCTTCGTCGGCTTGCCCTCATCGTCGTGCTCGGTGACGAAGACCTTGCCCGGCTCGACCTTGGTCGTCTTTGCGTTGCAGATCCACTTGATGTGGCGCTCGCGCATTGCCGACTCGAGCAGCCCCTTCGAATCACCCACGCCGCCCAGTCCGAGATGGCCGATGTAGGGTTCGGCCGTGATGAAGGTCATTGGAACCTTGTCACGCAAGCGGCGACGGCGCAAATCCGTATCCATGATCATCGCGAACTCGTACGCTGGCCCGTAGCACGAGGCCCCTTGGACCGCGCCGACGACTACGGGGCCTGGAGCGGCGACGAACTGCTGCCAGGCGCGCTCTGCCGTAACCGCATGATCGACATGGCAAATCGACTGGGTATGCCCGCCCAGCGGCCCGAGTCCGGGCACTTCATCGAATGCCAGTTTTGGCCCCGTGGCGATAACCAGAAAGTCGTAGGTCAGACTCGTGCCGTCGCCCAATTCGACGCGGTTTTCCGCGGGGTACAGCCTCTTGGCGCCCGCGGCATTGAAGCCGATGCGTTTGCGCTTGAGCACAGGTTCGAGTTCGAGCTCGATGTTCTTGCGCTTGCGCCAGTCGACGGCGACCCATGGATTGCTGGGCACGAAATGAAAGCTCGGCGAATTGCTGACCACCGTAACCTGATCACCGGTCCGTGCTAGTTCCCGCATTTCATACGCCATGGGCAAGCCGCCGACCCCGGCCCCGAGGATCACAATATGAGCCACGCGAGATTTCTCCTTGTTCCGACGCACGGTCGACGCGATCGAACGTCGCGACTCCTTATTTTTCTGTATGCAAACTGCCGGAGCCCGTTCATTGGACCCGTGGACCCGAGGCCCGTCTATAACCGCGCCGAGTGAGTCCGGACATACGCCATTCGGGTAGTCCCGCATTGCCTGAATGGCTTGGTGGCCATTACCAGCCAGAGGAATGGCCGAGCCGGCCAAGCGCCCCTAGGATGCAAGGACATCCGGAAGGCAGGACGCCAAATCGCCGCAATCGACGCGATGCGCAGATGCCGATCCTGCCCGCTCACGGGTGGGACGCGGATGCAAGGAGACAGACATATGGCCAAAGCGCCGCACGCGACCCCTTTGCTCGATACGCTCGAAACCGGGCCATGGCCAAGCTTTGTCACCGGTCTTAAGCGCTTGGCCCAGGACAAGGATTACGTCGTCGACGTCCTCGGACAGCTCGAAACGTCCTATCGCACCCGCAAGGGGTACTGGAAGGGTGGGACCGTGGGGGTCCTCGGCTACGGTGGCGGCATCATTCCGCGCTTTACCGAGCTCAAGGACGAAAACAATCAGCCGCTGTTCAAGGATGCGGCCGAATTCCACACCTTGCGCGTGATGCCCCCGCCCGGCATGCACTACACGACCGACATTCTGCGCAAGTTTTGTGACGTTTGGGAAGAACATGGATCCGGCTTGATCGCGTTTCACGGCCAGTCGGGCGACATCATGTTCCAGGGCGCAACCTCCGCCAACGTGCAAAAGGCCTTTGACGCCATCAACGACCTTGGATTTGATCTGGGCGGCGCGGGCCCCGCGGTGCGCACCTCGATGTCCTGCGTCGGCGCCGCCCGCTGCGAGCAGTCGTGCTACGACGAGGCGCGCACGCACCGCGAGGTCCTGAATTCCTTTCTCGACGACATTCACCGCCCGTCGCTGCCCTACAAGTTCAAATTCAAATTCTCCGGCTGCCCGAACGACTGCATGAACTCCATCCAGCGCTCAGACATGGCGGTGATCGGTACTTGGCGGGACAACATGCGCGCCGACGAAACGCTCGTGCGCAAGTACTTTGCCAAACACGGCATGACCGAGTTGGTGAATAACGTCGTGACGCGCTGCCCGACCCGCGCGATCCAGGTGGTCGACGTCAAGGACCTCAAGGCCGGCCCCAGCATTACCGGCGTCAAGGTCAGCGATACGCATGCGCTGCAGATCGATAACCACGACTGCGTGCGCTGCATGCATTGCATCAACGTCATCACCGGCGGTCTGGCGCCCGGTAAGGACAAGGGCGCGACCATCCTGGTCGGTGGCAAGCGCACCCTCAAGATCGGCGACCTCATGGGAACCGTGGTGGTGCCGTTCATGAAACTCGAGACCGACGAGGATCGCGAAAAGCTCGTCGAGCTGGCGAAGAATATCGTCGACTTCTTTGCGGAAAACGCGCTCGAGCACGAGCGTACCGGGGAAATGATTGAGCGCATTGGGCTGGTCAATTTTCTGGAGGCGCTGGGGATAGAAGCCGATGCGAACATGGTATCGGCCCCGCGTATGAATCCCTATGTGCGCATGGATGGCTGGGACGACGAAGTCGCCCGCCTGAATGCCAAGAAGACGGCCTGAGGAGAACTGGCAATGGCACAAGCACCGACCGCGGCCGCTTCCAATCCAAAGACGGCGGCGCCGCCCCCGGCGCGCCGCGCCATCGAATCCGGGGTACCCGACAATCAGCAGTACCTGCACCCGGTACTCAAGCGCAACTACGGCAATTGGAAGACCCACGACCGCCCGCGCCCTGGTGTGCTGCACCACGTCTCGCACAGCGGCGAGGAGGTCTGGAGCGTGCGAGCGGGCACGCAGCGGCAGATGGATGTACACACGATCCGCAGACTGTGCGACATCGCCGACCGTTGGGCCGACGGCTACGTGCGCTTTACGATCCGCTCCAACATCGAGTTCATGGTGGCGCGCCAGGAGCAGGTCGCGCCACTGATCGATGTGTTGGAAAAAGCCGGCTTTCCCGTAGGTGGAACTGGCAATTCCATTTCGATGATCGCCCACACCCAGGGTTGGTTGCACTGCGACATCCCGGGCACCGACGCCTCTGGCGTCGTCAAGGCCTTGATGGATGAACTCTACGACGAGTTCCGGCGCGAGCAGATGCCCAACCGGGTCCACCTGTCGACCAGTTGCTGCGAGATCAACTGTGGCGGCCAGGCCGACCTCGCGATCATCGTGCAGCACACCAAGCCGCCGAAGATCAACCACGACCTGGTGGCGAATGTTTGTGAGCGACCGGCGGTCGTGGCACGCTGTCCCGGTCGCCGCGATTCGCCCGGCGCTGGTCAACGGCAAACCGTCCCTGGAAGTTGACGAAAAAAAGTGCATCTGCTGCGGAGCCTGCTACCCGCCCTGCCCGCCGATGCAGATCAACGATCCGGTGCATTCGAAGTTCGCAATCTGGGTCGGCGGCAAGAACTCCAATGCTCGCGCCAAGCCGACATTCATGAAGATGGTTGCCTCCGGCTTGCCCAACAATCCGCCGCGCTGGACCGAGGTGGCCGAGGTCGTGAAGAAGATCCTGTACACGTACAAGAACGATGCGCGCGCCTGGGAGCGACTATCCGATTGGGTCGAGCGCATCGGCTGGCCGCGTTTCTTCGAGAAGACCGGCCTGCCGTTCACCAAGTACCTGATCGACGATTGGCGTGGCGCACGCGCCAACCTAAACGCGTCGACGCACATTCGCTTCTAACGGCCGAGCGCCGGCCAAACGCAAGTCTTTTTACTTGAGGAACACACCATGGGGATGATCGCTGTAGGCGACAAGACGTTCGAGACCGACGAGGAAGGCTACCTCGTCAACCTGAGCGACTGGAATGAAGAAGTCGCCAAGCAGATTGCGCAGACCGAGAACGTCGAGATGTCCGATAACCACTGGGAGGTGGTTAACTTTCTGCGCAAGTACTACGAGGAATACCAAGTCGCACCGGCGGTTCGGGTTCTGACCAAGGCAATCGGCAAGGCGCTCGGCCCTGAAAAGGGCAACAGCCAGTACCTGTACGAGCTCTTTCCCTACGGTCCGGCCAAGCAAGCCTGCAAGATCGCCGGTCTGCCCAAGCCGACCGGGTGCGTGTGATCTTCCGGTGAAGACCTGGGACCCGACCGCGATCCTTGCGGGAAGCCAAGTCTGCCGTCCGGCACAACCGCAGGACTAGGCGATGTCGAGCCTTTTGTTCGCTGTGCTGTTCTACACCGCCGCGGCGATCCTGTCCTTTGGGCTTGCGCGGCGGGTGCTCCGATATGCGCGAACCCCGGCGCCGCTAAAGATCCCGACGACCCCGGCGCCCGCGACGGCGACCGGAGTCACGATGCGCATGGCACGCGAAGTCGTGCTGTTTGAGAGTCTGTTCAAGGCGAATCTTTGGATCTGGTTGTTCGGCTGGGGCTTCCACGGCGCATTGTTGCTGGTGCTGCTGCGCCACCTGCGCTATTTCACCGAACCGGTCTGGTTCTGGGTTGCTTGGATTCAGCCCCTGGGAGTGCTGGCGGGAATGATCATGGTGGGCGCGCTGCTCGGACTTTGGGCTCGCCGCTTCCTGGTGGAGCGCATCCGCTACATCTCGACGCCTTCTGATCACCTTATGCTGGCCTTGCTGATCCTCATCGGCGCATCCGGACTGAGCATGAAATTTGCCGTCCACACCGACATCGTCGCGGTCAAGATCTTCTTCCTCGGCCTGCTGCACTTCGAGATCCAACCCCTGCCTGCCGATCCCGTTCTCTACCTGCATCTTGCGCTGGTAGCTACCTTGATGATTGTCTTTCCGGTCAGCAAGCTGCTGCATGCCCCCGGCATATTCTTCTCGCCTACGCGCAACCAGGTGAACAATCCGCGCGAAGCGCGTCACCTGTCCGCCTGGGCCGCGCGTTTCGAGGCTGAGCGCTGACATGGCGACCACCGTTCAGGCGCCTGCCCTGCGGCAGATCCCCGTCGTCCCGGCGCTAAAGGCGCAAGCCATGGCGGCGACCCGTCCCTACGTCGCCAACGAAAAGATCCAAGAAGCGATCGGCTTCCCGGCCAAGCTCGTCGACGACTGGCACGGGGTCGCGTTGTCCAAGATGGGTGAACTGCTGGGCAAATACCGCTCGCTGCAGGTCTTTCTCGATGCCTGCGTGCATTGCGGTGCCTGCACCGACAAGTGCCACTACTTTCTCGGCACGGCCGACCCCCTCAACATGCCGGTGGCACGCCAGGACCTGATGCGCAGCGTCTACCGGCGCCATTTCACTTTGGCCGGAAAGATGTTTCCCAAACTGGTTGGCGCGTGCGATCTCACGCGCGAGGTACTCGACCAGTGGTACACGTATTACCACCAATGCTCCGAATGCCGGCGCTGCTCGGTTTTTTGTCCGTATGGCATCGATACCGCCGAAATCACCATGGCGGGCCGAGAGATCCTCGACGCGGTCGGCTACGGCCAGAAATACTCCAACGAGATCATCGGCAAGGTGCACCGCATCGGCAACAACCTCGGCTTGCCGGGTCCGGCCCTGGCCAACACCCTCGAAGGGCTAGAGGAGGACGTGCGCGAAGACTGCGGCGTCGATGTGCGCTACCCACTGGACCAAAAGGGCGCGGAAGTCCTGCTGGTAACGCCGTCTGCCGACTTCTTCGCCGAGCCCCATATCGAGAGTCTGATCGGCTACGGCAAGGTCTTTCACGCCGCCGGCATTTCCTGGACGCTCTCCTCTCACGCATCCGAAGCCGGCAACTTCGGCATGTTCATCGGCAACTACGAGCAATTGCGCAAGATCGCGCTGCGCATCCGCGAGGCCGCCCTGGATCTTGGGGTCAAGCGCATCGTCGTCGGCGAATGCGGCCATGCCTGGCGAGTCGCCTACAGCTTCTGGAACACGCTGACGGGCATCGGCGCCGGCGCCAAGGACCCGTATGCGGTGCAGCTGCAAAGTCAGCTCGACCAGCGTTTTCGCCAGCCGACCCATATTTGCGAGTTGACCTGGGATCTGATCGAACGGGGCGCATTGCGGCTCGACAAGGAGGCCAATGACCATCGGATCGTCACCTTTCACGACTCGTGCAACGTCGCCCGCGGTTCGGGCATGGGCAACGGGCCGGGCGGCCAGTTCACGATTCCGCGCAACATCATCCGGGCGGTTGCCAACCGCTTCGTCGAGATGGCAGCCAATACGACACACGAGCGCACCTTCTGTTGCGGCGGCGGCGGCGGGCTGCTGACCGACGAACTGCTGGACCTGCGCGTCAAGGGCGCTCTGCCGCGCATGGAGGCGCTGCACGAGGTCCGCGAACGCCATGGAGTCAATTTCATGGCCACGATCTGTGCGATCTGCAAGGCGCAGTTCACCAAGGTTTTGCCGTACTACGGATTCAAGATGGACATGGTTGGCGGCGTGCACCAGCTGGTGAGCACCGCCCTTCGGCTCAAATGAACGCTCGAGTTACTGCGAGGGGTTGGTTCCTACGGGCCCGCGGGGCCGGAGAACAGTAATGGCAACCAAGACAGACCACGGCGTGCCGCTCAATTTCCGACGCTACAAGGATGGGGACAGCAAGCCTGACTCCTGGCGCGACTGGATCTTCGACGGCGACCATACGCATAAGTGCCCGACCTATATCCAGTCGACCCCGCCGTGCCAGGGCAGCTGCCCGTGCGGAGAGGACATTCGCGGCTACCTGGCGGTTGCGCGCGGTACCGAAAAGCCGCCCGCCGGCGTGCCGTGGCAAGAATATGCCTGGCGGCGCCTGACCGAGGCCAATCCCTTCCCGGCGGTCATGGGCCGGGTCTGTCCCGCTCCCTGCGAGACCGGCTGCAATCGCAACGAAGTTGAGGATCACGTCGGCATCAACTCGGTCGAGCACTTCCTGGGCGAGTACGCGATTGCCAACAATCTCAAGTTCACGGCTCCCGCCATCCGGACCGGCTTGACCGTGGCCGTTGTCGGCGGCGGACCCGCAGGTCTTTCCTGCGCCTACCAACTGGCGCTCAAGGGCCACGACGTCACGATCTTCGACGAGCACGAGCAATTGGGCGGCATGATGCGCTACGGCATTCCGGGCTTTCGCACGCCCCGACAGGTGCTCGATGCGGAAATTCAGCGCATCGTCGACCTGGGCGTCAAGGTACGGACCAACTGCCGCATCGGGCGCGACGTCTCCATGGAATCGATCCGCGCCGACTTTCGTGCGGTATTTCTCGGTCTCGGCGCCCAATCGGGACGCGCGTTGCCGATTCCCGATGGCGACGCGCCCAACGTCGTCACGGCCACGGCCTTTCTGCGCGCATTCAACGACGGCCGCTTGCAGCACGTCGGCCGGCGCGTGGTCGTGGTCGGCGGAGGCGACACCTCGATCGACGTGGCCACGGTGGCGCGACGTCTCGGTCACATCGCACACGCCAAGAAGACGGATTTCGAGGAGACGATCGGCGGTCGCTTGGCTCAGGACGTTGCCCAGATTTCCGCCAGACAAGGCTGCGACGTCACGCTGACCTCGGTGTTTGCGGTCGATCGCATGCAGGCGAACCGTCACGAGGTCGAACAGGCGATGGCCGAAGGCATCGACATCCGTGGGGGCCTCGTGCCGGTGGCCCTCCTTAAGGGAGCCGACGGGCGCGCTACCGCGCTGCGAGTCATGCGCTGCGAGGCAAAGTTCGTCGGTGCAAGGCTCGAGATCAAGAACATCGAGGGCACCGAGGAGGACATCGAGGCCGACCTGATCGTCTCGGCCATCGGGCAGGCGGTGGATTTTTCCGGGCTCGAGGAGTTCGACACCGGCCGCGGTGCGCTGGCCGCCGACAAGAATTACCAGGTTCCCGGCAAGCCGGGCATCTTCGCCGGCGGGGACGTAATCCGCCCGCACCTGCTCACGACCGCAATCGGCCATGGCGCCATTGCCGCCGACGGCATCGACCGGATGCTGCGCGCCGAGCCCCAGGACAAGCGTCCGAAGATCGACGTGCACGTATTCGACCTAGGCCGCAAGATGGTCGAAAAGGGCCTGCCGTTCGGCAAGGCGACCGAGCCGATGCGCGGCACCGCCGAGAGCAATGTCGCAATCCACAACTTCGACAATCGTTCCGATCGCTATGTGATTCCGCACGAGGAACTCTTTCTTGGCCATTTCACCTACGAGCCGCGCAAGCTGCGCGGGGTAACCACGCTCAGCCGCGAATCGGCCTTGGGCAACTTCGAGGAGCGGCTGATGACGCTCAGCGAGGCGGAGACAGTCGCCGAGGCCAAGCGCTGCATGAGCTGCGGCATGTGCTTTGAGTGCGACAACTGCGTCGTCTATTGCCCGCAGACGGCGGTCTTCAAAGTGCCCAAGAAGCAGGCCACGCTCGGCCGTTATGTGGACACCGATTACACCAAATGCATCGGCTGCCACATCTGCCACGACGTTTGCCCGACCGGGTACATACAGATGGGTCTGGGCGAATAGGCAACCATGAACGGCGCGAGTCGACGGTGGCCAACATGATCCAACGGCGGATTGGACCGCGGTTCCTGCTGCTGGTGCTGCTCGCCTGCCTGCCGCTGGCGGCGGCCGCCGACGGCCAGCGTACCCCGCGGCCGGCCATCGTCGTCGAGAAGGAGGGACATTGCATCGCGCCCGTCGACGAGATCCGGCGCAATCACCCGGACATGCTGCGCCACCAGCGCGACCTCACCGTGCGCGCGGGCGTGCGCGGCAGTCGCGTGAGCCTGAACGCGTGCATCGACTGCCATGCCAACCGAACCAACGGTTCGGTGTTGGGATCCAGGGAGAACTTCTGTCAGACCTGCCATGAATTCGTCGCCGTCCGGCTCGATTGCTTCGAATGCCACCAGGCCACCCCAGCGGCAGGTGCCACGACAGTGTCGGCGGTCGCGCCTTCTGCGGTCAGCACTGGGACCCCTACGCCATGAGCCTGGAGAGCAAAGCCTTGTGCAGCTCGCGCCGCGCCGCTCTTGGCGCCGGCGCCGCGGCGCTGGTCGGCGCGGTGCTCGCTCCCGGCATCCGCCTGGTAGCGGTTGCGCACGCGCGCCCCAACGGCGAGCCGGCCTCGTCAAAAGTGCGCTGGGGCATGCTGATCGACGCCAACCGCTGTGCCGAAGGCTGCACGGCTTGCGTGGATGCGTGCGGACAAGAAAACGGCTTCATCTCGGGAATAGACCTGCGCCAGCGCCCGCAGTGGATACGCAAGATCGAGCTCAAGGAAATCAAGACGGGCCGCACCGTGTCGGCGCCGATGATGTGTCAGCACTGCGCCGAGCCGCCGTGCGTCGACGTGTGTCCCACCGGGGCTTCCTTTCAGCGCGCCGACGGCATCGTCCTGGTTGATCGCCACGCATGCATCGGCTGCCGCTATTGCATGATGGCTTGCCCGTACAAAGCGCGCTCCTTCGTGCACGAGCCAGTTGCCAACCAAAGATCCCAGGTGCCGCGCGGCAAGGGTACCGTCGAGAGCTGCACGTTTTGCGTGCAGCGGATCGACCGCAACGAAACACCGGCCTGCGTGCAGGCCTGTGTGAAGGAGGGGCGCGGCGCCATGCTGTTCGGCGACCTGAACGACCCGGTCAGTGAAATCGCCCAGCGATTGCGCACGCTGCCCACCGGCGCTGCACGCGCCGACCTGGCGCTCGATCCGGGCGTGCGTTACCAGGGGATCGGCATATGAGCCCAATACTGCAGAAGGCCGAACTGCCGCTGTTTTACCTGCTGGTCGCCGTCGGTGGCCTGATGGTCGCACTCGGATTCGGAGCGGCCTTCGAACTCGAAGAGCACGGTCATGCGTTGACCGGCATGAACAATCAAATCGTCTGGGGCCTGCCGCACGTGTTCGCGATCCTGATGATCGTGGCCGCATCCGGCGTACTCAACGTTGCCACCGTCGGATCGGTTTTCGGGCAAAAGGAGTACAAGGCGCGCGCGCCGCTGTCGGGTCTGCTGGCGCTGACCCTCCTCGTCGGCGGTCTGGCGGTACTGATGCTCGACCTCGGCCGGCCCGATCGGGTCATGGTCGCCGCGACGCACTTCAACTTCAGGTCGGTGTTCGCCTGGAATGTATTTCTCTACTCCGGCTTGTTTGCGGTCGTCGCAGCTTACCTGTGGACCCTCATGGAGCGGCGCATGAATCGGTGGTCGCAGACGATCGGATTCCTGGCGCTGTTCTGGCGCTTTGCGCTGACGACGGGCACAGGATCGATCTTCGGCTTCCTGGTCGCGCGCCAGGCCTACCAATCGGCCATCCTTGCGCCCATGTTCATCATCCAGTCGCTGGCCTGGGGTCTGGCGATCTTCCTGATCGTTCAAGCGACGATGTACTCCTGGGTCGGGGAGCGGCTGCCGCGCCCGATCCAGGCCAGGATGAACCGTTTGCTGTCGATCTTTGTCGGCGCGTCCCTATATTTCGTGTTGGTGTATCACGGCACGAATCTGTACTACGCCCGCGAGGCGGCCTTCGAACGCTTCGTGCTGATCGAAGGTGAGGCATTTCCAATGCTTTTCTGGATGGGCTTCGTGCTATTGGGCAGCCTCGTGCCGCTCGTGTTGTTGCTGCATCCGCGCCTCGGTGGCCCGCGCTGCACCCTGCTGGCCTCCTTGATGGTGCTTGCCGGTGCCGGTGCTCAGTTGTATGTCTTCATCATCGGCGGGCAGGCTTTCCCGCTGGAGATCTTCCCGGGCTACGAGGCGCGCAGCACGTTCGGCGACGGCGCCGTGAGCCGCTATGCGCCAAGCTTGCCGGAGATTCTTCTTGGGGTTGGCGGTGTCGGCGTTGCCTTCTTGTTCACGACGATCGGCGTAAGGGTCCTACGCTTCCTGCCGCAAGACGATCTGCCGGCGCCGTTCGTCCCACCGGCCGCACCCGCCGGCGCCGCATCCGGCGCGCCGCCGAATGCCTAACCGAGATCTGTACATGCCGCCGCTCGACACACCCTTTTTCCACGCCGCCCCCGGGGCTGGAGCCGGGACCACGCCGGCGATCGCGCGCGTATTGATTTCGGCCGCGCACAAGTCCTCTGGCAAGACCACGTTGACCATCGGACTGTGCGCCGCGTTGCGCGAGCGCGGACTGCTCATTGCGCCGTTCAAGAAGGGACCCGACTACATTGACCCGATGTGGCTGACACGCGCTTGCGGCTGCCCCTGCTACAACCTCGACCCGCATCTGATGTCAGGCAACGCCATGAAGGCCCTTTTCGGCCGCAAAGCAAGGGGGGCCGACCTTGCCATCGTTGAGGGCAACAAGGGCCTTTACGACGGCCTCGCGCTCGATGGCAGCAATAGCAACGCAGCCGTCGCCACCTCGCTGGATCTGCCGGTCGTGCTCGTCATCGATGCGCGCGGCATGACCCGAGGCGTGGCGCCATTGATCCTGGGCTACGTGGCCTTCGACCGGAACGTTCGCATCGCCGGTGTCGTTCTTAACCGCGTTGACGGACCGAGGCATGAGGCCAAGCTGCGTGCCGCGATCGAGCACTACACCGATGTTGCCGTCCTTGGCGCGGTGCGCGAGGACGATTCCATTGCCATGATCGAGCGGCACCTCGGCCTGACTCCAACCTGCGAAGCCGAACATGCCGACGAGTTGGTGGCACGAATCGGCCGCCGGGTAGCCGCCGAAGTCGACCTGGACGCGTTGCTGACCATCGCGCGGCGCACACCCGCGCCGCTCCCGCTGGAGGCTGGCGAGCCGATCGGCACCGACGCAGCTTGCACCGTCCGACCTACGGCGCGGAGGCGCCTGCGCATCGGCATTGCGATGGATCGCGCCTTTGGCTTTTACTACGCCGACGACCTCGAGGCCCTGCGCGTAGCCGGTGCCGACCTTGTACCGTTCGACACGCTCAAGGATCGGCAGCTGCCACAGACCGACGCGCTTTTCATCGGCGGCGGCTTTCCGGAGACGTGTGCCGCCGAGCTGCGGGCCAATGCATCCTTGCGCACCGCGATCCGGGACGGAATCGATGCGGGGCTGCCCGTGTATGCCGAATGCGGCGGACTCATGTACTTGGCCCGCGGCCTGCACGTCGACGGCAAGCGCTACGAAATGGTCGGTGCCATCGAGGCGGAGGTGCACATGCACCGGCGGTCAGTTGGCCGTGGCTACGTTGAACTCGAACCCACGCGAGCCGCGCCGTTTGCGACCGCAACCCCCGGGACGATCATCCGGGGGCACGAATTTCACTATTCGAGCCTGAGCGGCTTGCCGCCCCAGACTCGGTTTGCCTACCGCGTGCTGCGCGGCCACGGCATCGACGGCCAGCATGACGGCATTGTTCACCGCAACGTGCTCGCGTCGTACAGCCATCTGCGCAGCGGCGCGGGCAGCGACTGGGCGCGGCGCTTCGTCCATTTTGCGGGCTCGGTCGCGGCGACGCGGGCACGCGCACGGCAGACGACGGTCATCCCGGCGCCTCATTCCATGACTTGGAGTTCGACATGATCCACCTCACGCCGGCGGCCGCCCGCCAGATGCATGCCGCGTTGGAAGAGAGCGCCGGCGAAGTTCTCGGCCTGCGTGTGGCAGCTCGACTCGGTGCCGATGGCGCGCCCGAGTACGGCATGGGCTTGGACGAGCCGCGCCAAGGCGATCTGGAACTTACCGAAAAGGGCGTTCCGCTGCTGATAGGCGAGGCCAGCCGGCAACTGCTGCACAACATCCGCATCGACTACGTCGAGTACGAACCTGGGGATTTTCGCTTCCTCTTTATCGCGCAGGATGCCTGTGCGGCCCCCGGCGACGAGGCATCCCAAGGGAACAGGCGTTCCAAGGCGGGCACCTGCGGCAGCTGCGGCGGCTGCCCATCGGCGTCGTGAACATGGCTGTCCAAGATCCCCCGGGCCCCAATTCATGGACATGAGCACACCCCCGGCCGCACTTGGTCATCCGATCGCCACGGCGTTTCCCGCGGGCGCGGTTTGGATGGTTGGAACCGGGCCCGGGGATCCGGACCTGCTGACCATCGGTGCGCTGCGGCGGATGCAGCAGGCCGATGTCGCGCTTTACGACAACCTCGTCAGCGACCAGATCCTGGACATGCTGCCTGCTGGCGTCAAGCGCATCTACGTAGGCAAGCGGCGCAGTCGGCACGCGATGCGGCAGGAAGAGATCAACGCGCTAATGATCGGTCTTGCGCGCAGCGGTCAACGTGTATTGCGCTTAAAGGGCGGCGATCCGTTCGTCTTCGGACGCGGCGGCGAGGAGATGGCGTCGCTAGCAGCGGCCGACGTCCCGTTCGAGGTGGTTCCCGGAATTACGGCCGCGATCGGCGCGTCCGCGTACGCCGGCATTCCGCTCACCCACCGAGATTGCGCGCAGTCGTGCACTTTCGTCACCGGCCACCTGCAGGACGGCTCCATCGACCTGGACTGGCCCGCTCTGGCGCGCCCGCGCCAGACCGTCGTCGTGTACATGGGCCTGCTGGGCTTGCCGCTCGTGTGCGCGCGCCTGATCGAGTACGGCCGGCTCGCAACCACACCGGCGGCCATCATCCAGGAAGCGACTCGGCCCGGGCAACGCATCGTGGTTGGCACGCTCGAGTCGCTGCCGGAGTTAGTGACAAGGAACGGATTGAAAGCGCCGACCGTGATCGTCGTCGGTGAGGTCGTGGCGCTGCGTCGAGAACTCGCCGGACAGGCTGCCCAGGCGGCCGGGAGGTAAAGCAGCAAAGACACTACGGCGCGATCGAGAATTCCTCGGATGGGAACGGGTCCCGAAAGCCGGGTTGCGTGTGTTCGTCCGTAGGAAAGCACGCTCTCGACATAGTGCAAACGCACATTCCTGTGGGTTTGACGCGCATCAAGTCTAGGGTTGCAGCTGCAAGCAATATGAGTGTCGTTAAATGGGGTTTCCTTGTGCTCGTGGTGTCAAGCGCCGCTGAATTGGTCAGTCGTTACCGTATCCAAAAATGGAGAGATGAGATGCCAACATTCGTACACACGGAGAAATGCGATGGATGCAAGGGAGGCACGGTTACTGCGTGCATGTACATCTGTCCGAACGATCTGATGAAGCTCGATACCGTGCGCATGAAGGCTTACAACCAGGAGCCTGACCAGTGCTGGGAGTGCCAGTGCTGCGTCAAGGCCTGCCCGCAGCAGGCAATCGAGGTGCGCTCCTTCGCCGACTGGGTACCGATGGGTGGCGCGGTGATTCCGATGCGGACCGATAGCGCCATCATGTGGACGATCAAATTCCGCGACGGCGAGATCAAGCGTTTCAAATTTCCGGTGCGCACGACCCCGGTCGGATCGATCAATCCATACGCCAACAAGCCCGAAGCGGGCGACCTGCGCGATCAGCGCCTGTTCACCGAGCCGGGAAAGCAGTTGCCGGTCATCGCCTCCTAGGCCCCGCGCAAGCGACACCTTCTTTGCACCCATTTAGGAATCCCGAAAATGAGCGAACCAAGTTTTGGCAATCCGCAGATTATCGAACTCGAGACGGACATCTTGCTCGTGGGCGGTGGTATGGCCGCCTGCGGCGCAGCCTTCGAGGCACGTCGCTGGGCCGGCGACGACGTGAAGATCACGCTGGTGGACAAGGCGGCGATGGACCGCTCCGGCGCCGTTGCGATGGGTCTGTCGGCCATCAATACGTATCTCGGGCCGAACACGCCCGAGGACTACTGCCGGTACGTCTCGGCCGACTTGATGGGAATCACGCGCGACGATCTGGTATTCGATGTGGGCCGGCACGTAGACGACTCGGTGCATCTGTTCGAGGAATGGGGCCTGCCGATCTGGAAGGACAAGAGCACCGAGGGGGTTGCGCTCAAGGATGGCGGCAAGCCGGTACGTTCGGGTCGCTGGCAAATAATGATTAATGGCGAAGGCTACAAGACCATCGTGGCCGAAGCCGCCAAGAAAGCCCTGGGGATCGACAATATTCTCGAGCGGGTATTCATTGTGAAACTGCTGCTCGATGCCAACAATCCCAACCAGATCGCAGGCGCGGTCGGATTCTCGGTGCGCGAACACAAGCTGTACGTGATCAAGGCCAAGGCAATCTTGGACGTTGCCGGCGGCGCGGTCAACGTGTTCCGGCCGCGCACCACGGGTGAGGGCATGGGGCGCGTCTGGTACCCGGTATGGAACGCCGGGTCAACGTACGCCATGGCTGCAGAGGTCGGCGCCGAGCTGACGATGATGGAAAACCGCTTCGTCCCGGCCCGCTTTAAGGACGGCTACGGACCCGTTGGCGCATGGTTCCTGCTGTTCAAGTCAAAGGCGGTCAACGGCTTTGGCGAGGACTACGTCACCAAGCATGCCGATCTGCTGACAAAGTTCGCGCCGTACGACAAGGCCTTTGTCGTACCCAGCTGCCTGCGCAATCACGCCATGCTCAAGGAGATGAAAGACGGGCGCGGACCGATCATCATGGATACGCCCGCGGCCATGAGCAAGCTGTCGGCGACCATGACCCCCAAGGAGGTCAAGCACCTCGAAGCCGAGGCCTGGGAGGATTTCCTTGACATGTGTATCGGTCAAGCCGGGGTGTGGGCAGGACTCAACATTCGTCCCGAGCAGACGGCGTCGGAACTGATGCCGACCGAGCCTTACTTGCTCGGCAGCCACTCGGGATGTTGCGGAATCTGGGTCTCCGGACCTGAGGATCTCTCCCCCCCGGAATGGCAGTGGGGTTACAACCGCATGACCACCGTGAAGGGCCTGTTTTCGGCGGGGGACGGCGTTGGCGCCTCGGGTCACAAATTCTCCTCGGGGTCGCACGCCGAGGGCCGCATTGCTGGCAAGTCCATGGTCCGCTTCTGCCGCGACCACAAGGACTTCAAGCCCTCGTTCAAGACCGACATCAAGACGATCACCGAGGAGATCTACCGGCCGGTGCGCAACTACATCGAACACAAGGACAAGACCACCGCCGAAGACGTCAACCCGTTTTACATAACGCCGCGGATGTTCCAGCTGCGCCTGCAAAAGATCATGGACGAATATGTCGCTGGCGTATCGACCTATTATCAGACCAACGGCAAGCTCCTTGAGATGGCCGCGAACTACCTGGGCCTGCTCAAGGAGGACAGTCTGCATATGCGCGCCAAGGACTTGCACGAACTGATGCGCGCCTGGGAGAACTATCACCGTCTTTGGACCGGCGAAGCGCACATGCGCCACATCATGTTCCGTACCGAGACGCGTTACCCGGGGTTTTACTACCGCGCCGATTATCCGGATCTGGACGATGCCAACTGGAAATGCTTCGTCAATTCTCGGTTTGACCCGGAAACCAAGCAATGGTCACTGAAGAAGGTGCCGCACAAGGATCTGGTGCCGAAGACCTACGGTGCGGCCAAGCACTGAGCAGCGCATGTCGGACGCACTGCATCAGCCGGGGTCCGACCCGGACGCCGATGGCGTCCGGGAGTCGGCGGCGTTTGAGGACGAACTTGAGCGCCGCCGGGCGGAGGCCGACATGGAGGTGCCGATCGTCGCCGCCATCCGGGCGGGGCAGGCTGGGCCCATCGAGCCCACCCGCTACCAGGCTTCGGACTCGTTCCGCTTTCGTTGCCACCGGGGCGTTGCCTGCTGGAACGAGTGCTGCCACGACACGCAGATCACGCTGACGCCGTTCGATCTGCTGCGCTTGGCACACCGGCTCGAGATGAGGCCTGGCGAGGTTGCGGCACGCTACGGGGCGCCGATCGTGCACGAGCCATCGGGCATGCCGGTGCTGCGCCTGATCATGCAGCCGACGGAGTCGACGCACCGTCCGTGCGTCTTCCTGGATCCGACCAGCGGCTGTACGGTCTACGCCGATCGGCCGGCCGCATGCCGCTACTACCCGCTGGGGCTGGCCACGGTGAAGATGAAGGGTCACGACGAACCAGAAGATTTCTTCTTTCTCGTCAAGGAGCCGCACTGCCGGGGACATGAAGAAGAACACGAGCAGACCGTCGCGCAGTACCGGGAGGAACAAAAGGTCGCCGACTTCGACCAGTTCAATCGCGGCTGGATGCACATCCTGATGAAGCTCGCGTCGTGGAAAGCGCTGGGGGGGCCCGGAGGCAAAGAACCGGACGAGCGTGTGCGTCGGATGTTCCTGATGGTTTCGAGCGATCCGGATATTTTCCGGCGCTTCATCTTCAATTCGACGTTCCTGGGCAAATACGCGATTGCACCGGAGATGCGGGCGCAGCTCGAAGACGACGACGAGGTGCTCATGCAGCTCGGATTCGATTGGCTACGTGCCATCTTGTTCAATGAGCCGACGCTGCTGCTACGCGAGCACGTCTTGCAGCAGGCAATCGCCAG
Source organism: uncultured beta proteobacterium (assembly GCA_963729785.1). GTDB lineage: Bacteria > Pseudomonadota > Gammaproteobacteria > Burkholderiales > Burkholderiaceae_F > GJ-E10. The sequence continues at coordinate 173,668 of CAVSPM010000025.1, read as the reverse complement.
GGCGCGCAGCGAAACGGGCGCCGTTTGAGGCGTACAGCATGCAAATTGCGACGATGCCGGCCCGGCGGCCTGGGCGGCAAATCGACGAGAGGAAGGACGATATGGCGAACTTGATTTCCCCGCACGGTGGCACGCATTTGCGACCCTTGCTGGTGCCATTGGGGCAGCGCGACGAGGCATGCGCGCGCGCCCAGTCGCTGAAGAAGGTGCCGCTGAGTTCGCGCGAGGTATCGGACTTGTTCATGCTCGGCATGGGAGCGTACACGCCGCTCGACGGCTTTATGGGCCACGACGACTGGCGTGGGTCGGTCGTCGAAATGCGTCTGGCCAATGGGCTGTTCTGGCCGATCCCGATCACGCTCTCGCTTTCCCACGCGGCCGCTTCGGCGCTTGCCATCGGCGAAGAAGTGGCGCTGGTCGACGGCGACAGCGGCGAAGCGCTGGGCTTGCTGATGGTTACCGAGAAATACGCGATCGACCGCGCGCTCGAATGCAAACATGTCTTTCGCACCAATGACCCGAAGCACCCCGGCGTTGAGAAGGTGATGGCCCAAGGGGAAATCAACATTGCCGGGCCGGTGATGGTGCTCTCCGAAGGGCCCTACCCCGCCAAGTACCAGGGCCTGTACCTGCGGCCGGAGGAAGCGCGCGCCGAGTTCGAGCGGCGCGGCTGGAGGAAGGTCGCAGCCTTCCAGACCCGCAATCCCATGCACCGCAGTCACGAATTCCTGGCAAAGATCGCCGCCGAAGTCACCGACGGAGTATTCATCCATCAGGTGCTGGGTAAGCTGAAGGCCGGCGACATACCGGCCGAGGTGCGCACCCAGGCCATACAGGCGATGATCGACAACTATTTCAAGCCCAACATCGCGCTCCAGGCCGGCTATCCGATCGAAATGCGCTACGCCGGTCCCCGTGAGGCCCTGATCCACGCGGTGATACGGCAAAACTTCGGTTGTTCGCACCTCGTGATCGGGCGCGACCATGCCGGAGTCGGCAGCTACTACGGCCCGTTCGATGCACAAGCCATCTTCGACGAATTGTGGCCGGGCGCGTTACTGTGCGAACCGCTGAAGATCGACGTGACGTTCTATTGCCGGCGATGCGATGGGATGGCCACCGGAAAGACTTGCCCGCATGACGAGAAGGACCATCTGTCGATATCCGGAACGCGTCAGCGCGAAATGCTTTCCAAGGGCGAAGCGATTCCGCCGCAATTCTCCCGTCCCGAGGTCGTACGGATCTTGCAGCGGTATTACCAGGAGCAGGCGCTGCCGGCTTAAGGCGCGAACGCGGTGATCCACGAGCCGGAACGAAAGCGGCGCGAGTACAGGAGTGCAGTCTATGGCCATCGAAGGGAACGGCAACGGACCGGCGAGCCACACCGTCGTCGTCGTTGGCGGCGGCATTGCGGGAATTAGCGCAGCCATCGAGGTGGCCGAAACCGGGCAGGACGTCATCCTGCTGGAAAAGGGCCCGAGTCTTGGCGGTCGAGTGGCCGCGCTCAATCGCTATTTCCCCAAGCTTTGTCATCCAGGCTGCGGCCTGGAAATCCAGTACCAGCGTATCCGCGCCAATCGCCGCATCCGGGTTATGACGCTGTCCGAAGTAACCGGCATCAGCGGGGAGCGGGGCGCCTATTCGATCTCGGTCCGGCGCCATCCGCGCCATGTCAACGACAAGTGCACGGCGTGCGGCGACTGCACCCAGGTTTGCACAACGAGCGTGCCCAACCCCTTCAACCATGGCCTTGATCAGGTCAACGGGGCCCGGTTGCCGCATGAACACGCATTTCCGATGCGCTACCTCGTATCGCCGGAAGCGATTGCGGCCGGCGAGGGGCCGGCGCTGCAAGCCGCGTGCCGCTACGGGGCCATCGAACCGGGCGAAACGCAACAGACCTTCGTGCTGAGCGCCGGCGCGATCATCTGGGCAACCGGCTGGCAGCCGTACGATGCTCGTCGTATCGACGTATACCGCTACGGCCACAGCCCCGACATCATCACCAACGTGCAGATGGAGCGGCTGGCGGCGCCCGATGGGCCGACGCATGGGCGCATCGTACGGCCGTCCAATGGAGAGCCGGCCAAGAAGGTCGCCTTGATCCAGTGCGCTGGATCGCGCGACATGAATCACTTGCCCTATTGTTCTCGGATTTGTTGCCTGGCTTCACTCAAGCATGCGGCCTACGTGCGCGAGCAGTACGCAGATGCACAGGTGGATATCTATTACATCGATCTGCGTGCGCATGACAAGCTCGAGGCGTTCTACCAAAAGCTGCGCGCCGATCCGCAGGTCTGCTTCATCAAGTCGAAGCCGGCGCATATCCGCTTCGCCGACGACGGCCGGCCGGTCGTGCACGGCGAGCGGACCGTGAATCGGGAAATCTACGCGCAGCCGTACGACCTGGTCGTACTCGCAACGGGTATGCAGCCCGTTGTGCCGGACGGCTTCCAGGCAGGGCCCGGATGCGAGCTCGATGCATACGGCTTTTTGGTCGCAACGGGTGGGGCCAATGGCGCTGACTCCATCGGCATATTCCCAGCCGGGGTCGCCTCGTCCCCGCTGGATGTCTCGATGTCGGTGCAGTCGGCGACGGCCGCGGCTCTGAAGGCGGTCCAGGCGGCGCGCGGCGCTTGACCAAGAGGCAAGGAGATTGAACGTGGCGGAAAATGTGAGCGGCGTCTACCTGTGCGAGGGCTGCGGCATAGGCCAGACCGTCGATGTCGCAGCGCTCGAAAAGGTCGCGCGCACCGAGTTCAAGATCGCGCATTGCGTGCGCCATGCGGCGCTGTGTTCCGATGCTGCGCTGGCGTCCGTGCGCCAGGATCTGGCTGCTGGAACGATGAATCGCCTGGTCATTGCCGCCTGCTCGCCGCGCGTCATGACCGATCGGTTCCGCTTCGATGGGGTCCCGGTCGTGCGCGCGAACCTGCGCGAACACGTTGCTTGGTCCCAGCCCCCGGGCACCGAAGATACGCTGATGCTCGCTTCCGATCAGTTGCGGATGTCGCTGGCGCAACTGTCCAAGACCGCCTTGCCCGAGCCGGCCCCCGTGGCCGACGCGGCACGCAGGCTGCTGGTGGTCGGCGGCGGCGTCAGCGGTCTGACGGCGGCGCTTGAAGGCGCCAAATCCGGATACCCGGTGCTGCTGGTCGAGCGCAGCGACCGCCTGGGAGGGTGGGCGGTCAATTGGTCGCAGCGCATGCCGCATCTGCCACCTTACCGCGAACCACGGCCCAATGACATCGAATCGCTCGTTGCTGCAGTGCGTGCCGATGACCGGATCCAGGTGATGACGCAGGCGCGCGTTTGCCGTACCGCGGGCGCGCCGGGCCGGTTCGAAATATTGATCGAGAGCGCTGGTGCACAGGTGACGGAACGCGTTGGCGCCATCGTCGTCGCCACGGGTTGGCGCCCGTATGACGCGTCCCGGCTGTCAGACCTCGGATATGGTGCGCCCGATGTGGTGACCGGGGTCGAGTTCGAAGCCATGCTGCGCGCCGGCGCGCCGGTTCGGCCCTCCAACGGCGCTGCCGTGCGCTCGATCGCGTTCATTCAATGTGCCGGCAGCCGCAGCGCCGAGCACCTGCCGTACTGTTCGTCGGTCTGTTGCGGCGTCTCGATCAAACAGGCGTTGCAGGTCGTGCGGTCGAACACCGAAGCCAGCGCCTATGTTCTGTACGAGGAATTGCGCACCCCCGGTACGGCCGAGGAGTTCTACCGCGAAGCGCAGCGCGGCGGAGTCATCTTCCTCAAGGGCCGCGTCAAGCGCGTCGACGGGCCGTCGACGACAATCACCTACGACGACGATTTGCTCGGCGCCGAGGTGCCATTGACCGGCCTGGACCTGATCGTTCTTGCCACCGGCATGGTACCCAACTCAACCGACTTGGATGCAACCGTCGTCGAACCGGAGAAGAGCGCCGAGCAGCTGAAGAACGACATCGATCCGGCCGCGCCGCTACGCGTGGCGGGGTACCGGGGCGACGAACAGGCCAAGCCTGTGCTGTGGAGCAAGTTGGCGCCGCCTGCCGGCGGGCCGATCTTGAACCTGCAGTACCGCCAGGGCCCGCATATTCCGATTTTGGCCGACGGCTTTTCTGACAGCCATTACCTGTGCTTTCCCTACGAGACCCGGCGTACCGGGATCCACACCTGCGGGCCGGTACGCCGTCCGATGAACATGGCCGAGAGCGCCGAGGACGCGACCGGCGCCGTCCTCAAGGCAATCCAGGCCATCGAAGGGGCGCGTGCCGGCTCGGCGGTCCTGCCTCGCGTGGGTGACTTGTCCTACCCAAAGATCGGCTATGACATATGCACCAAGTGTCGGCGCTGCACCGTCGAATGCCCTTTCGGAGCGATCGACGAGGAGGCCGACGGCCGGCCGATCGTCAATCCGTCGCGCTGCCGGCGCTGCGGCACCTGCATGGGCGCGTGCCCGGTTCGGACCATCACCTTCGACAACTACAACCCGCAGATGGTCGCCGCGATGGTCCAGGCCAACGAGATCCCGGACGAGTTCGCCGAAAAGCCGCGCATCCTGATCTTTGCCTGCGAAAACGACGCCTACCCGGCGATCGACATGGCAGCCTTCCATCGGTCGCATTGGAGCCCCTTTGTGCGCATCATCCCCGTGCGATGCCTGGGATCCGTGACCATGCTGTGGGTTTCGACCGCACTGGAAAAGGGCTATGACGGGATCATGCTGATGGGCTGCAAGTCCGGCGACGAGTATCAGTGCCACTACGTCAAGGGCTCTGGCTTGGCCCGCGAGCGAATGGCCAAGATCGGCGAGACGCTCAAGAGCATGATGCTGGAGCAGGAACGCGTCGCCTACGAGGAGGTCTCGATCGCTGACAGTCACCGTGTGCCAATGGTGATCAATACCTTTGCCGAACTCGTTGGCGCGCTCGATCCAAGTCCAATGAAAGGTTTCTAGAATGAGCGCTTCGATGCCCGCGCCGCCGCCGCCGCGCTATGACCTGGACTTCGCCCGCTGGGTCTATCGCAACATCCAGGGCGGGGACCGTCTGTCTCTGTGCATGCAGTGCGGCGCCTGCTCGGGCTCCTGCCCGATCGGCGTGCAGATGGACCATGGGCCGCGCAGGCTATTTATGATGATTCGGGCCGGTATGAAGGAAGAGGTGCTGCGCTCGAACACCTTGTGGAACTGCACCAGTTGCTACCGCTGCGTGGTGCGCTGTCCGCGCAGCGTTCCCGTCACCTACATCCTCCAAGACCTGGCCGCCAAGTCAGCACAAATGGGCTATGCGCCCAAGCACACCGAGAATGTCCGCTTTGCGCGCGCCTTCTGGTGGTCCGCAAAGGTGTTCGGTCGAACCGACGAGCGCCTCGTGACCGCGCGCTACTACTTTTCCTTTGGCATCAAGGAGGGCATGCGCCGGGCCATCGACAACCTGCGCATCGCCATCGGCATGATCCGGGCCGGCCGCATGCACATCGGACTGCCGCACCGGATCAAGGATAGGCGTGGCCTGCACCTGATTTTGGCCAAGGCCCGGGAACTGGAATCGGCGGAATGGGCAAAGGAGCAACCACGGTGAGCGACGCGACAAAATTCACTTACTACCCAGGTTGCTCGTCGCAGGGAAGCGCGCGCCACCTGGACGAGTCCTTGCGGGCAGTGCTGCCCAAGCTGGGCATCGAGCTCGATGAAATAGACGACTGGAATTGCTGCGGTGCGTCGGTGGGGCATATCGGCGGCTGCCAGAAGCCGAACTTGGCCCTGACCGGACGCACCTTGGCCAAGGCCCAGCAAAAAGGCCCGCGCGACGTGGTCACGGGATGCGCCGCCTGTTACCTCAATACCCACGGCGGTGAGGAAAAAATCCGGTCCGACATCAAGATCCGGATGCAATTGAACGTCGCCCTAAGCGAAGCCAAGCTCTCTTACGACGCCGACCTGCGCGTGCGTCACATCTGCGAGGTGCTGGTCAACGAGGTCGGCACGGACCGCATTGCCGCAAGCGTCACCAACCCCCTCCAAGGGCTAAAGGTAGCAGGCTATGTCGGCTGCCAAACGGTTCGACCGTTCGCCGCGACCGCAGGCGGCGGAAGTTTCGACGCGACCGACGAGCCGACCTTCCTGGACGACTTTAGTCGCGCCTGCGGCGCCGAACCGCTTCCTTTCTCCAACAAGACCGCTTGCTGTGGCGCGTCGGTCGCCGTGATGAGCCCCGATCGCACCTTGCCGCTGATCCGAACGATATTGCAAGAAGCCTCGGAAGCGGGCGCCGACGTAATTTCCACTCCCTGCCCCCTTTGCCAGACCAACGTCGAGATGTATCAAGCGGCGATCAACCGCAAATTCGGAACGAATTTCCACATCCCCGTGGTCTTCTACAGCCAGCTGATGGCCGTCGCGTTCGGCTTGAACGCGACGAAAGCGGCGCTGCAGCGCAACACGATACCGTCCGCCAAGTTGGCGGCTATGGCCGGCCGCGGGGCCGGCCAGGCCGCTTGAACGCGCGCAAGCGCCTGCGACAACGACAATCCTTGCAAAGGAGATTCCGTTCGATGAGTGCCCCGAGGATCAGCATACTGGTGGTAAGTGGGAGCAGTGAGCGCCTGCAAATGGCAGCCATGGTTGCCTCGGTCGGCGCCGTGAGCGGTTCGCAGGTCAGAGTACTGCTGTCGATGAATGCCCTGCAGTTTTTCGTGAAGGCGGAGTCGTCCCGTCCGCAGCCCGAAGGCGAATTCGGCCGGGTCATGGCCGGAAAGAAGGTCCCTCCCTTCAAACAGCTGTTTCAGAACGCAGTCGAACTGGGCGACGCGGCGATTCATCCCTGTTCCATGGCCCTGGACGTGCTCGGACTCAAGCCCGACGCACTGGATGCGTTTCTCTCGGCGCCGCTCGGCCTGACCCGCTTTCTCAACGACGGCACGAACGGCCAACTTTTGACTTTCTGATAAGGGGGATTCGATGGCAGAAAAGCAGGTGATCGACGCTCGCGGCACTTACTGTCCTGGGCCCTTGATGGAACTGATCGCTGCGATCAAACTGGCAGGGGTCGGCGACGAGCTCGAAGTGCTGTCGACGGACGAGGGTTCTGCTGCAGACATCCCGGAGTGGATCCGCAAAGTTGGCCACGAACTGATTTCGACGTCCAGCGAAAGTGGGGTATGGCACGTCGTGGTGCGCAAGGCCAAGTAGCCGCCGACATTGCAATTACGCGAGGAGGAGAAGATGAAGATTCTGATCGTGGGGGGCGGGATGGGTGGAACCATTCTGGCCAACAACTTGGCAAGACGGTTGTGCGGCGAATTGAAAGCGAAGAAGGTTCGGCTGACGATGCTATCGGCGTCGGACAAGCACATGTACCAGCCGGGCCTCCTGTATGTCGCACTCGGGCGCGCCGCTGCTGACGAACTGTATCGCGACCAGGCGAGCTTGCTCGAGCCCGGCATAGAATTTCATGTCGACCCTGTCGAGGAATTCCAGCTAGACAAGAACTACGTCAAGACGAAAAGTGGCCGCACCTTCGGCTACGATCTGATTGCCATCGCGACCGGATCGCGACCGGTTCCCGAGGAAATACCCGGCCTCGCCGAAAACTCAATCAACGTCTACACCGAAGACGCGGCGCTCAAATTCTGGAAGACGATCAATGCGTTCCGGGGAGGGCGCGTGGTCGTCGCCGTGGGCGTGCCACACAAGTGCCCGATGATTCCGCCCGAAGTGACATTTTGCCTGTACGACTTTTTCCGCGATCGTGGGCTGGGCGAAAAGGTTTCGCTGCACTATACGTACCCAATCGGCCGCCTGCACAGCCTGGAGCCGGTCAGCAAATGGATGCAGGGAGAGTTCGACCAGCGCGGCATTACCTACGAGACGCTGTTCAACATCAAGAACGTCGATGGGGCCAAGAAACTGGTCCAAAGCGAGGAGGGTTCCGAGGCCAACTATGACCTGCTCATCTCCGTGCCGGGGCACCGGGGCATGGAAGTCATCGAAAAGAACAACCTTGGCAAGGGGGGGTGGATCCCCGTGGACCGCAATCGCCTGACGATCGACGGCCGGCAGAACGCGTATGCGCTCGGCGACACAACCAATATCCCGATCAGCAAGGCCGGCTCCACGGCCCACTTCGAAGCCGAGGCATTGGCCGAGAACATCGCCGCCATCGTGAAGATCGGCTCGCCGGTACGCGATTACGATGGCAAGGTCTTCTGCTTCATCGAGGCCGGCAAGGACAAGGCGACATACGCGATGTTCAACTACAACAACCCGCCCGACCCGAAACCGGCAACCAAGTCGATCCACTGGTTCAAGATGGCGTACAACCAGCTGTACTGGGCCAGCGCGCGCGGCCTGTTGTGAGGAGACGATGATGGTCGAGCCCAAACAAATCAGCGGCGATGCCGGGCCGGCGGTCAACGGCGAGATCGAACACCTGGTCGCTGGTGCGCGCGACGCGCTGACCGATGACACGGTTTCGCGGCTCGCCGCCACGGTCGGCGGCGGGCTGGACCTGCTAGATCGGGCCAACCGCAGCGGTGTCGGCGACGCGCTCCCGACGATTGCGGCGATGGTTCGCAACGGTGATCTGCAGCGCATCGCCGACCTCGCCCGTCTCGCCGGGGCGGCCGAGGACACCCTGTCGGACGATATCGTGGCCCGCATCTCGGGCGCTGCAGCAGGCGGCCTGGACCTTTTGGATCGGGTCAACCGCAGCGGGATCACACGCGCCTTGCCGACGATCACGCGCATGGTGGAAAGCGGGGATCTGGAACGCCTGGCCGGGCTAGCGCGGCTCGTCGGTGCCATCGAAGACTCGCTGTCGGACGATATTGTGAACCGGCTCGCGACGGTCGGTACCGAACTGGCGGCGCTGGTGGACAAGCTGGCGCGTACCGCGGGATTTGTCCGCCTAATCGACGTGCTCGGGCGCGACGAAGTCCAGTGCGCGCTTGTCGACCTGGCCGACTCGGCCTGCGCAGCGAAGCGGGAATTGGCGCAACAAGCGCCGTCGCGAGGCGGAGCACTTAGCCTACTGCGAATCGCCAGCGACCCGGGCACGCAGACGGCACTGCGCTTTGCAGCCCTGGTCGCGGGACACATGCGCAACAAGGCGTCGTCCGGTTCCTCCGGAGGCGCCGGGGTCAACGGTTCAGGTACGGCATGACGTGTCCGTTTTGCACGCTCAAGGAATCGAGGATTCTTTTCGAGTCGGAACTCGCGGTTGGTGTCAGTGATGCTTTTCCCGTTTCGCCAGGGCACACCCTGATCGTGCCGCGCCGCCACGTCGGCTCGTACTTTGAGCTGAACCGGTCGGAGCGCGAGGCCATGTACGAATTGCTCGATCGGGCGCAGCGTGATCTGAACGAACGCCTGCAGCCGGCGGCCTATACGATCGGCATCAATGATGGACCGGCCGCGGGACAGTCGATTCCTCATGTACACATGCACCTGATTCCCCGCTACCCAGGCGACCGAAGCAATCCTCGCGGGGGCGTGCGCTGGGTCTTGCCGGAAAAAGCCGACTACTGGACCCGACGCTGAATCCGGCTGCATGTCCCGTCTGCTGAACCTGACCCGCGCCGCTCGCCTCGTTCAGGTGAGCCGCGGCACGCTGCAGCGGATGATTGCGACCGGCGAACTGGCTTCGTTCGACGGCTTGGTCGCGATCGAGGATTTGCAGCGCAGCTTTCCGACAAGCGCGGTGATGGAGCGGGTCGACGAACAAGGTGCACTCGAAAGAGTTGCCCAAATTCGCGAGCAGGCCTTTGCACGCCGCCTGCAGGAGATCAGCTTGCCTTCAGCGGAGGTGCTCGCGCAGCGGCTTTTTCGAGCGAGCGTGGATCTGGCCGAAGTGCAGCGACACCTTCAGGCCTACCATGCGATGGTGATGAAGCTGCGAGCGCACGTGGCGACAGGCGACGGCGAGACCTTGTCGCGTCCCGCTCTGCTCGAATTGCTTGACCGCGAACTGAGTCGCATCTTGGCCACGGCGTCTGACCCCATCGAGGAGACGGTGAGCATGCTTGAAGCGGTTTCGGCCCACGTCACAGTCCGCCCCAGCGGTCATCAATTCCTGCTCGAAGGCAACGACTCCCTGCTCCAAGCGGGCCTAAAGGCCGGTCTGAAGCTGAGTTACGGTTGCGGCACCGGGACCTGCGGCCTGTGCAAAGCACGCGTCCTGTCGGGGGAATTGCGGGCCATCGCCCACACCGACTACCAATTCTCGGGACGGGAGCTGGAACAGGGCTTTCGATTGCTGTGCACGCATACCGCGGTGAGCGACACCATTATCGAAACACTCGAAGCCGGGGGGGCGCAGGATATCCCGACACAGGAGATCGTCGCCCGCGTGCGGGCGCTCACGGCCCTTGCGCCAGACACCGCGCTGCTGCACCTGCAAACACCGCGCACGCACCGGCTGCGCTTTTTGGCCGGCCAGTCGGTGACCCTAGGTATCGCCGATGCACAAGGAGATGTCGGCGAGTCGTTGGCCCTGGCCAGTTGCCCCTGCGACGAGCGCAACTTGCATTTTCACGTAGCCCTCGAAGGCGGCGGGCCATTGTCCACGCTCATCGCGCAGGAAAAGATCAAGGTCGGCCAACCGATCGAAGTGCGCGGGCCGTACGGCGATTTTGTCCTCGCCGACGACCACACGCTCTCCCCCGTCTTCATTGCTTGCGACACCGGCTTTGGCCCCGTCAAGAGTCTTATCGAGCACGCGATCGCGCTTGGCGAATTCGAAAGGATCGACCTGTACTGGCTGGCGACGCGCGCCGGCGGCCACTATCTGCAGAACCAATGCCGCGCCTGGGCGGCCAGCCTGGACCATTTCGGGTTCGTCGCCCTGGCCGATGGCGCTGCGGCGGCCGGCGCCAGACAGGCTGCCGCACGGTTGCTTACGGATCGCAAGAGTCTGGCGGCCACGGCCATTTACGCGGCGGGTCCCGCAGAGTTCGTCGGTGCATTGCGGGAGGCGTTCGCCGGCGCCCAATTGGCGCCAGGACAGATACGGCTGTTTGCAATGTAGCGCACGAGCGCTCCAGGTGATCGACGCGCCGCACCGCTTGCCCGGAGCGGATGAAACTCATCGATCCCGCGCACGGCACTAAGGGGGGATAGGTCATCGCGGCCCGATCGCCTCGACGCGACCAGGCAAGCGCTAACCTCGCCGCGCGGCGCCACTAGGCAAGGTAGCTCTTGGTCTCGCGGCGCCGGCCCGGTTTGGACTTTTGAATGATGACGCCCCGAATCGGCTCGAGGTCCGGGATCTGCAGGCGCTCGTAGCCCGCCTGCAGCGGGCTCAGGAACCACTCGTCGCCGGCGCGTTCCAGCCGGCGAAAGATCCACTCGTCTTTCCAATAGGCCAGGACGAAGGCCCCGGCGACCGCCTGCCCCTCGGGCTCGATCACCACAATATCGCCGTTCTCGAACTCTGGGCTCATCGAGTCGCCCAAGACCATCAACGCGAACGGCTCGGCGCCATTGCACGCCTCGCCCTGGACCGTCGCCACCGTCATCGGGACGGTGGCATGTCGGTACTGCCGCGGTGCTCGACGGCGAACACGGCGGCTTGCACGCGAGTCGACAAGTTGAGCTTGGCCAAAATGTGGCGCACGTGCAACTTCACCGTGTCGTGGCTGATATTCAGCACCTTCGCGATCGCCTTGTTGCTGTTCCCGCTGGCAATAAAGCGCAGAATCTCACGCTCGCGCTCGGTCAAACGCACGGCCTTGACCCGGGACGGATCCGATCCGCCTTCCTGCAGCAGGCTGGCCAGCTTGACCGATAGCGCCGGCGCCACGACCAATTCCCCCTTGGCCGCGCGGCGTATCGAGTCGACGATATCGGCCGGTTCCATGTCCTTGAGCAGGTACCCGCGCACGCCCGCACGCAGTGCATTGGCAAGATCCTCCTGCCCGTCGCTCATGGTCAGAATGACGGCCGGAACGTCGCAACCGTCGGCATGCAGCTGACGCAACAGGCTTACCCCGTCCATCGTGGGCATGCGCAGGTCCAGCACCGCGAGATCCGGCTTGAGTTCGCGGATCATCGCGCGCGCCTGGACCGGATTACCCGTCGTACCGAGCACCGAGAAGAAGCCGCTATGGGTCAACAGCTCGGCCAGTCCCTTTTGGCACAGCTGGTGGTCGTCGACTAGCACCACATCGACCGTCGTCTTCATGTTCTTGCCTCGTGGCTGGGCACGCGTGACGGAAAGCGCAACTGCACGCGAGTACCTCCGCCCGAACGTGGCTCGAACGCCACCGCCCCGCCCAGGCGGGCAGCGCGCTCGTGCATGATATTTAGACCGAAGTGCCCGTGATCCGAGATGGGGTTCGCGCTCAGACCCACACCGTTGTCTTCCACCCGGAGCTCGATCTCTTTTCCGACCTCCGTCAAGAACACGTGGACGCGGCTAGCGCCAGCATGCTTGAGGGCATTGGTGAGCGCTTCGCGGGCAATATAGAAGACCTGCACTTGCTCGAATGCCGAAAGGTTCGGCTCCCGCGCCGCGTTGTCGAATTCGATCTGGATTCCGCTGGCTGCACGCAATTCGTCGATGGCATGCTCGAGCGCCGGGATCAACTGCGTTGCACCCATCTGGGATCGGAAATCCGTGATGATTTCACGCACGCGAGACTGCGCATGCGCCAGCGACTCGTCGATTTCGGCCAGGTAGCCCTGGGTACGACCGGAGTCGGACTTGGCGACCGCATCGCGCAGCAGCGCCGTGCGCATGCGGATCGCCGCCAGGTTTTGCGCCAGCGAGTCGTGCACCTCATTGGCAATCAGATGCCGCTGCAGCATAAGGCCCGCGTGCAGGTCGGCTTCGCTCAGGAGCGCGTTCTCCATCGCCATGCCCATCACATCGCCCAACGCCGCCAGCAGCGCCGTCGGTCCCGGCGCCACGGCCGGCTCCACCGACCCGTCCTCCAGGAACAAACTCAACACCCCAGACGTCTCGCCGCGGCAGCGCACCGGAATCGCGAGCACCCGTTGTATGCGGGCAGAGCCGTTCGACAATTCGGACAGTTCGCGCACGCAGGCGCAAGACTCTTGCGATATTTGGACCGAACCTTGCTGCACCGTTTCACGACAGACCCCGCAGTCGCCGGGCATGGATGCGATGCGCTCCTGAAGCGGCGCTGCAAATTCGCAGGCCGCGACCAGCTGCATGCTCTCGGCACCGGATGCGCCCACACGCAAAACGGCGGCATGGGCGCCGCTCAGTTGCACCAAGGCCTGCAGCAACCGCTCCATCGGCCCGCGCGCGTCGCCTTCCGACCAGCGGCCGCCTCCGGCACCTTGCCCGAGCAGGATCGGCAAGGCGGCACCTCTTGCACCCAAATCTGTCTCCTAAGTTACAACCCGATCATCCGGCAACGGCTCCCGCCCGCCCCGGACCCCACGGCGGGGTAGACCAGCCATACCGAGCGGAATTCCCCTTTTTCTTCTTTTTCCCGCTGCGCAATTGTGCTCGTTCACGGTGCACGGTGCAAGGAAGCAGGGCGGGAGCGCCAGCGGGCTGCCGCATCGGCGCGATCGCGGTGGGTTGCTGGCCATGAGCCCGTTTGGCGCATGCGCGTTGCGCCGCACCATTCGCCAAAACGGGCTTGGTTTGTCACTCCCCAAATGGGTTAGTGTCCACTCCCCTTACCGGTAATAGACACTATCCCGTCGGGTCGGGCTTAATGCCCTCGTGACAACCGGGCGGATGTCGGGGCACGGCCGCCCCAGCGGCTTTTCGCACCAGCAACAGGCAAACGGACACTCGATGCCCTCATCCCCCTTGCATGACCCGATCGCCCCCCCTGTACCCGGCGCCAACTGCGAGGTACGGACCACCACCTGCTACATGTGCGCCTGCCGCTGCGGCATCCGCGTGCATTTGCGCGACGGCGAGGTGCGCTACATCGACGGCAATCCGGACCATCCGCTGAACCAGGGCGTGATCTGCGCCAAGGGCTCGTCGGGGATCATGAAGCAGTACTCGCCGGCGCGGCTGCTCGACGCCGCTGCGGCGCAAGCGCCGGCGCCGAGCGCGGCGCCGGCGAGTTCGAGCCGATCACCTGGGAAGAGGCATTTGCCACGCTGAGCGAGCGCCTGGCAAAGATCCGCGCAACCGATCCGAAGAAGTTCGCCCTCTTCACCGGGCGCGACCAGATGCAGGCGCTTGACCGGCCTGTTCGCGCGCCAGTTCGGCACGCCCAACTACGCGGCGCATGGCGGCTTCTGCTCGGTCAACATGGCCGCCGGCATGATCTACACGATCGGCGGATCGTTCTGGGAGTTCGGCGGACCCGACCTGGACCGCGCCAAGCTATTCGTGATGATCGGCACGGCCGAGGACCACCACTCCAACCCGCTGAAGATCGCGCATTTCCAAGTTCAAGCGCGAAGGCGGCCGCTTCATATCCATCAATCCGGTTCGCACCGGATATTCGGCCATCGCCGACGAATGGGTGCCGATCCGTCCGGGCACCGACGGGGCGCTTTCTTCTGGCCGTGATCCACGAGATCCTCGCCAAGGGTCTGTATGACCGCGATTTCCTGCTCCGCTACACCAATGCCGGCCAACTCGTGAACTGTGATCCTGCGAGCGACGAATTTGGCATGTTCGTTCGCACCGAGGTGCCACAGGAAGAAGCCTGTTACGACCCGCAGAACAAGCTATGGTGGGATCGCGAGCGCAATTGTGCGGTACTCACGCATTCGCCAGGAGCCGAACCCTTCCTGCTCGGCGAGTTCCGGCTCCTCGATGGCACACCGGTCAAGACCGCATTCCAGCTACTGCAGGAACGAGTGCGAGGACTACACGCCCGAGTGGGCGTCTCAGATCACGGGCATTCGATGCAACGACGATCCGTCGCCTAGCGCACGAGATGGGCGTAACGGCGCGCGACCAACATATCGAACTACCGATCGCCTGGACCGACGCTTGGGGCAAGGAACACGAGTCGGTGACAGGTAACCCGGTAGCGTTTCATGCGATGCGCGGCTTGGCCGCGCACTCCAACGGATTCCAGACGATCCGCGCCTTGGGCATCCTGATGTCGATCCTGGGCACGATCGATCGTCCTGGCGGCTTCCGTCACAAGGCCCCATTTCCGCGGCCGATTCCGCCTTGTGCGCGCACGCCCAATGACGCGCGCGGGGTCAAACCGAACCATCCCCTGGACGGCCTGGCGCTAGGCTGGCCGTCCGATCCGGACGACCTGTTCGTCAACGACGACGGCAGTCCGGTGCGAATCGACAAGGCATTTTCCTGGGAGTATCCGCTATCCGTCCATGGCCTGATGCACAACGTCATCACCAACGCTTGGCGGGGCGACCCCTATCCGATCGACACGCTGATGATCTTCATGGCCAACATGGCATGGAACTCGACGATGAACACCGGGGCGATACGCGGCATGCTGTGCGATCGCGACGAAGGCGGTCGAGTACAAGATCCCCTTCCTCGTGGTCGTTGACACATTCCAATCGGAGACGACGGCCTTCGCAGATCTGATTCTTCCTGACACGACCTACCTCGAGCGGTACGACGTGATGTCGATGCTGGACCGCCCGATCTCGGAATTCGACGGCCCCGTCGACGCGGTCCGGATTCCCGTTCTGCCGCCGACTGGCCAGTGCAAACCCTTCCAGGAGGTGCTGATCGAGCTTGGCACCCGCCTCAAATTGCCGGCCTTTGTGACCAAAGCGGGCGAGCGTCGATACCGCGACTATCCGGACTTCATCGTCAACTGGGAACCGGAGCCAGGCGCGGGCATCGGTTTTCTGGCGGGCTGGCGCGGCAAGGGTGGCGAGAAGTCGCTGCGTCGGGGAACCCAATGCGCGCCAGTGGGAGATGTACGAGAAGAATGGACTGCGTCTTCCACTACGAACTACCGCGCAGCTACCAGTACATGCGCAACTGGAATCTGGGCTACCTCGAATGGTCCAAGCGCAACCGCATCACTCGCTACGCCGAACCGATATTGATCCACGTCTACTCGGAGGTGCTGCAAAAATTCCGGCTCGCCGCCCAGGGCAAAGGAATCACCCGCAAGCCACCGGCGGCGTTGGCGCGGCGCGTCGAAACCTATTTCGACCCTCTGCCGTTTTTTTACGAACCGCTCGAATCCCAGTTGACCGACCGCCAGCGCTACCCGCTTGCCGCCCTGACGCAGCGTCCGATGGCGATGTATCACTCCTGGGATTCACAAAACGCCTGGCTGCGCCAGATTCATGCGCACAACTACCTGTTCGTCAACAGCCGCACCGCGCGCAACCAGGGAATCGAAGACGGCGACTGGATCTGGGTCGAATCACCCTGGGCGAAACTGCGCTGCATGGCACGCTACTCGGAGTCGGTCGAACCCGGGACCGTTTGGACCTGGAACGCCGTCGGCAAAGCAGCGGGAGCCTGGAACCTGGCCCCCGGGTCCAACGAATCGCAGCGTGGCTTCTTGCTCAATCACCTGATCAGCGAGGAGCTCGATACCGGCGAAGGCGTCCGCGTCTCCAATTCGGATCCGATTACAGGTCAGGCCGCATGGTTTGATGTGCGCGTTCGCATCTACAAGGCCGGCAGCGATGAGCCGCACTGCACGTCTCCGCAGTTCCCGGCGCTGGACCCATACCCTGGAATGAAGCCTCGGCCAAAACAAATCGCGTTCTTTGGCGGACGCTTCCGCAGCGATACCCAGAAGTAATGTCATGACCCAGCTTGCTCTCGTCATCGACCTCAACGTCTGTGTTGGTTGCCACGCCTGCGTGACCAGCTGCAAGCAATGGAATACATCGGGCTCCGCCGGGCCTTTGGTCGACCAAAATCCCTATGGGGCCGATCCGACGGGCACCTTCTTCAATCGCGTGCAGACCTTCGAAATCGGCGAATTTCCGGCGACCGAAACGCTGCATTTGCCCAAGTCCTGTTTGCACTGCGAGGATCCGCCGTGCGTGCCGGTATGCCCGACGGGGGCTTCCTACAAGCGCAAGGAAGACGGCATTGTCCTGGTCGACTACGACAAGTGCATCGGGTGCAAGTACTGTGCCTGGGCCTGTCCCTACGGTGCACGCGAGTTCGACGAGCTGGGCAAGGTGATGAAGAAGTGCACGCTTTGCGTCGACCGGATCTACGATCGCTCGCTACCGGAAGCTGACCGCAAGCCGGCCTGCGTTAAGGCCTGCCCGACGTCCGCACGTCTGTTCGGTGACATTCACGACCCAAGCTCCGAGGTATCGGCTGCGATCCGCGAAGGCGGCGGCTACCAGTTGATGCCGGAATGGAGCACGCACCCAGCCAACCATTACCTGCCGCGCCGCCGCACGCAGATGAAGATCCATCCCGACGAACTCGAGCGCTCCGACAACCCGCGCAAACTCGACGCTCAGTTGCCCAAGCCAGAGGCCGCGGGACCGACCGTCGAAGACGCGGTCGGCTGGTAGGAGGCGCTCGACGATGCGACCGGCTATCTCGGTGATTCTCCTGACGACCTTGATCGGCGCCGGCCAAGGACTATTTCTTGCGCTATATACGGTGCAGATCTACGCGTTGTTCCACCTTCTGCAAGCACCCGCGGAGCGCTGGTTCTTTGGTCTGGGCAGTCTGCTTGCCGTGCTCTTGCTGGCCTTAGGGCTGATCGCGTCGTTCTTTCACCTGGGCCACCCGGAGCGCGCCTGGCGCGCCGCGGCGCAGTGGCGGACGTCCTGGCTCTCGCGCGAAGTCATCGTCTTGCCGGTGTTCATCGGCACCACTGCGCTGTACGGCATGGCCCACTGGATCGATTGGAAGCCTGCGCTGACAACGCTTCCGTCTGGCGCGCTGGTCGATGCGACGGTCCTGCTCGGGGCCGTCGGCACGGCGCTGGCTTTCACGCTATTCGTCTGCACGGCCATGGTCTACGCTTGCTTGCCCTTCCTGAAGGAATGGCACTCGCCGATCACGCTGGTCAAGTTCGTCATGCTGGGCAGCGCGTCCGGCTTTACGCTCGCCACGGCGCTTGCCGCCCATGCGGCCGCGCATGTTGTCGCCTTCCTGGGCGCTTGGGCATCGATCCTCACCGTGCTCTCTTTCGTGGCAAGCGTTGCTTCGCTGATTCGCAACGCACGCCTGCGGCCCAGGTCAACTCTGCAGACCGCTATCGGCGTCAAGCACCCTCGGATCGCGCAAAGGAGCCAAGGTGCCATGGGAGGTTCGTTCAACACGCGCGAGTTTTTCCACGGAGCCAGCGCGGCGACGATACGCACGATCCAGTGGGGCTTCCCATTGCTCGCGTTCGCGATTCCGCTCGGATTACTCGCCCTGGGGTTGACGCAGGACCTCCCGGCGTCTTACGTGGCGGCCTTCCTGGTTCAGTATTTTGGCCTGCTCGCCGAGCGCTGGCTTTTCTTCGCGCAGGCCCGTCACCCCCAGAACCTTTATTACCAGTCGATCGCCTAGGAGCTGCAGATGCGTCTTGTGTGGCCCGCTTGGAAAACACTACAGGGCGGGACTCAAAATCTTCGCTTCGATCTTATTGCGGGTATCACGGTGTCGCTGGTCGCCGTGCCGCAGTCCCTCGCGTATGCGCAGCTGGCGGGCGTCCCGGCCTACTACGGACTGTATGCCGCCTTCCTTCCGACCATCGTCGGCGCCGTCTTCGGCTCGTCGGCTCAGTTGTCGACCGGCCCGGTCGCCATGACCTCGCTGTTGACCGCGGCCAGCGTGGCGCCGCTGGCAGCCCGGGGCACGGAGGCCTTCTACGCCAGCGTCATCTTGCTGGCGCTCCTCTCAGGCATCTTCCAGATCGCCTTCGGTCTGCTGCGTGCCGGCGTGCTGCTGAATTTTCTTTCCTTTCCGGTGTTGATGGGTTTCATCAACGCCGCCGCCCTGATCATCGGGCTGTCGCAGTTGCCGACCCTGCTGGGGATTCCTTCACGGCAGTCCGAGCATTTTCTGGTCGATACCTGGCAGGTGCTCGCGCATATCGACAGCACGCACGCGATCTCGCTCGCCTTTGGCGTTGGTGCCATCGCCCTGTTGCTGCTGTTTCGAAAGTTCGCGCCGAAGCTGCCCGGGGTCTTGATCACCGTGGCGGCCCTGACGTGGGTTTCGGCCTCGATTGGCTATGCGGAAATGGGTGGCCGCGTCGTCGGCGAGGTGCCCAAGGGTCTGCCGAGCTTCGCGATACCCAATGTCGAGTGGAATCTGGTGATCGCTCTGACGCCCGCGGCCTTCGTCGTCGCTGTCATCAGCTTCATGGAAGCCATGTCCAGCGCCAAGGTCATCGCCATCAAGACGCGACAGCCATGGGACGAGAATCGCGAACTGATCGGCCAGGGCCTGGCAAAGGTGGTCGCGGCGTTTGTTCACTCGATGCCGGTCAGCGGTTCCTTTTCCCGCTCCGCTTTGAATCTGGCATCCGACGCCAAGACGCGCCTGGCCTCCATCGTATCGGCCTGCGCCGTCTTGTTGACTCTGCTCTTCTTCACTTCCCTGCTGTTCCATCTGCCCAAACCGGTACTGGCGGCCATCATCATGATGGCCGTCGCTGGGCTGTTCAACTTCCAGGCGCTGCGTAGTGCTTGGCGCACGCGCCGCGACGACGGCATCGCCGCGATTGCAACCTTTGTTGCTACCCTTGCGTTTGCGCCGAACATCCAAAACGGTATCGTCGTCGGGATCATGCTGTCGCTGGGCTTGCTCCTGTACCGCCTGATGCGGCCGCGCGTTGCCGTCCTGGGCCTGCACGAGGATGGTGTGCTGCGCGACGCGCGCCGATTCGGGCTGCCCGCCTTGCATCCGAAGCTCGGCGCCATGCGGTTTGACGGGTCCCTGCATTTCATTAACGCATCGTTCTTCGAGGATGCCCTGCTGCAACTCGAGCGGGACACACCCGATCTGCGCTACGTACTGATCGCCTGTGGCGGCATCAACGATATGGACGCGTCGGGAGTCGAGGTGCTCGCCAAGCTCATCGAACGCTTCCGCAACAACGGCATCGAACTCACATTCTGCAGCATCAAGAAGCAGGTTCAGGACGTGATGGATCGTGCGGGTCTCTCGGATCGGATCGGCCGGCAGAACATCTTCGCGACCGATCATGCGGCGCTGCAGGAATTGCGGGCTCGCCTGACCTGACGTTGCGCCGCCGGGCGGCGGCGGGCTAGCGCATCAATATCCGCCCTTTCCAAACGGCTTTGGCAGCCCGGCGATGCGCGCACCCTGCTTGGCCGGACCGAGGGGAAAGAGGTCGTAAAGATGCTTGCTGTCGCATCCGTCGATCAGTTCGCCAACGTCTTTGAGCATCGTTCGAAAGTTGGGTGTGTGGCCGTGCTCCCGGTACTGGTCCTGGAGGTACTTGATGACGGTCCGGTGTTCATCGCTGAGCGTCAAACCCTCGGCAGCTGCGATCGCCTCGCCCACGGCTGGCGAGAAATCCGCTTCGACGAGATAGCCTTCCTCATCGGCCGCAAGGGCCTTGCCATCGACGACGTATTGCACTGCTTCCTCCTTCGTGGCCCGGGCAGGACGCCCCTGCGCTGGTGCTTCGCGCCAAATCGGCAAGCGCGGTAGCGCCGTTTGCAGGCCCGGGGCGGCGCGCAAGGCCTATTTACCGATAAGCGACCGGCGACGTCTAGACCCGAAAGGGAGTAGAGCAGGCTACCCCGATGGGTAGATACAAGGCCCTAGCAGCTATTCGGCTGAAACGGCAAGGTAAACCGTCAGCCCGATGCCGGCGATGGCGATGAAGATGCTGGAGAAGAGGATGAGTGTGCCGCCCGAATAGCTCCTCGGGCGATCGACCTTCGGCAAGGTGGCGATGAAAATGCGATGCTGTGCCGTGGCCGCCAGGATCATCAACGTACCCGCCGCAACCAGGCCGGTGCCCAAGGCCGCGGATAGGCCGGACGAAGGGTGCGACAGCGCGTTGGGCAATTGCAGCGAAACGATTTTCAGGAAGAGACCGAACCGCGCGATGACAAAACCGAATGCCATGACCGTCAGGCCGGTACGCAGCCAGGCGAGCATGGTCCGCTCAGCGGCGAAGTACACCCTTGGATCAAATTCCGATATCGGCATCCGGGCCTCTTGTTCGCTGCGCCACCTTCGCTGCACCAGCGCCGGCGCGCGGGACGATCGATTTTACGCTGGCGGCAGCGCGGCGAGCATCTCACGCCGATGCCGACAGGCTGTGCGAACGGATCGCAAACCGCGGGGCGGCCGCAAGTAGTACAGCCTATCTAGCGCGCGCGTCGCAGATTCTCGAGGGCCGCTCCCGAGTCGAGCACCTTGCGCACGGCTGCCGCGGCGGCCTTTAGGGTATCAAAGCGACCCAGATGCCAGAGGCACAGCGCCGCTCCACAGACAAGACTGTCGCGCGTAGCGCCTGGTTGTCCGCCCAGCGCCGCCAGCCCGGCTTGCACGGCTGCTTGCGCGAACGCCGCCTTGTCGAGGCTCCCAGTGGGCTCTTCGCCGGCTCCGACGCTTTGCGCAATTTCGGCTGGCAGGGGCGGTGCAAGCACCGGCTGATCGATGCCCAGCTCCTCGGGGCTAAAATCGACCGACTCTTCCGGTCCGTTTCCATCGTAGTAGTACGCCTTCCCGGTCTGGCGAAGAGATGGAATTACACCGCCTTCCACGCCCCGGACGATCAGCGCGGAATCAAAACCAGCAAAACGGGCCAGCATCGCATAGATGCGCGGATAGGGTTTGTGCACATAGCCGGTGACAAGATGGGTTTTGGAGCGTCCGCGAACGGGACCCAGCAGAACCTCGACGGTCGTGATAGATGGCCTCTTAACGATCAGCCCACGTAGCGCGGCCAGCGAGTACAGCTTGGGACAAAACACCTTCTGGTCGACATATGCCCACCGCAGGCCCGGGTCGCCCAAGCGCGCGGCCGCTTCCGCTGGACTCAGATCCACCGCAACACCGGCAGCGCCGAGCACCTGCCGATGGGTCACGCCGTATTTGGGGCCCATACTTTGCACCCCGTGCGATAGGGTCGCGACACCGCAGGCTGCTAACAGCGCAGGCAGAAACGGCGCGGCCGGCAGCGTGCGCAGGAATCCATCGTAAGGATCGGAAAGATCGACAACTTCATCAACCGGTGCGGTAACCGTGTGCGTATTCTCCAATAGGGCGGCAAGTATCCCCTTCATCTCGTCATCGGTTTCCCGTTTCATCCGAAGCGCGATTAGGAATACGCCGGCCTGGACCGGATCTACCGCGCCATCGAGCACGAGACGCATGCCTTGGCGCGCCTCTTCGCTTGAGATGTCTTTGCTCAGTTCCGGTCCCGTGGCAATGCGCTTGATGATGGAGCGCATCAAGGCCGCCGATTCTTCCGACGTCGCGGTGGGTAAGTCGCTCATGGGTGAAATTGATTGCCGATCTGGAATTCAAATTCCGACCAGGATGCTTTCGCCGTCCAGTTGCACAGGGAAGGTCCTGAGGCTTTTATCCGCCGGCTCATCCATCACCTCGCCGGTGCACACGCTGAAACGGCTTCCGTGCAGCGGGCACTTCACAAACTGACCCCGCAGTGACCCGCTCGACAAGGAGGCCTCCTCGTGGGAACAGGTATCGTCCGTCGCCCAGACGCGACCATTCACGTTGGCAAGCAGGATGCGCAGACCGCTGACTTCAATGCGCATCATTTTGCCCGGCGCCAGATCGGCAAGGCTGCCGACCCTGACATATCTACCTGCCAAAGCGTCGATCTCCTCTTGCTCGGTCGCCCCTCCGAGCCCCGTTGCTCGGCGCTCGAACGAAAGACTCGTGCCGCGCCGCCAAATTCCGGCTAGACACTACCTGCTGCCGTTCGATAAAGCAAATCTACCGTGCGCCCCCATCCGTCGCGCGCAAATTCGCTCGCGTCACAGACGCCGGCGGTTTGGCGGGCCCCATTGCGCTTCACCGCAAACCTGCCATTGCGTCGTCGTCTGCCGGATCTTTCCTGGATTCGGCGTCGAGGCCGGGCACGCTGGCCGCGATTTTGCCGGGCGTCAATGCGCCTGGCCGGACTCTCGATTGTCAAAGGGGCAGATCCGCGCTGTTCGTGCGCATCGGACTGTCTTGCCGCAGGCAATCGGCAGGCCCTGCGGATGTCCTTTCGTCTTGCCGCCGGCGTGGCGACGTCCGCAGGCCGGAACTCGAATGGCCGGTGCCAGCATTGGCGATTGCCCGGGTTTTGCCTAGTTCGCCGAAACGGCAAGCCGTGCAGGCCGCATTGCGGCGGCGAGCCTGCGAGGGTTAGCTTTTGCGACGCAGACTTGCAGCGGCCCGATCGTTGAAGATCAATTGCGCGGACGCTCCGAGTGGGGTTCCCATATAGCCAGCGGGGCGCCCCTAACAAGACGGCAAGTGACAGATGAACGGCTGGAGCAGGTCCAGCCTTAGTTGATGTAGGACCTTGCTTCCTCGCCAGGGTTAGGCAGGCCGGCAATTTGCCAAAGACTCTTGCAACTGCTGAACAAATGGTGCGCCGTCTTCGGATCAAGACCGGCAGCGCGGCAGATTAGGCGCATCACCGGCAAGGCTCCGATCGAAAAGAAGCGCTCGCGCACCAAGTCGATGACTTCCCAGTGCTTCGCGGAAAGCGTTTCAATGCCCGCCTGTTGGGCCAGTTCCTCGGCCAACATTGGCGTCCAGCGCTCTGATTCGACAATAAAGCCATCCTCGTCGAACCCCGCCAAGGCAATGGGTTGACGCGAACCGGACGCAAGACTGGTTTGCAGCGACATAACAATAGCTCCTGGAAATTTCTCCTCGGGACGAAATCTATCGTCGTCTCGGGCGACACGGAAGCAATCATTGGTCATGGCCAAATGACCTGGCGTTATAAAGGATCCGCGAACGGACCCAGCCAGGACCAGGCAAAGGCGCAGCAGCCGGGCCTGGTCGATGGAAATGGCCGGTGCCGGGGCGTTTTGTCGGACAAAGCGGCCTTCGGTGCCTCGACCGCAGGCGCTGGACCCGGCAACAGCTTGGCCCGCGCGCGCTGCAGCGATCCCATGACCTGCAGAAACAAAAAACGGAAAATGGGACCGCCACGGGTGCTCGCCGGATCGCCGGACTGCGGAACCGCGCCCGGTCCGCATGCAAAATTCCACAAATTTGCGATCTAGACCGATAGCTGTGGGGCCGCTCCTCGGTCCGACGAAGATTTGGCGCCGCGATGCAATTGATTTCCGTTTTTGTATCACGTTATGATATGAAAAATGATCAACCCATTGAAAGAAATCGCAATATGGAAGCCAGAGTGCAGATGCCGACGCTCGACGCGGAGGGCTACTTGGTGGACCCGAGCGAATGGACGGAGACGGTCGCGGTAGAGCTGGCGAGCCAGCTCGGCATCGTGCTGGGCGAAGACCATTGGGACGTCATCCGCTTTATGCGCGATTACCAGGAAGAACGTCAAGTTACCGCCGACGCCCGCCACGTAATGAAACACCTCGAGAGCCGGTACCCGGGGGCGGGTCGACGGCGCCTCTTCGAGCTTTTTCCCTATGGTTATGTGGGGCAGGCCTGCAAGATTGCCGGCATGAAACGGCCTCGCGCCTGGAGCACCGGTTGAGACGGCTCGCAGGCACGCAATCCGGTCGTTGCGCCAGCGCGACCCGATGAATTTCGACCTGCCCGAGGGAAAATTGGAGCGCAGACCGCCTGCCGCTGGTGCCCGACTTCCGAACCACGTAGCCCGATGCCGGGGGGGTTCGGGCCGGGGAAGCGCTTCGCGTCTACGCGCCCGCAAGCTTGCTTGAATGCGGCGTCGCGAGCTCAACCGTCGCCGAACTTTCCCGCGCATGGCTGGTCCGCCGTGGGTCCTCCAAATCCAGGGCCTCGCGGCAGCGATGCAGGATGACCCATAGCCAAGTGTCCGTGGCTGGTTCGTCCCCTGGCGGGAGATTCACCGCTCGGCGAACTCCTTGCTCTTTGCAGACCGCGTTCCGACCGCACATGCGCCATCGCGCATCGCAAGGCCCAGCCCGGCTGGCGCATGCAGTGGACGCACAAAGAGCGTGCACCGCTGCCCCTGCAGCACCTGCCGAGCTCGAGCCGCCCTTAGGCCACGCGTAGCTGCAACAGCGCCTCGTCAGCCGGACTCGTGACATGAACCGCGCAGGCGATGCAAGGGTCAAAACTGTGCACGGTCCGCTGGATCTCCAGCGGCTGTTTGGGGTCGTGCACGTGGTGGCGGTCCATCAGGGCCGCCTCGTAAGGCCCCGGCTGCTGCGCCGCATCGCGCGGTCCGGCGTTCCAAGTGCTAGGCACGACCGCTTGGTAGTTGTCAATCCGGCCGTTCTTTATGACGATGAAGTGGCACAACGCCCCGCGCGGAGCTTCCATGAATCCCACTCCCTTGGCCTCGGCCGGCCAGGTTGCAGGATCCCAGAGCGCCGCGTTCTGCACCGACAGGTCTCCGCGCTTGATGTTGGCGGTCAGATCATCGAGCCAGTTCATCATCTGGTCGGCAAATACCTTGGACTCGATCGTTCGCGCAGCCGTGCGGCCCATCGTGGAAAAGATGGCTGGAAGCGGCAGCTCAAGCCTGCGCAGTACATCGTCGGCCAATGCCTTGGACGGCTCGTGCCCCTTCGCGTACAGCATCGCCAGACGCGCCAGCGGACCAACTTCCATCGCCTTGCCCCGCCAGCGTGGGGATTTGAGCCAGGAGTAGCCGCCATCGACATCCAACTGCTCGTACGGCGGCTGCGGCCCCGAATAGCGCAAGTTGGTCTCGCCCTGGTACGGATGCAGCCCCCGTTGTTTGCCAGCCGAGTAGTCGTACCAGGAATGGGCGACGAATTCTTGCACCTGTTCCGGATCGCGCAGATCCAGTTGCTCGATGTGCGACAGATCGCGGCCGACGATCACCCCCGAGGGGATGAACCACGACCCCGGATCGTCCATTCCCTTGGCCGGGAAGTCGCCGACCGTCAGGAAGTTACCGATGCCCTCGCCGCGGGCGAACCAATCCTTGTAAAAACCAGCGATCGCCACGGTGTCGGGGAGATAGACCTGATCAACAAAATCCTGCATAGTGCGGATGATCCCGCGCACCTCCTCCAGCGTGACGAGATTGACGGTGGTCGCCGCCGCGCCGGCGCTCTGCGGGCCCTCACTGATCGGGCTAGGCGACCCGCCGACAAGAAAGTTCGGGTGCGGGTTCTTGCCGCCGAAAATGGCATGCAGCTTGGCCACCCTCCGCTGCCAGTCCAGGGCATCAAGGTAATGCGCCACCGCCATGAGATTGGCCTCCGGCGGCAGCTTGTATTCCGGGTGCCCCCAGAAACCGCCGGCAAAGATCCCCAACTGCCCGCCCTCGACGAATTGCTTTAAGCGCTTTTGCGTGTCAGCGAAGTAGCCAGGGCTCGACTTGGCGTACCCCGAAATTGACTGCGCCAGCTGCGAGGTTGCCTTCGGATCGGCCTTGAGCGCCGAGACGACGTCCACCCAGTCGAGCGCGTGCAGGTGGTAAAAGTGCATGACATGGTCATGCACGTGCTGTGCGGCGATCATGAGATTGCGGATCAGCTGCGCATTGGCGGGGACCGACCAAGCGAGAGCACTTTCCACCGAACGCACCGAGGCAATGCCGTGCACCAGCGTGCACACTCCGCAGATGCGTTGCGCAAGAGCCCAAGCCTCACGCGGATCACGACCCTTGAGAATCAACTCGATGCCGCGCACCATCGTTCCCGAACTCCAGGCGCCGGTGATCGCGCCGTCGGCGGACGCTTGCGCCTCGATGCGCAGATGACCCTCGATACGGGTAACGGGATCGACGACGATTCTTTGGCTCATGACGTTTCCCGGCTCGTGCCGTAGCTCGATGGATTCTTCGAAGGCAGCGCATCCGCATTGAGGCGGCCCGGCGCCCAGCCCGTAGCAGCGAGGGTTGCAAGTTTCATCTTATGTGGCCTAATCCGCCAGGTTGTCGGCGACGATTTCGAGCAGGCTCTCGGGCTTCCGGTCCCAGTGGGCAAACTTAGCGCCCATCTCGAACGTGATCTGGCACTGGCCACAACTCGTCACAAAGCGCTTGGCGCCCGTCGCCTCGATTTGTTGCCGCTTCATCTCGAAGACCTTGTGTCGCAACGGCGCCGCGCGCCCGTTGGACACCACGCCGCCGCCACCGCCGCAACAGTACCCCGTCACCCCGTGGTCCTTCATCTCGATGAGATCCATGCCCAGCGCCGCCAATATCGTGCGAGGTGCCGCTTCCAGGCCACCGCGGCGCACGATCTGGCACGGGTCGTGAAAGGTCACGGTTTCACCAACCTTCTTCAGCTGAATGCGCTTGGATTCAATCAGTTCGGCCAAGAACTCGGTCATGTGAACGATGCGCACTGGCAGCGCCTTGCCGTACCACTTGGCCGCCTCCCAGCGAGCAGCGCCGTAGGCATGGCCGCACTCGGGTAGCAGCACGGTCTTGGCGCCAACTTTGAGCGCCGTGTCGATGATCGCGCGCGTGAGTCGCTCCTGCAGCGGCAGGTCGCCATTGTTAAAGCCGATGTTGGATGCGTCGAAGCCGTCCCGGTGCATGGTCCATTTCGCGCCGATGCGATTGAGGATCTTTGCCGCGTCGGCCAGCGCCTTGGTGTGCTCGACCAGTTCGGCGGGTGCCGCGGTAAGCAGGATGTCGGCTTGCGGCAGATCGCAGGGGATCGATACGGCGTATTTCCTGGCCGTGTCCTCCAGGATCTCGGGCAGATCCTCGCCGGGCGTCGCCGGGCTGCCCCACTGCCGGGCCGCGCGGTCCATGAGTGCCAGTCGTTCGGGGACCAGCCCGGCCTTGAACATCCCGTGGCGCGCCTCCTTTACAAGCTCGGCGATGTCGATGCCCATCGGGCACACCATGGTGCAGCGGCCGCACATCGTGCACGAGTCGTAGATGAGTTCCTGCCAGTGCTGCAGCTCCTCGATGCGCAGTTTCTTCACGAGACCGAGGCCACGCACGAGAATCGCGAAGGGACCGGCTTCGCGAAGATACGCGCGCCGAAAGGGCTCGAGTTTGTAAGCCGGCGTGTACTTGGGTTCGCCGGTCGCGACATAGAAGTGGCAGGCCTCGGCGCACATGCCGCAGCGCACACAAGATTCCATATGCAGTGCTGCAGTGACGCCGAACTCGCGCACAAAGCTGCGCATCGCGGCGTCGACGCGCGCTTCATCAGCCTGCGTGCCCTGCTGGTCGAATGCCGGATGCGCCGTGGCTGCCGTATTCATACCTTTACCCCGCGATGGCTGAAACGCATGCCGGTGGCACCGCGCGAGAAGGCAAACAGCATCGCGTGCATGAGCTTGCCGAAGGGAAACCAGACGAGCAAGGCGGCCACCGTCAGGATATGCAGGGCCAGTAGGGTTTCGTAACGTGCCCCCAGGTGGCTGGTCGCCAATAGACCGGTAAGCACCGGCAAAGCCGTCATCAACCAGCTGAGGTAATCACCGGTGTGCGACAGCAGGCGCACCACCGGGTGCAGGAGGCGCCGCACCAGCGCCCCGACCAGGGCGGCGAGCGTGATCACGCCGATACCAAAGACCAGGTTGCTGGGCAAAGCCGGCCAGGCCAGGCCGGTAAGGTTGTGGATGAACAGGATATGGGGCGCGAGCCCAAAGACGATGAGCGCCAGCCCGAGGTGAAATACGTAGCTGTTGACCGTGGCAAACATCGTCGCCTGCACAAATTCCTTGCGTGGCCACATGCGGCGCAACACGGTTCGAACGGCACCCAGCAAGGGCGGCGGCACACCCTCGCGGGCCGGCGAAAGATCTCGCATGCGCGGCAGCAGCAGCACGCCGGCCAAACGCCAAGTCGTGCCCGCCACGAATACGACGTAGGCAATGGCTAGCGCCGGGCCTCGAGCAAAGTCGAGCAGATCCATCAGTCACTCCTCCTTGGCGCTTGCCGAGCCGCGTCGCTGGCGCGCGAGCGCTGCCGCCCCGGCACCCAGCGCCACCCCGGCTGCGCCAGCGACGCCGATGATCTTGCCCACGTCCACCGTGCTCGCCGACAAGGGCTTATAGAGCCCGCCGCGGTCCCAGAATCGCGGCTCCGAGCAGCCGATGCAACCGTGTCCCGACTGGATCGGGAACGAGATACCACCATTCCACTTAAGCGACGCACAGGCGTTGTAGGTCACCGGCCCCTTGCAACCGAGCTCGTACAGACACCAGCCCTGGCGCGCGCCTTCGTCGTCGAAGCTCTTGGCAAACAGGCCGCGCTCGTAGAACGAGCGCCGGTAGCATCGGTCGTGGATCGTTTCACCGAAAAAGGCGCGCGGGCGTCCCAGCGCGTCCAGCTCCGGCAAAGTGCCAAACGACAGAAAGTGCGCGATCGTGCCCGCGATCGCCTGCGGAATGGGCGGGCAGCCGGGGATGTTGAGGACCGGCTTTCCCGAGACAAGTTTCGAGATGGCCACGGCACCCGTCGGATTGGGGTCGGCCTGCGGCAGGCCGCCAAAGGAGGCACAGGTGCCTACCGCGATGACGGCCGCCGCGTGTTCGACGGTCTCGGTCAGCACATCCATGTTGGTGTGGCCAGCGATCGTCGAGTAAACACCGCCGTCGGCCGTAGGCACGGAACCGTCGACAACGACCAAGTACTTGCCCCGGTTCTGCTGCATGGACTGGCGGCGTGCCGCCTCGGCCGCCTCGCCCGAGGCAGCCTGCAGCGTGTGGTGGTAATCGAGCGAGATGAAGTCAAAGATCAATTCTTCCAGGCTCGGGCTAAAGGAGCGCGTGAGCGATTCCGTGCAGCCGGTACATTCCTGAAACGACAGCCAGATGAGTGCCTGGCGGCGTGCCTTGGCTAATCCCTCGGCCATCGCACTGGCGAGCGAGGGCGGCAATGCCAATAGCGACGCCATGTAGCTCGCGTACTTCAGCAACGCTCGGCGCGACACGCCCTTTTGACGCAACAGCTCACCGAGCTGCATCGATTCCGGCATGATGGGTCTCCAATTGGGCGTCGCCGAGTTCGACAGCCAACCTTCGTGCGGCAGCGTCCATATCTGCCGGATGCGCCAGCAACAGCTCCGGCACCCGCGCGACGATGACCTGCTCGAAGACAACTTGACGTTCGGCACTCATGTGCCGCACCCACCAGACGCCGGAATAAGCGGTCTCGCTGATCCGTGTCGGGCCGTCCAGATCGAGCGTGGCCTCGATCTGGCCGTCGCCAAGCCTTTGGCGCAGCAGCGCAAGTTCGTCCGCCTGCAGGGGCAGACTGCGCAGGTCAATCACACCGGAAAGTTGGGGATTCAAAACCAGAGAACCGAGCAAGCGAGCGATTTCGCGCAGCACAGCCGCGCCGGTCCCACGGCCGCCGGGAGCGCATGCCGCATCGTCCAAGACGCAGCTCAGGTTTTCCATTGTTGCAGCAATTCGTTCACCGCCGTGCACATTCGTGGTATCGCCGCCGCGACGGCTGCCGTGGGCTCCAGCCCCAGCACGGTGCTTGCGGGCTCGACGGCGACCAAGGCGCGCCGCAGCGGAAGTCGATCGTTGAGCGCAGCTGCGGCCATCAGATCGGCCAGCGCCAGCTCATGCGCGCTACGCTTGCGCCCGCCCAGCTGCTCGTCCATCGCCCTGCCCTCAAATACCCGCACGGTCCCCGGTACGCCTCCGAACTTCGCGGCATCGACCGCGATGAAGGCCGCCAGATCCGCGATCAGTGGCAGTAGGCCCAAGCCAATCGTGCCGCCATCACAGAAGATGGCGCCGCCATCCGCACTCGCCGATGCGGCGAGCAGATCGACCGCCATTGGTCCTGCCGCGTCGTCACAGCGCAACCGGTTGCCAAAGCCCAGAACCAGCACCTGCTCAGGACCGCGCATGCGCACCCCGCCTCCCGCGGCGGCAAACAAACGTTGGGTAACGTAGCGCCGCCACGGGCCGGCGCATTGACGCCTATCAATGCCGATCAACAATCATTGTCAGCGCCGACTGCACCATGCGTCGGTGTCGCGCCCAACACGCCATCGGCGACAAGCTTCGACGAAATTGCGAAGCAAGCGCTCGCTGAACCAGTCGACCAGCAAGGCCCCGGCATCAGCGCCGGCCCGCGGGGCGCCAACGGCCTCGTGGCAACCATAGGAGGCAGACCAGAATCCGACCCAAGCTGACCCACGCCAGCAATCCTCGCGGCTGCGCAAGTCCGCCGGCAACGTAACCTGGCGCGCATGCCGCTGCGCCGGCAGCTTTTGCTCGCATCGACTGCAACGAAAGGAAATTGACCGCAAGCTGGCGCAGCCCGATCGTCGCAACCGGGACCCACGCCGACGAGCCGTCGAGATTTTTCGGGCTCTGCTTCGCTTTTTGCTGCAAATGCACGAACCGCCGCCGGACGCAAATCCGCTGGTCGGCGCAAAGGACGCAAGTTCGCAGGCAACGCGTCAAAGCCCGGCTAGATCGCTCTACGTGGCTCAAGTCAGAACCGCAATGGGCGTTGACCCCACGGCCCGGATCCCGTTGTGTCGCAGTGCAACTATTCCTTTGGGTAGCCAGTTCTAACGCTTTGGGTCAGCTTGTTTACCGCAATGATCAATCCCATACTGACGATAGGGACCGTTTCGTTTCTTCCGCCCCGATGCGCAGCCGGGTCTCCCCAAGTGGTTGAGGGGTGCAGGCGGCTTACGTCTGACTCGGACATTTTCGAAAGTTGGATCGATGCGCACTTCGAAGCTGGGTTCACACGCCTTGGCTTTTGCGCTTTTCCTCTTCGCCGTTGCATTTCCGGATGGCAAAGCGCATGCGGTCGAGGCCGACAAACTGGTGGCTGTCTGCGCCGACTGCCATGGCAAGGCCGGCGCCAGCACCGAACATGACGTACCGATCATTGGCGGCTACTCCGCGGAATTTCTGATCAACAACATCAAGGCGTACAAGGCCAAAGACCGGGATTGTCCGGAAACGAAGTTTCGCTCGGGCCCCAAGAAGGGAACCAAGAGCAGCATGTGTGAGATTGTCAAGGATCTGACAGGAGCGGAGATCCGACAGATCGCCGACTACTTTGCCGGGCAACCCTTCGTCCGTGCAAAGCAGCAATATGACGCCAAGTTGGCCGCACACGGTAAACAGGTTCACGACCAATACTGCGAAAAGTGCCACTCCGATGGCGGAACGCGCTCCGACGATGACGCTGGAATGCCGGCAGGGCAATGGATCCCTTATCTGCAGCAGGCGTTCGACGAGTTCAATACGGGCAAACGTCCGATCGCCAAAAAAATGAAGGACAAGATGGATCAGGTGGACAAGAAGGACATTGAAGCGCTGATCCAGTACTACGCGAGCATCCAGTAGTGTCAGCGACCATCGTGCCTGCAACCTTTGATCTCCAGATGTACGCCAGAACAGCGCGCAACGCAGGCTGGTCAGGTCGTCACCCGGCTCGACCATGAGCGGCGCTCGGGTCCTGCGCTATTCACTGCTCGCGGCAATCGGCGTGGTCTTGATTCTAGGGACCATCGGAGGCTTCACAACGGCAATCGAACGCACCAACTCGCTGGAGTTTTGCATTTCCTGTCACGACATGCGGACCAACTACGAGGAATACAAGAAGACCGTCCATTATGCCAACCGCAGCGGCGTGCGTGCCGTATGTTCCGACTGCCACGTGCCGAAAAAGGACTGGTTTGCCGAGATGCAACGCAAGTTGGTCGCCGCCAACGACGTTTGGGCGGAGATGATGGGCACGATCGACACGAAGGAAAAATACGATTCCAAGCGGCTGGAGATGGCTCGACGCGAGTGGGCGCGAATGAAGGAGTCCGATTCAATCGGTTGCCGCAACTGCCATAGTTTTGAAAGCATGAACCTCGACGCTCAGGACAAGGGAGCCCGCAACAAGCATTCCAAAGCGGCCATGGCCGAATCGGGCAAGACTTGTATCGATTGCCACAAGGGGATTGCGCATGACTTGCCCAAGGTTCCGAGCGACGAATCGGGTCGCAGCTAGCGCGCCCGGGGAGAGGGTTCGCGTGCGGCGGAGAGTGTTTTTTGGTTGTCTCCCCACAATAGACAGAAATGGAGGAGTCCCGTGATGACAAAGACCCTGGTATCCGCGCGTGCGCGGCTGATTTCCCTAGGACTGCTTGCCTTGGCGCTAACCTCAGCGAGTGTGGCCGCCGACGCGCCGATGGCCGCGGCCGCAAGCGCAACGGCCGATCCGTCGAAACCGATGAACGACTACAACATTACGATCAACTACGAACTTGGCATGCATTGCACGGGGTTCGACTTTACGTACTGTTGCGTGCTCCCGCCGTACAACTCCATTCAAAGCCAGGTCGTAAAGACCTCAACCGGCAAACGCAAATTTCCCGAGCTGCTGGAAGCCGACCCGAACGATCCCGGGGTGCTCGTCGACGGAAAGAGGCGTTTCCGCCTAGCCTACGGACACATCGACAACACCTACTCCGAAGGCAACAAACTCAAATACTGGGACATTCCCTACGACATCAACGGCGATGGCAAGTACAGCAAGAATGAAACGGTTGCCAATGCCTACTTCAGCCATTTGTACGTCTACGCAGACCTGAAGGGAAGCAATCCCAAGGGGACGAGCGCCGACAAGGAAAAGAAGTACGTTGGCATCCAGATTCCGATCCCGCGTGACAATGGCCCGGCCGGTGCCGCCGTCCCCAGCCCGCTCAAGGGCGGGTACCTGCACTACACGGGTGAGAAGGGAACCATCGTATTCACAAAGTCACCGGTTCTCGATAACGTGCCCATTGTCCTCACAAATCCGGGGATCTGGGACGCACTCGGCTTGCCGCTGACACCCTTCAATGACCGAGCGGCGGCACAAGATTTGCTGACGCTGACGGAGTCGGACATCCAGCCCTTCCAAGAAGCATGGGTGAGTCTGGTTGACGCAGACACCGGCGCTCCGATCATCGATTCGCATTCCGGCGCCCCCATTCATTTCTATGGTACGAACCCGATCGATATCCCCAATTGTGCCAATTGCCACAGCAACAACACGGCCAACGGTGACAAGTTCCAACTCTACAAGCAGGAACGCGAGTTCTGGAAAGGGCTGGGCGCGAGTGACTGGATCGCCAACCTGAAAGCCACGTCGATCTCCATCTTGGAGATGCACGATGACCGTGCCGGCACTGACTTTCTGAAGAAATACGACCCCAACGGTCGAACGATGGACAATCGGCTTGGTCGTGATCCCATCCTTTGTCAGAAATGCCATGCGGACAATGTCATCGGTGTGCTCCAATCAAAGACCTTCAAGGACCCGAAGACAGGGCAGGAGAAAGTGATCTCTCCGTTGACCCAGGCAATGCACTCGGCCCACCAGATGAACGTTCCGATGCCCGACGCTCAGGGACGCACGGCCCTGTGCCAGGCCTGTCACCCGGCGCACCGCCAGGACCGCAGCATGGCTCAGTACCCGATTACACCCGACGGCAAGAATGCCTTCGCGCAGGGTGACAACCGCGATGCCGCGGGAGGTTGTTTCGTCGGTCGCGACGTCCATTCCAATCGCAACATGTACCGCGATGGCATTTCGACGCCGGCGCACTTGAACGAAATCGGCCAATGGCTGCAAACGAACGTATCGATGATCGGCGGAGCGAAGACCGGTGGCAAGGGCCTGTGGTGCACGAACTGCCATACGCAGCTTTCGCGCGAGCTGTATCAGAGGGACAATTTGAGCCATGCCTTCAAACAGCAGGGCAAGACCATCCGAGACAAGTCGCTCGATCAGATTGCCGCGGCGATTGGCGTTTCCACGGATGATCTAAAGTCGAAATTCTTGGACCCCAAAGTGGTTCTCGACGCCAAGGGCCACGATACCCCGGGCAGGTCGGGCATCCTCGAGACCTGGGCGGCAAAGCGGATGGTGCCGGATATCGCCATCATCGCGCTGGCGGGCAACGGGCCGTTGGTTCACAAGGACGAGGATGGCGACATCAACGTGACCATACTGTCGGCCAACCCCGCGATCGACATCGCTTCGCTCAAGTTGCCCGCGGGCGCCACCGGGGCGGCAGCGGTGCCGTACGACGCGGCGACACACGGACGCGATTATTGGCTGTCCGCCGGCGTGCCGCATTGCGCCGATTGCCATGCCGCCCCGTTTGTCGAAGGTCAAGGGGGGGTTGCCTTTCCGATCAACCAACCGGGCAAGTACAGTTCCATGCGGTACTCGAAGGGCCACTCCGGTTTGGCTTGCCAGAGCTGCCACGAATCAATTCACGGCCTTTATCCGGTCACACCAAGCGTCGATGTCACGTCGTATCGCCAAGCCGCGCTGTACAACCCGGACGGGTCGCATGGTCCGATCAAGTGCGCGGCTTGCCATGAGACCAACGTCGAAGGCGTACCGCATATTGCCGACAAAAAGGAGCATGTGTGGGGTGGCAAGCCGATCCTGCACGACTACGACGCGGCAGTCAGCTGGATGCACGGCAGTGCGCCCGATGTCGGCGGCGCCCTGCCGCCGAAGAAGGATTAGTCGTCACCCCGAGGATCCGCCAACCAAAGGTTGGCGGATCTGGCTTGCTGTCCTTGCAGGTCGCTGCGCGCCGTACGGCGCGGCCCGATCATCTTCGGGCCTGGACAACCGGCCAGCGGAACGATGGGCCAGGTAGGCGGTTCCGAAGAAAGGGTGCTGAATGAGGTTCTCGGCGGGTAGCCTTCGAGTCGGGCTGTTGATTGGCCTGTTAGCAAACTTCGCCCTCGCGCCGGCGGCCGATTCCGAGGTGCTAGCCTCCGTGGGAACCTCGCAAGTCACCTCGGAAGATCTGACGGCAGCGCTTGGCAGTTCGCCATTCTCGACCCAGTTCAATGCGCTTGACGAGGATGACCAGGCAGGGCTGCGCGGTGACATGTTGCGCCGGCTGGTTGCCGCAAGGCTGTTGGCACTGGAAGCGCGCCGAGTCGGCCTGGACAAGACCACGAGCTATCGTCAGGACGTCGCGGACTTTCGGCGGGGGCTGCTGTACCGCCATTACAACGAAAGCCTGCGCAACCGTGTACGGATACCGCCGGAAACGCTAACTGCATTGAAGCAGCAATTTGCCGGCGACGCCGACGGCATGGCAGCCGCCAAGGCTGCCTGGGTGGCTGACCAATTCCGATCACTCAAGAAGACGGCGCTTCAGGATCTGCTGCGCGAAGATCGGGTTGTGCTTCACGACGACCGCATCGTCGACGGGGTCAAGCCCGATACGGTACTCATGGAGAGCAACAGCTTTCGCCTGCGCTATGCCGATGTCGTTGATCTTCGCGAGCATCCGTCCTTGCCTAACCCGGAATGGGTGAAGGATCGCCTCTATCAACGCGGCGAAATGCTGTTGTTCGCTAACGCCGCCGAGCGCCAGGGCGCCGATGTCTCGCAAGAGCTCCTGCGCTATGAGGCCGAGCGACTGCCGGCGCTCATGCTCGAATCAAAGGCGAAGGAATGGACGTCAAGCGAAGATGCGCTCCGCCAATGGTTCGACCGGCATCCCGAGGTCGCCACCGTGGTGGAACGCCGTCATGTCGGCCAAATCGTGACCGCCTCGGGCGACGAGGCCGAGCAATTGCGGCGCCGGATCATCGAGGGCGAAAGCCTGTTCGCGCTTGCCGGTCGCTACAGCATCGATCCGGTCAGTCGAAAGCAAAATGGCGATATGGGCTGGATCGTGGAAGGGCGCGGTTTGCCGGAGCTCGATCGTGCCCTGGCGACCTTAGCCGATGGCCAAGTCTCCGGTGTCATCCAGACTGCGCTCGGTTTTCACCTGCTGATGATTCTCGAACGTCAACCCGGTCGGCGGGAAACCTACGAGCAAGTGCGCGAGCGCGTTCGACAGTTGGTCATCAACGAGGAGCTGCGCGGGTATCTGGGTGAATTGGAGCGACGCTACCCGGTCACCTGGAAGGTGATCCGAGCGCGCGCCGCAACGGCAACCGCAACGCCTGCGCAATAGGCCAAAGAATGAACTGGAACCGAGCCGCCGTGGGCTGGCTGGCATTGGCGATCGCTGGAGGCGCATTCTGGGCTAGCAGCGCCGGGTCGACACCCGCCGCTCCGCACCCAGCCGCCGGCGCGGAAACGTTCGTGCTGCCGGGCCTTGACGGAACGCCTCATCGACTCGCCGACTGGCATGGCAAGGTGATCGTGCTCAACTTCTGGGCGAGCTGGTGCGCTGCCTGTCAGGTCGAAATCCGCGACTTCGTCGCCTACCAGGAAAGGCACGCCGCGGACGGCTTGCAGATCGTTGGCATCGGAGTCGACGATGCTCGCCCCCTAAGGAACGTCCAGCGATCGCTGGCAATTAACTATCCAGTCCTCGTTGCCGATCCGCTACGGGAATTTGGCATCTTGCGCAGTTGGGGCGACAGCAGTGGTGCCATCCCATACACCGTCGTCATCGATCGGTCCGCACGCGTCGTGCATCAGCATCGCGGACCCATGACGTACGAACAGATCGAGGAAATCATCACGCCCCTGCTCGACCAACAGCGATGAAAGGCGCTTGGCTCAACCGTTCGGCGGTTTGGATACTGGGCCTTGGCACCCATGATGCGCTTCGAGTCGCCGATGATGCGCCGTTTTATCCGATGAGCCTCCCTCCTTGGCGCCGGGCGCAGAACATCGTAGCTTCCCATCGAAACGGAACACGCGCTCAGTTGACGGAGGAATCATGGGTATGGAAGTCCTATTGGCAGGGTTTGCCCGCCGTGCTCGGGCGAACTTTCGTCTCCAAGGCCATATCTTTGCTGCCCGAACAGCAAGCCGATCGGATGCCGAGGAAATTTGCCGTCGCCATCACGGATCGCTATCGCATTTGTCCAGCCATCCGATCCAGCGGTTGCGAATCCGACCATTGGCGGCCGCGCTTGGCGCCGCGCCGCGATCGTTGCCGCAGCGTACCGCTCGCTACCGCCGACCGGTGGCGGCTTGCACGGATGCCCGCACCGGAGCTGCTCCCTGGCCTTTACTTGGCGAGCGAGACGCTTGCCTCGATCGCGGTCGCGGCGCTGCTCTTGTTCGCGCGCAGCGTTGTCGTCGCGTGACGCGCGCGTGACGGCGCCGGCACACGCTATGGCTGAAGCCATGCACGTAGCCGACTAGGGCCTGTTAACACTATCTGAGCGCATCGGCGATCCGGGCGAAATGAATAAATGCGGTGAACATCACGTCGAGCTTCTCGAACCGGGAAAAGATCCGGCGGAAGCCCTTGAGACGGCGAAACAGCCGCTCGATTTCGTTGCGCCGCTTGTAGATCGCCTTGCTGTAGTCCCAAGCAGTGATTCGGGTGATCTTGGGCGGCACGACGGGAGTAAATCCCAGGTCGAAGGCCAGTTGGCGGGTCTCGTCTCCCTCGTAAGCTCGGTCCATGATCAGGTGCATCGGACGGTCCGGACCACCCAGCTCGGCGAGCAGTTTGCGGCCCTCGGGCGCATCGTGCGCCTGGCCCGCCGACAGCGAAAAGGTTATTGCCGTTCGAGCATTCGCGGCAACCATATGAATCTTGGTTGTCCATCCGCCTCGGGATTTGCCGATCGATTGCGGGCCGTTTTTTTTAGCGCCCCCGTGCCGTCGGGATGCACCTTGACGACGGTGCTGTCGAGCGCGACCGATTCGATCTTGATGCGCACGATCTGAGCATGCTGCAACGTCTCGAACACCCGATCCAGCACGCCCAACTTGGACCAGCGGTTCATGCGGGTGTAGATCGTGTGCCAGTTGCCAAAGCGCTTGGGCAGGCCGCGCCACTTGCAGCCGTGCTCGG
This sequence comes from uncultured beta proteobacterium, assembly GCA_963729785.1. Taxonomy (GTDB): domain Bacteria; phylum Pseudomonadota; class Gammaproteobacteria; order Burkholderiales; family Burkholderiaceae_F; genus GJ-E10. The sequence goes on along the minus strand of CAVSPM010000025.1, from coordinate 134,970 downwards.
CACACGTACAGGATGGCATTCAAGACTTGCAGATTGGAAAGGCTGACGTTGCCCCTCTGTCGAGGAAGGCAACTCTCGATTTGTTCGTACTGGGCAGGTGTGATTTCCATACCCAGAGTTTAATGGAAATTTAACCATTAGTGTGAACACGCCCTAGTTCACCGGGGGCGCGCCAGGATGGAGGCATCCAGATGCGCCAGCGCACCTTCCACGCGCGGATTTGCCAGGTGCGGAATCACGCCCAGGCAGGGCGCGTGCAGCAAACCCGCCAGGGTGGCCAGGTTGCGCTCCGGCTGGGACATCCGCGGGTCTATGCAATTGGCCACCCATCCGGCAAGGTACAAGCCGCGCGCCGCGATGGCCTCGGCGGTGAGCGCGGCGTGGTTGAGGCACCCCAGGCGCAGACCAACCACCAGCACCACCGGCAGTCCCAGCGAGCAAGCAAGGTCAGCGGTATCAAAGCCGGGAGCCAACGGCACCCGAAAACCTCCGACGCCCTCGACGACCACCGCATCGGATTGCGCCCGCAAGCGCGCATAGGCTCGCAAAATCACCTCCCGATCCAACTCGATGCCCGCGAGCTCGGCGGCAATGTGCGGCGCCAGTGGCTTTTCCAGCACGTAGGGACAAAGAGCGCTGCGGGCCACAACGACGTTGCTGGCCGCGGCCAGTAGTTCCACGTCTTCGTTGCGCCATTGGCCGCCCTGCCCCTGCGGATCTGGCTGCCATGTTGCGCCGGCGGCAACCGGCTTCATGCCGGCGACGCGCCAACCCTGCAGGACCTGGGTGCGGACGAGCGCGCCCGCGACGAGCGATTTGCCGACGCCGGTATCGGTCCCGGTGACAAAGCATGAGCAGCCGGCTTGCGCCACCTCAGCGTACCTCAGCCATAGCGCCTGGCCGCACCGTTCAGCGCATGCAGGAGACGGTCAATCTGCTCGGGCTCATGTGCCGCCGACAGCGTGACCCGCAGCCGTGCGGTTCCGACCGGCACGGTCGGCGGACGGATGCCGGCGACCCATATGCCCTGCTCCAGCAGAGCAGCCGCGATCCCCATCGTGCGCTCGACGTCGCCGATCACGATGGGCTGTATGGGCGTTGCCGAAGGCAGCAGGCGCCAGCCGGGCACATCCAGTGCGCCGCGCAGCCGACCGACGTGCTGCGCCAGACGCGTGCGCAGCGCGTCGCCCTGTGCGCCCGTGGCAATGTCGAGGGCCGCTTCCAGGGCCAGCGCCAGAGCCGGCGGCGGCGCGGTCGAGAATATATAGGGCCGTGCGCGTTGCACCAGCCAGTCAATCACGGTGGCGTGCGCGGCCACCAGCGCGCCGGCAACGCCCAACGCCTTGCCCAGCGTGCCCACGTAAACGAGGTTTGCCGATCGCAAGCCATGGTGTGCCAACGATCCGCGCCCACCCTCGCCCAGCACGCCAAAACCGTGTGCGTCGTCGACCACCAGCCAGGCGCCGTGGGCCTGTGCCAGGGCCAGCAGCTGCGGCAGCGGAGCCAGCGTCCCGTCCATCGAGAAGACCGCGTCCGTGACAATCATCTTGCGCGCTGCCTGGCTGGCGCGCAAAAGCTTTTCCAGCGCTTGGAAGTCGGCGTGCGGATAGACCTGATAGGGCGCGCCCGACAGGCGGATGCCGTCGATCAGCGAGGCGTGGTTGAGCTGCTCGGAGAATATTTCTGTCTGTCGGTCGGCCAGGGCCGTGATCGTCCCCAGGTTGGCCAAATAGCCGGTGCCAAAAAGCAGCGCATCGCAGCCCGGGATGTGCGCCGACTGCAGGCTAGCGAAACGCTGCTCGAGTCGATGGTGCGCGAGATTGTGGCCGCTGATGAGTGCCGAGGCGCCGCTTCCGGCACCCAGCAGCTGTGCCCCTTGCGCCAGGGCGGCCACGACCGCCGGATGGGCCGCCAGCCCCAGGTAGTCGTTGCTGCAAAATGCCAGCATCGCGCGCGCCTGGCCTGCGGCCCCGACCTCGAGCCGCAGCTGCGCGCGGCAAGCGCCCTCGACCACCCGGCGCGTGCGGTACAGGTGCTGGTCCCGCAACCGATCCAGGCGCGCCTGCAGATCGTTCAGCAGATCCACGGGCCTCGCTCCTTTGCCCGAATTGAGCTCATTTGAGCTCACCCGGCTGCGACTTGCCGCTCAAGACAGGGCGACATCCAAAGCCTCGATCGTAACGCGTGCCAGATGCTCGTTTTCCCGCGTTGAAAGTACATAGGGCGGCATCAGGTACACGGTGCGACCGATGGGCCGCAGCAAGACGCCACGCTCGCGGGCGGCGAGGAAGTAGCGCTGCGAGAAGCTGGTCGGATTCGACCCGCCAGCGGCGCGCAGCGGCGACTCGACCTCCTCGCGCACGTCGAAAGCCCAGATCATGCCGCAGCGACGAAAATGCGCGACGCGCTCGTCCGTCCGCAAAGGTTGCAGCAACGCGTCGAGCTCTTGTGCCCGCGCCCGGTTGCCCTCGAGCACGGCGTCGTCGCGAAAGATATCCAGCGTCGCCAGCGCCGCCCGGCAAGCCAGGGGATTGCCCGTGTACGAGTGCGAATGCAAGAAGGCGCGAGCGACATCCGGCCCGTAGAAGCTGTCGTAGATCCGAGGCCGCGTCAGCACCACCGACAGTGGCAGATATCCGCCGCTGATCCCCTTGGAAAGGCAAAGAAAGTCAGGCCAGATGCCCGCCTGCTCGCAGGCGAAGAAACTGCCCGTGCGGCCAAAGCCGACCGCAATCTCGTCGGCAATCAAGTGCACCTGGTGGCGATCGCACAGGCCGCGTACCTCGCGCAGGAAGACCGGATCGTGCATCGCCATGCCGGTGGCGCACTGTACCAGCGGCTCGACGATCAGCGCCGCGATGTGCGCGCCGCGCTCGATCAAGAGCGCCTCCAGTGCGGCGGCGGCGCGGCGCGCAGGCGCCTGCGCGCTTTCGCCGGCGCGTGCCTCGCGCGCATCGGGACTGGGCACGACGTGTGCCGCGTGCAGCAAACCGGCGTAAACGTCGCGGAAGATGGGCACATCCGTGACGCCCAGGGCGCCCAGCGACTCGCCGTGATAGTCGCCGCGCACGCAGACGAATTCGCGCTTTTGGGTCCGCCCCTCGTTGCGCCAGGCGTGATGGCTCATCTTGAGAGCAATCTCGACCGCCGAGGCGCCGTCCGAACCATAAAAGCAATGGCCCAAGGTATTTCCGGTGAGCGCTGCGAGCCGTTCCGACAGTTCGACGACCGGGGCGTGCGTGCAGCCGGCCAACATCGCGTGCTCGAGCAGGCCCAGCTGCTCGCGCACCGCGGCACCGATGCGTTCGTTGGCGTGCCCGAACAGGTTGACCCACCAGGAACTGATGCCGTCGAGAAGGCGGTGTCCAGAGGTCTCGATTAACCAAGGCCCTTCGCCCCGCTCCAGCGCAATCAGCGGAATGCGCTCGTGCACCTGCATCTGCGTGCACGGATGCCAGACCGCACGCAGGCTGCGAGCCTGCAGATCGCTTTGCGATGATCCAGCCGTTTCTCTCATGCCGACCTGACCGAAGTGCCAGTTGCAGAAACTGGGGCTGACCTATTTCACCACCTGGTCGATCGCGACGTTGACGCCGGTCGCCCCAACCGTCACCGGCTTGCTAAAACCCTGCAGGTCGCCGGCAGCGGCAATGGCATCTCCCGAGCGCGAGATGCGAGCACCAATGATCACCGGCGCGTACTTGGACAAGGTGTACTCGGGCATCATCGCCATCGTATCGTCGAGCGCAAACTCAAAAGGCAAGTCCTTGACCTGGCGACGCAACAAGGCCAGCGGAACCCGCGGACCTTGGGCGGCGCGTGCGAACACGAACACCGTGTCGCCGGGCTGCGCCTTGGCCGCGAGTCCGGCGGCAAGGCTCACCTTGCCACGCACGGATCCGCCCGGACCCGCCGCGGATGCTGCCGGCGCAGAAGATGCGCGCGCGGACTCCGAGGCCACTGCCGACGCCACCGTCTGCCCGTCGATCGGGGCCGGCGCAGCGCTAGCGCCTTTGCCGCCGGCCAACTGGCGCGCTTCGTCCAAACTGCTGCGCAGCGTGCGAGCGAACTCGACGTCGTTCGGGGGGGCCACCTTCAGGGCACGCTCCCAGTAGCCGACCGCCTTGGCATATTCCTGATGATCGAAAGCCGCCGTGCCGGCCAGCGCGAGCGCCTTCATGTCGTTGGGATCGATCTGCAGCGCGCGCTCGATCAGCTTCAGAGGCTCGCCATCGAGCCGCTGGCCGTTGGCCATCGCCATGGTATCGGCCAAGTCCGCGAGCAGCCTTGCGTCCTTGGGCGTGAGTGCCACCGCTTTCGTGTAGGCGCGCACCGCATCGGGGTACTGATGCTGATAGGCATAGGCGCGCGCCAGCATCGTCCAGCCCTGGACGTCCGCAGGATTCTTGTTCAGATGCTCGGCCAGCTCCGAGATCATCTTTTGCACCTGGGCACTGGTCAGGGGACGCGGCGCCCCCCTTTTGCCGCCGGCGGCGTTTTCAGCTTGCGCTTCGTCGGCTGCGCCGGCAGGTCGGATCGCGCCCGGCACCAACGCCTCCGGCGTCCCGAGGTTGATGTACAGCAAGATGGGCACGAACACCGCGAACACTCCAACCAGGGCCGCGGTCCAGCGCGCACGCCGCGGACCGGCCGCCGCCGGGGCGTTGGTCACGGCAACCGCATCGAGCAACTGGCGTTCGAGGTCGCGCCGGCTCTTCTCGTATTGCTCATCGGCAATCGCCCCCGAGGCGCGCTCGGCCTCGAGCTCGCGCAGCTTTTCGCGGAACAAGTCGACGATGGCATCGGCCGTGCGGCCCTGCGCCCCATGGTCTCCGCGCAATAGCGGCCAAAGAAGCACCCCGGCGCCCAATGCGAGCAGGAACGCGGCGCCCACCAAGAATCCGATCATGACGGTCCGCCTTCCTTGGGATGCGCACTGGCGTGCGCATCCATCTGGTTGTCGGCGAGCAGGCGCTGCGCGCGTTGCGCATCGGCGGCGTTCCATTGCGGCGCCGCATCGGCTGCGCCCTGCGCTGCGAGGTGCGCATTGCGCCGCTTCACGGCCAGGTACAGGGCCAGCAGGCCGATCACCAGTACGATGGCCGGTCCGAACCACAACACCAGCGTCTTGCTCTTGACGGGAGGTCGATACAGCACGAAGTCGCCGTAGCGCGCCACGAGGTAGGCCTTGATTTGCTCGTCGGTCTGCCCCTTGGCGATCAGTTCGCGTATTTCCTGACGCAAGTCGACGGCAAGGGGCGCCTCCGAATCGGCAAGCGTCTGGTTCTGGCATTGCAGGCAGCGCAGTTCCGCGGCCAGCGTCATCATGTGGCGCTCGGCCGCCGGGTTGTCGCCGACTTCCGGCGCCTCTGCCGCCACCGCCGCGAACAAGCTGGCGCTGCACAGCAGCAGTCCCAGCGCCCGTAACGGCACGATCAGGAGGCGGGGCAAAGACGCTGCGCGGTTCACGGCAGGCAGACGAAGATTGCGCGCAGGCGCGCTTGGCACGTTGAACATGGACCCCCTCAGGCTTGCGCGTTCAGACGCTGGATCAGAGGAATGAGCGTCTGTTGCAACAGTTCCGGGGTAAAGGGCCCGATCTGTTTGTAGCGCACGATCCCATGCTTGTCGATGAGAAATGACTCCGGAACGGCATAGACGCCGTAGTCGATGCCGATCCGCCCGGACTCGTCGAACGCAGAGCTGACGTAGGGATTGCCAAACTGCGCCAGCCAGCGCATGCCATCGGCGCGCGTGTCCTTGTAGTCAAGGCCGACGATAGGTATCGCCCCGGTCTTGGCAAACTCAACCAGCACCGGATGCTCCTGGCGGCAGGCGACGCACCAGGAGGCCCAGGTGTTGAGCAGCCAGACCTTGCCCAGCATGTCCTTGCGGTCGACGGTGCGGCCAGGCGTCTCCAACGACTCGACGTGGAAGTCCGGCGCCGGCTTGCCGATCAGCGGCGTGGGAACCTCCCGGGGATCGAGATAAAGACCCTTGTAGAGGACCCAGGCCAGGCCGATGAAGACGACCATCGGCAACAGGAAGATGAGTGACTTTTTCATGGAATACGGCAAACCCCGTTCATTGTCTAAGCCCCCGCCGTCGCACCGAGCGATGCAACCCCGGCGCTGCGTCGTTGCGCCAGCCGGTAACGTCGGTCACTCAGCGCCAACGCGCCGCCCAGGGCCATCAGCACGCAACCGCCCCAGATCCAGTCGATGAACGGTTTGTAATACACCCGGACGACCCAGGCCGTCTGGCTCACCGGCTCGCCCATCGAGATGTACAAGTCACCGGCAAGACCCGGAGCAATGGCGGCATCGGTCATGGGTTCGGCCTTCGACGCAAACTGGTGCTTTTCCGGGTGCATGGTCTTGACGAGTTTGTCGCCGCGCAAGATGTCAAACTGGCCGCGCAGGTACTGGTAGTTCGGGCCCGAACCTTCGCTGGTGCCGTTGAACCGCGCGGTGTAGGGTCCCAAGGCCACCGTGTCGCCGACGTCCATGCGCACGTCCTTCTCGACTTCGTAGCCCTTGACGAGGGTGACGCCGACGATGAACGCCGCGACGCCGCAATGGGCCAGCAGCATGCCCAGATAGCCGCGCGGCAGCGCCGCGAACTTGCTGCCGATCTGCCCCCCGCCACTGGGATCGAGTCGCGACCAAAGGTTCACGACGCTGGAGGCGGCGATCCAGGTCGCAAGCAGCACGCCTACCGCCACCATCGGTGACCAACGGCCTTCGAGCAAGGGAACCCCGATGGCGCACACGACGCTCACTCCCGCAGCCCATTTGAGCCGCACGGCGATCTGCGGCAAGCTGGTCTGACGCCAGCGCGCGAGCGGGCCTACGCCCATCAGGAACAGCGCCGGCGCCATCAGCGGGACGAACACCGTATCGAAATACGGCGGTCCGACGGAAATCTTGCCCAGGCCGAGCGCGTCGAGGAACAGCGGATACAGCGTGCCCAGCAAGACGCAGGCGGCAGCACACAGGAACAGCACGTTGTTGGTCAGCAGCATGGTCTCGCGCGAGACCAGCTCGAAGCGTTCGCCCAGGCCCGACCTTGGGCGCGCGCCAGGCGAACAGCGCCAGCGAACCGCCGATCACCACCGCCAGGAACATCAGGATGAAGACGCCGCGCCGCGGATCGGAGGCGAAGGCGTGCACCGACGTCAGCACGCCGGAGCGCACCAGGAACGTCCCCAGCAAGCGACAGAGAGAAGGCGAAGATCGCCAGCAGCACGGTCCAGACCTTGAAGCCGCCGCGCTTCTCGGTCACGGCCAGCGAGTGGATCAGCGCCGTGCCGACCAGCCAGGGCATGAAGGAGGCATTCTCGACCGGATCCCAGAACCACCAGCCGCCCCAGCCCAGCGTGTAGTACGCCCAGGCGCTGCCCAGTGCAGATGCCGATCGTCAGGAAGGTCCAGGCCACCGTCGTCCAGGGTCGCGACCAGCGCGCCCAGGTGGCGTCGAGGTTGCCGCCCAGCAGCGCGGCGATCGCGAAGGCAAAGGCCACCGAGAAGCCGACATAGCCCATGTACAGCATCGGCGGGTGCGCGACCATGCCCGGATCCTGCAGCAGCGGATTCAAGTCGCTGCCGTCGGCCACGGCCGGCGCAAGACGCTCGAACGGATTCGAGGTCAGGATGATGAAGAGCAGGAATCCCAGGGCCACCAATCCCATGACGCCAAGGATGCGGGCCACCATCTCACGCGGGAGGTGCTTGCTGAAGACGCTGACGGCGAACATCCAGAAGCTCAAGCATCAGCAGCCAAAGCAGCATCGAGCCCTCGTGCCCGCCCCAGAAGGCGGCCAGCTTGTAGGGCACCGGCAAGGCGCGCGATGACGTGGAGGCCACGTAGATGCACGGAAAAATCGTCGCCGAGTAGGCTGGCAAACAAGCAGCCGGAGGCGACGACCACAAGAAAACAGAGCAGGCGCGCGGCCGGCCGCGCCAGCGCCATCCAACGCAGGTTGCCGCGGGCGGCACCGATGACGGGCAGCGTGCCGAGGACCAGCGCCACGGCCGTAGCCACCATCAGGGCGAAGTTGCCGAGTTCAGGAATCATGGCTTGCTGCTCCCCGCGCCAGCGCCCAACGCGGATCCGGGCTGGCCGGCGACCAGCGTCGCCGTCGAGTCCGGTTGCCCACCGCGGGCGCGCTTGAGCGCATCGGCGGCCTCCGGCGGCATGTAGTTCTCATCATGCTTGGCGAGTACTTCGGAGGCATGAAACACGCCGTCGGCTTCCAAACGGCCCTGCGCAACCACACCCTTGCCTTCGCGAAACAGGTCCGGCAGGATGCCGACATAGGCAACCGGGACGGACTTGGCCGTGTCGGTCACGAGAAACCGCACCGTCGTGCCGTCCCGATGCACGCTGCCGGCCAGGACCAAGCCACCGACGCGAAAGGAACGGTTGCGAGGCGCCTCGTCGGCCGCAATCTGCGAGGGCGTGAAGAAGAACACCAGGTTGCTGCGAAAAGCGCTGACAACCAGACCCACGGCCACCCCCGCCGTGGCCAACCCCGCCACCACCATGGTCAAACGCTTGATTCTCGGTTTCATCTTGGCCTGACTCGTTCAATCTCGGGTGCCGCCGCCACAAGCGACGGCGAATAATCCGCTATTGTCGCTCAAACCGCGGCGCTCGTTTCCCGGCCCGGACAAGCGGCGCCCCTGGACCGGCCTGCCCCTGTGAGGGGTAGTGCACCGCAAGGCGGCATCGGCCGGGCCCTTCTAAAAGCCCAGGTCGTAACGGTAGCCCAGGAAGAAGAACCGGTTGGTGGTCGCCTCGTTCTGAGTCGGACCCTCGTTGCGGGCGCGCTCGAGCGAAACCGTCCCCTCCAGCGACATGCGCGGCGTCAACTTGTAGCTCGCATGAAAACCCGGTGAAACGCGCGTCAGCCGCTGCCCGGTGGCATCGCTTTCCCAATACGCCGCCAAACCGGGCGCCAGGACCAAGCGATTATCCAGCATCCCATTGAGATTGTTGTACGAAACCTGCGTTCCGGTAAGCGACTCGCTGTGCAGGCGAGTGACCGAAAAGACGTTGATGTCGCGCTGGGAATACAGGTTCGACCCGGTCGCTTGGGCGGTGAGCCCTAAGACGTTACCGGTGGCCGCAGAACCCAGGAACTGTTGAGAGCCGATATTGACGGTGGGCAAGGCGCCGACGCTGGACACGCGCGCATCCAGGGATGCCTGCCAGTTGCTGCCGAAGGGGCGCGAGATATCCAGGGCCAGTTGGTGCGAATTGGCGGTGGTGGCCTCGGCGGCCTGGCGCAGTTGGTCCACGGTGCGCGCGCCCGTTCCCGGATTCACGCATTTGTTGGCAAAGTAGTCAACGTAGGACGTGCAGCCAAACTGCAACAGACCGTTGCTGGTCAACAACGTGGGCGCCTTGCGATCGTCCAGCAGAATGGACAGCGATGTCTGGTCCGGCAGCAGGTAGCTCCCCTGCAAGGTCGCGGCGTTGAGCACCGAAAACTGCACGTCATAGTCAACCAGGGCGTACAGCGTTCGGCCCGGCTCAAAGTAGCGCAGGTCGGCACCGACCGCTCGCCGGTCCGTGATGCCGTCGGCCGTCTGGTTGATCACAAATGCGCTGCCACCCCAGTGTTCGGCAAAGTTCTGCGCCTCCACGCTCAGCCCTTCAAAGCGCTGAGAGGCCTGGACATAGGCGTCCTGCGACACCGGTACGCCGGCGACCGCGTTCAGGCGCACTTTCGGCACGAGATCGTAGCTGAGCATCGCTCCGTCAAATCGTCCGACGAGGCCGCCCACGACGCCGCTTTGGCGCCCCACCTTGAGCGCGAGGCCGTCCCTCGTATCCCGGTAGTCGACGTAGGCCGCGTCCATCCGATTGATGCTGGGCGAGATTGCATCGATGAAGCTAAATTGGTCCGAATCGCGGAAGACGATGCGTGTATCGCTGGTCTCCGTCCGATAGCGCCCGTTGAGGTCCACTACCGTGGTCAGCGAAGACTGCGCCGTACTGCTGATTTGCGCATTCGACGCATTGGTTATCGAGCCGGCAAATAGCCCCTGGGTCGTTTGCGTTCTTTGGTCGCCCCCGTAGTAGTACTGCGAAATGCTGCCGCCCACGCTGGCGCGCGGTTCGCGTCTTTGCGCCGGCTTTGCGGCCTCCGCCTTGGCAAGGTCCGGCGGCTGCAGCGTGGCCAGTCGCTGCCGTACACGCGTGGCCCCGTCGCCGTCGGGGTATAGGCGCAGGTAAAGCTCATATTCCTTGATTGCCTGCGCCAGTTCGCCCGCGCGCTCACGCGCCACGCCGACCAATTCCTGCGCGTCCTGCGAATACTTGTTGGGGGGCAGCAGCAGCAGTTGATTGAGCGCATTGATGGCTTCGTCGTTGTTGCCAGCGACCAAGGCGACACGCGCCTTGGCCAACAAAGTGGCGGCCTGCTTGTCGAGTTCGGTGTCGGGGCCCGCCGCCACCGCCCTGGCGGCGGCCGCTGCTGCCCCCCCGGCGGCGGGCTCAGGCGTCGCCGAAGCAACGGGCGCCGCCGAAGCGGCAGCGATGGCGGGCGCCGCCGGTGCAGCCGGCGCTGCGGCGGCAGCGGGAGCTACAGATACCGCCAGCGCGGCCGGCGTGGGGCTTGGCGCTTCCAATCGCGGATTGGCCAGTCGGCGCGGCGCGTCAACGACGACTTTGGCGTCCGGAAAATCTGACCTCAAAGTCGCCAGCACGGCCTGAGCGGCGGCCTGACTTTCGAAGTAACCGAGCATCAGTTCGTAATAGGGCGTTCCGTCGCGCAGCGTCTGAGAGCCGAAGACGGCGTAGTCCTGCAAGCGCGCCGGGACGGCGCGCACACCGGACAGATCCTTCATCGGTACCGACTGCAGCAAGATGGCAAATCGGTTGTTTTCGACCGGGGGCGCGACAAGGCTCTGACCCGCGTTCGAAGGAGCCAGTCCGGGCAGCACGATTTCGATCACTTGGTTGTCAGCGCCGGCGCGCACGCGAAAATCGACCTTGCGTCCCAGGCGAATGACGATCTTCTTCACGGGTACGCCGGTCTGCACCGGATAGATGATGGTGGCATCGGGCGCCGGATCATTGCCTTTGACCCGCAGCGATTCCTCGATGGGCCGCGTCATGGCCTCGTCGCCGCCAAGAAGCCGGAAATAAATCTCCAGCAGATCCGATGCTTCCAGCGGCGCACGCCGCTGGTACTGCACGCGCACGTTGAAGCGTATCTGCAGTACCGCATCGGGCCCGACTCCGACCAGTCGGGCCTCGTCGAGCGCCTGGGCATGCGCCTGCGTCCCGGCCAGCAGCGCAAACGTGCCCGCCAACAGCCAGGTGGCCAGCAAAACCAGCGGCAAGGAGCATCGGCAAAGTCGGAATTTCAAGTAAGCACTTTCACGCGTTTCGTATGACCACGGCGGCGGCTGCCCTGGCGCCACAGAACCGGCCGCACCTGCTTAGTGCACTTGGGGCGTTTGCACGGGCAATCGCCCGTGTCTCGACCTGGACGTCGCGGGCGCCTGCGGACCATGGCACCCGCCGCATCCGGGTTTGAGATTGGGGTACTTCCAGACAACCTGTTCGGTACCGGACGAGTGGCAGTTGACGCAGGTCACGCTCGCCGGATGCGGCCGGTAGGCCGTGTCAAGGTGGGCATATTCCTGGGGCATCCAGCTTGTCGTGACAGCGTGACACGTGTCACAGCTGCGGCTGGTCAGCATGTGCCGCGCCGGCTTGGCGGTGGCCCAGTTTCCCGTATGGCAAGCCGCGCAGGTTCCAGCAGCAACTCGGTTGTGCAGGAACAGCGCCGGCAGCCAGGAGCTCGTGCGGTGGCACGAATCGCACGAGGCGCTTGTGGCCAGATGGTTGGCCGGCTTGGGCGTGGCAGCGCCCGTCGGCGCGTGGCAGTCGGCACAAGTGCCGGGCAAGACTCCGACGTGAGTGAACGGCCATGCGACTGCGCCGACGCCGGAGCTTGGACCCTGGCCAGTATGCGGCAAGGGGCCCGCCGAGCGGCGCAGGAATGGCCGGCGGGCAGCAGCGACGGTCGGTGCTGCGCCGGTATCTGGAAAGCCGTTCACGCTGTGGCAGCCGGAGTTGTTGCAATCCGAAGCGGCGGTGGCATGGTGGTGACCATTGATGGTCACCGAGGTGAGCGTGACGCCATAAAACTTCGTGCCCGACGGGTTGTGACAACTCTGGCACAGCGGCTTCGCCGTGGACCCCTTCGGGGTACCGGTCATGAAGGCGCCTTCGGCATGGGTGACCACGGTGCCTGGGCCAAAGGACGTGAACGTGGTGGACACGTGACAGGTACTGCAGTCGTTGCTGCCGCCGGCACCCGTGATCGGTACGTGCACCGGTGACATCACCGTAGCGACCCCCGCGATGTTGGTGACGCTCGTCGTTGCGGTGCTTGGCACGCCGTACCAGGTTATGCCCACCGGCGCGTGGCAGCCGGCGCAAGCGCTGCTGATGCCGGCGTGATTCATTGCCGTACCCGGCCCAAACGCCGAGAACGACGTGTGGCAGACACCGCAGTCGTCGCCTGCGGGCAGTGGAATATGTCCGCCCGCGCTGCCCACCGGCGTATAGATCTGCTTGGGCGAGAAGTTGCTGCCCGACGTCTGCGTGCCAAACGTGCCGCCCCCGCCGGAAGCGCTCGGGGTGAAGGTGGACCCGGCGTACTTCGTGCCACCGTTGTCATGGCAGGACGTGCAGGTTCCGCTTACGTAGCCCGTGTGCGGCATAGGCAATGCGACGTTGTAGTACACGCCTGCCGTCGTATGGCAAGCCGAGCAGGCCGCCCCGCTGATCGTTGGGATATGGCCCGAGGGCTGGACCGCGGCACTAAATGGCGGTGTCGTCGAATGGCATCCACCGCAATCGGCCGTCGCGGCGTTGCCGGTGCCATGCGTCGCATCCGTTGCCAGGCTCAGGCCGGAGTTGGCGCCGTTGTTGGGTCGCAGGTAGATGCTGGCGGCGATCCCCTGGAACTGCAGATCGGCCGGCGCCAGGTTGGCCGACTCGTGGCAAGCGTCGCATCCGGACACCGCGGATGCCACCGCGGTGTGCATCGCGACGGTCATCACCGGAGCCGATGTCCCCGCCGTGCCGCTCAACTTGAAGCCGCCACTACCAAAACTCGTCGCCAAATGACAAGAACTGCAGGGCACGTTCGCCGCGGTATTGTCGGGCGGAATATGATTCGCGGCGGGTGTCACGAGCGTTGCCACGCCTTTCCAGCTCAGGTTCACTGCATGGCAGTTCTCGCAGGCCAGGTTCACCGTCGCGTGCCCGGCGGCCGAGAGCACCGGGTTGGTGCTGCTGACGAAAAAGCCGGCGCCGTTGCTGGTCATCGCGTCGGTGAGCGTATGGCAGCCGCTGGCGTTGCAGTTGGTGGCACTGCCCAGCGGAATGTGCGTGGTGCTGGTGCCTCCGGCCGTTGCCACGGCGCCCGACATCTGCCAAGGCTGCCCGTCGGTACCCTGGGCCGTGCCCGAGTACACCGTGGAAGTGTTGTGGCAGGTGGCGCAAGAGGGCGTGGCCGTGGTCACGTCGGCGTGCTTCATCGTCGAGACGCCCGGCGCGTAGCCGCTGGCATGGCAATCTGCGCAGGCCACCGAGGTCGAGTTCAGCGGTATGTGATTGGCCGGCAGCGCGCCGCCCTTGAACGGACCCGTGGTGCTGTGGCAGCCGCTGCAATCGCCGCTGGCCGCGTTGCCCGTGCCGTGCGCCGCATCCGAGGCCAGGCTCAGGCCCGAGGTCGCCGTGTTGGGCCGCAGGTAGATGTTGCTCAGCACCCCCTGGAACGTCAGGTCCGAAGCATTGGCTTCGTGGCAACTCTCGCAGGCGGCCACCGAGGAGGCGACCGTCGCGTGCATCGCCGGCGTCATCACCGCCGAAGCGCCGCCCGGTGTCCCGCTCAGCTTGAAGCCGCCAACGACAAAGCTGCTGGACGCGTGGCACGAGTTGCAGGCCAGGCTGGGCGCCGCCGCATTGTCCGGTGGAATGTGGGCGCCGGTGGCGCCAACCATCGAGGCCACGCCCTTCCACTGCATCCCGGCGGCGTGGCAGCTCTGGCAGGCCAGGTTCACCGTCGCGTGCCCGGCGGTTGAGAGCGCCGGCACAGACGCTAGCTCGAACGACGCACCATTGTTCGTCATCGTGTCGCTCGCGCTGTGACAACCACCGCTGGCGCAGTCAGCGCCGCCCGTCGCAAAGTGCGCCGTGCTCGTGCCGTTGAGCCCTACCCTCCCAGACATCTGCCAGGGCTGGCCCAGCGTGCCCGGACCGGTCCCGGCAAACACCGTGCTCGTGTTGTGGCAGGTGCCGCAAGCCGGCGTGGCCGTGGTCACGTCGGCATGCTTCATCTTCGAGATGCCCGGTCCGTAACCGGCTGAATGGCAATCCGCGCATGCGGCCGAAGCATTGATCGCGAAGTGATTGCTCGGCAGCGCGGTGCTCGTGAAGGGCGGCGTAGTGCTATGGCAAACGCTGCAATCCTCGGTCGCTGCGTTGCCCGTGCCGTGGAAGGGATCGAGCCCGGCGCCCTTGCTCAGACCGGAGGTGCCGGTGTCCGGCCGCAAGTAGATGTTGCCGAGGACGCCTTGGAACAGGAGGTCCGACGCGCTGGCCTCGTGACAACTGCTGCAGAGCGGCACCGCGGCCGCAATGGCCGAGTGCATGGTCACGTTCATCACCGGCGTGGCGGTGATCTTGAAGCCACCCGTTCCAAAGCTCGTGGCCGAATGACAAGAGCCGCACGCAACGCTGGGCGTGGTCGAATTATCCGGCGGAATATGCGCGACCGTCGGCGTTACGATCGATGTCGAGTCGAGCTTCCAGGTCATGCCCCGCGCATGACAGGTCGCACAGGGCAGGTTGACCGCCGCATGGCCGGCAGTCGAAAGAGCCGGCGTGATCTTTGTCGCAAAACCCGAACCGGTGCTGGTGGTCGAATCGGTTGCGCCATGGCACCCGCCGGTGCCGCAGTCCAGTCCGGAAATCGGCATGTGGTTGCTGCTGCCGGGCGTGCCCACGGGAGCGGGGATCTGAAACGGCTGCCCTCCCGGGCCTGGCCCCGTCCCGGCGAAAACGGTCGAGCTGTCGTGGCACGGCGAGCAGCGCTCTCCCAAAACCGCGCCGTGGTGCATCGTGCCGCCGCGGAAAGCGCTGCCCTGCGTAAAGACGCCGTTGGTGTGGCATTGGTCACAGGCGGCAGCGGCGGGGACATGGTTCAAGGTGCCGCTGACTCCCGAGGTGGTACTGCCGCCTTGCGACATCGGCACGACCGTCACCGGCTTGCCGCCGGCCGTCACGCTGACCAGCTTGCCGTTGACGACGAGTTGAGCTGGGATCGTGAAGGTGTAAGGAATACCGCTCGGGGCATGGCATTGATCGCAAGCACCGGCCGTGCCCGCGTGATTCATCCTGGTGGTCGTCGGCGTGAAGCCTGCGGCATGGCAGGTCGAACAGGCCTGCACCGTGGGAATGTGCCCCGCTGGCACCGTCAGGTACGCGTTGGCGAAGGAAAGGGTGGAGTGGCAGATGTCGCAGGACGCCGTGCCGGTCGGAATATGATTCGGTGACTTGGGCTGGGCGAACTGGAATGCCCCACTGTGGCAGGATTCACAAATGCCGGTCACGTCGGTGTGCGCGAAACGCACGCCGTAGAACGAGTTGGTCGTGTGACAGGCTTCACAGGGCTGCGGCACCGGAACGTGGGTGCTGGGCATGGCGACCGCGTTGACCGGCGTGCCCTGCAAGTGACACGCGTCACATCGCCGTGACGTTCCTTTGAAAACGCCGCGAACGTGGCAGTCTTCGCAGCGCACGCTCTGGTGTTGACCGGTCAGCGGGAAACCGGTGCTCAGGTGATCGAATTCCCGGCTCGTCGAGCCTTGCGGAGCAAGCGCCGCTGCAGGCGCCAGCACCGCGGCCAGGAGCAGCCCCGCCAGCAACGCGATCGCGACGGCAAGCTTCTTCATTCAGCGCGGCCCGCCCCGCAAGACGACATTCGACCTTTCATGGTTGCTCCAATGCCTGCCGACGCATGCGTCCGCATGGTCGGTCTTCGTGCCCTGCGCAAGGATCAACACAGGTCGATTCCCGCGGACTCCGTCAGGGTCCACGCCCCCTCGCGACTGAGCCAGCAAAAGTCTAATTGCGACTTCGACTCTTTACGGTGAATGCTCCACCCTGTTTGCCGTCATCCAAATAGACGAAAAATCCTCGCTGAGCGACCAAGTGCGGCGCTGACCCAGTAGCGGCTCGTCCCGCTTAGTCTTGCCGAGCAACGGCGGCTGGCGAGCCGGAATTCGCCGCCAACTCCGGCAGGGCCCTGGCACTCAATCCGGGTTTGAGCGCACGCCAGTCGACGGTGTCGTGGCAACGATCGCATCGTCGGCCGTAGCGACCGTTGTGCGCATCATCCGTTTCATGACACGCCGCGCAATCCATGGGCAGCAGCGCACGCCCCTGGACGGGCTGGCGGTGACAGGCGTAGCAGTCAATCTTCGCGTGTTTGCCGTCGAGACGAAAGCGCGTGCGCCGGTCGTGCTGAAAGTCCCATCGCTTCCACGACACGGCGTTATGGCAGGTCTCGCACACCGAGCCCAGACGTCCCTGGTGCTGGTCGTCCCGCGCGTGGCATGCCGCGCACGCGTCTTTGGCATCCTTGAACGCAAGCGACCGATGACACTTGCCGCAATCGACTTTGACGTGCTTGCCCAGGAGCGGGAAGGATGTCAGGCCGTGATCGAACTTGCCCTTCGTGGTCTTCCAGTCCTGCTCGACGTGGCAATCCTCGCAGCGCTCGCCCTCCTTGCCTTTGTGCTTGTCGTCCTTTCGATGACAGGAGATGCAATCGGTCTTGAGCGCCTCCTTGTAAAGATCGCTACCGGTATGGCAGTCGCCGCACCGGGTGCTGCGGTGCTTGCCCAGCAGCGCGTACTTTGTATCCCGGTCGTGATCAAAGCGCAGGGTCTTCCAATCCTTCACCGTGTGACAGTTCTCGCATTTTTGACCAAAGCGACCGCGGTGACCCCGCTTCCTGGGGTCATCGTCGTCCTTCTGGTGGCAGCCGTAGCATGTCCGAGGCGCTTCGTTGTAAACCTTGCTCTTGTGGCAATCGTCGCACTTGACTTTGGCGCTCGCGTGCGCATCGCGCAGCGGAAATCGCGTCTTGTCGTGGTCGAAGTCGTGGGTCGTCTTCCAGCTTCGCTCTGAGTGACACTTCTCGCACTTGTCGCCCTCGCTGCCCTTGTGCTTGTCGTCCTTTCTGTGGCAAGCGATGCAGTCGACCTTGAGCTTGTCCCGGTACACGTACCCCGTACTGTGGCAATCGTCGCACTTCACCTTGGGATCGGCGTGCTTGTAGCGCAGCGGATACCTGGTGTCGCGATCGTGGTCGAACTTAAGCGTCGCCCACCTCTTCTCCGTGTGGCACTTCTCGCATTTCTCGCCGTAGCGCCCGTGATGCCCCTTCTTCTTGGGGTCGTCGTCGTCCCTCTTGTGGCAGGCGTAGCACTCCAGCGGAGTGTTCTTGAAGCGGTTGTTTTCGTGGCAACTCTCGCACTTCACCCTGGGGTCGGCGTGGGCGTCACGTAGCGCAAACTTGGTTTTGTCGTGGTCGAAGAACGTATCCGTCCACTTCTTGACGGTGTGGCATTCATCGCACTTGCTGCCCAGCGCCCCCCTGTGCCCCTTCCTCTTGGGGTCATCGTCGTCCTTCTTGTGGCAGTCGACGCAGCGCTTGAGCGCGTCGCGGTACTTGGCCTTGGGCAGGTGGCACTTTGCGCACTCGACCTTGGCGTGCGAGTCCTTGAGCACGAAATTCGTCTCGCGATGATCGAACTTCGCCTCATCCAGCTCCACGATGCGTGCCGCCCGACCCTTGTGGTCCGTATGGCATGCGCGGCAGGGGCCTCGGTCTTTGATTCGGCCGTGGAAACCGGATTTCTGCGCAATGTCGCGCCCAACTTCCTTGTGGCACGCTGCGCACAATTCGTCCTGCCCGGTCTTCCTGAACGGCAGGTGGCAGTTGTTGCAATCGGACTCGGCCTTGGAATGGCCCTGGATCAAGTCGCCCGGTGACAGCACGCCCTCGAGCACGGCCCCTTGCGCGGGCGCCGCTCGCAAAGCGATGCAAGCCACCAGGGCAACCATAGCGACCAACCCAACCGGCAGCGAAAGGACAGCATAAATCCGGGCGAAGAAGCGATGCATCCCGGGCGTATCGAAGGCGCACCTGCGCGGCGGGTTCAATCCCCGCTGGAGCCTGGCCGCCATGCCCAGGATCAGTACATGTGCACCGCGACCACGTGCGCGATGGCACTGATCACGAGCAGGTAGACCAGGGGCACATGCGCCACATGCCAAAGCTGCAGCAATCGGTCGTACACCGAGAAGTCGGCAACTCGCTGCGTGGCCAGCAGGTAGGTGCTGACCAACTGCTTGGCCGCGCGCAGCCGGGCCCGGCACTTGACCTCGTTCCAACCGCGCGCCTGGGCGATCGAACGCAGGGCGCGCCGCAAGTCGCGCGCGCAGGCTTGTTGCACCCAGAATCGGCGCAACCCCAGGCTCAGCAAGCGCGAACCATCATCGATCAGTCCCTCGCGCTTGCCCAGCGCGTAGGAATGAAAATCGGTCAGACGCTTTTCAACTTGCGGTGCAAAGTGCAAGCGCGATCGCACCTCAGCCGACTCGAGGCCGAATTCGGCCTGCAATTCCCGTAGGTTGGTCTTTTCCCCATAAAGTCCGCGGTGGACCTTCGTATAAAGAAAGCGTCCAACCACGCCGCTAGCGGCCACCACTAGCATGCAAACGAGGGCCACCGCGGCATTGGTCGAACGCATGTGAAAGGTCGAATGCGCCAACACCAAAATCGGTCCAGCGATGCCCGCCACCATGTGCACCGCAAACCAATGCTTCACCTTGCCCCAACTGCGAAACACGGCCACGTGCTTGCGCAAGGGGTAGAGCAGCAGCGACAGCATCAACACGCCGCCAACCAGACCTGTGTAGTAGCCGACGTTGTCGCCCGGCGTGAACCAACCGCTGCGGCCGACGGCAAAGGCCGCCGCCAACGAGACGATCGAAGATGCCACGACCGTTCGAAAGGAGCGATCCGGCTTGGGCGCAGCGCGCGCGGATCTTGCCGTCCCCGGGGTCGTGCCCACGCGGTCGTCATCCGATCCAGTGCCTGGATCTGGCGCCAAGGGACCGGCCGCCCGGGCCGGCGCGGCGCCGGGCCTGTCGTCCAGTGTTGGGATGAAAGCGACCGAATTCATGTTGCCTGCATTTTGGAACATGCGGCGCCGGCAAAGAAGCGGCGTGGCCCCGCACAAGTGCTAGTCCAGGATGTTGAAGCCAGCGCCCGGAGCCACGCGCCTTTCATGATCGACTGCGCAATGCGAGAGAAGCACCGCAATCACCACTCTTTTCCATTCACCACTGTAAGGATCCATTAATCACGGTCGTCGGCCGGCGCACGCAGCGCGGCATGCCTGCAGAAACCACCTCGATACGCGGGAAAGCCAGGGCGAACGCTGGCGCTGACTGACGCGGCGCGCCGCCCCAGGACGGGGCATCCGATTCCTTTCGGCTGCCGCGCGGGCGCCACGCGCCCACGATGTCCGGCTCGGCGAGAGGGTCGATGGGCAACCTCCGATATCATTCGCGACCGGACGGGCTGCAAACAACGGTCATCGCTTTGCTGCGGCGGCTCGCTCGCTAAGGCCCACCTGCACGCGAATTTGATTCATCGGACGATCCTCGATGCCGACCAAGGGGCGCGGGGCCGATGCATGTCGGCAACGACGGCCCATTCGCAACACGGGGATGCCGGTTCTGACCGGATCAACGCACTAGGTCTCGCTATGCGATTGTGATGAACGGCTCTTCGACGATTTTGGCTTGGGTCATTTACGGCGTACCGTTGCTGCTGGTGCTCGCTCTTTATCTGCGCCGGCACCGCAAGCGTACGCAGAACCACCTGGCACTTTTGCAGGAGGCGATCGCCTCGGGCTTGACGGAGCCTCCGTCGCTGCACCCGGCGGTCGATCTCGGGCGTTGCATCGGCTCGGCCGCGTGCGTCTCCGCCTGTCCCGAGAACGCCCTGGGCATCGTCGACGGCAAGGCAGTGCTGATCGGCGCGGCCCATTGCATCGGCCACGGCGCGTGCCTGCCAGCATGCCCCGTCGAGGCCATCAAGCTCGTCTTTGGCACGGAAAAGCGCGGCATCGACATTCCCGTGGTCAAACCCAACTTCGAATCCAATGTGCCGGGCATCTTCATCGCCGGCGAGCTCGGCGGCATGGGCCTGATACGCAAGGCGGCCGAGCAAGGTCGCCAGGCCTTGAACGCCGCCCGCTGCGCGCTCAACGGCGACGCAGAATACGACATCGTCATCGTCGGGGCGGGCCCCGCGGGGCTGGCCGCCGGCTTGGGCGCCATCGAGCACCGTCTCAAGTACAAGATCGTCGAGCAAGAGGACTCGCTCGGCGGCGCCGTCTATCACTACCCGCGCAACAAGATCGCGATGACTGCCCCGGTGAATTTGCCCATCGTCGGCAAAGTGAAGATGACGGAGATCACCAAGGAAGAATTGCTCGGTTTCTGGCACGGTGTGGTCAAGAAGACGGGACTCAAGATTGCGTTTCGCGAGCGCATGGAGTCGGTGGACAATCTCGACGGCGGCTTCGAAGTACGCACCTCAGGCGGCAGCTACCGGGCCAAGACCGTGCTGCTGGCCATGGGCCGACGCGGAACGCCACGCAAGCTCAACGTGCCGGGCGAAGATGCCGCCAAGGTCGTCTATCGGCTGATTGACCCGGAGCAGTATCGGGGCCAGCGCGTCCTGGTCGTCGGCGGTGGCGATAGCGCGCTCGAAGCGGCCGTGGCGATTTCGCAGCAGCCCGGGACCAAGGTCACGCTTTCTTACCGCAGCGAAGCGTTCAGCCGCGTCAAGGAAAAGAACCGCGAATCGGTCAACGCGGCTCAAGGCACCGGGCGCCTGCGCGTGCTGCTGCAATCGACCGTCGCGCGCATCGAACCCGACCGTGTCCACCTTCGTTTCAAGGAAGAGCCGCTGGTCGTTCGCAACGACGCGGTCATCGTCTGCGCTGGCGGCGAACTGCCAACCCCCCTGCTCAAGAAGATCGGCGTGATGTTCGAGACCCACCACGGGGAATAAGTAGCGAAGGAGCCGGCGCGGTCTTGCGCCGCGGCGCACCGGATCCGCGCGGGCGAATGCGGACAAGCGAGCCGGTCCGTCCACATCCTCCGTAGACCGGTACCCTGGGCACTAGCGCTATGCTGCGCACTGGCGCTTGCGGGCGAAAAAGATTCCGGGCGGATCGCGGCCCGCAGCGATTCCAGGAGGGCACATGGATCCGGATGATCGCGAGTTGGCCGTCGGCGCCGTGGTAGAGGGTGAACGCTCTCTCGTTCAAGCTGCCTGTCCACACGACTGTCCCGACACGTGCGCGATGCAGGTGACGGTTGAAAATCGCGGCGGCAGGCGCGTCGCAATCCACGTGGCCGGCGACCCGGACCACCCGCCCACGCGCGGAACGCTCTGCACCAAGGTGGCACGGTACTTGGAACGCACCTACCACCCGGACCGGATCCTCACGCCCCTGCGCCGCATCGGCAAGAAGGGCGCCGGGCGTTTCGAGCCCGTCTCCTGGGAGCGCGCCGTGGACGAAATCGCCCAGCGCCTGGGGGAGATCGCCGCACGCGATGCGCAGCGCATCGTGCCCTACAGCTATGCCGGAACGATGGGGCTGGTGCAGGGTGAATCCATGGCGCAGCGCTTTTTCCACAAGTTGGGGGCAAGTCTGCTCGACCGCACGATCTGCTCCAGCGCGGGCGGCGTAGCCCTGGAGCACACCATCGGCGGGCGCCTGGGCACCGACATGGAGCAGTTTGAGAACTGCCGCCAGATCGTCTTCTGGGGAACCAATGCCGTCGCGTCCAACCTGCACCTGTGGAGCCGCGCGCAGGAGGCCAAGCGGCGCGGCGCCCGGTTGATCGCCATCGACCCCTATCGCTCGCTCACGGCCGAGCGATGCCAAGAGCACATCGCACTGCTGCCCGGCACCGATGGCGCCCTCGCCTTGGGCGTGATGCACGTGCTGATCCGCGAGGGCTGGGTGGACCGCGACTACATCGAGCGGTACACGCTCGGATACGCCGAATTGGCCGAGCGTGCGCTCGCCTTCGATCCGCAGCGCGTCGCCGCGATCTGCGGCATCGGCGCGGGCGCGATCGAGCGCCTCGCGCACGATTACTGGCACGTGCGGCCCACGGCTATCCGGCTCAACTACGGCATGCAGCGCGCACGCGGCGGGGGCAATGCCGTGCGCGCGATCGCGTGTTTGCCGGCCCTGGCCGGACATTGGCGTGAGGCCGCCGGCGGGCTGCTGCTATCTTGCAGCGGCGCCTTCGAGCCCGACAGCGCGGCCCTGGACCGACCCGACTTGCTCGACGGGCGTCGACCGCGCACCGTCAACATGAGCGCCATCGGCGAGGCGCTGCTGCAGGCGCAGCCGCCAATCGAGGCGCTGATCGTCTACAACAGCAACCCGGTGGCGGTCGCGCCGCAGTCCCAGCAGGTGGCGCGCGGCTTCGCGCGCGAAGACCTGTTTACCGTCGTACTCGAACACTTTCGCACGGACACGGCCGACTACGCCGATTTCGTGCTACCGGCCACGACGCAGCTCGAGCATTTGGACGTGCACAAGTCCTACGGGCATCTGTACGTGGTGGCCAACAACCCGGCGATCGCCCCCCTGGGCGAGGCACTGCCCAACAGCGAGATCTTCCGCCGCCTTGCGCGGCGTATGGGATTTGATGAGCCCTGCTTTAGCCAGAGCGATGAACAAATCGCGGCGCAGGCATTCGTGCGCTGCGGCGCCGCGCCCTACGACTGGGAACGCGTGCGCCGCGCTGGCTGGCAGCGGCTTGACCTGCCGGCGACGTACGCACCGTTTGCCCATGGCGGATTTCCCACCCCCAGCGGGCGCTGCGAATTTTTCTCCGCCCGATTGGCCGCCTTGGGCTTGGACCCGCTGCCCGGCTACGTCGCACCCTACGAAAGCGCCGAGAGCGCGCCGCTGCTGGCGCAGCGCTTTCCTCTGGCCATCATCTCGCCGCCGGCGCGCAACTTTCTCAACTCGACCTTCGTCAACGTCAAAAGCTTGCGTGCCACCGAGGGCGAGCCAAACCTGGACATGCATCCCAAGGATGCCGCGGCGCGAGGGATCGTCGATGGCGCGACGGTGGAGGTTTTCAATGACCGCGGAGCGTTTCGCTTGGCCGCGCGCGTCACGGACAAGGCCCGGCCCGGCGTGGTCGTCGCCCTGTCGATTTGGTGGAAGAAGCTGGCGCACGACCATAAGAACGCCAACGAGGTCACCCACCAGCAGCTCACCGACCTGGGGCGCGCGGCCTGCTTCTACGATTGCCTGGTGGAGGTGCGCCGGGCGGAGAGTTGAAGATCCGCGGCATCGGGCCGCGTATGATTCGTCGCTGACGCCGCCGCGGCCGCATGGCAACGGCGGCACGGGGCGCGCAGCTAAGTTCCTGCGCCCCAAACCGCCAGCCGATCGCGCAAAAGACAGCGGCGGAGCAAGGAGACTGCTGGATGGATGGGTCCGATCGCTTTTGGCTGAAACATTACCCGACCGGGGTCCCGGCGGAGATCGATGCGGCGCGTTATGCGTCCTTGACGGATCTGCTCGAAACGGCCTTCGCCGCGCATGCGGACCGCGTGGCCTACTCTTGCATGGGCGCGGAGTTGAGCTATGCCGAACTCGACCGGCGCAGCGCCGCCGTAGGCTCCTGGCTACAAGCGCAAGGCGTCGTGCCGGGCGAACGGGTGGCGATCATGCTGCCCAACACGCTGCACTACCCAATTGTCCTGTGCGGCGTCTTGCGTGCCGGGGCGACCGTGGTCAACGTAAACCCCCTGTATACGCCGCCCGAACTCGAGTACCAGCTCAAGGATTCCGGCGCGACGACGCTGTTCGTGCTGGAGAATTTCGCGCACACGGTACGCGCGGTCCTGGAAAGAGTGCCCACACAGCGCATCGTGGTCTGTTCGCTGGGGGAAATGTTTCCCGCGCCCAAGTCCTGGCTCGTCGACTTGGTCGTGCGCCGGATCAAAAAGCTCGTGCAACCCTACGCCTTCCCGCCCGGCAAGTCGCTGCGCTTTCGCCAGGTCCTGGCCCGCGGCGCTGCGCGCCCGCTGGCGCGCGTGCGCAGCGGACCGCAGGACATCGCGGTGCTGCAGTACACCGGCGGCACGACCGGCGTTTCCAAGGGTGCGATGCTGCTACATCGCAACCTGGTGGCCAATGTGCTGCAGTCGCAGGCTTGGTACCAGCCGGCCTTGGCCAAGATCCGCGCCGGCGAGCAGCCCGTCACGGTGACGGCCCTACCCCTGTATCACATCTTCGCACTCACCTGCTGCGCGCTGCTGTCGATGTCCCAAGGCGGGCGCTGCGTGCTGATTCCCAACCCCCGCAGATTTTCCGGCGATGGTCGCCGCACTCAAAGGCCAGCGCTTCCACGTCTTCCCGGCTGTCAACACGCTGTTTAACGCGCTCGCCAACGACGAGGCGTTTGCCGCGCTCGATTTTTCCAGCCTGATCCTGTCGCTCGGCGGCGGCATGACGGTGCAGCAAGCGGTGGCCGCGCGCTGGCTCAAGGTCACCGGCTGCCCCATCTGCGAGGGCTTCGGCCTTTCCGAAACCTCACCGTCGGCGTGCTGCAACCCGGTGGACACGGATCGGTATACCGGGACGATCGGACTGCCGCTGCCGTCGACGGAGTTGGCAATACTCGACGACAACGGAGCGCGCGTACCGCTGGGCACGCCGGGTGAAATCACCATCCGCGGTCCGCAAGTGATGGCCGGCTACTGGCACCGCCCCGACGAGACCGCCAAGGTAATGACCGCCGACGGATTCCTGCGCACCGGCGACATCGGCGTGATGGACGAGCGCGGCTACACGCGCATCGTCGACCGCAAGAAGGACATGATCCTGGTGTCGGGTTTCAATGTCTACCCCAACGAAGTAGAGGAAGTCGTCGCAGCGCACCCGGGGGTACGCGAGTGCGCCGTGGTCGGCGTGAGCGACGAGCACTCGGGAGAGGCGGTGAAGCTGTACGTGGTGCGCAAGGATCCGGCCCTGACGGCGCAAGACTTGGTCGCCTACTGCCACGAGAATCTGACGGGTTACAAGCGGCCCAAAGTGATCGAGTTCCGCGATGATCTGCCCAAGACAAACGTCGGCAAAATCCTGCGCCGCGAGCTGCGCCAAGGGTGGCCAAAGCCGGCCGGCGCGGCCTGAGCGCCATGGGGTGGCGGCCGCGCGGCTGGTCCTTCTTGCTAGACCGGAACGGCGCCGGAAACCAGCGCGTCGGGGCAATCGAGTCCGGCATCACGTTCGTCGTCCGCGCCGTCGTCGCGACCACGGCCGACGTGGGATTCGATCAAGGCATGACGCAGGTAATGGTAGATGGATAGGGCCTGGAACGGTTGGCCCGCGCGACCCTTGACGCGGATGTGCATGTCATGGGCTCCCGCACGCACCGATAGATCGGCAGGGCCAAGCGCCGACTCGCCGGCAGATCCGGCCATCGGACCTCGCGTCAACACCTGCAGGATGCTCTGATGGCGCCCGGCCACCCCCAGCAGGTCAAT
This sequence comes from uncultured beta proteobacterium, assembly GCA_963729785.1. Lineage (GTDB taxonomy): Bacteria > Pseudomonadota > Gammaproteobacteria > Burkholderiales > Burkholderiaceae_F > GJ-E10. Next base: position 109,259 of record CAVSPM010000025.1, on the reverse strand, counting down.
GAGGACTTCGTTGCCTTGCTCGCTAACCTGCATCTTCATGGGCTTACTCGGCTCTCAAACGGGGCCCGCGCAAGTCGCAAGCCCGCCGATAAACAGTAAATCTGAATCGGCCTTCGATCGAACGGATGAATAACATGTCCCTTATTCCGCAATTTTCCCTTCGATGGGACTCAAGTACGCGGCGCCGATGCCGACAGGCCAGCGCGGACAGGATCGATCCATGAGCAGCGGTGGCCAATTCGTTCTCGCACTGGACCAGGGTACGACCAGCTCGCGCGCGATCGTATTCGACCGCGCCGCCCAGCCGGTAGCGATAGCGCAGCAGGAATTGCCCCAGATCTATCCGCAGCCGGGGTGGGTGGAACACGATCCGGAGCAGATCTGGCAGACACAGCTCGGCTGCGCGCGATCCGCCCTCGCGCAGGCCGGGCTGGCGGCGCGCGACCTGGCCGCCATTGGCATCACGAACCAGCGCGAAACCACCGTACTTTGGGAGCGTGCCAGCGGCAAGGCCCTGGGCAACGCCATCGTCTGGCAGGACCGGCGCACCACGGGGGCCTGTGCCGAGCTGCGCGCGCAGGGGTTCGAGGAGCAGATCCGCGGCCGCACCGGCCTCGTGCTGGATCCGTACTTTTCGGCCACCAAGCTGGCCTGGCTGCTCGATCACGTGCCCGATGCGCGCCGCCGCGCCGAGCGCGGCGAGTTGGCCTTTGGTACCGTCGACTCCTGGCTGGTGCATAGGCTGACCCACGGCGCGCTCCACGTTACGGACGTGAGCAATGCGGCACGAACCCAGTTGCTGGACCTCGACAGCCTTTGCTGGGATGAACAGCTGCTGCAGTGGTTCCGGATCCCTCGCGAGGTCTTGCCGCGCATCGTCGACTCGAGCGGAGTGGTCGGCCAGACCCATGCCGACTGCTTTGGCGCTACGCTGCCCATCGCCGGCATCGCCGGCGATCAGCAGGCGGCAACCTTCGGCCAGGCCTGCTTCACGCCGGGCATGGCCAAGAACACCTACGGTACGGGCTGCTTCCTGCTCTTGCAGGTCGGGAACCGACCCAAGACGCCGGGGCCCGGACTGCTCAGCACGGTGGGCTGGCGCCTGGCCGGGACTGCGGCGCCTACAAGCTATCTGCTCGAGGGTGGCGTCTTCGTCGGCGGCGCGGTCGTGCAATGGCTACGCGATGGGCTCGGGCTGATTGATACGGCGGCCGAGGTCGAGGCACTGGCCGCACAAGTCCAGGACAGCGGTGGGGTATTCCTCGTTCCAGCCTTCACCGGCCTGGGCGCGCCGTATTGGGACCCTGGGGCGCGGGGGGCGCTGCTGGGCCTGACCCGAGGGTCCAACCGCGCCCACATTGCGCGCGCCGCGCTCGAGGCGATCGCCCTGCAATCGACGGAACTGTTGCAGGCGATGAACGCCGACGGCATCCAACTGCGGCAGCTTCGGGTCGACGGCGGTGCGGCGCGCAACAACCTGCTGATGCAGATGCAGGCCGACGTACTGGGCCTGCCGGTGGTGCGCCCGCAATGCACCGAAACCACCGCCCTAGGGGCGGCATTCCTGGCCGGCCTTGCGGTCGGTTTTTGGCAAGACTGCGCGCAAATCGAATCGCTGTGGCGCATCGACCGGATCTTTGAGCCGGCGTGGAATGCTGATCAACGCGACACGCTGATGCATGGCTGGCGCCGAGCCGTGGAGCGCAGCCGCAACTGGGTCGCCTAGGCTCGCGAGCCCGGGTCCGGCCGGCGTGCCGAGGCATAATGAGCCATGCGCCTGCTCGACGACATCCTGGCCGAATCCCCGCGGATCCGTGCGATCCGCCGCGACATCCATGCCCACCCGGAACTGGGCTATGCCGAGCATCGCACCGCCGAAGTGGTGGCGACGGCGTTGAGCGGCTGGGGCATAGAGGTCCATCGTGGGATCGGCGGCACGGGCGTCGTCGGCGTGATCCGCGGCCAAGGCGCGCGGGCCACGCCGGGGCGCCAGGGGGCGCATACCGGCCGTCCAACCGGCGCGAACGTACGTGCGATCGGCCTGCGCGCCGACATGGACGCTCTGCCCATCGAAGAGCACAACGGATTCGCGCACCGCTCGCTGCATCCAAACTGCATGCATGCCTGCGGGCACGACGGCCATACGGCCATGCTGCTTGCCGCCGCCCAGCATCTGGCGCGGGCGCCACATTTCGACGGCAACGTCGTGCTGATCTTCCAGCCGGCGGAAGAAGGTGGCGCCGGAGCCAAGAGGATGATCGACGATGGGCTGTTCGAGCGGTTTGCCTGCGATGCCGTGTTCGCCATCCACAACTGGCCCGGCCTCGAAGTTGGACAGCTCGGCGTGACCCAGGGCCCGATGATGGCTTCGACCAGCGAATTTGAGATCGTCGTCGAGGGTCGTGGCGCCCACGCGGCGATGCCGGATCTGGGCATCGATCCGGTCTACGTCGCGATTCAAATCGCCCAGGGCCTGCAGGGGCTGGTCACCCGCGCCAAGCGTCCGATCGACGCAGCCGTGCTGTCCATCACGATGATCCACGCCGGCGAGGCCACCAACGTGATCCCCGAGCGAGCCACCCTGGCGGGCACGGTTCGAACCTTCGATGACGGGGTCACGACGCTCATCGAGGAAGGCATGCAGCGCGTCGCCCAGGGCACGGCGCAGGCGCACCAGGCCACGGCCCGGGTGCGCTTTGAGCGCAACTACCCGCCGACCGTGAACCACGCCCGCGAGGCCGCCTTTGCCGCGCTGGTCGGCGATGAGGTGCTGGGCGCCGAACGGGTGCTGCGCGACGTCGACCCGACGATGGGTGGCGAGGATTTCGCCTTCATGCTGCGCGAGCGCCCTGGCGCCTACCTCTTCCTGGGCAACGGTACGGCGGCGGGCGCGCATCGCAGCGCAGGTCATGGTGCCGGGCCCTGCATGCTGCACAACGCCAGCTACGACTTCAACGACGAGCTCATTCCGATCGGCGCAAGCTTCTGGGTGCGCCTGGTGGAACGCTACCTCGGGCAATTCCAGGAAACCTAGGAATCCATGTCCGAACGGCAGACCTGGATCCGCATTCGCGGCGCCCGGCAAAACAACCTTCGCAACCTCGATATCGACCTGCCCACGGGCGCGTTGATCGTCGTTACCGGTGTGTCCGGGTCGGGCAAGAGTTCGCTCGTATTCGACACGCTGTATGCCGAAGGGCAACGACGGTACGTAGAGACCTTTTCGCCCTACGCGCGTCAGTTCCTCGATCGCATGGACCGACCGGCGGTCGACCGCATCGACGGCGTGCCGCCGGCGATCGCCATCGACCAGACCAATCCGGTACGCACGTCGCGCAGCACGGTCGGCACGATGACCGAGATCAACGACCACCTGAAGCTGCTGTTCGCGCGCACCGCGCGGCTGTACTGCCGTGGCTGCGCGCGGCCGGTGCGCCGCGACACCCCCGCCGCCATCGTCGAGGAATTGTGTCGCCGCGGCGCGCAACTCGACCGCCCGCGCATCGCGCTCACTTTCCCGGTTCGCGTCCCGGCCAATTTCCCGCCCGAAGAGGTCCTCGCGCATCTGCAGGCCCAGGGGTACACGCGCATCCACGCGCAGGTCGACGAGCCGCCGACCCAGCCCGGCACCGACGCAACGCGCGTGCTGCACGTCGTGCGCGACCGGCTGCGGATCGATCCGGACGACCTCCAGCGGCTGCGCGAATCGGTGGAGCAAGCGCTGCGCCTGGGCAACGGGCGCGTCGATGCCTGGCTCGACGATGGCCAAGCCGACGGGGCGGCGCCCTCGCCCTGGGCGCGCTTTTCCGCGGATCTGCACTGCGCCCATTGCGACATTGCCTACGCGGACACCAACCCGAGCACCTTTTCCTTCAACTCTCCGCTGGGCGCCTGTCCAACGTGCCGCGGCTTCGGACGGGTCATCGGCATAGACCACGACTTGGTGATTCCGGATCCGCGCAAGACGCTGCGCGAGGGCGCGATCAAGCCTTGGCAGACGGCCAGCTTCCGCGAATGCCAGGTGGAGATGCAAAAGTACGCCGCCGCCGCCGGCGTCGACCTGGACACGCCCTGGCAAGGGCTGAGCGAGCACGATCGGCGCTGGGTGCTCGAGGGTGATCCCAAGTGGAAGGGCAAGTGGAAGACGCAGTGGTATGGCCTGGACCGCTTCTTCGCCTGGCTCGAATCGCGCGCTTACAAGATGCATATCCGCGTGCTGCTGTCGCGCTACCGTTCGTACACCACATGCCCCGCATGCGCCGGCACGCGCCTCAAGCCCGACGCCCTGCTCTGGCGCGTCGACCTGGGGGATGAGGCAGCCGGTGATCGGGTCGATGGGGTCGAGGGCGGCGCCGATGCCGCGGTAGCGGGGCGCCGGCAGCCGGGCTACACCCTGCACGAGCTCATGCTGATCCCGGTGCAGCGCCTGCGCGAGCTCTTCGACCGCCAGTTTGATGAACGCGCCGAGCCGCTCTCGGGCACTTCCAGCGGCGAGGATGCGGCCACGCAGATCCTGGGGGCGGAAATCCGGGCGCGGCTGCGTTTCGTCTGCGAAGTCGGCCTTGGCTACCTCACGCTCGATCGGCAGAGCCGCACGCTTTCCGGTGGCGAAGTGCAGCGCATCAACCTGACCACCGCGCTGGGCACCTCCCTGGTGAACACGCTGTTCGTGCTCGACGAACCGTCGATCGGCCTGCATCCGCGTGACATGCAACGGGTGATCGGCGTCATGCAGCGGCTGCGAGACAGCGGCAACTCGCTGGTCGTGGTCGAGCACGACCCGCAGATCATGCTGGCCGCCGACCGCATCCTGGACATGGGCCCCGGGCCCGGTGACCGGGGCGGCGAGGTCGTCTTCCAGGGTACGCCGACGCAGTTGCAGGCGGCCGACACGGCCACCGGGGTCTACCTAGGCGGGCGCCGGCGCGTCGAAACCTCGGGACGCCTAGCGGTGGATGCCGGCACGCCGCGCATCGTGCTCGAGGGCGCGCGCGAGCACAATCTGAAGAACCTTTCGGTCGAATTTCCGCTGCACCGGCTCGTCACGGTCACCGGCGTTTCCGGCTCGGGCAAATCGACCCTGGTGCAGGACGTGCTGTACCCGGCCTTGCGCAAGGCGCTGCACAAGACGGGGGGCGGCGCAGCTGCGCCCGGGGCTCATGACCGCTGCCTGGGCGCCGACTGGATCGACGACGTCGCGCTAGTCGATCAGTCGCCGATCGGCAAGACGACGCGCTCCAACCCGGCCAGCGTCGTAGGCGCCTTCGATCCGATCCGCAAGCTGTACGCCCAGACGGCGCTGGCCAAGGAGCGCGGCTACACGGCCGGAACCTTCAGCTTCAACACCGGGGACGGCCGCTGCCCAGCCTGTGGCGGCAACGGCTTCGAGCATGTCGAGATGCAGTTCCTGTCCGACGTCTACCTGCGCTGCCCGGACTGCAATGGCAGGCGCTTTCGGCCCGAGGTGCTCGAGGTCCAACTGCAACGCCAGGACCGTTCGTTGTCGATCGCCGACGCGCTCGAACTCACGGTGGCCGAAGCCGCGCGCCTGTTCGTCGCCGATGGCGACGTGATCCGCGCGCTCGGTCCACTGGTCGATGTCGGTCTGGACTACCTGCGTCTGGGTCAACCGGTCCCGACGCTCTCCGGCGGAGAAGCGCAGCGCCTGAAGATCGCGGCCTTCCTGGCCGAGGCGCTGCATCCGGGCAAAAAGCCAGTCCGGCAAGCGACCGCGGCGGGCGTCAAGGGGCCGCGCGGTTCGCTGCTGCTATTTGACGAGCCAACGACCGGACTGCACTTTGAGGACATCTCGCGGCTAATGCGGGCGCTGCGCAAGCTGCTCGTGGCCGGCCACTCGTTGATCGTGATCGAACACAACCTGGATGTGATCCGCGCCTCCGATTGGCTTATCGACCTTGGGCCAGAGGGCGGCGATGCCGGGGGACGCATCGTTGTCGCCGGGGCACCGCAGGCGGTCGCACAACATCCCGATTCTCATACGGCGCGCGCGCTGCGCGAGTACGAAACGAGCCTATCCAATCCATTGGCGGCGCCCAACGCCCCGCCGATAGCCACTCCGCAGGCCGTCGACGGGCCGCCGGCCGCGCCGCGACACGTCGACACCGGTTCCATCGAGATGCGCAACGCGCGCGAACACAACCTGCGCGGCATCGATCTGGCCATCCCGCGCGACACCTTCACCGTCATCACCGGCGTTTCTGGCAGCGGCAAATCGACCCTGGCCTTCGACATCCTGTTCAACGAGGGCCAGCGGCGCTACCTCGAATCGCTCAATGCCTATGCCCGCTCGATGGTCCAGCCGGCGGCGCGACCGGCGGTCGACGCGATCTACGGCATCCCGCCGACCGTGTCGATCGAGCAGCGCGTCAGTCGCGGTGGGCGCAAGAGCACGGTGGCGACGCAGACCGAATTGCATCACTTCCTGCGCTTGCTGTTCGTCAAGCTCGGCGTCCAACATTGTCCCGACTGCGGCCTGCCGGTGCAGCCGCAGTCGTTCGACGCGATCGTCGCCACGATTTTGCGCCAATGGCGCGGGCGCGAGATCGGCCTTCTAGCCCCGCTCATCGTGCACCGCAAGGGTCTGTATACGGACCTGGCCCGCTGGGCCGCCGGCAAGGGTCACACGCACCTGCGCGTCGACGGTCGATTCTTGCCGACCCGACCCTGGGAACGCCTGGACCGGTTTCAGGAGCATTCGATCGACCTGCCGGTCGGCAACCTGGTCGTGCAACCTGAAGGCGAGGATGAGCTGCGCGCGCTGTTGCGGACCGCGCTCGAGCACGGCCACGGTGTCGTGGAAGTGGCCTGGCCGATGGATGCGGTCCGCGCCAGCATCGCCCAGGGACGCAACGACCCCGTATTGGAGCGCCAGGTTTTCTCGGTCCATCGGGCCTGCGCCGGCTGCGGCAGATCGTTTCCCGAACCCGATCCGCGGATGTTTTCCTACAACTCCAAGCACGGCTGGTGCACGCACTGCTTTGGCACGGGACTGCAGCTGCAAGGCTTCGAGGCCGAGCACTCCGGCGAAGAGATCTGGTGGAACGACTGGTACGAGGGGCGGAGATCGAATGCCCGGCCTGCCACGGGCAGCGGTTGAACCCGACCTCACTGGCGGTGCGCTTTGGCGAGCACTCCATCGCCCAGCTCGGCGCGATGACGGTCGAGCAGGCGCGCCAGTGGGCGGCGGGCCTGCAGCTCGGCGGGCGCGCCGCGCAGATCGCGCGCGACGTGGTGGCCGAGATCGGCAGCCGGCTCGATTTTCTCGCCGAGGTCGGACTCTCCTATCTGTCACTGGACCGGGCGGCGCCGACGCTGTCCGGCGGCGAGGCCCAACGGATCCGCCTGGCAGCGCAACTCGGGTCGAACCTTCAGGGCGTGTGTTACGTGCTCGACGAGCCCACCATCGGCCTGCACTCGCGCGACAACGAAATCTTGCTGCGCGCCTTGCGCAAGCTCGAGGCGCGCGGCAATACGCTCGTGGTCGTGGAGCACGACGAAGACACGATACGCGCGGCACAGCACGTGATCGATATTGGTCCAGGCGCCGGATCGCGCGGCGGCCGCGTAGTGGCACAGGGAAGCGTCCAGGACCTGATCGCATGCCCCGAATCAATTACCGGCCAGCATCTACGCCCCGGCGCGGTGCGCCCGACGGCCGCCGCACGCGCGGTCGGGCCAACCGCCCCGCGGCTGTCGCTGCTCGCGGCCGATCTGCACAACCTGCAGCGAATCGACGTCGACTTTCCGCTCAGCCGTCTGATTGCCGTTACCGGCGTCTCCGGCAGCGGCAAATCGACGCTGGCGCGCGATGTACTGCTCAGCAATCTGCGTCGCGCCCTGGGGGTCGACGCAGCGCGCTCCAAGCTCGAGGCCAGGTCCGCGCGCGCAACCGCGGGGCAGCGCGGCAAGGCCACGGGCAGGCCCGGCGACCGCGCGATCGCCCGCAAAGACGCCGCACCCGACAGCCGCGCCGCCACCCAAGGCGGTGCGCTGGGCGCGGTCTGGCACGGCTGCCGCTCGCTTCAAGGGTGGGAGGCCATCGACCGCGTGCTGGAGGTAGACCAAACACCGATCGGCAAGACGCCTCGCTCCTGTACGGCGACCTACGTGGGCATCTGGGATGCCATACGTCAGCGCTTCGCCGAGACCACCGAGTCCAAAATGCGCGGCTTCACGTCCAGCCGCTTTTCTTTCAACACGGCCGGAGGGCGCTGCCAGGCCTGCGAGGGACAGGGGCTGCAAACCATCGAAATGAGCTTCTTGCCCGACGTCAAGGTGGTCTGCGACAGCTGTGGCGGCCGGCGCTTCGAGAAGGCCACGCTCGAAGTCCTCTTGCGCGGCAAGAACATCGGCGACGTCTTGCAGATGCCGATTGACGAAGCCACCGAATTCTTCTCCTCGACGCCGCAAATCGCCCATCCGCTGCAGCTGCTGCAGGATGTGGGCCTGGGCTACCTCACCCTGGGGCAGGCCTCACCGACCCTGTCGGGCGGCGAGGCGCAGCGCATCAAGCTGGTGACGGAACTGGCCAAGGCGCGCTCGCGCACGGCACCATCGGGCATGGCAGCAAGCCGCCGCCCGGGCGGTGGCGGCGCCGCACCCCGCGTACCGGGCAGCACGTTCTATGTGCTCGATGAGCCGACCGTTGGGCTGTCCATGGCCGACGTGCAGATGCTGTTGCGGGCCCTGCATCGACTTGTCGAGGCAGGGCACACGGTCGTCGTGGTCGAGCACAACCTGGACATGATCGCGCAGGCGGACTGGGTGATCGATCTGGGTCCGGACGGCGGCGCCGGCGGCGGCCAGGTCGTCGGGCAGGGGCCGCCCGATCAGATCGCCCAGGCGCCTACGCCGACCGGTGCGGCCTTGCGCCGCTGGTGGCGCAACCGCTAGCCGGCGCGCCCGATGATGTGCGCCGTTGCGATGAGATCCTCGATGAGCGCCATCGAGGCATGGCCGGACATCGCATAGGGATCGAGCACCGGCTGGGCGAAGTATTTCAGCAGGACCGAAGGATTGACGGTTGCCAGGTTCACCTGGCCCATGGTCCAGGCGGCAAAGCGCCGCTCAACGATCTCCTCGAATGCCAGCAGCGTAACGTCCTGATGACGCTCATCGCGCACGATGCGGTTGTACAGTTGATTGACTGGAGCGCGCCCGCCCTCGAGTACTTGCAGGAAGAAATCGCCGCTTTGGCAAAGAACCCCGGTGATGCCCAAGGGCGGGTTATCCCGGCGCGAGCGCGTCAAGATGGATTCGACGACCTCGGTTGTTACCGATTTGGTCGAGCGGCTGGCGTAGAGAAGCCGAACGAGCATGTGACGCTCCTACGAATCTTTGCGGTGCAGCAGTGACAGGAACTCGCGACGCAAGTTGGCGTCCTTGAGGAAAGACCCGCGCATCACGCTGTTGACCATCTTTGAACTAGGGTCCTTTACGCCGCGCCACTGCATGCAAAAGTGGTCGGCCTCCATCACCACCGCGAGTCCGTCCGGATGCATCCGCTCCTGCAGCAGATCGGCCAGGCGCGTGACGGCCTCCTCCTGGATCTGCGGCCGGCTCATCACCCAGTTGCACAGACGCGTGTATTTCGACAGCCCGATGAGGTTCGAATGCTCGTTGGGCATCACGCCGACCCAAACTTTGCCGATGATCGGGCACAGGTGGTGCGAACAGGCGCTGCGCACCGTGATCGGGCCCACGATCATGAGCTCGTTCAATCGCTCAAAATTCGGAAACTCCGTCACCTCCGGGGCGGCCACGTAGCGGCCATGGAAGACCTCGTTGAGGTACATGCGTGCGACACGCCGCGCGGTGCGCTGCGTGTTGTGGTCGCTTTCGTGTCGATGACGAGGCTCTCCAGCATGGCCTGAACCTTGCCCTCGACCTCCTCGATCAGTTGGGGCAGCTCCCCTGGCTCGATGAAGCGCGCGATGTTGTCGTTGGCGTGAAAGCGCTCACGCGCCCGCACGATCCGGTCGCGAATTCGACGCGATACCGGGTCCGCCCGATCTGGCGTCGATGCGGCGGACTCGATGGACTCGATGGATTTAGGGTCTTTCATTGGGCGGCTTCTGGTCACGTCTGTGCGCATCCTAACCCACACGCGGCGATGCGTGCGGCGCTTGCCCCCTGCGCAAGCTTGGAATTGGGACGCGGGCAATTGCCCGAAGCCTGCCGGCACCGCTGGCTAGACTGCATTTCCTTGTCCTGCTCGAAGCCGGCTTTGTGCGAACCCGGGCCACCGCGGCTCCGTTGTGCGCGCCATCGGTTGATGGTTACGAATTACGGGTCGACAGATTCCGCGCGGCCCTGCGGCCGGCGTCCGGGCCGAGGCGTAGAAAAAGCCCGGGGCGTTTTGCGTCCCCGGGCTTGAAGCGGCTCATGCCGCCGTTACCTCAGCGACCGCGGCGTGCCGGCGCTGCACCGAGCCAGCCCGGCGGCAGGTTGTTGCGAACCAGGCCGGTGCTCTCCGCCGGTGCGCGCACGCCAGCGCCTCGGCGATCGCCGCTGCGGGCGGCGCCCGACGCGCTCTTGGATGGTCCATTGCGCTCGAATCGCGCCGCACCGGGGCGGGCGGCGCCGTCGTTGGCGGCGTGCGAGCGATGGCCATTGGCATTTGCCCGCGCCGAGTTGCCGTCGACGTTGCGGACCTTCTCGACCGTATTGCCGTCGGCATCAGCGCGCGGCGCACTGCTGCGGTTGCCGCGTCCCGGCGGATTGGTCCGAGCCGATGCCTGGGAACGCGCGGCCGGGGACGGCGAGCGCGGTCCCGTTCGCGGCGCCGAGCGCGGAGCCGAACGAGGTGAACCCTGCGTCCGGCGCGCCGGACGCTCGTCGGACTCGATCACCTCGGGCGGATGGGCACCGGGGCGTCCCGGTTCGAAGCCCGGAACGATCTTGCGTTGCACCGAGCGCTTGATCACGCGCTCGATATCGCGCAGCCGACCACCTTCCTCGGCGCTAACCAGGGAGATGGCTTCACCGGTGGCGCCGGCGCGACCCGTGCGGCCGATGCGGTGCACGTAGTCCTCCGGAACATGGGGCAACTCGAAGTTGACCACGTGCGGCAGCTGTTCGATGTCGAGGCCGCGCGCGGCGATGTCGGTCGCCACCAGCACCTGCAGCTTGCCCGCCTTGAAATCGGCAAGGGCGCGCGTGCGGGCGTTTTGGCTCTTGTTGCCGTGTATCGCCAGCGCGGGCACGCCGCTCTTTTCCAGCCGCGCGGTCAGCTTGTTGGCGCCATGCTTGGTCCGCGTAAAGACGAGCACCTGGAACCAGTTTCCTTCCTTGACCAGGTGGACCAGCAACTCGGCCTTGCGGCCGGCATCGACCGGGTGGACGGTTTGCGCCACCGCCTCGACCGTGGAATTGCTGGGCGTCGCCTGGACCTGCTTGGGCGAGTTCAGCATGCTGGCGGCCAGCGCGCGGATCGGTTCGGCGAACGTGGCCGAGAAAAGCAGGCTCTGACGCTTCTTGGGCAACATGGCCAGGATCCGCTTGATGTCGGGAATGAAACCCATGTCGAGCATGCGATCGGCTTCATCGAGCACCAGGATCTCCACGCCGGAAAGGTCGACCGTGCGCTGTCCGCAGTGGTCGAGCAGTCGGCCCGGGGTAGCGACCAGGATGTCGACGCCGCGGCGCAGTCGATCGATTTGCGGGTTGATGGACACGCCGCCATAGACTGCAAGAGAGGATGTGTTGGCGTGCTTGGCGTAGGTGCACACGCTCTCCTCGACCTGGGCCGCGAGTTCGCGGGTCGGGGTCAGGATGAGGGCGCGGATCTTGCGCGCGGGGCCGCGCTTGGCTGCCTCCGGCGCGGCCACCGGCTGGGTGGTCATCAGGCGCTGCAGGATCGGCAGCACGAAGGCGGCGGTCTTGCCCGTTCCGGTTTGCGCGCCGGCGAGCAGATCCGATCCGGCGAGCACGAGCGGGATGGCTTGGCTCTGGATGGGTGTGGGTTGGGTATAGCCGGCTTCGCCGACCGCGCGAACGAGCGCATCGGACAAACCGAGGTTTGCAAAAGACATGGAAAAGCTTTCAATGGTTGGCCTGCCGCCGCTTCCTTGGGAAGCGTGACGTTCATCGACCAGCCGATTGCAGGCGAACGTGGGGGGAAATGCAAGTCAAGATTGACTGTGGCGAGGCAGTCGAACTGTGCGACCGCGCTGGTCTCAAGCCACAGGCGAAGCGTAACACAGTTATGGGATCGACGCGAGCGCTAAAGACGGGAATCGGCCATGAAATGCCGGTCTGCCGCTGCGATCGCGGCGGCGACGGCGGCTCGCGGAGCGCGGGATTCAGCGAGTCGTCTTGCCGGCCTTGCTGCGCGGCGCCCCCTTGCGCGGCGCGGTCCCGCGCACGTTCTTCCTCGAAGGCCCGGCCGATCGCCCCGCCGCTGCAGCGGGACTGGAGGTCCGCGCTGTATGCGTCACGGCCACGCGGCGTGGCGCCGCCTTGCGTGCTCGGCTTGCGCCCTTGACCGGCGCAACATCCTGCACCAACGCGTGCAAACGAGGATCGTCGCCGTGCCAGGCCGCCTGAAACCGCGCGAACGCGACATGGTTGGCCGCATCGACGGCGCGCGCTGCGTCGATCCATGGCGCAGGGCGGGCAAGCAGTTCCTGCCCAAAAGCAATCAGCTCCTCGACGCTGCAAGCGCCGTGGCGCCCGGCGCTGCGCAACTGCGCATAGGCCGAGAGGTGCGCCATCGATTCGAGCGTGACGTCAAAGCGGTCGAGGCGGCGCGCCAGCGGCGACAGCGCGACCTTGTCTTCCACGGGCTGCAATTCGCGCACCACGACGGGCAGCTCGCCCAGGCGCATTGCATTGAGGTAGGCCGGGGATGCCGCCTGGCAAAGATCCTGCACGCCGACGACGCGACCCGCTTCGCTGGACCAGGGCGGCTGGGAAATCTTCGGAAACGCCCCGATGGCCGCCGAGCCAACGGCGTGCTTGAAGTCGATCAGCGCATTGCGACCGGGATCGCCCTTGCCCCGGACCAGCGCGACGTAACGCTGCACGCCCAGGCTGCCCATGCCGGCGACGCGAAAGGCAACGTCGCGCAAGCGGAAAAAGTCGCTGTTGCCGTCGCTGCGCCCCAGCTGCTCCAAGGCGGCTTCGATCTGCGGGCGCACGGCGGCGTTGCGCGCGACCGGCAGGTAGCGCAGCCCGTCGACGCGTATCTTGCGCTGCCCGCCGACCAGATGCGTGCGCGTGGCAAGCAGGTCCTGGCGCTTGCGCCGCGCCGTCTGCTTGAGCAGCGCGCTGATGGCGCCGACCGCCGTTTCGCGCTCGAGCCAAAAAGCCTTGCCGCGCACGAGCGCGCTCGCGTAAGCGTTGAGCGTTTGACGCGCCAGCGCTTGCGCTGCCGCCCGGCTGACACCGATGCCCGGGGCCGCGGTGTAAAGACTGCCCAGCAGCCGCAGCAGATCCAGACAGACGGGCATGCGCGCCGCCTCGTCAAAGTCATTGAGGTCAAAATACACGAGACGGTTGGCGCCGCGAAAGGATCCGAAGTTCTGCAGATGCAGATCGCCGCAAATCCACCCGGTGGGCACCGGCGGCAACGCCGCCAGATCCACCGAACGGTGTCCCAGGCCGGCGGTCCCGCGCAAGAACGCAAAGGCGTCCGCGGCCATGGCGTCGAACTTGCGCCGCAAGAGCAGCGGCATGCGCCCCTGGTTGACCTGCGCGATCAGGGCGACCGGATCGGCAGGCGGGGAACGTGAAAGCTTGGAGGGCATAAGGTGTGGGAGCTTACGCTCGCGTGCGCCGATCCGGCGCGACGCGCCAGCGCATGGCCATCGTAAACCGGTCAGCAGGGGACATCGCCCCGCGTCGCCGGCCCGCCATGCAAAAAGCCCCGCTCAAGGCGGGGCTTTTTGTTTCTTGCTTAAGGTTAGCCTGACAATGTCCTACTTTCACAGGAAATACATCCCACTATCATCGGCGCTGAAGTGTTTCACGGTCCTGTTCGGGATGGGAAGGGGTGGTTCCACCTCGCTATGGTCGTCAGGCTGAAGACGGACGACCTTTCGTCGAGTCCGGGCTTTGCCCGGCCGGCAAAAAATCCAATTCGGAAGAAGCAAGCCGGTGCGTTGCGACGTATCCCGTCGTCAACCCACCGCGTGTCGCAAAGCCTTCGTGCCCTCAGGCCTCGAGAACGAGGCAGCACGGTTATAGGATCAAGCCTCACGGGCAATTAGTACTGGTTAGCTTAACGCATTACTGCGCTTCCACACCCAGCCTATCAACGTCCTGGTCTTGGACGACCCTTCAGGGAGGTCAAGCCTCCGGGAAGACTCATCTTCAGGCGAGTTTCCCGCTTAGATGCTTTCAGCGGTTATCTCTTCCGCACATAGCTACCCGGCGATGCCACTGGCGTGACAACCGGTACACCAGAGGTGCGTCCACTCCGGTCCTCTCGTACTAGGAGCAGCCCCCGTCAATCTTCCAGCGCCCACGGCAGATAGGGACCAAACTGTCTCACGACGTTTTAAACCCAGCTCACGTACCTCTTTAAATGGCGAACAGCCATACCCTTGGGACCGGCTACAGCCCCAGGATGAGATGAGCCGACATCGAGGTGCCAAACACCGCCGTCGATATGAACTCTTGGGCGGTATCAGCCTGTTATCCCCAGAGTACCTTTTATCCGTTGAGCGATGGCCCTTCCATACAGAACCACCGGATCACTAGGTCCTACTTTCGTACCTGCTCGACTTGTCGGTCTCGCAGTTAAGCACGCTTATGCCCTTGCACTATCAGCACGATTTCCGACCGTGCCTAGCGTACCTTCGAACTCCTCCGTTACCCTTTGGGAGGAGACCGCCCCAGTCAAACTGCCTACCATGCACTGTTCCCCGCCCGGATAACGGGCCAAGGTTAGAACCTCAAACAAATCAGGGTGGTATTTCAACGTTGGCTCCACAAGATCTAGCGACCCTGCTTCAAAGCCTCCCACCTATCCTACACAGATCGGTTCAAAGTCCAATGCAAAGCTACAGTAAAGGTTCATGGGGTCTTTCCGTCTAGCCGCGGGTAGATTGCATCATCACAAACATTTCAACTTCGCTGAGTCTCGGGAGGAGACAGTGTGGCCATCGTTACGCCATTCGTGCAGGTCGGAACTTACCCGACAAGGAATTTCGCTACGTTTGTTACTCCCGAATCAGATCGATTCGAGGACCGGCCATTTCTGCCAGTCTCTGCATGTCGCCATGCAGGTCGGACTCTATCTTCACTCATCGCGAGTGCCTGGCTTGTAGTCTCTGAGGATTCCTGGCTGATGCCAGGCCTTTCCTGCTGATTGTCTGCACCGAGCGGATTTTCACGCTACTTCGCGTACCGTCGGATACACCAGACTTTCCAGCATATAGCCAAGTTTTACTATGGCTAGCGTACCTTAGGACCGTTATAGTTACGGCCGCCGTTTACTGGGGCTTCGATCAAGAGCTTGCACCCCATCACTTAACCTTCCAGCACCGGGCAGGCGTCACACCCTATACGTCCACTTTCGTGTTTGCAGAGTGCTGTGTTTTTAATAAACAGTCGCAGCCACCGATTCTTTGCAACCTATTGGCGCTTCGGGTGTTTCTCCCGTCACGCTACTAAGGCACACCTTCTTCCGAAGTTACGGTGTCAATTTGCCGAGTTCCTTCTCCCGAGTTCTCTCAAGCGCCTGAGAATATTCATCTCGCCCACCAGTGTCGGTTTGCGGTACGGTCGTGTCTAGCTGAAGCTTAGAGGCTTTTCCTGGAAGCACATCCAATCACTTCGCGGCTTACGCCGCTCGATCCTTTTCCTCGGAGATACGCCAGCGGATTTGCCTACTGGCCTCCTACGATCGGAAACCGGGACGTCCAACACCCGGATGACCTTCAATACTCCGTCCCCCCATCGCACTAGACATCGGTACAGGAATATTGACCTGGTTCCCATCGACTACGGCTCTCGCCCTCGTCTTAGGGGCCGACTCACCCTGCTCCGATGAACGTGGAGCAGGAAACCTTGGGCTTACGGCGAGCGGGCTTTTCACCCGCTTTAACGCTACTCATGTCAGCATTCGCACTTCTGATACCTCCAGCAGTCCTTACGAACCACCTTCGCAGGCTTACAGAACGCTCCCCTACCACTTGCGCTTGCGCGCAAATCCGCAGCTTCGGTTATCAGCTTAGCCCCGTTACATCTTCCGCGCAGGAAGACTCGATCAGTGAGCTATTACGCTTTCTTTAAAGGATGGCTGCTTCTAAGCCAACTTCCTGACTGTCTTAGCCTTCCCACTTCGTTTCCCACTTAGTTGATATTTGGGACCTTAGCTGGCGGTCTGGGTTGTTTCCCTCTTGTGTCCGGACGTTAGCACCCGGTGCACTGTCTCCCGCGCTGACACTTCCAGGTATTCGGAGTTTGCCATGGTTTGGTAAGACGCCATGTCCCCCTAGCCATAACAGTGCTCTACCCCCTGGAGTGATACGCGAGGCACTACCTCAATAGTTTTCGGGGAGAACCAGCTATTTCCAGATTTGTTTGGCCTTTCACCCCTATCCACAGCTCATCCGCTACTTTTGCAACAGTAGTCGGTTCGGCCCTCCAGTGGGTGTTACCCCACCTTCAGCCTGGCCATGGATAGATCATCTGGTTTCGGGTCTACACCCTGCGACTAGTCGCCCTATTCGGACTCGCTTTCGCTACGCCTTCCCTATTCGGTTAAGCTTGCCACAGAATGTAAGTCGCTGACCCATTATGCAAAAGGTACGCAGTCACCCTTGCTTGATTGACCCTGACGGACGCTCAAGCGTCACAGATTGCCGCCTCGCGCAACCGCCGTCATCGCCTGATCCGACGCGTCAAGCCTCGCGCCCGTGTTCACGGAGCGCTTTTGACTTGTCGCGAGACCCATGTCGGCGCGCGGCGCAGCCGGCAAGGATCCGAAGACCAATGAAGCTGGGGCTCCTACTGTTTGTATGCATGCGGTTTCAGGATCTATTTCACTCCCCTTCCGGGGTTCTTTTCGCCTTTCCCTCACGGTACTGGTTCACTATCGGTCGATTACGAGTATTTAGCCTTGGAGGATGGTCCCCCCATCTTCAGACAGGATTTCACGTGTCCCGCCCTACTTGTCGTGCGCTTAGTTCCACAATCGGTGTTTCGTGTACGGGGCTATCACCCGCTATGGCCGGACTTTCCAGACCGTTCCACTACACCACTAGCTAAAACGCACAGGCTGGTCCGATTTCGCTCGCCACTACTTTCGGAATCTCGGTTGATTTCTGTTCCTCTGGCTACTTAGATGTTTCAGTTCACCAGGTTCGCTCCACGCACCCTATGTATTCAGGTGCGGGTACCCTTGCGGGTGGGTTTCCCCATTCGGAAATCCCCGGATCAAAGTCTGCTTGCCGACTCCCCGGGGCTTATCGCAGGCTGCTACGTCCTTCATCGCCTGTAATCGCCAAGGCATCCACCACATGCACTTAGTCGCTTGATCCTATAACCCTGCTGCCTGAGCCAATGTCCGGAGACACCGGTCATGCGCATGATCATCGGGCGACCATGTTGCTGTTCTCACAAAGTTGCTGAGAGTTTGAATGCAATTACAACCCGGCATCGAATCCTCTCAATAAAGATTCGATGCGCTTTGCTTCTTCCAAATTGTTAAAGAACGAAACAGTCCAGGCTCGAAAGCCAGGCATCAGGGCACATCGCCGCGCCCTCGCGCATGGTTTCCGTGGCAGGTGGTGGAGGTGAACGGGATCGAACCGATGACCTCCTGCTTGCAAAGCAGGCGCTCTCCCAACTGAGCTACACCCCCGTCATTCTCGAATGGCGAGTAGCTGGTGGGTCTGGTTGGAATCGAACCAACGACCCCCGCCTTATCAAGACGGTGCTCTAACCGGCTGAGCTACAGACCCTAAAAGGATCGGCCCGCCGAGGCCGTTGAATTACCGGGCCATTCCCCGATCCTGCCTTGAAACAAACAACCGATAAGAGTGGACGCTTGAATCGAGAACGCGTTCTCTAGAAAGGAGGTGATCCAGCCGCACCTTCCGATACGGCTACCTTGTTACGACTTCACCCCAGTCATGAAGCTCACCGTGGTCGCCGCCCTCCTTGCGGTTAGGCAAACGGCTTCTGGTGAACCCCACTCCCATGGTGTGACGGGCGGTGTGTACAAGACCCGGGAACGTATTCACCGTGACATGCTGATCCACGATTACTAGCGATTCCGACTTCATGCAGTCGAGTTGCAGACTGCAATCCGGACTACGACTGGCTTTCCAGGATTAGCTCCCCCTCGCGGGTTGGCAGCCCTTTGTACCAGCCATTGTATGACGTGTGAAGCCCTACCCATAAGGGCCATGAGGACTTGACGTCATCCCCACCTTCCTCCGGTTTGTCACCGGCAGTCTCACTAGAGTGCTCTTGCGTAGCAACTAATGACAAGGGTTGCGCTCGTTGCGGGACTTAACCCAACATCTCACGACACGAGCTGACGACAGCCATGCAGCACCTGTGCCCAGGCTCCCTTTCGGGCACTCCCACATCTCTGCGGGATTCCTGGCATGTCAAGGGTAGGTAAGGTTTTTCGCGTTGCATCGAATTAATCCACATCATCCACCGCTTGTGCGGGTCCCCGTCAATTCCTTTGAGTTTTAATCTTGCGACCGTACTCCCCAGGCGGTCGACTTCACGCGTTAGCTGCGTTACCGAGGAAGTTAATCCCCGACAACTAGTCGACATCGTTTAGGGCGTGGACTACCAGGGTATCTAATCCTGTTTGCTCCCCACGCTTTCGTGCCTGAGCGTCAGTCTTATCCCAGGGGGCTGCCTTCGCCATCGGTGTTCCTCCACATCTCTACGCATTTCACTGCTACACGTGGAATTCCACCCCCCTCTGACAGACTCTAGCCTGACAGTCACAAGCGCAGTTCCCAGGTTAAGCCCGGGGATTTCACGCCTGTCTTATCAAGCCGCCTGCGCACGCTTTACGCCCAGTAATTCCGATTAACGCTTGCACCCTACGTATTACCGCGGCTGCTGGCACGTAGTTAGCCGGTGCTTATTCTGCAGGTACCGTCATTAGTGCGCGGTATTAGCGCGCACCGTTTCGTTCCTGCCAAAAGCGGTTTACAACCCGAAGGCCTTCTTCCCGCACGCGGCATGGCTGGATCAGGCTTTCGCCCATTGTCCAAAATTCCCCACTGCTGCCTCCCGTAGGAGTCTGGGCCGTGTCTCAGTCCCAGTGTGGCTGGTCGTCCTCTCAGACCAGCTACCGATCGTCGCCTTGGTGAGCTCTTACCTCACCAACAAGCTAATCGGACATCGGCCGCTCCAATAGCGCGAGGTCTTGCGATCCCCCGCTTTCACCCGTAGGTCGTATGCGGTATTAGCCAATCTTTCGACTGGTTGTCCCCCACTACTGGGCACGTTCCGATGTATTACTCACCCGTTCGCCACTCGCCACCAGGGTTGCCCCCGTGCTGCCGTTCGACTTGCATGTGTAAAGCATGCCGCCAGCGTTCAATCTGAGCCAGGATCAAACTCTTCAGTTTTATCCTTAGCAAACTTACTTTGGTCTGCTGTATTGCACTCGCGGAATTGATTTGATTCAATTTCGTGAGCAACTCTTTGAGTCGAGATACGCCGCCGGACAGGAGCGCTGCGGAACTTTCGTCCCGTAACGGACCCCGACCAGACGGTTGCGCCTACTCATCAAGCGCCCACACTTATCGGCTGTTTCGTTTGTTAAAGAGCGCTGCTACCCACCGGCAAGGACCAAGGGCCCTTGCTTCATGAAACGTGAGGAGCACAGAAGGGAGATTATGCGGGGATGGAAAAAAGCTGTCAAGTTGCTGTCATCCCTCCCTCGGAGGGACGGTCCAAGCAATTGAATTCAAAAAGGAAAACTTGATCGACCCAAACCCCCTCAGGGCTTGCGAAATTGGGCCGGCCGCCGTTCCAGGAAGGCCGCCATGCCTTCCTTCTGGTCCTGCGGTGGCAAACAGCGCATGAAACAGCCGCCGCTCGAAGATCATGCCCTCGGCTAGCGGCATCTCGTAGGCGCGGTTGATCGCTTCCTTGGCCAACATCACGCTGGCAAGCGAGAACGATGCGATCACGCTGCGCGACGGCCAGCGCCTCGTCGACAGCCTTTTCCGCGGCACCACGCGCGAGACCAGGCCCGCGCGCTCCGCCTCGTGCGCATCCATCATGCGCGCCGTGAGCACCAGGTCCATGGCCTTGGCCTTGCCGACCGCGCGCGGCAGCCGCTGCGTGCCGCCGGCACCTGGAATGATGCCGAGCTTGATCTCGGGCTGGCCGAACTTCGCGTTCTCGGCGGCGATGATGATGTCGCAGGCCATCGCCAGTTCGGCAGCCGCCGCCGAGAGCGAATCCGGCCACCGCGGCGATCACCGGCTTGCGCACCCGAGCGGATGCGTCTCCCAGTTGCGCGTGATGTAGTCGCCTTGCACGACGTCCATCGAACGTGCAGTCCTTCATCGCCGCGATGTCGGCGCCGGCGGCGAAGGCCTTGGCCGCAGCCGGTGATCACGATCGCGCCGATGTCATCGTCGGCATCGAATGCGAGCAACGCCTCGCCGAGCTCGTCCATCAGCGCGTCGTTGAGTGCGTTGAGCGCCTCGGGCCGATTGAGCGTGATGAGACCGACCCGACCGCGTCTTTCGACCTGCAGGTACTGGTAGTTCATACCGACTCCCGGTTTGGATCAGGAACGCTTGACCGACAGTTGCTCGACGATTTTCGCCGAGGACATCGCGCGCGAATACAGGTGGCCCTGGGCAAACTTGCAGCCGAGCGAACTCAAATAGTCGCTTTGCTCGGCGGTCTCGACGCCCTCAGCGACGACGGCCAGCTGAAAGTGACCGGCGACCGACAGGATCGCGGCGACCAGCGCGCAGCTGTCGGCGTTGCTGGGAATGCCCTCGATGAACGAGCGGTCGATCTTGATGGCGCGTATCGGCATGCGCCGAAGGTAGCCCAGCGTCGAGTACCCGGTGCCGAAGTCGTCGAGCACCAGGCCCACGCCCAGCGAGGCGAGTTCGGTCACCACGTCGTTGTTGATTTCGCCTTCCTTGACCAGCGTACGCTCGGTGATCTCCAGCGAGATCATTGCCGGCTCGATCTGATAGCGCCCCAGTACCGAGCGCACGAGGATCGGCAGCACGTTGGACCCGAGCTCGCGGCCGGCGACGTTGACTGAGATCGGGATGGCAAATTTCGGGCGGATCTGACGCCAGCGCAGGATCTGTTCGCAGACTTCGTGCAGGACCCAGCGCGTGATGCGCTCCGACAGGCCGTTGACCTCAGCGACGTCGATGAAGCGATCCGGCGTGAGCACCCCGTGCGCCGGGTGGCGCCACCGAATCAAGGCCTCCAGGCCGACAACCTTGCCGTTGGCGATCTCGACCTGCGGCTGGTACTCGATGAAGAACTGGGCAGTCTCGTTTTGTACCGCCTTCATCAGCTCGACGCCCATACGCACTTGGCGCGCGGCTCGCTCGAAACGGATGGGGTTAAAGAAGCTCACTTGGTTGCGGCCGTCGCGCTTGGCCTGGTACATCGCGGCGTCGGCGTTCTTTAGCAGAGTGCCAATCTCCCGGCCATGCTCGGGGAATAGGGCAACGCCAATCGAGGCCGAGACCTGGGTCACGACGTTGGGCACGAAGTCGCTGCGGTACATGGCGCGCGCCAGGCGATCGGCCAGCTCGGCAATCTCCTGGCGGTGGGTGAAATCCTCCAACAGGACAACGAACTCATCGCCGCCTAGCCGTGCAACGGTACCGGCTGGACCTACGATGTCGCGCAGCACCTCGGCGGCCGACTTGATGAGCGTGTCGCCGACCAGATGGCCGAGCGTGTCGTTGACGTCCTTGAAGCGGTCCAGATCGATGAGCAGCACCGCCACCCGACGCTTGCGCATATTCGCCAGCATCAGTGCGTCGCGCAAGTTCTCGCGCAGCAAGTTGCGGTTGGGCAGGCCCGTGAGCGGGTCGTACCACGCCAGCTGCTCGATGCGCCCCTCGGCCTCGACGCGCTGTGATGCCTCCACCGCCAGCGCCACCATCAGCGCCGCCGTGGCGATGAAGCCAATCTCGTCTTCCTCCCAGCGGCGCTGAATCGAATCGGTGACGCAAATGACTCCAATCACCTCGCCGTCGAGCAAGACGGGCGCGCTCAAAAAGGCGCGCACAGCCTGCCAACGCGGATCGCGCGCTGCGCCCTCCACGAACGTGTCGCTCAGCGCAAGCGGCATGCGCTCGCGCAGCCGGTCGATCGAATCGACCACGCCGGTCGCGGGAAAGTCCACCCCGATCCAGTCCCGCAGAAAACGCTGCTCGGTGCGCGAATAAAGCGACTCGCACACGAGCGTCTCCGTGGCTCGGTCCCGGCGCCAGAAACCGGCCGTGCTCACGCGCAGCGCGTCGGCTCCCGAGCGCAACACCCCCGACAGTGACTGAACGAAATCGGCGCGCGACTGTATCGCCAGATGCAGCAGGCGGTCGCGCAGCTCGAGCTGTCGCACTTGACGCGCATCCGACCCCGTTTCGGCGATCATCGCGGAAACGTCTGCGGCTGTAATGAGCATCCCGCCCAGTTGCGGGTCCGCCATGCAATTGCGCACGCTGATCCACAGCGTATGCAAGACACCATCCGTGCTGCGTGCGCGCGCCAGGTAGTTGCGCCGCCGGTCGCCATCGCGGGCATCCACCGCGGTGCGCAAGGCGCGCGCGAAACCGCCGCGGTCCTCTTCGATCAGCAAGTTGACGACCGCCTTGCCGATCGTGTCCTTGGGCTTGCGCCCGAGCAGTGCCAGGATGGCCGGCGACTGATAAGCGATAAAACCCATCTCGTCGGTGAGCATCGTCAGGTCGGAAAATTGCTCGGCAAAACCGGCCAGGCGCTCTTGCAAGTGTTCGGCCCGGTCGCGCAAGGTGATGCGCTCGTCGAGCTCGCGCACGCGCACGAGCACCCCGCTGACACGCGGATAAGCCAAGAAGTTCACCAGCGTGATCGACAACCGGCGCGGCGAGGTCTGGCCGGAGAAAGCGCGAGCGGCACCGGCCAGCGTGATGCTGGCCCGCGTCGGTTGCGCAGCCAAGCGTGCATAGCCGTCGACAAACTCCTGCGCCGTGGGTTCATCGACCAAATACTCGAAGGGCACCCCGGCGGCGCCGGCCGAATTGACCCCCAGCAGGTCACGTATCCGCCCTCGCGTGGCCAGCACCCGCCGATCGGGCGCCAACAGCACCGTGCCTTCGGCGATCCCGTCACCCAGGGCGGCAGCCCGCGCGGCCGAAAGGCGGGCAGCGACGTCGGAATCGACCTCCCGCAGCGCCAGCACCGCGATGGGCTCGTCCTCCGAACGCAGCAGCGACGCCGAGATATCGAGCGTGAGCCGGCGCCCTCCGGGAAGCACGATGCGCGTGCGCTGCACAAAAGCTCGGCGTTCGACCAACCGAGACCACATCCGTGACCAGCGGCGCTGCATCACCGACTGGCGCGGAACGGCAATCAGTTCGGAAACGTTGCGGCCGACCAGGTCCGCCCCATCCACGGCCAACAGGCGCGCGAACGCCCGGTTGACGGCCAGGACCTGAGCGGAGGCGTTGAGGCACAAACTCGGGGACGGAAGTTGATCGAACGCTTCGGTCTTGAGCGCCGATTCGACCACCGATTGCCGCAAAGGGATGACTGCCGTTCCCAACGCTTCCCCTATGCAAACCCGCGCGAATATGATGCCTCATTGTGCCATGGGAAGCGCGCCACGACACGCCTTTCTGTCGGCCCGGCGGCGCGGTCGGCGCGGCGTTTTCGGGATCTTGCCGCGCATGCACAGATCCAGCGCAATCCGGAACCCTTGGAGGTGGTCATGAAACTTATCGGCGTCTTGCTCGCGGCCGGCCGCGGCACCCGATTTGACGCAAGCGCACGCCGCTCGAAGCTGCTCGAACCCTATCCACCGGGCCGCGCCGACTCGCTGCCGCTGGTGCTCGCGGCCGCGCGCAAGCTGCTCGAAGTCGGGCCGGTCATCGCCGTCGTGCGCGCGCCGTCCGAGTCGCGTTGCGATGCCGGCGACGAGAATCAGCAACGCCTGCGCGATTTGCTGCAAGTGCACGGCTGCCGGGTCCTGTCTTGTGCCGTCGGGGACGACCTCCAAGCGGCGGATCACCCGCGCGCACCGGCAGAGGGGATCGGCACTTCCATCGCTTGCGCCGTTCGCGCCAGCGCCGAGGCCGATGGCTGGATCGTCGCCTTGGGCGATATGCCCGGGGTCCGGGAGACAACGATCGCCGCGGTGCGTCAAGCATTGATCGACGGAGCGGACACCGCCGCGCCGTACTATCGCGGACGACGCGGCCACCCCGTGGGCTTTGCCGCGGTTTGCAGGGCCGAACTGGCTGCGCTGGCCGGAGATGAAGGCGCCCGCGCGATCCTCGAGCGTCATCCGCCGATGCATGTCGACGTCGAGGATCCTGGCATCTTGTTCGATGTCGATCAACCCGGGGACCTGCACGCTTTTGACTGAGCGCGTGGGCACGGCCCGCGCCGCATGCCGCATCGCGCCGGACCGGGCGTATTAAGATCGGCCGCATGACGCTGCGCTACGCCATTTGCCCCGCCGACCCCGGTGCCCACGTGTTCCAGGTCACCTTGGAACTCGATGACCCCGATCCGCTGGGTCAGGCTTTCGTGCTACCGGCCTGGATCCCCGGCAGTTACATGATCCGCGACTTCGCGCGCAACGTCGTGCGCGTGCGCGCGCTCGACGGATCGGGCCGACGCGTGCGCATCGCCAAGACGGACAAGCACACGTGGCGCTGCGCACCGGTCGGAGCCACCGCGGGGCTGACGCTCGTCTACGAGGTTTATGCCTACGACCTGTCGGTGCGTGCCGCGCACCTGGACACGACGCACGGCTTCTTCAACGGCTCGAGCGTCTTCATGCTGCCCTGCGGGCGCGAACGCGCGCCCTGCCGCGTCGATCTCATCGGTCCGCCCCCGGGCGAAGTCCGCTACCGCGACTGGCGCGTTGCGACCGCCCTGGATGCGGCACCCGGCACACAGCGCGGCCGCTTCGGTACCTACCTGTGCGAGAACTACGACGAGCTGATTGACACGCCGGTAGAGATGGGCCGCTTCCAGGTCGGGCAATTCGCGGTGCAAGGCGTTGCGCACGAAATCATCATCACCGGAGCGGTGACCCGGCTCGACCTGGATCGGCTCACGCAGGACCTGGCCCTGGTCTGCGCCACGCACACGCGTCTCTTTGAACCGCGCAAGGCGCGACCGCCCTTTGACCGCTATTGCTTCCTGACGATGGCCGTCGACGATGGCTACGGCGGACTGGAGCACCGCCGATGCAGCGCACTGTTGTGTCGCCACGATGATCTGCCCTATTTGGGCGGCAAGACTCGCACCGAGGGCTATCGGCGTTTCCTGGGACTCGCTAGCCACGAGTACTTTCACGCCTGGAACGTCAAGCGCATCATGCCGGCCGCGTTCCGCAACTACGACTTGGAACGCGAAAACTACACGTCCTTGCTTTGGCTGTTCGAAGGGTTCACGTCTTACTACGACGACCTGGCGCTGCGCCGCGCC
Organism: uncultured beta proteobacterium; assembly: GCA_963729785.1. Classification (GTDB taxonomy): domain Bacteria; phylum Pseudomonadota; class Gammaproteobacteria; order Burkholderiales; family Burkholderiaceae_F; genus GJ-E10. The sequence continues at coordinate 83,615 of CAVSPM010000025.1, read as the reverse complement.
GGCTTGCTCACCCCGGACCAATATCTGGACACGCTAGCCGAGACGATCACGGCGGTCTTGCAGCGCAGCGGGCGCTTGAAGCAAAGCCTGGCGGAAAGCTCCTTCGACGCCTGGATCAAGTACTACAAGCAGGACGAGAACGCGCCCAACAGCGTGGTGAGTTATTACCAGAAGGGCGCGCTGGTAGCCGCCGGGCTGGATCTGTCGATTCGCCTGGCAACCGCGGGGCGCAGGTCGCTCGACGATTTCATGCGCCACCTTTGGCGGCGCTACAAGCGCGAGGGCAGCGCGTATGTCGGCCTGACAGAGCAAGAGGTCGGCCCGGCGATGCTCCAGGCCACGGGAGTCGACCTCACCCGAACGCTGCGCGATTGGACCCAAACCGCCGGGGAGCCGGACTTCGCCCAGTTGCTTCCGCGCTTTGGCGTGCGCGTGGAACGTGGCCCTGCGCTGGACTCGCCTGCCTTTGCCTTGTTGGGCTGCCGGCTGGCCGCTGGCTCCGAGGGTCGCGTCAGCCAGGTATTCGATGGCAGCCCGGCCCAGGCAGCCGGACTTTCGGCCGGCGACCAGGTGGTGGCGCTCGATGGCATCCGGGCCACTGCAGGCCGCCTGGACAAGCTGCTCACGCGCTACCAGCCCGGCGATCCGGTCGAGGTGCTGGCCTTCCGGCGCGACCAGTTACTGCGCTTTGACCTGCGTCTGGCCAGCCGCCCGCCGGCAAAGTGGAAGCTCCAACCGGACCCGAAAGCGCCGGCCGACGCCAAACGGCTGCGCGCCGGTTGGCTGGGGCGCGCCACGGCCGGTACGCCCGCGGCTGATCCGCCACGGAGCTAAACCCGACGTCGCGCGCTGGCGCAATGTGCCTCAGCCGTTCGCGCCTATGCGACACCAGTCGACGGGTTCCCGGCCGTGCGCGGCCAGATAGCGGTTGGCCTGAGAAAAATGCGCGCAACCGAGAAAGGGAATCGGCGGGCGCCGCGCCGACAGCGGTGAGGGATGGTTGGCGCAGAGCACGAGCTGCGCGCTGCCGGTCGCCTGGATGCGGTCGCGCTTGGCTTGGGCGTGGGCACCCCAGAGCAAGAACACCTTGGCACCGGGCAGCGCAGCGATCGTGTCGATGACCGCATCGGTCACTGGCTCCCATCCGCGGCGCGCGTGACTTCCCGGCAGCCCTTGCTCGACCGTGAGCACCGTGTTGAGCAAAAGCACGCCCTGCCGGGTCCATTCGAACAGGTTGCCGGATCGCAACGGCAGACAACCACAATCGCGCACCAGCTCGAGGAAGATATTGCGCAGGCTCGGCGGCGGGCGCACGCCGTCGGGGACCGAGAAGGCGTGGCCGTGTGCCTGCCCGGGTCCGTGGTAAGGGTCCTGGCCGAGGATCACGACGCGAACCGCCTCTGGCTCGCAGGCCTGCAGCGCCGCCAGGGGCTGGGGCGGGTACACGGTGTGACCGCCCGCGACGCGTGCGTCGACGTATTCGATCAGCGCTTGTGTGCTCGCGCAGGCAAGAATCGGCCCCAGCGCCTCGCTCCAGGGCCGCGGCAAGGCCGCCAATTGCGCGCGCAGCGTGCCGCCCAGACGGCTCGCTGCGGCGCTCCCGGATTCACCCACCGAACAAGCGCTCCAGTTCCGCTCCGGGGTCGGGGGCACGCATGAAGGCCTCGCCCACGAGGAAGGCGTCCACGCCGGCGGCGCGCAGGCGCGCGACATCGGCTGGAACCAGGATGCCGCTCTCCGTGACCACGCGTCGGCTGCCACCCAAGTGCACCAGCAGGTCCAAGGTCGTCTGCAGCGTCACCTCGAATGTGCGCAAATTGCGGTTGTTCACCCCGATGAGCGGAGCGGCCCGGCCCAGATCCAGCAACAACGCCCGCTGCAATTCTGCCGCGTCGTGCACCTCGACCAGCACGGCCATGCCCAGGTCGGCCGCGCAGCGCGCCAACTCGCGCAGGCGCACATCATCGAGCGCGGCAACGATCAGCAAGATGGCATCGGCGCCTGCGGCGCGCGCTTCGACCACCTGGTATTCGTCAATGACAAAGTCCTTGCGCAGCACGGGCAAGGCCACCGCCGCCCGCACCTGGTCGACGAAGCGCAGTTCGCCTTGAAAGAACTGCTCGTCGGTTAGAACGGACAGGCAGGCCGCGCCATGCCTGGCGTAGCTGCGGGCGATCGCTGGAGGATCAAAGTCCGCACGCAATATGCCGCGCGACGGCGAGGCCTTCTTGATCTCTGCGATCACGCCGGCCCGACCCAGTCCGATGCGCCGCTCCAAGGCAGCGGTGAAGTCGCGCACGTCGCCGCGTGCCTCGGCGCGCCGGCGCAACGCCGGCAAAGGTTCGCGCGCCCGCGCCCGGGCGATTTCCTCGCCCTTGACCGCCAGGATCTTTGCCAGAATGTCCGACATGGCGCTGGTTGGCTGCGGGCCGCTAGGCCTTCATTCCCAGCCGGTGGCTGGTTTCGACGAACTGATCGAGCTTGCTACGCGCAGCGCCACTGGCGATGGCCGCACGCGCCTGGGCGATGCCCTCGGCGATCGAGGCGGCGCAGTCGGCCGCGTACAGCGCCACCCCGGAATTGAGACAGACGATCTCATACGGCGGCACCGGGCACGCCGCCGATCGCCTGGAGCACCATCGCGCGCGACTCCTGCGCGTTGGCCACGCGCAACCCGCGATGCGAGACCATTCCCATGCCGAAATCCTCGGGGTGAATCTCGTACTCGCGCACTTCGCCGTCGCGCAGCTCCCCAACCAGGGTGGCGGCGCCCAGCGACACCTCGTCCATGCCGTCCTTGCCGTGGACGACCAGCACGTGTTGGCTGCCCAATTGCTGCAGCACGCGCACCTGGATCCCGACGAGATCCGGATGGAACACGCCCATCAGCTGGTTGGGTGCGCCGATGCCGGGTTTGTCAGCGGCCCAAGGATGTTGAAGATGGTGCGCACGCCCAGCTCCTTGCGCACCGGCGCGGCGTGGCGCATCGCGGCATGGTGATTGGGCGCGAACATGAATCCGATGCCCGTCTGCTCCAGACATGCAGCCACCTGCTGCGGCGGCAGCGAGATGTTGGCTCCGAGCGACTCGAGCACGTCGGCGCTGCCCGAGCTGGAGCGACACGCTGCGATTGCCGTGCTTGGCGATACGCGCGCCGGCCGCCGCGGCGACGAACATCGAGGCGGTGGAGATGTTGAAAGTGTTGACGCCGTCGCCGCCCGTGCCCACGATGTCCAGACAGGTGGCTGCGGTCAGCCACCGTCCACGCGGGTCGAGAACTCGCGCATGATCTGCGCCGCCGCGGCGATCTCGCCGATGGTCTCCTTCTTGACGCGCAGGCCCACCAGCAGGCCGGCGGTTTGCACCGGCGTCAGCTCGCCGCGCATCAGCCGACGCCACAGCGACAGCATTTCGTCGTGGAAGATCTCCCGGTGCTCGATGCACCGGGCCAGCGCATCGCTGGGCGTGATGTCCATGGCCAAGGTCGTCAGTGCCGCGTTAGAAAATTCTTCAGCATCTCGTGGCCGTGCTCCGTCGCGATCGACTCGGGATGGAACTGCACCCCTTCGACCGGAAAGCTGCGGTGGCGCAATCCCATGATCTCGCCGTCTGTAGTCCACGCCGTGATCTCCAGGCAGGCCGGCAGGTCGGAGCGTTGCACGGCCAGCGAGTGGTAGCGCGTCGCCACCAAAGCACGCGGCAAGCCGGCGAATACGCCCTGGCCGTTGTGCTCGATGCGTGCGGTCTTGCCGTGCATGAGCTCGCGCGCGCGCACCACCGTGCCGCCATAGGCCTGGCCGATCGCCTGGTGGCCCAAGCAAACGCCGAGGATGGGGATGCGCGCGCCAAAGCGCGCGATCGAGGCCCAGCGTCACACCGGCCTCGTTGGGCGTGCAGGGCCCGGGCGAGATGCAGATGTGCTGCGGCGCCAGACTCTCGATCTCGTCGAGCGTGATCTCGTCGTTGCGATGCACCCGCACCTCCTCGCCCAGCTCGCCGAAGTACTGGACCAGGTTGTAGGTGAAGCTATCGTAGTTGTCGATCATCAGCAGCATATCTGCGCCAACTCGTTGATATATATGACACCGGTCATGATGGTCGCTCCGGGATGCCACCGGGCAGAGGCCCTGTTTCCAAATGGCGCTCTACCACGGCAGCCCAAAATCCAGCCGGTATTGTCGCGCAAGTTCGACCATGCCCCGCGCCCAGGCCGGGGAACGGTTTTCTCGTGCGACAGAAGCCGCTCGGCCCGCCGGGTACGACCGCCCACGCCAGGGCGCACGTTGCTTGAATCGCGTCGGCGGGCCGGTATGCCGGTCCCGCCTTCCTGCGCCTCATCACCGCGCCCGCGGCTCGGCGGGAGCGCCTGCCAGCGGCTCGGCGCTCCGGCCCGCGCGAAGCCGGATGCTGCCGAGCGGCGCCCGATCGACGAGCCGGAGCGATCGGAATCTCCCCGCGCCGGCGAACCATCAGCGGAAACTCGGCTAGGCGACTGCCGTTTTCTCGGAGCGTTGATGCCAGCGTCCGAGCGCTTGCGCGAAAACCGCCAGCTGCGCGGCAGCAAGCCACGTTGCCCCTTGGCAACCAGGCAAACGCGCGAAAAAAGGGCGCGGAACTGCCAAACCCGTGGCGCCTTGCGCGCCGGGAACGGCATCGCCGTCGGCTACCTCAGCCGACGTTCGATTTCTCCTTTCATCCTTTCCATCAAGACCTCCGAACCGTTGTCGGTGAGGTGCCCCGAGTCTATCGTCGTCAGGTCCTTTGGATTCTCGCCGGTCCTGGTCAAGCAGCCCGAGGCATCGCACAGGTAGTCCAGCGGGGACACGTAGTCGATGCCCAGCTTGACGAACTTGTCCTTCAAGAAAAGATCCCATTTCCCTGGGTCCTCTTGCAGTCCATACGACGTGACGCTCGGCGGCAAGGCGCCTTGGTGCTCGGCGGCGTACTTAATCAAGACGTCCTTGAGCGTCTTGTTCCAGTGAGGTACCGGACCGACAACCAGCACCCTGGTGCCCGGGGAAACCGCTCTGATCCTGTGTACGGTCTTCTCGATTTCCGCCGCCGCCTGCTCTTTATCCAGGATTCCGTTGAGCCCGTTGAACATCCATGCAATGATCACCAAGGCGGGCTTCGTCTCGCCAACGATCTCCAGCTTCTCGGTGTTGACCTCCCATAAGGTCCGATTGTTCTTCGACCACGCCGTCGATTTCTTGTCTTTATCAAAGAACGGCGGGACGTTGCTGTCGGAGAACTGCGCGATTCCGAAGGCATTCGAGCTTTCCTTCTGCAGCCGCAGCAGGCCCGGGTAAAGAGAAGCGGAATACGAGTCCCCCAAAGAAAGACCAATGGGCGGATCGGGTCGACGCAATCTTGCATCTTTTGCGCCCGGGTGACGGATTCGGGCGCCGAGTAGCACCTGCCCCAGCGAAAATTTCCGCCAAAGAACGTATAGACGTTCGAAATGCCCGAGAGCGCGTTGACCAGTTGGTTGGTCGAATCCACGACCCGCCTCTTGGGCAGGCCATCGGCCAGGAAGATGCCGTAGCCCGCCGCAGCGAGCATCAGCATCGCTGCAACCAAAACCGTCGTCTTGGCTTTGCCATGGCCGCCGAATCGAACGGGCCGCTCCAGGAAATAGTAGGTTGCGGCCGCCAGCAAGATCGAACCAGCCACGGCGCCAACGCGAAACATTCGCGTGGCGGGTACGCCTTCGATGATTTGCTGAAACGAAAGAATTGGCCAATGCCACAAATAGAGCGGGTAACTAATGACTCCGAACCAGACCATCACGCGGTTCGATAGCAGCGTACGGTTCACCCAGGCCTGCTTGCCGGCCGAAATGATCAAGACAGCGCCCATCGTCGGCAGCAGCGCCCAATAGCCCGGGAAGGGCTTTCCCCTGCTGGTCAACGAGATGCCGGCCAGGACCAGGCCAGCCCCAATAAGCGACTGCACGTTGCGCGCCTTATTGGCGCCAATGCGCGCGTTGATCGAGCTGACGGCACGGGCAGCCCATCGATCCCATCGGGGATGAGATCGTGCGAGCGCCGTGCGATGGAACAACTGTAGGTAGGCCAAGACGGACCCGACCATCAACTCCCAGAATCGGGTTTGAGGAGAGTAGAACGCGGCGACGCCGTCGCTCCTGACCTGGGCGAGATTGTCCGCAAAGGAAAGCGCGGCGACGGCGATAGCAATTGCCAATAGGTTCAGGCGCCGGCGCCACCCGAACCAAAGCAGCAGCGGCCAGAAGATATAGAACTGCTCTTCGATGCCCAACGACCACAGGTGCAACAGCGGTTTTGTCGCGGCGGCACTGTCGAAATAGCCACTCTCGCTCCAAAGAACCAAATTGGATACGAAGCCGGCCCCGCCCAGAACATGCTTGCCCAATTCCCTGTATCCGTCGGCGAACAGCGCAAACCAGCCGACGGCCAGGCTGGCGATCAATACCAAGAGGAGGGCGGGAAATATGCGCTTGACGCGCCGGGCGTAGAACTCGCGAAAGCTAAAGGCGTTTCGGTCCAGGTTCTCGAAAATGATGGTCGAGATCAAGTAACCCGAAATGACGAAGAAGATGTCCACGCCGACAAACCCCCCCTTCACCAGGGAGGGAAAGGCATGGAAACCCACAACGGAAAGCACCGCGATGGCGCGCAGTCCATCGATATCGGAACGGTACTTTGGGTGGGTAAGGTGCGCTGCGGCAGTGTCTCGAACCATACGCGTAACCCTGGCAACGCATCGCGTGCCCATCAAGGACGGCCCGCTCAACGGGGTTCGTTCAGCGAAGGCTGGTGTCTTCGCGGAGTTTGGGCGTCGTATGCCTCGGTCTCTACCGCCTTGCGCCTTCTGCCAGGCGGCATATTACCGTTGTTGCTTGTCGCTTCGGACCCTGCGCGCCCGCGAGCCGGCTCGCGCCCCGTAGCTGAAGCCGCCGCCGATGCGGTCACGCCGTCCGCGCGGCTCCAAGATGCCGTACCGGCACGAAGCGGCGCAGCGTGCGGCTGCGTTGGGCCCACGACCCGCGGGGGAGTACGCCTCTGGCGTGGCCGCAGGCGGCGGACCTGGAGGACCGCCCGGCGGCTAAGGATCCGTCGGCGATCGGGACGCTTCGGTGCTGTGGCGTCGCTGCCCGGGCTATCTGCGCGCGGGTCGTCGCCAGGCGCCTGGTTCAACCGGGACCGACGCCATAGGGCGGCGGCACCATGTTGACGATGCGCGAAAGCAGCGCCTGATACTCCCCCGTCGGACCCGACCAAGGGCCGCGGTTGGCCTCGAACGCGGCGTCGATTTGCGCCCAGTCGTCGGCGCCAAGCAATTGGCGCGCCTGGGGCAGCAGCTCGTTTTCCTCGGTGCGCAGATGTTCCCAGTTGAAGGCAAGATAGCGGCGCGCCTGCTCGTCGAACGCGGCAAACCCTTCGGCCCCATGCGCCAGGTAGTGAATCAAAGCGCCCTGCAATTGCCCAATCAGGACCGCGCCTTCGCGATGCTGCGCCTGCAAGCGATCGAGCAAGGGCGCCAACGCTTCGGCGCGCAGGCGCAGTCGGGCGAAGAGGTAGTCGTCCTCCTTGGGATGGTGCAGCTTCTCGGGCACCTGGGTGATGTATTCGATCAGCGCGGCCAGCAAGGAAAAGTCGGGCGTGCGCCCCTGGTCTCGGATCCCGTCCATGACAACGCGCATCGCCTGCAAGGCGGCGGCAAGGGCTCTGTGTTCGTTGTGGATGATGTCGATCGCGCGCATGGCGGTCTTCCTTTCAGTGGCCAACGACGCCGAGCCAGCCGTCGAGCAGGGCCCGATCCTGGCGCAGCGTGTCGCTGGCGCCCAGATAGACTTGGCGGCCGCGCTCCAGCACCATCGCTTGGCGCGTCAAGGGCAGGATCTGGCGTGCATGCTGCTCGACCAGGATCACCGCCATGCTGCCCTCCTGGATCAGGCGTTCGATCACGCCCAGCAACTCGTGCACGATCAGCGGCGCCAGACCCTCGAGCGGTTCGTCAAGCAGCAGCAGGCGTGGATTGAGCAGCAGCGCCCGCGCCATGGCGAGCATTTGCTGCTCCCCGCCCGATAGCTGGTTGCCCATATTGGTGCGGCGCTCCCGCAGCCGCGGAAACAAGGCGTAGACACGACGCAAGTCCCAGGCACCGGGGCGGGCGCTCACGGTAAGGTTTTCCGCCACCGTCAGGGAGGCAAAGATGTCTCGCTCCTGCGGCACCCATCCCAACCCCAGGGCGGCGCGCCCATGCGCGGGAACGGCGGCCACGTTGCGCCCCCGAAGCGGATGCTGCCCGCGCGCTGGCGCGTGGCACCCATCAAAGTGGCCAGCAACGTGGACTTGCCCATGCCGTTGCGGCCGAGCAGCGCCAGGCTGTCGCCTTCCTCGAGCCCGAATTCGACGTCTTCGAGGACCACGGCCTCGCCGTAGCCCGCCGACAAACCCGCCACGCACAGCAGCTCAGCCATGCACCGCCTCAGCAACCCGAACCTCAACCACTGATCGCCTCCCCCAGGTAGACCTCCTTGACACGCGCATCACGGGCAATCGCCTCGGGCTCGCCCTCGGTGAGCAGCGCGCCATTGACCAGAACCGAGATGCGATCGGCGAAGCGAAACACCAGGTCCATGTCGTGCTCGATGAGCACCACGGTGACGTCCCGCGGCAGGCTAGCGATGGTCTCGAACAGCTCGCGGCTCTCCGCCGTCGGTACGCCGGCGGCCGGCTCATCGAGCAGCAGCACCTTAGGACGCGATGCCAGCGCCATGGCAATTTCGAGCAGGCGCTGTTTGCCGTAGGCCACGTTGCGTGTCTTTTGTTGCGCGACGTCGAGCAACCGCATGCGCTCGAGCACGCTGACGGCCTCGTCGAGGGCCTCGCCAAAACCGGCCACCGGCCGCCAGAAGCGCGCGCCCAAGCCCAGTCTTTCATTGACCGCCAGCAGCACCGATTCGAGCACCGTCAGGTCGGCGAACAGCCGGTTGATCTGGAACGTGCGCACCAGACCGCGCCGTACGCGCCGATGCTGGCTCAACCGCGTCACCTCCTCGCCATGGAGCAGTACTTCACCGGCGCTGGGTTCGAGAAATCCCGTCAACAGATTGATCAGTGTCGTCTTGCCCGCGCCGTTGGGTCCGATCAGCGCGTGTCGGGCGCCGGCCCGCACGCTTAGGTTGACGTCTGTCGGTGGCCACCAGGCTGCCGAACCTCTTGGCCAGCGCACGCGTTTCCAGGGCCGCATTCACCGGGCCACGCTCCCAGCGGTGGCGCGCGCCTCACGCTGCGCTTTGCGCTGCGCTCTTTTCTGCGCGCGCGTACGCCAGCGGTCGGCACTCTTGCGCAAGCCGCCCATGATGCCGTCGCGAGCGAACAGGACCACGAGGACCAGCAGCAAACCCAGCCAGAACTGCCAAAACTGCGGGTTGATGTTGGCCAGCAGATTGCGCGCGGTCATGAAGACGGCGGTCCCGATCAGCGCACCGTACAGGCTGCCCGAACCGCCAAGCACCAACATCAGCAGCAGCTCGGCCGAACGGGAAAACGCGAGCGCGTCGACCGCGACGAACTGCGTGGTCTGGGCCATCAGGGCCCCGGCCACGCCGGCATAGGCCGCCCCGATGGTGTAGATGGCCGACAGTCTGCGGTTGACCGGCGTGCCCAGCGCCGGCATGCGCCCGGCATTGAGATGGATGCCGCGCAAGCTCAGTCCGAACGGGCTGTGCACCAGTCGCCGCGCGACGCATAAAGAGCAGAAACAAAACCGTCACGGCGTACACGTAGCCCGTCTTGCCGTACAGGTCAAAGGCAAATCGTCCCAAAAGCGGCTGCACTTCCATGCCGGAGAGGCCATCGACCCCGCCGGTGAACTCGGTGAGCTTGTTGGCCGCTTCGTACAGCATCATCGCCACGCCCAACGTCACCATCAGCCGCGTCAGGTCTGCCCCGCGCAGTACCAGAAAGCTGCTGGCGTATCCCAGCGCCGCAGCGCACAGCGCGGCGCCGGCCAGACCCAGCAGCGGATCGCCATGGCCGTGGCTCGCCAGCAGCCCGGCGGCATAGGCGCCAACGCCGAAAAACGCCGCGTGACCCAGCGAAACGATGCCGGCATAACCAAGGATCAGGTCCAAGGACAGGCAAAAGAGTCCCGTGATGGCGATCTGGGACAGCAGGACCAAGCTTTCCGGAAACGCGAAGTAGGCGGCCAGGGGCAGCGTCCAGAACAGCCGCTCGGACCAGCGCCAGCGTGCCACCGGCCTGCGAATCGGCGAGAGCCGCCGCGGCACTTCGCTTCAGCGCGCGCCGGCACGGCCAAGCAAGCCCTGGGGACGCAAGATCAGCATGGCCACCATCACCGCATAAATGACGAAAGCGCCCACCTGCGGGCAGGTAGTACTTTCCCGTCACGTCGGCAACGCCCAGAACCAGCGAAGCCACGAGGGAGCCCAGAATGCTGCCGCTGCCGCCGACGGCCACGACGATGAGAAAATAGACGATGTACTTCACGGGAAACCCCGGATCGAGGCCCAGCACTTCCACGCCCAGCGCACCACCCAAGCCGGCCAGCGCCGATCCGAGTGCGAAGGCCAGGGTGAATACGCGGTCCACGTCGATGCCCAAACCCCGCGCCGCGCGCGGATTGTCCACCGCCGCGCGCAAGCGCGCGCCAAAACGCGTACGGCGCACCAGCGCCTCGAGCGCGGCGGCGATCAACAACCCGAGGACGACGAGAAACAGCCGGTACACCCCGATATCGAAGCCCAGCAGGGGCAATCTGGCCGCGCAGGAACTCGGGCAGCACCAGCGGTTGCTGCTGGTCACCGAAAAAGTAGTGGGCCGCGGCGATCGACATCAGCATCAGGCCGATCGAAAACAATACCTGGTCCAGGTGCGTCGCGGCGTACAGCCGCCGATACAACAGGCGCTCGAGGACCACGCCGACCAGCCCCGACGCCTGCCGTGACCAGCGGCAAGGCCACGAGAAACGGCATGCCGGCCCGGTTGAGCAGGCTCACGCAGATATAGCCGCCCAACATGGCAAAGGCGCCGTGGGCCAGGTTAACGAAACCCATCAAGCCCAACGTCACCGACAGCCCGACGCTGATCAGGAACAACAACATCCCGGAGGCGATGCCGTCAAACAGCACCGTCACGATTGGCCCCTGGGCCCGTGCCCGTTCGCCGGATCCATCGCGACCGCTACGGTTTGCCGGGGTCCTTGAAATCGGCCACCTGGTCGAACTCGACGTTTTGCAGCTTGCCGTCCACCCTGGCCACCTTGCGGATGTAGATCGTCTGGACGATGTCGCGCGTCGCCGGGTCGATGCTGACGGGTCCGCGCGGGCTCAACCATTTCAAGCCCTTGGCCGCCTCGACGAACGCTTCGCCCTCGGCGCTTGCCCCGGTCTTCTTGAGCGTCTCCTCGATGAGGTGCATGCCATCGTACCCGGCGACCGCCATGAAGTCCGGCCGGTCCGGACCGTAGGCCTTGTACCAAGCGTCGGTGAATGCCTTGTTCTCCGGCGATTTGTGCGCTTCCGAGTAATGAAACGAATTGATGACCCCCAGGGCCGGATCGCCGATCGCGTCGAGCACTGTCCTCCGCCGTCAAGTCGCCTGTGGCAATCAGCTGGATGCCGGACTTGGCCAAGTCTGCGCTCGGCAAAACCCTTCATGAACCCGACGCCCTGCTCGCCGGCGGGCACGAAGAGGAAGACGGCATCGGGATGTGCATCCTTGACCTTTTGCAGAAACGGCGCGAAATCCGGGTTCTTCACCGGCGTGCGCACTTCACCCACGACCTCGCCGCCGGCGGCGCCGAAGGTCTTCTTGAACTGGCCCTCGGCGTCGTGCCCCGGGCCGTAGTCGGCCACCACGGTAAAGACTTTGTGGATGCCGTTCTTGGCCGCCCAGCTGGCGATCGGCGCCGTGATCTGCGGCAGCGTCATCGACGTGCGCAGGATGAAGTTGGACTTGGTCGTCACCGCCGAGGTCGCGGCATTCATCACGATCATCGGCTTCTTGGCCTCGGTCGCGATCGGCGCAACGGCAAATGCCGATGGCGTCAGGCCGAATCCGGCGAGGATGTCCACCTTGTCCTGCACGACCAGTTCCTGCGCCACCCGCTTGCTGATTTCCGGGGCGACACCGGTATCGTCCTTGACGACCAGCACGACCTTGCGCCCTGAGAACGTGTCGCCGTGCTGCTTGAGGTACAGCCGCACGCCGCCTTCGATCTGCTTGCCGTAGCCGGCGAAGGGCCCGGACATCGGCAGCACCAGGCCGATCTTCAGCGGTTCGACGGCCGCGGCCGGCAGCAAAGGAGCACCCCATATCATCAACAGGGCGCCGAGCGCCGCGATCCGACGTCTTTTCATGTCCATGTACTGTCTCCCCAATTCCGCACTCAACGGTGAATTCGCCCGAGATCCGCGCAAGCACTTGCGCCCGACCGCACTGCCCGAGGACGGCAATGGTAAACCAGGCACGACCGCCATAGCCCTGCAAAACGCGTGGCCGGCGCGCACGTCGTTGCGCGCACCAGGACCGCACCGCACAATTTCCGCGTCCGCTAACTGCCGCCTTGAGCGATGGGACCCACCGTGCGGCGTGACCCATTTGCTCGCGACAATCACTCGGCAACGCGATCCGGGTTTTTGCGCGGTTGGCTTTGCTGATCTAGCGCAAACCTCCCCCCGCGGCCGCGCTCAGACTTGCGAACTATGCCGTCCATGAAATGGTCGCGCGCTCGGCCGCATGGTTGTGGTTTTGCGCCGAGTTTTTCGCGTAATCTACGCAAAACTTCATAGACCAGCCGCCCGCTGGCCGATAGAACCTTGGGGAGTCTCGACATGAAACGTCATTGGATCGCCTTAACGGCGACGATCGCCGGCGTTGCCGGCATGATGAGCAGCATGAGCGCGCCCGCCAGCGCGGACGAAAAGCCAATCAAGATCGCCTTGATCGCCGACAGGACTGGACCGTTCGAAGCCTATGCCAAGCAGACGTCCGCCGGTCTGGCGATGGGCCTCGACTATGCCACGGGTGGCACGATGACCGTCGCGGGCCACAAGCTCGTGGTGATCGAAAAGGACAGTCAGGCCAAGCCGGATGTGGGCCGCAACCTGCTGGGCGAAGCCTATAACGACGACGGCGCCGACATCGCGATTGGCGGCACGAGTTCGGCGGTGGCGCTGGCGATGTTGCCGGTCGCGCAAGACAACAAGAAGATCCTGATCGTTGAGCCCGCCGTAGCCGATTCGATCACCGGCGACAAGTGGAACCGCTATATCTTCCACACGGGGCGCAATTCCACCCAGGACGCCGTGTCCAACGCGTTGGCCATCGGCAAACCTGGCACGGTGATCGCGACGATCGCGCAAGACTATGCCTTCGGGCGTGACTTCGTCTCCGCCTTCAAGGCGGCACTCGCCCCGACCGGCGCCAAGCTGGTCTTTGAAGAGTACGCGCCGCTGGGCACGACCGACTTCACGGCGTCCTTCCAGCGCATCTTCGATGCACTGGCCAAGGAGCAGGGCCGCAAGATCATCTTCATGAACTGGGGCGGAACCGGCAACCCGATGTCCGCGCTCAAGGCTTTGAATCCCGAACGGCTGGGAATTACGATGTCCACGGGCAGCAACATCTTGCCGGCGCTGGTCGCTTACAAGGACTTTCCAGGCTTGGAGGGCGCGGGCTACTACTACTATGAGAACCCCAAGAACAAGGTGAACGATTGCGCTCGTGACGCAGAACAAGAAACTCTATAACGGCGAGCCACCGGATTTCTTCACAGCTGGCGGCTTCATCGCTGGCCAGGCCGTGGTCGAGGCGCTGAAGAAGACCGGCGGATCGATTGATACGGAAAAGCTGATCGCCGCCATGGAGGGCATGTCCTTCGAATCGCCCAAGGGCAAGGTCACCTTCCGCAAGGAAGACCACCAGCTGCTGCAACCCATGTACGGCTTCAAGATCAAGGTCGACCCGAATGTCGCCTGGGCGATACCGGAGCTGCAACGCGTGATTTCCATCGATGAGATGAAGATTCCCATCCGCAATGGGGCGCACTGAGCGGGGAAGCACGTTGCATGACGCCGGGTCATGTCGAGGCCTGAGAGTAGCGGCGATTCCGCTGAAGGAATTGCCGCACGACCCTATGTAGTTCTGGCGACGCGTGACTTGACGATCCGCTTCGGCGGCCACGTCGCGGTCAACGCAGTGACCTGCGACTTCCACCGCGGCACGCTGACCGCGATTGTTGGTCCCAACGGCGCCGGCAAGACGACATACTTCAACCTGCTGTCGGGCAGCTACGTCCGACCGGCGGCACCGTGCACCTGCTCGGCGCCGACATCACCCGGCATCGGGCGCCGCGGCGCGCGCGCTTGGGACTCGGGCGCGGATTCCAGCTCACGAACCTGTACCCGAATCTGTCGGTCCTGGAGAACGTCCGCCTGGCCGTGCAGTCGGTCGCCGGCGTCCGCTACAACCTCCTGAGCATCGCCGGCGCGCGATACCCGCCTCACCAACGAGGCGCGGCGCCTAGTCGACCGCGTCAAGCTCAACGGCGCGCGCCGACCTGCCGGCGTCCGCCCTGGGCGCATGGCGACCAGCGCAAGCTGGAGGTGGCCATCCTGCTGGCGCTCAAGCCACAGGTGTTCTTGTTCGACGAGCCGACCGCCGGCATGAGCGTCGACGAGATCCCGATGATCCTGGACCTGATCGAGGATCTGAAAAGCGAAGGCGACAAGACCATCTTGCTGGTCGAGCACAAGATGGACGTGGTTCGGCGCCTGGCCGACCGCATCGTCGTCTTGCAGGACGGCACGCTGATCGCTGACGGATCCCCGGAGAAGTCGTGGCCTCGCCGGCGGTGCAAAACGCCTACCTGGGACTGGCCCCGCAGCCCGGTCGAAGGCGACGCGAGCAAGGCCATGGCTGAGGGCGAGGTCGCACCGCGCGGCGAGCGATGATGTCCTGCTGCGCCTCGAAGGCGTTCATACGGACATTGGCCGCTACCAGCATCCTGCACGGCGTCGACCTTACGGTGCGGCGCGAGCGCGTCACGATGCTGCTCGGGCGCAATGGCGCGGGCAAGACCACGACCTTGCGCACGATCATGGGACTGTGGAAGGCGCGCAAGGGACGGATCGAATTCGACGGGCAGTCTTTGCTGACCTGGCCACCCCGGACATCGCGCGGCTGGGCATCGCCTACGTTCCCGAAGGCATGGGCATTTTCGGCCAATCTGACCGTGCGGGAGAACTTGCTGCTAGCCACCGGCCCGCAGGGATTCGCCCAAGAGCGGCTCGACCAAGTGCTCGAAAGGTTTCCGGCGCTCAAACTCAAGTGGGACTCGGCCGCCGGCTTGCTGTCGGGAGGTCAAAAGCAGATGCTGGCGATTAGCCGCGGCCATCATCGAAAAGCGCCGGCTGTTGATCGTGGACGAGCCGACCAAAGGGCATGTCGCCGGCGATGGTGGACCAGTTCATCGTCGCCTTGCTGGCGCTCAAGGCAGAGCAAACGACGCTGCTGCTGGTGGAACAGAATTTCCGCGTGGCGCGCGCCATGGGCGACGACGTCGCCGTAATCGATCAAGGCCGCATCGTCCACGCGGCGGCATGTCGGCGAACTCAATGCCGACGAATCGTTGCAGCAGCGGCTGCTCGGCCTGAGCCTGGGAGCGACGGACCGATGAGCAGCCTGCCCGCTGTTGTCTGGCGCGATTTATGTGCAACGATGGGCGCCGTACGCGGCTGACGCCGATTCTCGTGCTGATGGCCTTGCCCGCGATGGGGATCGAGTGCCCTGGCTGACGCTGACGGTTGCCGGGCTCTCGATGGGCGTCATGCTGTTTTTGATGGCCGCAGGGCTCACGCTGATCTTCGGACTCATGGATGTCCTGAACTTCGCCCACGCCGCGTTCATCACGGTCGGTGCCTATGTGGCCGCTTCGGTGCTCGGGCGGCTTACCGGCTGGACCGGCGAAGAATCCCTCCCGATGAATCTGGCCGCGATCTTGCTGGCCTTGCTGGCCGCGGCGGCCGCCAGCGGGACGCTGGGCTATTTCTTTGAACGCATCATCGTCCGGCGCGTTTATGGTGCGCCTCTGCGCCAGATCCTGATCACGGTAGGCGCCTTGATCGTCATCGAGCAGATGGTGATCGTTGTGTGGGGCCCGGATGCCATCGCGCTTCCCAAGCCGGTCGCACTACGAGGCAGCATCTTTGTCGGTTCCTCTTCGATTGAGACGTATCGGCTGGTGGCGCTCGGTGTCGGGCTGGTCGTGGCCGTCGGCATGCAACTCGTCTTGACCCGCACCCGGATCGGACTGCTGGTTCGAGCCGGCGTAGAGGACCGCGAGATGGTGGAATCGCTTGGTTACCACATTCGCCAGCTGTTCATCGGCGTGTTCGTCGCCGGGACGGCGCTGGCGGGCATGGGCGGCATGATGTGGGGGCAATATCAATCCTTGATCAACAGCCAGCTGGGCGATGCCGTCAACGTCCTGGTGTTCATCATCTTGATCATTGGCGGTCTCGGATCGGTCGAAGGCTGCTTTGTCGGCGCAATCCTGGTCGGATTGACGAGCAACTACGTTGGCTTTCTCTTCCCTCAGCTGGCGGTCGGCTCGAACATCCTGCTCATGTTCCTGATTTTGATGTGGCGGCCGCGCGGGCTGCTGCCGGTGGCGGGGCATTGATATGGAATCCAAGCTTGCGCCAACAGGCCCTGCTCCGGAGGTCCCTTCGCATGCCGCAGGCGAAGGCGCCGGCGTGCTGAGCGCCGTCCTGTCCGACAACCCACCGGGCCGACGGCTGCTCAACGCGTTGATGCTCGTCGTTCTTTTCGCGCTGATCCTGGCTCCCTTTGTCTTTCCAGGCACCAAAGCGCTGGGCGTGGCCTCGCGCGTCTGCATCTTTGCGCTGCTCGTTGCCAGCTACGACCTGATGCTCGGTTACACCGGCATCGTCTCCTTTGCCCACATGATGTTCTTCGGCATCGGCGCCTACGGCGTCGCCATCCTGCTCGCCAAGGGGTGGGTGGGCTGGAGCGCGGTGGCCTTGGGCACGGCGGGCGCGGTGGTCGTGGCGATCGTGGTGGCGGTGTTCATCGGCCTGCTGAGCTTGCGTGTGCGCGCGATCTTCTTCTCCATGATCACCTTGGCGGTAGCCAGCTTTGCCGAAATCGTAGCGACCAAATGGCGCGACCTTACGGGCGGGGAGGATGGACTGACCTTTTCCGTCCCCGAGCTGTTGCGCCCGGGTTTTCGCTTGCTCGAAGATCCCGTGCTGGGCGTCAGAATCAACGGCACGATACTGACGTACTACCTTACCCTGGTCACTTGCCTGGTACTGTTCCTGGTCCTGCTGCGGGTCGTCAATTCGCCCTTTGGCAGGGTGCTGCAGGCGATCCGGGAAAACGAATTCCGGGTCGAGGCCATGGGCTACCAGGTTGTCGCCTACCGCACGATCGCCTTCGTGCTCGCCGCGGTCATGGCGTCGCTGGCTGGCGGCTTGATGGCGTTGGTGCTGCACTACGTCGGCCCGGACGCCACCCTTTCATTCTCGCTGATGGTCGACGTGCTGTTGATGATCGTCATCGGCGGCATGGGGACGCTGTACGGCGCCGTCCTGGGCGCCATCCTGGTGGTGGTCGCCGAGTACTACCTGCAAAACCTGTTGGGCACGGTCAGCGCCGGCCTGTCCGGCGTTCCGGTCCTTGCGGCACTCTTTCACCCGGACCGCTGGCTGCTATGGCTGGGCGTGCTGTTTGTACTAATTGTTACGTTTTTCCCCCAGGGCATCGTTGGCCGCTTGCGCCAAGGCTCCGCCGGCGCACCTGCCGCGAAAGCGCCGCCCGCGCCGAATCCCGCGAAACCATGAGAACCGCATAGCTACTGCATTTGCCTCGCATCTCCGCGCTGCTGGACGGATAGATGCGAACAGATCTCATTTCTTTTGCCGTGCCCATCGCCAGCCGGGCACAAACCGCCGTAGCTCAGGCCTCCAGGGTGTTGTTTTCAGAGCTGTTGTTTTTGGCCTACAGCGCCAGTCCAGGGTAAAGTTCGGTCCCTAGCTTTACTGAGCTTTGTCGCAGCAACGGCGTGGTTCGTTTCAAAAAGAATCCCTAAGGAGAGTTATCCATGAAGAAGTCCCTAGTTGCGCTAGCGGTTTTTGGCGCATTCACCGGGTTGGCCCAGGCCGACAACAGCAGCGTGACCGTGTATGGCATCGTCGACGCTGGCGTCATGACGGCCAGCAAGGCTCCGAACCCCACGGCAGCAAATCCGAACAACACCGGAAGTGTCACCGCTTTCCAGGACGCCCAGATGGCTCCCAGCATCTACGGCCTGAAGGGCACTGAGGATCTTGGCGGCGGCCTCAAGGCTGGCTTCCAACTCGAAGGCGGTTTCAGCACGGCCAACGGCACGCACAACAGCCCGGGCGTCTACCAGTCCCAAACCTTCGGTCGCGAAGCAAAGGTCACCCTCGGCGGCGATTGGTGGGGTACCGTTGCCGCCGGTCTGCAGGTCGACCCTGCGCTGGTCGCGGCG
Organism: uncultured beta proteobacterium; assembly: GCA_963729785.1. Lineage (GTDB taxonomy): Bacteria > Pseudomonadota > Gammaproteobacteria > Burkholderiales > Burkholderiaceae_F > GJ-E10. The sequence goes on along the minus strand of CAVSPM010000025.1, from coordinate 65,066 downwards.
ATCAGCACCGAGCCGCGCGGCATGACCGATTCGTTGAGCTCCCTTGAGCACTGGATCGTGGCCACGATCGGCAGCGGTACCAGCTTCGCCCTGCAAGGCGGTATCTTCGATGCGAACGCGGTGAGCTACACGTACGCGGGCAATGGTCTGTTCCTGGGCGTCCTGTACGGCTTCGGCGGCGTTGCCGGCAGCTCCTCGGCCAACTCGCAGACCTCGATCGGCGCAACCTATTCGAACAGCGGCTTCACGATTTCGGGCGACTGGGCGCAAGAAAAGGCTCCCGGACAATCTCCTGCCTACAGCGGTACGGGAAGCGAGATCTACAACGTCGGCCTTGCCTATTCGTTCGCGCCGTTCGCCGTGCGCGTGCAGTACGGCAATTACAAGTCCAACTACTCGAACGCCGGCGCGGCTGACGATGTGAAGAACATCGGCATCGGCGTGGACTGGAAGACGGGCGCCAATACGGCAAATCTTGCGTGGTATCAATCGAAGGATGACGGTGCAAACCTGGGCGGCAAGACCACGGAAATCGCCCTGATGGACAGCTACTCCCTGTCCAAGCGCACCTCCGTGTACGCGCAGGTGGCAAGCGTGAAGGTCGATGCCTACACCGCAACCACCGGGCCTGGCGCGAGCGCTGCACTGGGCGGCATTTACACCCCGGTCGGGCTCTTCGCCGTCGCCGGCTCCACCACGACCTTCGTTGGATTGGGCGTGCAGCACGTGTTCTAAATCGCACGTCGGCGTGACGGTGCCATCTCGACGGCCCGATCGCTCTGAAAGGAAAAAGGCCCCGGAAACCGGGGCCTTTTGCATTGGTGCGTTCGTTGCAACCAAGAACTCCGGTCCGCCTTGTGCGCCGGAACAGGTTGGGCGGGCGAGGCGCCCAACGACCGTCATGGACCAGAACGACGCCTGGGCTGTGTGCGATCTTCTCTGGGCAAGGCCTGCGTCATCCGCGTGCCGCGTTCTCGATGATGCGCAGCCCGTGCTTCTTGTCGTTAGCGCCGGCGGCCTGCAAGGCGGGACGTGCGCGGATGACACGCCGATCCCGAGGACGCGTCGGCGCGAAGCCGGACAGGTGGGCCGATCCCCGGTCAAGCGGCCAGACCGCGTCAACGCAAGGCAAATTCGACGTCGCTTGCATTGCCGATCTTGGCCGCCTGCGCTCGCCGATTGCCCAGGGGATGCTGTGGCGGGACGGACGACGTCTTCCGTCATGTGGCTCGCCCCTTTGAGCCGCGGCTTGGGGCCTGGAGCCGCGCCTATTCGAGGTCGAAGCCGTCTTCCACCTGCTCGGCAGCGCGCAGGACGGCGCGCGCCTTGACCTCGGTCTCGCGCCATTCCATTTCAGGCACCGAATCGGCGACGATGCCGGCTGCGGCCTGCACGTACAGCGTATTATCCTTGATGATGCCCGTGCGGATCGCAATCGCCAGATCCATGTCGCCGCCAAAGCTCAAGTAGCCGCAGGCGCCGCCGTAGATGCCGCGCTTGACGGGCTCGAGTTCGTCGATGATCTCCATCGCGCGCACCTTGGGCGCGCCGGACAGCGTTCCGGCCGGGAAGGTGGCGCGCAGCACGTCGAAGTTGGTCATGCCCGGCTGCAGGCTGCCCTCGACGTGGCTGACCAGGTGCATCACGTGGGAGTAGCGCTCGACCACCATCTGCTCGCTCACCTGCACGCTGCCGATCTTGGCGATGCGCCCGATGTCGTTGCGCGCCAGGTCGATCAGCATCAGATGCTCGGCGCGCTCCTTGGGATCGGCCAGCAGCTCGGCAGCCAGCGCCGCATCGTGTTCGGGCGTGGCGCCGCGCGGACGCGTACCGGCCAGCGGACGTATCGCAATCCGCCGGTCGCCCTCGCGCTGCTCCGAGCGCACCAGAATCTCCGGCGAGGCGCCGACCACCTGGATATCGCCGAAGTCGTAGTAGTACATGTAGGGCGAGGGATTGAGCGTGCGCAGGGCCCGGTACAGCGACAGCGGCGAGTCGGCGAACTGCTTGCGAATCCGCTGGCCGATCTGCACCTGGAAGACGTCGCCGGCGACGATGTACTCCTTGGCACGGGCCACGGCCGTCGAGATAGTCGGCCTTGGAGAAGTCGCGCTCCTCGGGCCGGCGCACGCTCGCCCGGGTATGAGGCGGCTCGACGTGGCGCAGCAGCCGCGCCTTGAGTTCGCGCAGGCGCGCGCGGCCCTTCTGGTACCCCTCGGGCTGCTTGCGGATCGGCGTACACGATCAGATAGGCGCGCCCGCTTAGATTGTCGACGACGGCCAGTTCCTCGGTGAGCAACAGCTGGATGTCGGGCAGCCCCAGTTCATCGGGCGGCGTGTGCGCCAGGCGATGCTCGAACAGGCGCACCGTGTCGTAGCCGAAATAACCGGCCAGGCCGCCGCAGAACTTTGGCAGACCCGAGCGCAGCGCCACGCGAAACTGGGCCATGTACTGCTCGATAAAACGCAGCGGATCGCCCTCGTCCGTGGCCACGATCCGCCCATCGGTCACGACCTCGGTGCGATGAGGACCGCCCGGATGTATGAAGCTGCGGATCAGCGTGCGCGCCGGCAAGCCGATGAAGGAGTAGCGGCCGAAGCGTTCGCCGCCGACCACCGACTCGAGCAGGTAGGAATTGGCGCTGTCGGGCTGGCTGCGCACGAGCTTGAGGTACAGCGACAGCGGCGTGTCCAGATCGGCGAAGGTCTCGGCGATCAGCGCGATGCGGTTGTAGCCCTGCGCCGCAAGCGCCTGAAACTCGAGCTCGGTCATGGCTGCGCCGAGCCGGCCGGAACGCGGCGCACCGCCGACTGCGCCATGGCGCGCGGCCCGGCGCGCTTGGCGCAGTCCGACGGGCGACTCGCCCCCGCCGGCAGCAGTTGGGCACGCACCAGGTTGGCCGCCGGCACCGGATCGGCCCCGGTCGCGAGGCGTGCGCGGTGCGGATCGATCGGTGCGGCGCGCAGGGCCGTGGTTACCTCGGCCGCGACACTCATGCGTTCGATCGAACGCCAACGGCCTTGTCGATCTCGCGGCGCATCGCCACAATCGTGTCGGCGTAACTCTTCGAGCCGAAGATGGCCGATCCGGCGACGAAGGTGTCGGCCCCGGCCGCCGCGATGGCGCCGATGTTGTCCACCTTGACCCCGCCGTCGATCTCCAAAAGGATGCTGCGACCGCTCTGGCGCTTCCACTCATCGATGCGCGCGCGCGCCGCCTTGAGCTTGTTTAACGTCTCCGGGATGAAGCTCTGGCCGCCGAAGCCCGGGTTGACCGACATCAGCAAGACGAAATCGAGCTTGTCCATGACATGGTTCAGGTAATCGAGCGGCGTCGCGGGATTGAATACCAGGCCGGCTTTGCAGCCCTGGTCGCGGATCATGGCCAGCGTACGGTCGACGTGGCGCGAGGCCTCGGGGTGAAAGGAGATCAGGTTGGCGCCTGCCTTGGCAAACATCGGCACCAGGGCATCCACGGGTTCGACCATCAGATGCACGTCGATCGGCGCGGTCACGTGCGGCCGTATGGCTTCACAGACGAGCGGGCCGATGGTCAAATTGGGAACATAATGGTTGTCCATGACGTCGAAATGTATCCAGTCGGCGCCAGCTGCGATGACCGAACGCACCTCCTCGCCCAGACGGGCGAAGTCGGCCGAGAGGATGGAAGGGGCAATGCGAAAGCTCGAGGTCATGGGCGGCACTTTCGGGAGACGAAACCACGGCGCGGGTCGGCGCGCCAGCTAGTAGCGGTGGAAATGCAACGGATTTATCAGCGACCGCCATGGGCTTGCGATGAAGGCCGCGTGGTGACACATGCGCCATTTTAGTACGATGTGCAGACTATGAGTCAGCCACGGTTTTCCGTGCAGGTGCAGGTCCGATTCGTCGCCGAACAGTCCGATCCGGCGGCGGACATGTATCTATTCGCGTATACGATACGCGTGCAAAACACCGGGGATGTGTCGGCCCAGCTGATCTCGCGCCACTGGATCATCACCGACGGCAACGGCAAGGTGGAGGAGGTTCGTGGGCCCGGCGTGGTCGGCGAGCAACCCCGGCTGGCGCCGGGTGAAGCCTTCGAATACACCAGCGGCTGTCCGTTGAGCATGCCCGTGGGCACGATGCGCGGCAGCTACCAGTGCGTAGCCGCCGACGGCACGCCCTTTGACGTGCCGATCCCCGAATTCGTGCTGTCCATCCCGCGCGTCCTGCACTGAGGTCCCCGGCCGTGTTCGACGCGCGCAATCTCCAGCGCCCGGCGCGCGGCGTGGTGTTTCTCTCGGCGCGCCGCTGGGGTCCGCTGCTGCTGACGGTCGCTTGCTTGGGCGGATGCCAGACGCTAGCTCCGCCCGAGACCCGCGCACCGTCGCCGCGGCCAGCGGGCGCTCCTGCGGCGCCGCCGTCCGCGGCGCGCCCGGCTGCGCCCGCCCCCAACCTCCCCGCACAGCGGGCCCCCTCGCAGGCTGCCCCGCAACCGGCACCGTTTTCGTCTCCGCTGCCGGCACCTTTCTCGGCGTGGCCTCCGACCTCGGATCATGCGCCGGCGCCGCAGGTGCGCTTCGAACCCGACGCGGCGCTAGCGCCGTCGCGCATCGACGATGCCAATTGGCTGAGCGCCTGGCCGGCCTGGATGGCTTCGTGCCGCGCGCTGACCGCGGCGCATCGTCCGCACCGCCAGGCGTGGCTGAGTCCTTGCACCGAGGCGCTGGTGCTGCACCCGAACAACGGTGCCCAAGTACGCGCCTTTTTTTCCGCGCACCTGGACGCCTACCGGGTGCTCGCCATCGATGGCCCGCAGCAGGCGCCGCGTGACACCGGATTGATCACCGGCTACTACGAGCCCGAAATCGAGGGGCGCCATCAGCGCTCCGAGCCCTTCGTCTTCCCGGTTTACCGCCTGCCAGCGGTCGTACCGACGGCGCCGCGTACCGAGCTCGAAGCTTCCGGGCAGCTGCGCGGACAGGAGCTGCTCTGGGTGCGCGACCCGATCGAGGCGTTCTTCCTGGAAGTGCAAGGATCCGGGCGTATCCACCTGGGACAGGGACTCTGGGTCCGGCTGGCCTACGCCGGCAGCAACGGCCAGGCCTATCGCTCGATCGGCCGCTGGTTGGTCGAGCTCGGCGAACTGCCGGCCGATCACGTCTCGATGCAGTCGATCTCCGACTGGGCCCATGCACACCCGCAGCGGGTGCGCGAGTTGCTCGACCAAAACCCGCGCATGGTCTTTTTTCGCGAGCAGCCTTTGGCCAAGGAAGACGCCGGACCGGTCGGCACGCTGGGCGTGGCCCTGACCCCCGGCATTTCCGTGGCCATCGACCCCAAGTACCTTCCCCTCGGAGCCCCGCTGCTGCTGAGCTTGACGCGTGCACCGGTCGGATCTGCCAGCAGCGCCGGATCCGGCGCCGGCGACTACCGTGCGCCCGAGGATCCGCCGCCGGCGCGTCTCGCGCTGGCCCAAGACACGGGCGGCGCCATACGCGGGCCGCTGCGCCTGGACCTTTACTGGGGTCAGGGGCCGGACGCAGGCGACATCGCCGGGCACCAGCGCAGCATGGGTACGATCCGCCTGCTGGTGCCGCGCGGCGTCGACCCACAGAGCCTGCTGTGATGATGGAGCGTAAAAGCCCCGGCGCGCGACCTACTGCGACTGCGTCGCGCGCGAGGCCTCGGCCATCATCTTTTCCACGCGATCGAGCGGAATCGCGCCCGGAGCGCGCCGGCCGTCCGTGAAGATGAGGGTCGGCGTCCCGGTGATGTGCATCTTCTGACCCAGCGCCAAGATCTCCTCGAGCGGGTGTTTGCAGGAGGCCGGTGCGGCCTCCAGCTGCTTGCCTTCGCGCATCACCTGCGTCCAGGCCAGGCCGCGGTCGGCCGCGCACCAGATCGCCTTGGACTTGGGGTAAGAATCGTTGGGCGCGTTCGGGTCGCGCGATAAGATTGGATACAAGAATGTGTAGATCGTGGTATTCGACAGCCTGGCGATATCCTTTTCAAAGCGCTTGCAGTACGGGCAATTCGGATCCTCGAAGACCGCCAGCTTGCGCCTGCCGTCTCCGCGCACGGTCGTGACCGCCAGTTCCAGCGGCAACGTCTTGAAGTCGATGCGCAAGGCGTCCTCCTTGCGCGCTTCGGTCAGGTTCTCCTGGGTGCGCAGGTCGAACGCGTTGCCGGTGAGCAGGAAGTTGGCGCGCTCATCGACATAGAAGAATTCCCCGTCGACAATGATTTCGTACAGTCCGAACGGCGTGCGGCAAATCGACGTCGGCGTGCCGACCCGGTTCTTCAGGCGTTCGCGGATCAGCGCGGCGGTGGCCGGATTGACCGGCGCCAGCGCGCTCGACGCGTAAGAACCCATGCTCGTCGGACAAGGCGCCGTCGGCGCCGGCTGGGCTTCGGCGGCGCTGGGCGCGGGAGCGCCGGCGCCCGGACCGGGCGCCGTGGCAGACGGCTCGGGCCCCTGCGCATCGACCATCGGTGCGGCCAGCAGCGCGCCGACCCAGGCGAGCGCCGCCAAGCGGCGCAACAAAGCGCCGGCCGGTGCCGAACCTTCCAACGAAATACCCACGGATTTTTCCCTTCCTGCTTTCTGGTTTTACCGAACGCGCGCCAGCCTGGTCCGATCGCATCGTACGCGCCGCGCGGCCGGCGCCGCCTGCGCCTCGTTCGAGGAACAAGTCGACGCGGCGGTCAAAGCATCGGCCACCGCACGCATCGCCTAGCCCATGGCATGGCGGATCAACGCATGCTTGAGCGGCGCCAGCGCATTCACGGCCGACAGCCCCAGGTTGCGCAAGCGCCGCACGCGCACGTCCTGCGACCCGAATAACCGAGCCAATCCGCCCACGGTTTCGCGCATCAGCGCGATCGGCTCGGCCCGCGCCCTCTCGTAGCGGCGCAGCCAGACCCCATCACCCAACGCCCGCCAGGGTTCGCGCGCCTGCAGCAGGCGTAGCAACTCCGACACGTCCTGCAGGCCCAAGTTCAATCCTTGTCCGGCCAGCGGATGCACGACATGGGCCGCATCACCCAGCAACGCCACGCCCGGGCGCGCGAGGCGATCGACAACGACCTCGTTGAGCGCAAAGGTATGGCGCTCCCCCAGCGCGGCCAATGCCCCGACCGCGTACCCGCTGCGCCGGGCCACGCGTTCGGCAAAAGCTTGCGCCGACAGCGCCTGCAGTTCCGCAACCAGTGGCAGCGGCGTCGACCAGACCAGCGATACCCGATTGCCCGGCAGCGGCAGCAAGGCGACGACGCCTTCGTCGCCGGTGAACCACTGGTAGGCGACGCCGTGGTGCGGCCGCTCGCAGCCGAAGTTGGCGACGAACGCCGTGTGACCGTAGCTCGTCGTCTGCGCTCCGATGCCGGCCGCGGCCCGCACCGACGAACCTTTGCCGTCGGCGCCCAGCAGCAGCGCGCAATCGAGCGCGCCAGCGCCCTGCGTGCCGTCGCCTTGCAGCCGCACGTGCACGCCTGCCGCATCCAGGTCGAATGCGGCAAATCCTTGCGCGTAATGGGTGATCCCGGGCGCCATCGAGCATCCCAGCCACAGCGCCTGCAGCAGTTGGCTTTCTTCGCATATCGTCGCCAGGCGTTCGACACCGGCGGCGCGCGCCTCAAACTGCAGCGCTGCACCATCATCGCCATACACCTTCATGCGCGTCACGGCGCAGGTTCGGTCCGGATCAACCCGCGCCCATACGCGCTGCGCCGTCAGCAAGCCGCGCGCCGCCGGCGAGATGGCGTAGATCCTGGCATCGAACGCTGGCTCGTCGCAGCGGGGACGCGGCGTCGGTCCGATCAAGGCGACGGGAATTCCAAGCTGCGCGCAACCGAGCGCGGCGGCCAGTCCGACCACGCCCGTGCCGACCACGGCAACGCCCGCAGCATCCGAGCGCGCCGCACGGGCCTCCCCTGCGCCCGGGTAGGCGCTTGGCACCGCGCGTGTTGGCATGGTTGACACGAATTGCGCTCCCGGCTGTGCTGCGTGATGGCCCGCCGCGCGGGTCCGCGCTGCGCCTCGAAGTCGGCGCCCATTATAGAGAGACGCCACGGAGGCGCGTGATAGACTCGACGCGCAAAATCATCCCTCCCGTCTTTCCCCATGGGCTCGGCCGATACTTCCCAACAAGCCATCACGCAGCGCGCGGTTGCCGCGCTGCGCGCGCTCGATGCCGTGCTGGTGGCCCACTACTACGTCGATGGCGCCTTGCAGGACCTGGCCGATGCCACCGGCGGCTGCGTCGCCGACTCGCTCGAGATGGCGCGCTTCGGCCGCGACCATCGCGGCGCAGACCCTGGTGGTGGCCGGGGTGCGCTTCATGGGCGAGACCGCCAAGATCCTGTCGCCCGGACAAGCGCGTGCTGATGCCCGACCTGGACGCCACCTGCTCGCTGGACCTGGGCTGCCCGGCCGACGAATTCGCTGCCTTCTGCGACCGCCACCCGGACCGCACGGTCGTCGTCTATGCCAACACCAGCGCCGCCGTGAAGGCGCGCGCCGACTGGGTGGCCACGTCGAGCACCGGCGCTGGCCGATCGTGCGCCACCTGCACGAGCAGGGCCAGAAGATCCTCTGGGCGCCGGACCTCCACCTGGGCCGCTATCTGCAGCAGCAGACGGGAGCCGACATGCTGCTGTGGAACGGCAGCTGCATCGTGCACGACGAATTCAAGTCGATCGAGCTCGGAGCTGCTGCGACGCGAGCACCCCGGGGCCAAGGTGCTGGTGCATCCGGAGTCGCCGGCTGCGGTGATCGCCCAGGCCGATGTCGTCGGCTCGACCACGCAACTGCTGATGGCCGCGCAACGCCTGCCCGCGCACCGAGTTCATCGTCGCCACGGACAACGGCATCTTGCACAAGATGCGCCAGGCTGCAGCCGGACAAGACCTTTCTCGAAGCGCCGACCGCCGGCGCCAGCGCGACCTGCAAGAGCTGCGCGCACTGTCCCTGGATGGCGATGAACGATCTGCAGCGGCTCACCCTGACCTTGGAAGCGGCGCTGCAAGGCGATACCACGCAAGAGATCCACGTCGATCCTGCGCTGGCCCGGCGCGCCAAGCAACCCATCGACCGGATGCTGGCATTTGCCGCCGCGCACAAGATTGCCGGTCCGGCATTCGCCCAGCAAGGTTCGCAGGGTACGGGACCGGCCTGATGAGCTCGGTGCGCCCGGGCGCCGCGGACCGGTTCCCGAACGTCGAATGCGATGCGGCGCTGGCAGCGGCGCTGGCTGAGAACGTCCGCGCCGCACTGGCCGAGGACGTGGGCGATGGCGACCGCACCGGCGAGCTGCTCGACCCGCGCACTCGGGTGGAGGCGCAACTGATCGTGCGCGAACCGGCGGTGCTGTGCGGCCGCCCGTGGTTCGAAGGCGTGCTGCAGCGGGTCGATCCCGCGCTGGCCGTTCAATGGTTTTACCCCGAAGGCGCGCAGCTAGGCAGCGGCGCCCTGGTGTGCCGGTTGATAGGTCCGGCGCGCGGACTGCTGACCGCCGAGCGCGCCGCGATGAACTTCTTGCAACTGCTCTCGGCGGTAGCCACGGCCACACACCGCTACGTCGATGCGGTGGCGCAGGTGCCCGGCAGCCGGGCGCGCATTTTGGACACCCGCAAGACCTTGCCGGGTCTGCGCCTGGCACAAAAATACGCGGTGCGCGTAGGCGGCGGCGACAACCAGCGGCTGGGACTGTACGACGCGATATTGATCAAGGAAAACCACATCGCCGCGGCCGGCGGCATCGCCGCCGTGATGGCCAAGGCACTGACCCAGGGCGTTCCGGTGCAGATCGAGGTCGAGTCGCATCGAGCAGCTGGAGCAGGCGCTGGCAGCCGGAGCCCGGTCCATCTTGCTCGATAACTTCAGCCTTGCGGCGATGGGCGAGGCGGTCCGGTTCAACCGCGGCCGCGCCCTGCTCGAAGCCTCGGGCGGGGTGAATCTGGGCAGCGTCCAACAGGTCGCAGCCACGGGAGTGGACCGAATCTCGGTCGGCAGCCTGACCAAGGACATCAAGGCGATCGACTTCTCGATGCGTGTGGTGCAGCTCGGTTGAGTGTCGCCCGTCGGATCCGTAGGCGCTTGGGCGCTGGAGCACGCGCTAGGCGTCGGACGTAAACCCGCCCCGCGGCGACAAGATCGTGGGTAGCGCCTCGGCGCTGGTTTGCGGCCAATCCAGCGAGTAGTGCAAGCCGCGGCTCTCATGGCGCGACATTGCGCTGGCGACGATCAGCGAGGCCACGTCCACCAGGTTGCGCAGCTCGAGCAGATCGCGCGTCACGTGATAGCTCGCGTAATACTCGTTGATCTCCTCGCGCAGCAGGTGGATGCGCCGGGCGGCGCGTTCGAGCCGCTTGGTGGTGCGCACGACGCCCACGTAGTTCCACATGCAGCGGCGCAATTCGTCCCAATTGTGCGCGATGACGACGTCCTCGTCGCTGTCGCGCACCCGGCTATCGTCCCACTTGGGGACGGCGGTGAATCCCGGCGGCCGGCGCTCCAAGATGTCGTCGGCCACGGCCCGGCCGATCACGACGCATTCGAGCAGCGAATTGGACGCGAGCCGATTGGCCCCGTGCAAGCCCGTGCAGGCGACTTCGCCGGCCGCGTACAAGCCGGGCAGGTCCGTGTGGCCGGCCACGTCCGTGACGACACCGCCGCAGGTGTAGTGCGCCGCCGGGACCACAGGAATCGGCTCGCGCGTGATATCGATGCCGAACCTGCGGCAGGTGGCAAGTATCGTCGGAAAGTGCTGCTGCAAGAAATCCGCGCCCAGGTGGCTCACGTCCAGATGCACGTAGTCCAGACCCAGGCGCTTCATCTCGAAGTCGATGCTGCGCGCAACGATGTCCCGCGGGGCCAATTCGGCCCGCTCGTCGTGATCGAGCATGAATCGGCGGCCGGCCTCTGCGCCGGCCGAGGGCGGCAGCTTGAGCAATCCGCCCTCGCCGCGCACCGCCTCGCTGATCAGGAACGACTTCGCGTAGGGGTGATACAGGCAGGTGGGGTGAAACTGGATGAACTCCATGTTGGCGATGCGGCAGCCGGCGCGCCAGGCCATGGCGATCCCATCGCCGGTGGCGCAGTCCGGATTGGTCGTGTAAAGGTAGACCTTGCCGGCGCCGCCGTTGGCCAGCACGACCTGGCGCGCGCCCACGGCGGAAACCGGGCCGGCCTGCACGGACTGGACGTAAAGGCCGGCGCACCGACCCTCCTGGACGATCAGATCAACCGCCATGTGCTGCTCGAGCAGCGTGATGCCAGGGTGCTCGCGCACTTTGCGGCACAGCGCCGTCTGGATCGCATGCCCGGTGAGGTCGGCGGCATGAAAGATGCGTCGGCGGCTGTGCCCGCCCTCGCGCGTCAGATGCAGCCCGACCGGACTCGTATCGTCGGGCGTGAAGGCCACGCCCTGATCGATCAGCCACCGCACCGCCTCGGCGCCATGCTCCAGGATGTAGCGGGTCGCCTTCTCGTCGCACAGGCCGGCGCCGGCGATCAGGGTATCGCGTACATGGTCCTCGACGCTGTCGCTCGGATCGACGACCGCGGCGATGCCTCCCTGCGCCCAGTCGCTGGCCCCGGCACCCAGGGTCTGCTTGTCGATCAGCAGGATGCGTCGCTGCCCGGCCAGCCGCAGGGCAGTCGAAAGCCCCGCCAAGCCGGTGCCGACGATGACGACGTCATAATTGGATTCCATGCGTTTGATTGTAAAGGCCGGCGCGCCTTCCTTCGTCCCTGCCGGCAAATTGGCTATAATCGCCGGCTTTTCGCGCTCTGTAACGCTGGGAGCGCGCGCCGGTAGCGGCCGATGTCGGGATTCGGGCGCCACGGCAAGAATGGCCAAGTAGCTCAGTCGGTAGAGCAGAGGACTGAAAATCCTTGTGTCGGTGGTTCGATTCCGCCCTTGGCCACCATCTCACCTTCCCTTAGGGCCGGCCGCGCCGCCGCGTCGGCGGGGCCGTTTACCGACGGGCCGGCGCGTGGCTTCGAGGATCACGCCAGCGCGGTGATCCGCGTATCCGGGTCGGGACCATCGGCTCCAGAGTCAGCCCGAGAAAGCGCCGCCGTCTTGCCCGTCGGTCGCCCATTGGGCGGCGAACAAATTAGGGACCCGTGAGTTACCCGATGTCAAAGCCAAGCGCTACGCACTTCTCCGACCTTGAACTGGGCGCGCCGCTGCTGCGCGCGCTCCAGGATGTCGGCTACGAGGTGCCGACGCCGATCCAGGCAGCCACCATCCCGCTGCTGCTATCGAACCGCGACGTTCTGGGTCAAGCCCAGACGGGCACGGGCAAGACGGCCGCCTTCGCGCTGCCGATTCTGGCTCGCATCGAGCTCGAACCGGGTGGTGCTCCGCAGGCACTCGTGTTGGCGCCGACGCGTGAGCTGGCGATCCAGGTGGCCGAGGCTTTCCAGCGTTACGCCGTTCACTTGCCGGGGTTTCACGTGCTGCCGATCTATGGCGGCCAGAGCTACGGGCCGCAGCTCTCGGCGCTGCGCCGGGGCGTGCAGGTCGTGGTCGGTACGCCGGGCCGCGTGATCGATCACCTGGAGAAGGGTTCGCTCGATCTGTCCCGGGTCAGAACCCTGGTGCTCGACGAAGCCGACGAGATGCTGCGCATGGGCTTCATCGACGATGTCGAACGCATCCTGCAAAGGACGCCGGCGACGCGGCAAACGGCGCTGTTTTCGGCCACCATGCCGGCCGAAATCAAGCGCATCGCCCAGACCTACCTGCGCGGTCCGGCCGACGTCACGGTCGCGGCCAAGACCCGCACCGCCGACAACATCGGGCAGCGCTACTGGCTGGTGAGCGGCATGCACAAGCTCGATGCGCTCACCCGGATCCTGGAGGCCGAGCCGTTCGACGGCATGATCATCTTCGCGCGCACCAAGCTGGGGACCGAGGAACTTGCGGAAAAGCTGCAGGCGCGCGGCTTCTCGGCCGCCGCGATCAACGGCGATCTGCCGCAGCCGCAGCGCGAGCGCATCATCAGCCAGCTCAAGGACGGCAGCATCGACATCCTCGTGGCGACCGACGTGGCAGCGCGTGGCCTGGACGTCGATCGCATCAGTCACGTGATCAATTACGACGTGCCGACCGATCCGGAGAGCTACGTCCACCGCATCGGCCGCACGGGCCGGGCCGGGCGCAAGGGCGAAGCCATCTTGTTCATCACCCCGCGTGAAAGGGGGCTGCTGCGGATGATCGAGCGCTCGACTCGGCAGACGGTTTCGGTGCTGGAACTGCCCACGATTCAGGCCGTCAACAACGTGCGCATCGCCCGCTTCAAGGCGCAAATCACCGACACGCTCGCCGCCGGCGAACTCGAGCTGTTTGCCTCGATCGTCGAGGACTATGAGCGCGAGAACGATGTGCCGGCCTTGGAAATCGCCGCCGCACTGGCCAAGATGTCGCGCCGCGGGGTGCCGTTGCTGCTGGCCAAGCCCGCTTCCGAACCGCCGCCGCCACAAATCAGGGCCTTGGCAAAGACGGAAAGGGCCAGCGTCACGGTCCCGCCCCAAGCCGGCAGCGTGGCGTTTCGAGTCGAGGTCGGCAATGCGCATGGGATCAAGCCCGGCAATCTGGTCGGGGCGATCGCCAACGAGAGCGGCCTCGACGCCAAGCACATCGGCCGCATCGAAATTCTCGAGACCTTCAGCCTGGTCGAACTTCCGGCCGGGATTCCGAAGAAGATCCTGCAACACCTGCAAACCGTGCAGGTGGCCGGACGGGCCTTGCGCATCCGTCCAGGCGGGGATATGCCAGCGCTGGCCGGCAGACGCGCAGCCAAGGGTGGCGCAGCGCCGGCACGGGCGGGCGCCATCGGAGCCAGCGCTGCGCGCAGGCCCAAGTTCAAGGACCGGGTCGATCGGCCCGGCCCGGCTCCCATGGCGAAGCAAAGGAAGGCCAAGCCCTGACCGGCGGCCGCTCCCGTTGCCGGGCGAGAACCCAACCAAGGCGCGAAACCGGGAACCGCGGCGATCGGCGCTGGAGGCGTCGCCACCGCGCTGCGTGCGGCAAGACGACGCGCGTGTCCGCCTTTGTCGGCGCTGGGCCTCCAGGTTCGTCGCCCTGGTTCTCCCCAGCGGCCGCGCGAGCAACGCCAGCCGGCATCGAACGCGAGATATCTTGGCGCGGGCGTTTGCGTCTGGTTGCCGCCAAAGCGACCGCCGGCGCCGGGGGCCGAGCGTTTGCCTAGGCGATCGCGCGCGGATACAGTTCGACCTCTTGAAGAGCCAAAACGGCGGGACTGTGACCATCGGACTTGAGTTCATCGACGTCGTCCTTCCGATCGCACGGATACGTGCGATCTATCCGGGGGGCTGGGAGCAGTGCCTAGTCGACTACATGACGCTGGTCGGCCGGCGCGTCTGGTACGACTGGCACCTGCTGCGCGACGGCGCCATGAGTCCGGAGGAGGTAAGGTCGCTCGTCCAAGGCTGGTCCGTCCTCGGCTTTGAGCCAACCGGGACCCGACGCGGCGGACTGTACTGGAAGGACCTTTGCGTCGTCGATTGGCGCCAAAGCGGGCCAACGTTGCCCTGCCATTGGCTCAGCTTTGACCGCAAGAGCCGCACGGCACATCTGGCGGGCGCCGATCCGGGCCCGCTGGTCTGGCGCGGCCAGCCGACACCTACTGGCGAACGCTAGGACGTGACCGCTCTTTTCAGGGCAACGGCGTTCATGCAGTAACGCAGACCGCTGGGCCCAGGCCCATCGGGGAAGACGTGCCCCAGATGAGCATCGCAAATATTGCAGACGGCCTCGATGCGTGTCATGCCGTGACTCTGGTCGGCACGGTACGCAACCACGTCGGGCGCCAGCGGCTGGGTAAAGGAAGGCCAGCCCGTGCCCGATTCAAATTTTTCCGAGGCATCGAATAGCCGCGTGCCGCAACACCGGCAGGCGTAAATCCCGGGCTCAAAGAGGCTACACATCGGCGAACTAAAGGCGCGCTCGGTCGCGGCCTGGCGTGTGACCTCGAACTCCTGCGGGCTGAGTAACGCACGCCACTGGGCCTCGGTCTTGACGACCTTGTGATCGGGCGCGGGACTACCGTCCTTGGCCAGTTGCAGCACATCGTTCCACTTGAGCATGGCGGACTCCCCCGTGAGCGTTGCCGGGTGCGCTAGCGCCCGGCCACAGTCTAGCGCCAGGGCGAGGGCGGGCGTCTCCTGTGCCAAACTGCGCCCATGGGAGAAGATATGGACCCGTGGAGCGATCGTGTCGCGCCAGAGGAGGATTGCCGCCCGGGGCACGACGCCGAGTTGGCCTTCGAGCCGCGCGCCGGCGCGCGACCGAGCCAAGCGGCCAGGGACATCCTGCGCCGGGTCTTCGGCTACTCCTCTTTTCGCGGCGACCAAGAGCAGATCGTCGATCACGTCGTCGCCGGTGGCGACGCGATGGTGCTCATGCCCACCGGAGGGGGCAAATCGCTGTGCTACCAAATCCCCGCACTGGTGCGACAGGGCACCGGAGTCGTCGTATCCCCTTTGATCGCGCTGATGCAGGACCAGGTCGATGCGCTGCTCGAGCTGGGGGTGCGCGCCGCGTATCTGAACTCGACCCAGGACTGGGCCCGGGTGCGGCAGGTGGAGGCGGCGCTGCTCGCCGGCGAGCTCGACCTGCTCTATGTGGCGCCCGAGCGCCTGCTCACCGAGCGCTGCCTGGCCCTGCTCGAGCGGGCCCGCATCGGCTTGTTCGCGATCGACGAGGCCCATTGCGTCTCGCAGTGGGGCCACGATTTCCGGCCCGAATACATCGGCCTTTCGGTCCTGCACGAGCGCTGGCCCATGGTGCCGCGCATCGCGCTCACCGCCACTGCCGACGCGGTGACGCGCGCCGAGATCGTCGCCAAGCTGGCGCTGGAGAACGCGCGCATCTTCGTCTCGAGCTTCGATCGGCCCAACATCCGCTACCGCATCGTCGAAAAAAGCGACGCCCGCCAGCAGCTGCTGCGCTTCATCGAGCAAGAGCACGCCGGCGATGCCGGCATCGTCTACTGCCTGTCGCGCGCCAAGACCGAGGAAACGGCCGCCTTCCTCCAGGGCCACGGCGTGAACGCACTGCCCTACCACGCCGGCCTGGACGCGGCCGCCCGGGCCCACAACCAAGCGCGCTTCTTGCGCGAGGACGGCATCGTGATGACCGCCACGATCGCCTTTGGCATGGGCATCGACAAACCGGACGTGCGCTTTGTGGCGCACCTGGACCTGCCCAAATCGATCGAGGGCTACTATCAGGAGACGGGGCGGGCGGGCCGCGACGGTCTTGCGGCCGACGCCTGGATGGTCTACGGGCTGCAGGACGTCGTGCAGCTGCGGCGCATGATCGAGGACTCGGAATCGGAGCCCGACTACAAACGCCTGTCCGGGGCCAAGCTCGACGCGATGCTCGGGCTGTGCGAGACCAGCGAATGCCGGCGCGTGCGCTTGCTGGCCTACTTTGGCGAGGCGGCGCAACCTTGCGGCAACTGCGACGTCTGCCTGGATCCGCCGGAGATTTGCGACGGCACCGTCGCCGCGCAAAAGCTGCTGTCGTGCATCTACCGCCTGAGAAAGGAGCGCGACCAGCGCTTCGGCGCCGTCCAGATCATCGACATCCTGCGCGGCAAGGACACCGATAAAGTGCGCAAGTGGCGCCACGACGAGCTTTCGGTGTTTGGCATCGGCACGGAGCTGTCTGAATCGGCATGGCGCGGCCTGTTGCGCCACCTCATCGCGCTCGGGATATTGGCGGTCGATCACGACGCCTACGGCACGCTGGCGCTGACCGACGCCAGCCGTGCGGTACTCACGGGCGAACGACGCATCAGCCTGCGCCGGCAGACCTTGCAGGACCCGGGCAAGCGGGCGCGCAAATCCCGCGGCCCAAGCGCAGCGGCGGCATCTGCCGCCGGGACGCAGGCGCTGCAGGGCCCGGCCGGAACCTTGTTCGAACGCCTGCGCGCCTGGCGCGCGGCCACGGCCCGCGCCCATGGCGTGCCGGCCTACGTGATCTTCCATGACGCGACGCTGCGCGAGATTGCACTCCAGGCGCCCGACGGCCTGGGGTCGCTGGCCAACATCAGCGGGGTCGGCACGCGCAAGCTCGAGTCCTACGGTGCAGCCATTCTGGAACTGGTCGCCGGGGTCGCGCCCGAAGACCGGGCCTGACCCGTCGACCGCGGCGCAGCGTCAGCCGGTGACGATCCCTTATGGGTGGCTGGGAAAGGCGAACACCGCCTTCTCGCGCAGACCCGAAGATGGCCAGCGCTGGGTAATGGTCTTGCGGCGCGTGTAAAAGCGCACGCCATCCGGGCCATAGGCGCCCAGGTCGCCGAACAACGAGCGCTTCCAGCCGCCGAAGCTGTGATAGGCCACCGGCACCGGCAGCGGCACATTGACGCCGACCATGCCGATTTTGATGCGGTCGGTGAAATAGCGCGCGGCCTCTCCGTCGCGCGTGAAGATGCAGGTTCCGTTGCCGTACTCGTGCTCATCGACCAGCGCCATGGCTTGCTCCAGCGTAGCCACGCGCACGATGCACAGCACCGGCCCGAAGATCTCGTCGCGGTAGATCGTCATCGCCGGCGTGACCTGATCGAACAGGCAGCCACCGAGGAAGAATCCGTCCCTGGCATTGGGCACGCAGACCTTGCGGCCGTCGACAATCAATCTGGCGCCCTCGCGCAAGCCCTGCGCGACGTAGCCGCTGACCTTTTCCCAGTGAGCGCGCGTGACCAGCGGGCCCATCTCGCTGCCGGCCTGCGTACCCGGCCCCACTTTGAGCTGCGCCAGCGCGGCGCTCAGCCGCGACGCCAGCTGATCGCCGATCTCGTCGCCCACGGCCACGACCACGGGGATGGCCATGCAGCGCTCGCCGCATGAGCCATAGGCCGCGCCCATCAGGGACGACACCGTGTTGTCCAAGTCCGCATCGGGCATCACGACGGCGTGGTTCTTGGCGCCGCCCAGCGCCTGGACGCGTTTGCCCCTGGCGCAGCCGACCGTATAGATGGACTGCGCCACCGCCGTGGAACCGACGAAGCTCACCGCCTGCACCACCGGGCTCTCCAAGAGCGCGTCGACGGCCTCCTTGTCGCCGTTGACGACGTTGAGCACGCCCGCCGGCAGGCCCGCCTCCAGCGCCAGTTCGGCCAGCAGCAGCGTCGACGAAGGCGTCTTCTCCGAGGGCTTTAGCACGAAGGTGTTGCCGCAGACGACGGCGATGGGCCACATCCAAAGCGGCACCATGGCCGGGAAATTGAACGGCGTGATGCCCGCGACCACGCCCAGGGGCTGGAATTCGCTCCACGAGTCGATCGCCGGCCCGACGTTCTTGCTGTGTTCGCCCTTGAGAAGCTGCGGCGCGTAGCACGAGAACTCAACGTTCTCTATGCCCCGTTGCAACTCGCCCATCGCATCGGCCAGAACCTTGCCATGCTCGGCGGTGATGAGCGCGCAGATCCGTTCGGCGTTTTTCTCCAGTAGCTCCTTGTAGCGGAACATGACGCGCGCCCGCTTCAGCGCAGGCGCCTCGCGCCAAGCCGGGAACGCCGCCTGGGCCGCGGCGATGGCCTGGTCCACCGTTTGCCGGTTGGCCATAGCGACGCGGCGCGTGACGGCACCGCTGGCCGGGTCGTAGACCTCCTGCGATCTGCCGCTGTCGGCGACATGCCGGCCGCCGATGTAGTGTCCCACCGTCTGTATGCGCGTATCCATCTTGCTGGGTCCTGGTCGATGCGAAGTAAACCGCGGATGCGTCGCCGGGTCGGTTTGCGAACGGCTGCCGACCCGGCGCCGGTCAGGCCTGCTCGGCGAACGCCTCGCCGAGCACGTTGATCAGCGAGTCGATCTGTGCCGGCTCGCAGATGAAGGGCGGCGCCAGCTGGATCGTGTCGCCGCCGTAGCGCACGTAAAAGCCCTTTTCCCAACAGCGCATGGCAATCTCGAACGGCCGGCGCGCCGGCTCCCCGGGCATGGCGGCTAAGGTGAATCCAGCGGCCAGCCCGATGTTTCGGATGTCGGTCAGGTGCTTGGAACCCTTCAGGCTGTGCACGGCCCGCTCAAAGTAGGGCGCCAGTTGCCGCACGCGGCCGATGGCGTCCTGCCTCTGCAGCTCGTCGAGCGAGGCCAGCGCCGCAGCGCAGGCAACGGGATGCGCGGAATAGGTGTAGCCGTGCTGCAACTCGATGTTGTACTCGGGCCCGCCACCGTCCATGAACGTCTGGTAGATCTCCTTGCGCACCACCACGCCGCCCATGGGGATGGCGCCGTTGGTGACTTGTTTGGCGAAATTGAGCAGGTCGGGCGTCACGCCGAACGCCTCCGACCCGGTCCATGCGCCCACCCGTCCGAAGCCCGTGATGACTTCGTCGAAGATCAACAGGATGTTGTGCTGGTCGCAAATCTGGCGCAGACGCTGCAAGTAGCCCTGCGGCGGGACGATGACGCCGGCGGAGCCCGAGAACGGTTCGACGATGACGGCCGCGATGTTGGCCGCGTCATGCAAGGTGATCAGATCGAGCAGTTCGTCGGCCAGGTGCGCACCCGCCTTGGGCATCCCGTGGCTGAACTCGTTGCCCGGCAGCAACGTGTGCGCCAGGTGATCGGACTCGACACCGGCGCCAAAGGATTTGCGCACGCCCGGGATCCCGCCCACGCTCGTGCCGCCAAAGTTGACGCCGTGGTAGCCCTTGGCCCGCCCGATGAAGCGCGTCTTGCTTGCCTGCCCTTTCAGGCGCCAGTAGGCGCGCGCGATCTTCAGCGAGGTATCGGCCGACTCCGAGCCGGAGCCGGTGAAAAAGACGTGATCCAGCCCGGCCGGCATGCGCGAGACGATGCGCTCGGCCAGGCGGAAGGAGAGCGGGTGCGCGAACTGGAACGCAGGCGCGTAATCGAGTTGGCGCACCTGCCGGCTCACCGCGTCGGCAATCGCTTCGTTGCCGTGGCCCAAGCCACAGGTCCAAAGACCGGAGAGGCCGTCGAAGATCGAGCGCCCGCGCTGATCGCGGTAATGGCAGCCCTGCGCGCCGACGATCAGGCGCGGATCCTTCTTGAACTGGCGGTTACCGGAGCTCGGCATCCAGAACGCCTCGAGTTGCGCCGCGGTGAGAACCGCCGAGTCGGGGCTGGCGTCGTTCGGAGCAGGTTGGCTGAGGTCCATGGCGGGCTGTGCGAAGGTTCGGAGGCTTATTTTGGGCGTTTCCAAAGTTTGCGTAAACTGCATTTATTGAACGTTCACTTGCATATCATTGAAACGTTTTATGGTCAAAAAAGCCCTGCTGGACGCGGCGGGAGATACCGAGATCCGCTTGTTGCGGATCTTCAAGGCCGTCGTCGAGTGCGGCGGCTTTTCTGCCGCCGAGCTGGAGCTCGACATCGGGCGTTCGACCGTGAGCCGCCACATCAAGGAGCTGGAAGGGCGGCTGGGCGTCAACCTGTGCCGGCGCGGACGTGCCGGGTTCGCGCTCTCGGCCGACGGACAGCACGTGTACCAAGGGGCTCTGCGGCTGCTCGAGTCGATGGACAGCTTCCACGCCGGCGTGCAGGACCTGCGCGAGGACCTGGCGGGCAAGCTGGCGATCGGCCTGTTCGACAAGACGGCGAGCAACCCGAGCGCACACATCGGCGAAGCGCTCCACCGCCTGCGCCAAGCGGCGCCCGACGTGCGCATCGACATCACGGTAGGGACCATCAGCACCATCGAAGCGGCGGTCATCGCCGGCCGTCTGCACGCGGGCATCGTGCCCAGCCACCGCCAATCGGACGTGCTCGAGTATCAGGAGTTGTTCGACGAAAACATGTACCTCTACTGCGGACGCCAGCACCCCCTGTTCGGCGCCCGGCAGCGGACGGCCAGTCTGGCCGACCTGCAGAGCTACGACTATGCCGGGCTGGCCTTTCATTCGCCCAACATGGAGGCCACACATCGATTCGGCCTGCGCCGACAAGCCACCGCCAACGACCAGGAGGCAATCGCCACGCTGATCCTGTCGGGGGACTACATCGGCTTCTTGCCGGACCACTATGCGGCCGCGTTTGTCCGGGACGGCTCGATGCGCCGGATCGAGTGCCCGCAGTGCATGTACCAGGTGCGTTTTGTCTGCCTGCGGCGGCGTTCGGACACGTCCTCGCGTATCACCAGGGCCTTTCTTCAAGCGTTGCGCGACGCCCACCCGGCACGCCGCGCTTGAGCGCGATCGCTTGAGCGGAGTCACGTGAGCGCGGCCAAATGGCGGTGGCGCCGGCCGTAACTAACTCATGGGCCGGCCCTGCGCCCCTGTTGGCTGGCAAAGTACACGGCCTTGCGAGCACGCATCATTTCGCCTAGCGGCCGGTGCTCCATCAGTGCCGACCAGGGATCGAATGCTGCGGCCTCGACGCGCTGCTGAAAGTCGGCGTCCGGCACCTGGGGCGACAAGGTCAGGCGCGCCACCGTGACAAAGGGCGAAACCGCTTCGGGCCAGTCGACGGTAGCGTCTTCAATTGGCGTCGCGTCCTCGTCGACGAAGAACTGCAACTGAAATTCGTACACCAGCGCGCGTTGCCGCAAGCGGCTGCTCAGGTCTTCGGCCCAGTGGTCGCTGGCCCCGGGTTCGACCGGCTCGCCGGCCGGCGGCAACAAGCGTACGCGCACCGCGTAGGGACCGCAGGCCAGCGGTAGCGCGGAATAAAAGCGCTGAGTGGCAAATCCGGAAAATGGTGCGCTGATGCCCGCAGCAATCTGCCGCAGCCGGCGCAACCCGCCCAGGAAACCATGCCGGCGCACCAGCGCCCCGACTACGGCGAGCGGCGACTTGGCGCTGGCCAGCGCCACCTCGACAAACTCCTCGCTGTTGGCGAATGCCGTCGACGGGAACTGAATCAGCAGGAAGTCCTGCGTCGTCGTGTCACCTTGCCCTAGCGCGCCGGGCCCGTGCACGCCCAGCACCTTGATCGCAAATCCGCGCACGTCGGGTTTGCGATCCGCCCAGCGGCCGGAGCTCCCATTAGACAGACGCACCCACGCCTCATAGCGCCCCGGCCGCGCAAACAGGCCGTGGACGGCCTGCGCGGGAAGGTGTTCCAGGACCTCGAACTGCGCCTGGAGCGCCAGCAGCTGGCGCCGATGCAGCGCCCGCCCCGCACCCAGCTCGGCATTTTTGGCCTGCTGCATCTGGCCAAACCGGCGCGCTTGGTGTTCGAAACGCTGCGTTTCGTCCGGATCGATGCGCTCGCGCCATTGGGTGCTCGGGGGACGGCCGGGGATCGACATGGTAGGAGCCTCACGATTTGGAGTCCGGCGCCCGACCCAAGGCGGCCCGGCACACGCCGATCATCGCATGGCGCTGGCTGGTCTTGGGACGGCGCCACGGCGCCGGTCGTTTGGCTGCGCCGCGTGCACAGCCATCGGCGCCAGCTGGCCCATGGCCTTGCGCCTGCTTGGCGCGCGCCGAGCTCCTTGCATGGCCGCAAAGGGTCGACCGGGCTGCGTTGCAATGGCTGCGCTCGGTTGCCAAGCCATCGGGTTGGGCTACGGATGTCAGGCTGCGGGACCGTAGGCGTCGTAAAAGGTCTTGGCCACCAGGACCGCGACCAATGCCAGAAAAGCACCGCGGATCAGGCGGTTGCCATAGCGCAGGGCGATGCGGGCACCCAATTGTCCGCCAGCCAAATTGGCGACCGACATGACCAGGGCCACTTTCCACATCAGCACGCCCTGGGCGATGAAGACCGGTATCGCTCCCAGGTTCGATGCCAAGTTGGCCAGTTTCGCCGGCGCCGCCGAATTGAGAAAGTCAAATCCGAGAAACCGCACGAAGATCAGCTTGTAAAAAGCGCCCGCTCCGGGTCCGAAGAATCCGTCGTAGAAACCTACCGCCGCGGCGCCGCCAGCGGCCACCGCCGCCTCCTGCCGCCGGTTGTAGCGCGGCGCATGGGCCATGCCCAACCTATTGAAAGCTGAGTAGAGCAGCAGCGCCAGCAACAAGAATGGCAGCGCCTTGCGCATGGGATGGGCCGGTACCAGCGTCAGCGCGTAGGCGCCCATGAGGGAAAACAAGAACGCCGCGACCACGACGGGGAGCAGCGTGGACCAGCGCGGCGGCATCGAGCGCACGTACTGCAAAGCCGCACCGGCCGTGCCGATCGAGGAGGCGACCTTATTCGTGCCGAGCAAGGATACCGGGGCCGCGCCTGGGAATAGGGCGAACAGGGCCGGCACCTGCAACAGGCCGCCGCCACCCATCACCGCGTCAACAAGGCCCGCAGCAAAGGCGACAACACCGAGTTGCCAAAAGATCGGATCCATGGGAAAGCGTCCCGGCAGCGCCGAGCAGGTGCTGTGCAAAGCCGATCCGTGCCTACGGCCACCTGCCGGAGAGCGCAACGCTTTGCCGCGGCGGGCCGTGTCCCGGAGACGGAACGCTTTTCAGGTCCGCCCGGCACCCGCGCTCAACAGCACAACGCCAGAATCAGCAAGGTTGGTAACTACGCCGGCTTGGAGCCGTCCGTTGCCACGCCGCCCTTCGCATCTTCTCCAGGTCCTGCAGCATCCGAACCGGCGGTGTCGCCCGGTTGGGACCCATCGTCGGGCGATTTGGCCCGGGCATGGCGCAAGCGCTTTTCTTCCTGCTTTTTTTTGCGGGCAAGCTCGCGTTGGCGTTTTTCGAAGGAATAGTTGGGTTTTGCCATCTTCCGACCGCAAAGGGCCGCCGCACCAGGACGTTACGCCCACCGCACGGGGAAACTGCGGCAAGCCGCGGCGGGTGCCGCGGCTTGCGAACCGCCAATACTAGATTGCGCGGATTTGGGTTGCCTGCGGGCCCTTGCTGCCCTGTGCAACCGTGAACTCTACGCGCTGGCTTTCTTGCAGGGACTTGAAGCCATTGCCTTGAATTTCAGAGAAGTGCGCAAACAGATCCTTGCCGCCATCATCGGGGGTGATGAAGCCAAAACCCTTCGCATCGTTGAACCACTTGACGATCCCAGTTGCCATGAAAACTCCGTAATGAATGAATGGATAGTCCGCCGAGCATCGCACGGCGTGCAGACGATCAAGCGACGCAAGCTGGCTAAACCGCAGGAACGCGATCGACGCGACCAGCTGGAAGGACCAAGGGCAAACGAGACTTAAACGAACGCAATAGCAATACTACTCCAAAAGCTCAGAAGTAAACCCCCAACGTAGGGGGGATGCGCAAATAAGCCCGCATTTGCGGCCGCCCGAAGCGCCGAACGCGGCCGCGCGGGCCAGTTTGCCCAGCCCGGATCGATTATCCATGCCGACGCCCTGGTCCCGGTGCCTGCCCAGCCACGCCGCAATTGCGCTAGGTCCACCGCCCGCGCCAGGTCGCCCGCCAGCCGTCCGAAGCCACCAAAGCCGCCCCGGGCGGTTACGTCAGCGCCGCACCGATGCTGCCCCGGGCAGCCGAGCGGCGGTCCCGGCATCAGATCCAGGAAAGAGACAGCGCCCGCCGCCACCGGACAAATGCAAGCCGATCGGCGCTTTGCGGTCACGAGCAAGGCAGGTGAAACGGCGCCGACGCCCCGGGGGGCTGCGCTTCAGACCATATGGGCCAGGAACAGCATCACGCAAAAACCGTGCAGGTGATAAATTCAGCGGTTTGCGGTCGTAGCTGCCGCATTGTGGATACCCATCGTGAACCGTCGCCTTGCCCTGCTCGCCTCCTCGTCCGTCATCACCCTCGCGCTTTGCGGCTGCCTGGGCAATTCGGGCAGCCCCATGGCGCCGCCAACTGACGTGGCGGTTTACCCCGGGGACGCAGCGGTCAGCATTACCTGGAACGATGTACCCAGCGTCCAGTACTGGCTGTTCTATGCGCAGGACCCAACGGTGACTCCCTTCAATCTGGACAACAACAACACGCCTTTGCTCAACTTTGGCTACACCGTGCCGGCGTCGTCGCCGACGATCTTGTGCAACGGCCTGCAGCACACCATCATCAACCAATCGCTTTCGGTTGGTGCCGGCTTCCCGGCTTACTACTTCACCATCAACGCACGCACGGGCACGGCCAAGGGAGGCCCGGGCAGTCCGCCTGTGTCGGGCGTCCCGCGCCCGGCAGCCGGCAACAACGCGCCCTGGACGGCCGGAGCCTCGATCCCCGCGACGGTCAATGCGCTGGGCTATATCCCGCTGACCTCCTGCGGCTACTCCGGCCTGCCACCGCAAGGGATCTTTTACGCCGTCGGCCCGGCAGGCGCCATCTATAGCAGCACCCTGGCACCAACCGTCGCCGGGCCGCTGACGAACCCGGGCAATCAAGCGATGACCTGGACCCAAGGCACCGTTCCGGCCGGTTTCTCATCGAACCTGAATGCGGTGGCCGGGCGCGCGGGCAACGGCAACGCCCCCGAAAACCCGAACCTGCTGGTCGTCGCGGTCGGCGATGACGGGGCCATATTGCGCACGCTCGACGGTACGCATTGGCAGCAGTCGAACCCGGTTGCCACCGGCAACGTTTTGCAAAGCGGCAACCTACACGACGTCGCCGTCAGCGGGGGCGGCTTTGTGGCGGTCGGCGACGCTGGCTTGGTGTTGACCAGTTCCGACGGCTTGAACTGGACCGCCAGCAGTTCGGCCCAGGCGGCCAACCCGGCCGGCAGCGCGCTGCGCGCGATCCATTGCGCGGGAGCGACCTGCGTGGCGGTGGGCGACTCCGGAACGACCCTGTGGACCTTCTCGAGCGGGGCCAGCTGGATTCTGGTCCCGTTCGGCACGAACAACTGGAAGAACATTGCATACGGCGATGCCAACGCCAACAGCGACGCGGTCTACTTCGCCGGCACCTTTAACCTTGCCAACGAGGCGATCAGTACCTGGGTGGTCGTCGACGCCGACGGCAACTACGGCTACTACAGCCCGGCTACCAACGGTCGCTGGGTAGCGGGGCCGTCGATCATCGCCTCGGACATCGTTTCCATCGACTATACGACGCACTTCGTTGCGCTCGACGTCGCCGGCAATGCCTGGATCAGCGAGCAAGGCGCCGGTGGCAACTGGGCCACCTACAGCTCGGCGCAGCTTGCCACCAATGGCGCCCACGCGATCGCGATACGCAGCAACGGCCTGGGTTTTGTCGCCCTGGGCGCTTCGGGGGCGAACGCGGCGTCGTTTTGAAAGGGGCAGGCGGCAAGACGGCCGCGGCCGGTTCCTCGGTGCGCCCAATCGATCCGTATGGCCGGCTTGCGCTACTTCGGCGCAGGGATGTAAACGGTTCTCATCGTTGTGCGGCGAACTGGCTACAATCGCGCAATCGGGGTGGGGGCACCGCGATGGTGCGGTGTGCGCCGGGACGCGCTGCGCTGCATGCGAACCGCGCCCGTGGCGGCCCGCACCCTCTGATCTTCTATCGGCTCCGTTTGGCGCATACGACGATGCATCTGCTGGCCCTGGGCCTGAACCACCAAACGGCACCGTTGTCGTTGCGCGAACGCGTTGCCTTTTTGCCCGAAGAGGTGGTGGGCGCGATCGCCCGCCTGCGCACGCGTTTCGCGCGGTCCGACGCCGGCGCCCTTTCGGAGGCGGCCATCGTCTCGACCTGCAATCGCACCGAGTTGTATTGCGCCGTGGATACGCCGGAGCGGGCCGGGATCGCGCTGGCCGAATTCGTCGCCACGGAAAAAGGCATCGGCCCGGACGACCTGGCGCGCGCATCCTACACGCTGCCCAAGTGTGATGCCGTGCGCCATGCTTTTCGCGTGGCCAGCGGCCTGGACTCCATGGTTCTAGGTGAACCGCAAATCCTCGGACAAATGAAGCAAGCCGAACGCCTGGCGCGCGAAGCCGGCGGTCTGGGCCTGCTGCTCAACCACCTGTTCCAACGAACCTTTGCGGTCGCCAAGGAGGTGCGCAGCTCGACCGAAATCGGCGCGCATTCGATCTCGATGGCCGCCGCCGCGACGAAAATGGCCGAGCGCATATTCGGTGATCTGCAGCAGTGCCATTTGCTGTTCGTCGGTGCCGGCGAAATGATCGAACTGACCGCGACCCACTTTGCGGCGCGCCATCCCAAATCGGTGACGGTCGCCAACCGCACGCTCGAACGGGCCCATGCGCTCGCCAATCGCCTGCATGGCCGGGCCCTGTCCTTGTCCGAACTACCCGAGTCGCTTTCGCGCTTCGACGTCGTCGTGTCTTGCACGGCCAGCTCCCTGCCCATCATAGGGCTGGGCATGGTGGAGCGTGCGGTGCGGGCACGGCGCCATCGGCCCATGGTCGTCGTCGACCTGGCCGTGCCGCGCGACGTCGAGCCGGAAGTGGCCCGGCTGGACGACGTCTTTGTCTACACCATCGATGACCTGGGCCGCATGGTGCAGCTCGGCCACGAATCGCGCCAGGCGGCCGTCGCGCAGGCCGAGGCCATCATCGAGTCGCGCGTGCGCGACTTCGAAAGCTGGCTGGCCGGCCGCCTGACGGTGCCGCTCATCCGCGACCTGCGTCAGCGCGCCGAGAACCTTCGTCTGTACGAGATTGAGCGGGCGCGGCGCCAGCTGGCGCGCGGGGATGCCCCCGATGCGGTGCTGGAAAAGCTGTCCCAGGCATTGACCAACAAGTTCCTGCACGCACCGATCGCGGCGCTCAACGACACCACTCCGGCGTCCCATGAGGAGCGTCAACGCCAGATCGAACTGATTGCCAGCTTTTTCCGCGACCAGGTCGATCCGCCGAGAAATCACTGACCCCCAGGCGCAACGGCGGCGAGACCGGCGGCCACGTCCCCGGGAACAATGGGTTTGCGTTCCCCCGGCGTTGCGCGCTCGAGGATGAACCTGTGGCCGCCACTTATTGGATTTGATCTCGTTCGAGCAAAACAATCATGAAAGAATCAATGCGGGCCAAGCTCGCCCAGTTGGCGAACCGGCTCGGTGAAATCGACACTGCGCTTTCACGCGAAGGCGCCACCGACGACCTGGACCAGTTCCGGCGCCTGTCGCGCGAGCGTGCGGAGATCGAACCGCTCGTCGAAGGCTTCCGCGAATACCTGGCGGCAACCCGCGACTTGGCCAGCGCGCAGCAGATGCTTGCCGACCCGGAGGTACGCGCACTGGCCGAGGAGGACGAGGCGGCCGCACGCAAGCGCATCGCATCGCTGGAGGAGCGGCTGCAGCGCCTGCTGCTGCCGACCGATCCCAACGACGAGCGCAATATCTTTCTGGAGATACGCGCCGGCACTGGCGGCGAGGAGTCGGCGCTGTTCGCCGCCACGTTGCTGCGCATGTACCTGCGTTTTGCCGAGCGCAACCGCTGGCAGGTAGAAATGATCTCGGAGAGCGGCTCGGATCTGGGCGGCTACAAAGAGGTCATCGTGCGCATCATTGGCCAGGGCGCCTACAGCCGTCTGAAGTTCGAATCGGGCGTGCATCGCGTTCAGCGCGTACCCGAGACCGAGGCGCAGGGTCGGATCCACACGTCGGCCTGCACGGTGGCGGTGCTACCCGAGGTCGATGAGATCAATGACGTGCACATCGATCCGAGCGAGATCCGCGTGGACGTGTACCGCGCCTCCGGTGCCGGCGGGCAGCACGTGAACAAGACCGAATCTGCGGTGCGCATCACCCACCTGGCCAGTGGCATCGTGGTCGAATGCCAGGACGATCGCTCGCAGCACAAGAACAAGGAACGGGCGATGAAAGTGTTGGCCGCACGCCTGAAAGACGCCCAGACGCGCGCCCAGCAGCAGGAGCAGGCCTCCCAGCGGCGCACGCTCGTCGGCAGCGGCGACCGCTCGGAGCGCATCCGGACCTATAACTTTCCGCAGGGACGGGTGACCGATCACCGGATCAACCTGACCCTCTACAAGATCGACCAGATCATGGACGGCGACCTGGACGAACTCAGTCGCGCGCTGACCGCCGAACACCAGGCCGAGCTGCTGGCTTCGATGGCCGAAACCGCCTCGTGAGCCCGGCGTACCCCAGCCGCAGGAGCCTGCTGGCTCCGGCCCCGGCGACGCACCCATGTCGGCTTCTGCGCCCATGACCGCGCAGCAGGCGCTGCGCGCTTGCCCCCTGCCAGAAAGGGAGCGGCGGGCGCTGTTGGCGCACGCCCTGGGCGTGGCGCGCGAGCGCCTGGTCGCCCACCCCGAGACCTTGGTCAACGCGGCGGCCTTCGAGCGTTACGCGCAGATGGCCGGCGAGCGCCAAAAAGGTACGCCGATGGCATACCTGCTGGGCGTGCAGGAGTTCTACGGCCACAGCCTGCTGGTCACGCCGGCGGTCCTGATTCCGCGCCCCGATACGGAGATTCTGGTGGAACGCGCGTTGCAGGCCCTGGGCGAGCGCAGCTGCGCCCGGGTATTGGACCTGGGCACCGGATCGGGTTGCATCGCACTGGCGCTGGCTTCGGCTCGCCCGGGCTGGACCGTCGTGGCTACCGACCGCTCGATCGCGGCGCTGCAAGTGGCGCAGAAGAACTGTCGACGCCTGGGCGTACGGCTCCTGCTGGCGGCTGCGGACTGGTATGCGCCAATCGGCGGTCGCTTCGATCTGATCGTCAGCAATCCCCCGTACATCGCCCGGAGCGACCCGCATCTGGCGCAGCTTCACGACGAACCGCGGACTGCGCTGACCGACGGCGCCGACGGTTTGACCGCCCTGCGCAGCGTCATCGCCGGTGCCAGGGCACACCTGGCGCCTGGCGGGCAGCTGCTGGTAGAGCACGGCTACGAGCAGGGCGAGGCGACTCGCATGCTGATGCGCGATCGCGGCTTTTGCGCCGTGCAAACATTCCGGGATCTGGCGGGACATGAACGGGTTTGCGCCGGGACCAGCGCAGCGCCGGAAACGAATCCGGTGCCCGCTCGCTGAAGGGGCCCGGATGCAGCGCCATGCGCGCACGGGAGGGTACGAGGACTTTCCCGTACCCTCCCGCACTTCTTCGCAACGCCCGCGCGCGGAGGCACCAGTATCTTTGTACCGCAGACGCACGGCGCAGCCGAACCGATAAGTGTTGCCGGCCGGCCGGTTACTGCAGCACCGCTTGCCTAAAGTTCTCGGCTCCCGCGCCGACACCGCGCGATATGTCCACGGCAAGTGCAGGGCAAATCCAAGGAACGCGAATCGCCCAGACCGTCTGACCCAGGCTCATTTGACGGTCGATGATACGATTCCTACACTCGATTTCGCATGGCCAGAGCGCCATGCCGGCTTTGTGCCCGCCGGCACATCCTTCCACAACCTGTAGGAATTTCGCTGCCATGGATGCCAAGGAATTTGTTCGCTCGACCGTTACCGAAAACGCCCTCGTGCTCTTCATGAAGGGAACAGCGGACTTTCCGCAATGTGGGTTCTCCGGTCGAGCCGTGCAGATCCTCAAGTCCTGCGGTGTGAAGAACCTGGTCACCGTTAATGTCCTCGAGGACGAGGACGTTCGCCAGGCGGTCAAGGAATATGCCAGCTGGCCCACGATCCCGCAGCTCTACGTCAAGGGGCAGTTCGTTGGCGGCGCGGACATCCTGGCCGAAATGCACGCCAGCGGCGAACTGCAGGCTCTGCTCGATCTGGCGCCATCGACCTGAGCTCCCCGGCACGGCGATACGCCGGCACGAGCGCCGCGCTCGGCTGCCCGGGCCGCGAGCAAGCGATGCGCACGCACGCCCACACCGGCACCCGAGCCGTTAGAGATTGAACCGGTGCTGTTCCCCCAAGGCGCCGGATTTGCCGGGCGGCGCTGCAGGATCCTGGATGCCGAGGCGCGGCATGACGGCCGGCCCACGCCGCCAAACCCCTTGGTGACAACGATCGTCATGAACCGACGCGACGCGCCGGGTCGCGACCGGTGCAGGCGACCAGGACGCGGGGCGCTCAGGCATCGCGCGCCCGCGGCACGAGCCCAAGGTGTCCGCCGGGGCGGGGGGTGGCCATGACCGCATTTGTACTCGGGCTCGGTAGCCTTCGACGCGTACCCGCGCGAGCCCAAGCCCGCCTCGTTTACAACCAGTTACGCAAGTTCACGGGCAAGTGGGATCTAATTTCTTGCCTGCGCCTCTAACATCCGACGCGATATCTGTTGCTCAGATGGGCGGGCAGGCACCGTCGGCCGTGTGGGTGGCGCCGATGCCGTCGGTCCGCGGGCACGGATAGGCATACGGGAGACGGTAAATGGGTAGCGATCGTGCGCTCGGTAACTTCGCCGCGGGCCTGGCTGTGGCGGTCTGGTCTTTGTTCAGTTTGGCAACGTCGGCCGCGGAGCACGAGGAGCGCGGCCCGCACACGGTCGGGCACGTTGAGGCACGGCACGATGGCCCGGCATTTCACGGTGACATTGGACGGTTCCACGAACACGACTGGGCCCTGTGGTATGGCGGCCGTTGGGAACACGGCTACCACGGCGGCCGGCTGGGCTGGTGGTGGGTTGCCGGAGGACTTTGGTACTTTTACCCGTTCCCGGTTTACCCCTATCCGGATCCCTTTGTGCCCCCGGTGTTGCTGCCGGCGCCGACGGCCGAGCCCGGCCCCTTGCCGCCTGCTCCGACCCCGTCGCATTGGTACTACTGCAATTCGGCACGTGGCTACTATCCCTACGTGACCAGCTGCCCCGAGCCATGGCAGGCGGTGCCGGCGAATTCGACCCCGGCCGGTCCGGCAGCTCCGGCCAACCCGGTGCCGGGGGCACCTGCGGCAGTTCCGAAATAGCCGTTGCGGGTTCGATCGCGGCAATTGAGCGGCCGGGCACCGGCACGAACGTTCGCCGGATATCGGCACGTGCACCAAGAGATCAGGAGTTTCATCATGCAAGTTACTCGGTTTGGCATCGCCCTGGCCGCCGGAGCGATCGTACTGGGCGGGTGTGCCGTGGTGCCGCAGGGCCCTACGGTCCGGGTCTATCCGCCGCCCACCAAACCGTTTGAAGTCTTTGTGGCCGAAGATCAATCCTGCCGCGGCTATGCGCTGCAGATGTCGGGCGACGCCCAGCAGGCAGCCAATAACGCGGCCGTTGGCTCGGCCGTCGTCGGTACCGCGGTCGGCGCTGCTGCCGGAGCGCTCGTCGGCGGTCATGAGGGTGCGGGCGTGGGCGCCGGCACGGGGCT
This sequence comes from uncultured beta proteobacterium, assembly GCA_963729785.1. Taxonomy (GTDB): domain Bacteria; phylum Pseudomonadota; class Gammaproteobacteria; order Burkholderiales; family Burkholderiaceae_F; genus GJ-E10. The sequence continues at coordinate 33,044 of CAVSPM010000025.1, read as the reverse complement.
GATCATGGGCTCGGCCATCGGTGCCGGGGAGAGTTCCCGCGCTGGCTGGGGCGCCCAGCGACGCTATGACTACGCGTACGCGCAATGCATGTACGCCAAGGGCAACTGGTTGCCCATGGGGCCGGCGCCTTATTACTACGGTTATGGCAGCCCGCCCCCGCCGCCACCGGCGGCGCTTCCTCCTCCACCTCCGCCGCCTGGACCCCCGCCCGCGCCACCGCCGCAGTAGCGGCGTCGGGCCGTACCCGGTCCGGGCGAACTAGGGCATCGGGTGGCCGCCCATTGGGGCGTGCCACCAGTTCCTTTCGGTGCCTACCAGCGTAGCCAGCGCGGGCCGACCCAAGCGCCGACGAGCGCCGGGATCAACATGCCGATCACGTACCAGACCCCTAGGAATGGGGCCGCGTATTCCGGGCAGTGCAGCGTATAGACCAGGGCGCCGACGGCGCCAGCGGCAAATCCAGCCGCAGCGCCGGCCATTCGCAGCCGGGTCGGCGCCATGCCGCGCAGCAACCAAATGACGGCAGCAAAAACGGGCGCCGACACCAGCGCAATGAGCCAGGGACACACCAGCGCGGTCTGGCCCATGAACAGGGCACCCCGGTCCACCGGTGGCGCGGTGTAAACGACGATCGCCGCCAACGCCCACATGGTGCACAGCGGAACCGCAATGCCGACCGGAGCCCAGCCGATCGGGCGGCCGGGCCGACCAAGACGCGAGGCCATCAGGACGCCCGCTGCGCTCAGTGCCGCGCAGAACGTCTCCCTGGCCCAAAACATCGGCGCCGCCGCATCCTGCAGCAGCGAGCGATTCCAGCCCAAAACCGCGCCTGTCAAGCCGAGCGCGGCAACGACAGCCGTCCCCAGGACAAGCGCATGGCGACGCACGCCAGCGCCGGGTTCGACTGCCTCGGCTTGGCTCGATAGGATACGGACCAGATCGTCGGTATTCACGCGCGCCTCCGCGTCGGAGTCGGCACCGCGCCGCGGATCGATGCCGCCAGCGCCTTGAGCCCCCGATGAACGCCGACTTTCACCGCCGATTCCGACAGTCCGGTTAGCCGCGCCGTCTCCGCTACGGAAAGGCCTTCGATCTTCACATGCTGGATCGGCAACCGTTGCCGGTCGGGCAAGATCTCGAGGAGGCGGCCCAGATCGCGCTTTGCCTCCGCCGCCGCGCCATCGGCGGAAACGAAAACCTCGCTTTCCTCGTCCAGCGGGTCATTGAGCAGATCCGTGCGCTGGCGCCGGCGCAAGAAATCGATCAGCTTGTACCGCGCCAACGCATAGACCCAGGGTGTGAGCGGCTGGCCCGGATCGTAGGTATGGCGCTGATTGTGTACCGCCAGCAATGATTCCTGCACGAGGTCCTCCACTTCGTCCGGCAAGCGGGCCAGGCGCTTGCGCAGGAACGCCCGCAAATGCCCACTCAAATCCGTCAAGAAGGCGTGGTACGCGGCCGCGTCCCCAGCCAAAGCGCGGATCAGCAGGCCTCTTAGACGCTCTTCGCTCAATCGGCCTCCGCCATGTCCTTGTATTCGTCGACCAGGACCATCCGGTTACGGTTCCGGCAATTAACGTGCACAAGCCCGATCCGGTCGGCTCGACCGCCTGGACGCCGCCGGGAATTTTTCACCCAGCTTGTAACCGGGCGCGCGAAAGCAACGAAATAACGGGCACGACATCGGAACCCGGCGAGCGCCGGGCCCGCCGTCGCATCTTGCAACCATCCAGAGGAAACTTCCATGAAACAGCTTCCCGCGACCACCCTCTCCCTTTGCCTGCTGATGTGCGGCGCCAACACCTACGCCGACGATGCCATGTCCAAGGATGCCATGTCCAAGGATGCCATGTCCAAGGATGCCATGAGCAAGGACTCCATGGCCAAAGACAGCATGGCCAAAGACGGAATGAAGAAGGACGCCATGGCCAAGGACGGAATGAAAAAGGACGCCATGGCCAAGGACACCATGGCCAAGGGCGAAATGAAGAAAGACGCCATGGCCAAGGACACCATGGGCAAGGACACCATGGGCAAGGACGAAATGAAAAAGTAACGCCGACCGCCTCGGTCAACCGGACCGGTCCAGCAAACGCCAGGGGCAGCAAGACGAACGGGGCGGCTTCCCGCCCTGGCGTGCTGCGACCCTGGCCCGCATCACGGCAGCAACTGTGTGCATCGGAGGAATTCGGATCCGGGAGAGATGTTCGACCTGATCTTCACACCCTGCCGTTTCCACCGCCGGAAATCAACAAGGCGACGACAAGTGCGGCTACATGCAATACGCAATCCGCTGTCGCGGTCCCGCCGGCTGCAGCGCCAAGCTGTGGAGAAGCCCTTCTGGGCCAAAGTGGTGACCATGTCTTAGGTACGTTCCGTCACCGATGTATCAGGGTCGGACACTGATCTTATTGGTGCCGGCAGAGGGACTCGAACCCCCGACCTTCGGTTTACAAAACCGCTGCTCTACCAACTGAGCTATGCCGGCACGGCGTTGTTGGCAATGGGATGCGCCGATGTCATTTGACGCGCGTCAGGCGCGGTCGCTCACTCGGACCGGCGGGGCCGGGCGGTGGATCGGGAGGCACGTCTTCCTGCGAGACGGGCGCGGTCAGCACGCGCAGCAACGGCACCGACGTCGCGCTCGCTGGAGTCGGCACGGCTGCCACAGCCAACCCGCCGTCGGTCGATTTGACCTCGGAAAGATCCTCCGACCCTGTGGCCTTGTCCAGCTTGTCGTCCGTCAGCGCATCAAAAGCCATCCCCTGACCGGTTTCGCGAGCGTAGATCGCTCGAATGCATTCGACCGGCACGCGCACGTCGCGGGCAACCCCGCCAAAGCGCGCCTGGAACTCCAGGAACTCGTTGCCAATCGACAGCCGACTGGTTGCCAATGGCGATATGTTGAGGACGATCTCGCCGTCCTTCACGTACTCGTAGGGAACGACGACGTTCTCGCCGACGGCGACGGCGACGTAGGGCGTGTAGCCGCTGTCGTTGCACCAGTCAAACAGCGCCCGGACCAGGTATGGCTTGGTGGAAAGTTCCGACATGTTGGCGATCGCCTCAGACGCCCCGGCGCCCCAGATATGGCAGGGGCAGGCCTAGCGACGCATCACCTTCTCGCTGGGGGTCAGCGCTTCGATATACGCCGGCCGGCTGAAAATGCGCTCTGCATACTTCATCAGGGGAGCCGCACTCTTGGGCAGTTCGATCTCATAGTGATCCAAGCGCCAGAGCAGCGGCGCGATGGCCACGTCCAGCATTGAAAAATCGTCGCCGAGCATGTACTTGCTCTTGAGCAGGATCGGCGCAAGTTGCGTCAGCCGATCGCGGATCTGCAGGCGCGCCTTCTCGATGCCCTTCTGGTTGCTGCTGTTCTCCAGCGTCTGCACGTGCACGAAGAGCTCGCGCTCGAAGTTGAACAAGAACAGGCGCGCGCGCGCGCGCATCACCGGATCGGCGGGCATCAGCTGCGGGTGCGGGAAACGCTCGTCGATGTACTCGTTGATGATGTTCGATTCGTACAGGGTCAGTTCGCGTTCGACCAGGATGGGCACCTGGGCGTACGGGTTCATCACCGCGATTTCCTCGGGCTTGTTGAACAGGTCTACGTCCTTGATCTCGAAATCCATGCCCTTTTCGAACAAGCACCAAGCGGCAGCGTTGCGAAAACGGGCAAGTCGTACCGGAATACAGCACCATTGTGTGGTCGCCTTTTTGCATGACGTCCCGCGCGCCAGCCGGCGGGGGAGTTCGGAGAATTTCGCCCTCCCGGTGGACCGGGCGCGGCTCGGGGAGCCTGCTATTCTACTTCAGCCGCCGGGAAAAACGGCGGCGCGGCTGGGGTGGCGTCAGCGATCGTGCCGCGACCGCCGGTTCGGGTGAAAAAGATGAGATTTTTTAATGGGTTCCGTGTGACCGTCCGGTCCGGGGACCTAGGGCCGGGCCAGCTCGGGCGCGCTGGCAATTGATCTTGCAGTTGAGCTTGAAATTGAGCTTGGAATTTCCAATTAGGGGTCGGCAGATGACCGTTCGCAACCGCCGGACATGGATTTCCTTGTCAGCCCGATGCGCCGCCGTGGCCGCGCTACGAAACGGAGCTGGTCGGTGATGCTGCGACGGATCTGGATGGTCTTTGCCCAGGCAACCACCGTCGGGCTGGCGCTGCTGTTCGTCGTGGCCACGCTCAAGCCTCAATGGCTCGCGCGCGAGCCGGCGCCGCCGCATGCAACTGCGGTCGCCGCCGCGCCAGCCTCCGGTACGGCCATCCGCCAGGTGGCTATCGACGAACCGGTCAACCGGGTCAATGCCATAGACTCCTACGCCGCCGCGGTGGCGCGCGCCATGCCCGCCGTGGTCAACGTCTATACGGCCAAGCAAATCACCCGTAGCAGCGCCGACGACCCGATCGCACGCCAGTTCTTCGGCGAATCGGCCAGCCCGGAACCGCAAAGCGTCGCCCGCTTGGGTTCCGGCGTCATCGTCACGCCCGACGGCTATGTGCTCACCAACAACCACGTGGTCCAGGCTGCCGACGAGATCGCCGTGGCGCTGGGTGACGGACGCCGGGTCAACGCCCGCCTCGTCGGCGCCGATCCAGAAACCGATCTGGCGGTGCTGAAGATCGACCTGCCCGATCTGCCCGTGATTACTTTTGGGCGATCCGAAACGCTCAAGGTCGGCGACGTCGTCCTGGCGATCGGCAACCCATTCGACATTGGCCAGACGGTGACCATGGGCATCGTCTCGGCGCTGGGCGCACCAACCTGGGCATCAACGACCTTCGAGAACTTCATCCAGACCGATGCGGCGATCAACGCGGGAAACTCCGGCGGCGCGCTGGTCGACAGCAACGGGCACTTGGTGGGGATCAACACGGCGATCTACTCGCGCACCGGCGGCTCGATCGGCATCGGCTTTGCGATCCCGACCTCGATCGTCACGCAGGTGATGGGGCAGATTGTGCAAAACGGCCGGGTCCGGCGCGGCTACTTCGGCATCGAGCTGTACGACATGAACATCACGCCGGAGCTGGCGGCTGCGTTGCGGCTCAAGCGCAAGTCCGGCGTGGTCGTGCGCGGCGTGCTGCGCAACGGGCCGGCCAGCAACGCGGGCATGGAACCGGGCGATGTGGTCGAGTCGATCAACGGAACCCCGGTCACCGACCAGCGCTCGATGTTGAGCCAGATCGCGCAGCTTGATCCGGGCGCAACGGCCAACGTCCACGTTCTGCGCGAAGCCAAGGACTTGAACCTGAAGATCCGCGTCGGTGAACGGCCGGCGCCGGATGCAGGGCACTAGCCCGCGGTGTCGGGGCGCTCCCGCGCGACGCACCACTCCGGGCCGCGATGGCGGCGCCGCTGCTGCGCGACCGACAGCTCCCATCCGCCGGCCAGATTGCGCACCCGGCTGGTGGTGGCCTACTTGGCCGGCGCCTGGTCGGCGTCGTCCTGTTCCTTGCGCGTGCCCACCACCGTTGCGAGCAGCACGCCCAGTTCGAACAGCAACCACAGCGGCACGGCCAGCAGCATCTGGGAGAGCACATCCGGCGGCGTGACGACGGCCGCGATGACGAACGCCCCGACGATCATGTAGGGTCGAACGTGGCGCAGCTTGGCTACCGAGGTGATGCCAAAGCGCACGAGCAGCATCACGACGATGGGCACTTCGAATGCCAGCCCGAACGCGAGGAACATGCGCAGCACGAAATCGAAATACTGCTCGATGTCGGGCGAGACGCTCACGTTTTCCGGGGCAAACCCGGAAATGAAGCGAAAGATCACGCGAAAGACAACGAAGTAGCAGTAGGCCATGCCGGCGAAAAACATCGCCACGCTGGAGACGATGACCGGCAGCGCCAAGCGCTTTTCGTGCTGGTAGAGGCCCGGGGCGATGAAGGCCCAGGCCTGGTAAAGGACGAAGGGCGAAGCCACCAAGAAGGCGGCGAACAAGGTGACCTTCAGCGGCACCAGAAACGGCGTGATCACCCCGTGGCGAGCAGCTTGGCGCCCTGCGGCAGAGCATCGACCATGGGTCGCGACAGGGCGTCGAAGATTTGCCGCATGAAACGGCCACAGCGCCGAGAAAGACGACCAAGACGGAGACGGCCGCGCGCACGACGCGGCTACGCAATTCGATGAGGTGCGAAAGAAAGCCCTGTTCGGCGGACTCCGGTGCCTCCTGTGCCATGATCGATGATCGATTCGGTGAACGGAACGTAGGTTGATCGAGCGCGGCGGGTCCGGCGCCTCAGCGCCGGACGCGAGGACGGTTGATGCGTGCCCGGGGAGAGAATTTTTGTCGCGCCGCCGATGGTGCGCCATCGGGTAAGGCCAGTTGCCGCTTGAGCCGCTCGATTTCCAGCGACAGGTCGTCGATCGAGGGGCGCGGCTTATAGCGCTTGGGAAAGCTCGCCGGCGGCAAGGCGGTCCGCTGCTCCAGGCAATGGCTGCCGAGCGACTTCTCCATGTCGGCACGCGCCTGCTCGAGATCGGTCTGCACGCCCCTGACGGCCCCTTGGATCGCCGTTTCCACGGAGCGGGCGCCAGCACGCGCTTCTTCACCGATCCGGCGCAGATCGGCCAGGTGAAATTCGCGATCGATATCCACGCGCATTTGCGCGACGTAGTTTTGCATCCGCCCGATCCATTGCCCCAGCGTGCGGGCGGCCTGCGGCAGGCGCTCCGGCGGGATGACCAGCAGCGCGACGACGCCGATGATCAGGAATTCGCCAAGATCGGGCATACCCTCACCTTAGTGCGCCTTGGGAACAGCCCCCGGATCGCAGGCACGGCAAGCGTCGGCAAGGGTCAATGGCCGCTTTTCTCGCGCGCCGCCACGTCGATGGTCTGACTGGTCGCGCCCGTCGCGTCTTCGACCTTGGGCGTCGGCGCCGGGGCGTCCGCGCCTTCGCGGATGCCTTCCTTGAAGCCCTTGACCGCGCCGCCCAGGTCGCTGCCCAGATTCTTGCAGCTTGCCCGTGCCGAACACCAGGATGACGACGACCAGTACGATCAACCAGTGCCAAATCGAAAGCGAGCCCATATTTACCTCCCGGTGGACATCGAACGCCAAGGCCTAGGGCCGCCAAGCACGTGTACGTGCAGGTGAAAGATCTCCTGCCCGCCGCCCACGCCATTGTTGATGACGACGCGAAAACCGTCCGTGGCGCCCAGTTCCCGGGCCAGTCGCGGTGCAAGAAGAAGCATTTTACCCAATAGCGCCTGGTCGCCCGGTTCGCGTCGATCAGCGACTCCACGTGGCGCTTGGGCACGATCAGCAGGTGGACCGGGCGCCGCCGGGTGGATGTCGTGGAAATACGATCACTTCGTCGTCCTCGTAGGCCTGAGCGGCAGGGAATCTCTGCCGCGGGCGATGCGGCAAAAAAGGCAGGTGCCCGGCCTGGCGGCGGTCATGTACCCTCCTTGGATGCGCCCGACGGCGGGTTGCACGGCTCCCGCTGCTCCGACCCCAACATGCGATTCGCGGGCCAGCGCCTTGCGCAGCGCCTTCTCCTCCAGGCCCGACGTTCCGGCACGCCGGTCGAGCTCGGCCAGCACCTGCTCCGGGCCGCAGGCCAAAGTGCGACAGCATCACCAAGCAGTGAAACCACAGATCGGCCGTCTCGGCGATGACGCGCGCGCGGTCACCATCCTTGGCGGCCATAACCGTCTCCGTGGCTTCCTCGCCGATCTTCTTGAGCACCGAATCGGGTGCCTGCGCCAGCAACCGGGCCACATAGGATTTGCCCGGATCGCCACCGTGGCGCTGGTCGATGATGTCGGCCAGCCGGCGCAGACTCGCGTCGGTCGCAGGTGTCGTCACGTACGACTCCCGGCCATAAAGCTGCCGCGGGTCTACCAGGACGGGTTCGGATACCTCCCAGGCGCCGTCCCGCAGTCGGCGGAAGAAGCAGCTCTCCCGACCCGTGTGGCAGGCCGCGCCGCCAGCCTGCTCAACCAGGTACAGCACGGCGTCGCCATCGCAATCGACGCGGATTTCGTGCACACGCTGCGTGTGCCCCGATTCCTCGCCTTTGCGCCACTGCCTGGCCCGGGAGCGCGAAAAATAGGTTGCCAGACCGGAGCGCTGCGTCTCCAGCAGGGCCGCCCGATCGGCCCAGGCCAGCATCAGCACCCGCCCTTGCGGAACCTGCTGCGCAATGACCGGCACCAGGCCGGCATCGTTGAACACGACCTGCTCGAGCCATCGAGCATCACCTGCCGCAACGTCGCTAGACCGCCCGCCCGTGCTCATGCCAGCCGCATCGGTATGCCGCGCTCGGCCAAAAAACGCTTGGCTTCCTGCACGGTGTACTCGCCAAAATGGAAGATCGACGCGGCCAGCACGCCGTCGGCGCTGCCCATGCTCGATGCCGTCGGCCAGATGCGTCAGCGTGCCGACGCCACCGGAGGCAATCACCGGCACCGCGACGGCGTCGGCGACGGCAGCGCGTCAGCTCCAGGTCAAAACCCATCCGCGTGCCATCTCGGTCCATGCTCGTGAGCAGGATTTCGCCGGCGCCCAGTGCCACGACCTCGCGCGCCCAGGCGACGGCATCGCGCCCGGTGGCCGTGCGCCCGCCATGCGTGTACACCTCCCATCCCTGCCCCGGGTCGGCGCGGTCGCGGCGGCGCGCATCAATGGCAGCGACGATGCACTGCGAGCCAAAACGCCTGCTGGCCTGGGCGAAAAGCTGCGGGTCGATGCACGCCCGCCGTGTTGATGGAAACCTTGTCGGCGCCGGCGTTGAGCAGCCGCCGCACGTCCTCGACCTTGCGCACGCCCCCGCCGACGGTCAGCGGAATGAAGACCTGGCGCGCCACGGCCTCGATCACTTCGAGGATCGTTTCGCGCCTGTCGGAGCTGGCCGTGATGTCGAGAAACGTGATCTCGTCGGCTCCTTCGGCGTCGTAGCGCGCGCGCCACCTCGACCGGGTCGCCGGCGTCGCGCAGACCCGACGAAATTGACGCCCTTGACCACCCTTCCGTCGGTTACGTCGAGACAGGGGATGATGCGCTTGGCGAGCATGATGGCGGGTGGCGGAGGCGTGGCAGACACAATAGCATCGTGCGGCGCTACCCTCGGGCCTGCCGGCACCGGGCGCCCGCGCCCCCGCCTGGGTACCTAGTCCTGCGACAGCGCTGCGACGCGCGCCAGGGCGGCCCTGAAGTCGAGCTGCCCTTCATACAGGGCGCGGCCGAGGATGGCGCCGGCGACGCCATCGCTGGCGACGGCGCACAGGCGCTCGATGTCGCCCAGGTCGGCGATACCGCCGCTGGCCAGGACCGGGATGCTCACCGCCCGCGCCAGGGCGACCGTCGCCTCGATATTCACGCCGGTGAGCATCCCGTCGCGGCCGATGTCCGTGTAGAGAATCGCCTCGACGCCGTAGTCTTCAAACTTGGAGGCCAGGTCGATGACGTCGTGGCCGGTCAGCTTGCTCCAACCATCGGTGGCGACCTTGCCATCGCGCGCATCGAGCGCGACGATGACGTGGCCGCCGAACGCGCTGCAGGCATCATGCAGGAATCCGGGGCTCTTGACCGCTGCCGTGCCGATCACCACGAAGGCGACGCCGTCGTCGATATAGCGCTCGATCGTGTCCAGGTCGCGCAGGCCGCCGCCGAGCTGCACCGGCGACATCCGGCGCCGACCCGCCTGGATGATCTTGCGGATCGCCGTTTCGTTCACCGGCTTGCCGCGATCGCGCGCCATTGAGGTCGACGATGTGCAGGCGCTCGGCGCCCAGCTTCGACCCACTGCGCGCCATCGCGGCCGGATCCTCCGAGAACACCGTGACGTCGCGCATGTCGCCTTGCGCAAGCGAACGCAATGGCCGTCCTTGAGGTCAATTGCGGGTATCAGCAGCATGGGAGGGCACAACCGTTCAGGGAAGGATGGGAGGGCAGGGACGCGGGAAGACCGGCACGCTGCGCGGGCCGTCAGTGGGTTCCAGCGTACGAAATTTTCGTAGATCTTGAGCCCGGCAGCGGCGCTTTTTTCGGGGTGGAACTGCGTGGCGAAAATATTATCTCGCGCCACGGCGCAGGTAAAGCCCGCCGTAGTCGGTCTCGCCCGACGATCATTGCCGGCGTCGGTCGGGCACGACGTAGTAACTGTGGACGAAATAGAAGTAGCTGCCGTCGGCAACGCCGTCCCATAGCGCGATGGCCGCGCGTCTGACTGACCCGGTTCCAGCCCATGTGCGGGACCTTGAGCCGGCTGCCCGTCCGGCTGCACCGGGCTTCGCGCAAAGCGCACCACCCGGCCGGGAAACAGGCCCAGGCCGGGCGTGTCTCGCTCTTCCGAGGTCGAACAGCATCTGCTCGCCGATGCACACGGCCAGCACCGGCTTGTGGCCGCGGCCTCGACGCACCGCCTCCTCCAGGCCCGCGTCGCGCCAGATCGCGCATGCAATCGGGCATCGCCCCCTGGCCGGGCAACACCACGCGCTCGGCCGCGGCGATGACCGCCGGGTCGGAGGTGACCGAGTGGGAGTCCGCGGCGCGACCTGCGCCAGCGCCTGCGCCACCGAGCGCAGGTTGCCCATCCCGTAGTCAGCAATCGCGATCACGGCTTATGCCTGCAGGTCAATTCGCGTCGGCGCAATGGGAAACGGAGGGAAACCTCGGTGCAAGAAGTCGGCCCGCTCAATGCTACAGGCGCCCTTGGTGCGCGGAACCACGCCGGCAGCGCACGTCGATTCCAGCGCCAGCGCAAGGCGCGAGCAAAGGCCTTGAACACCGTCTCGCACTGGTGGTGCGCGTTGTCGCCGCGCAGGTTGTCGACGTGCAGGGTGACCAGCGCGTGATTGACGAAACCCTGGAAGAACTCGTGCGCCAGTTCGACGTCGAAGTCGCCGATCATGCGCACGCATGAAGGCACGTGCCATTCAGCCCGGGCCGCCCGGAGAAATCAACTACGACGCGCGACAGGGCCTCGTCCAGCGGCACGTAGGCATGACCGTAGCGGCGCATGCCCTTCTTGTCGCCGATGGCTGCGCGACCGCCTGGCCCAAGCGCGATGCCGACGTCCTCCACCGTGTGGTGGCCATCGATGTGCAGGTCGCCCTTGGCCTCGACTTCAGGTCGATCAGGCCGTGGCGCGCGATCTGATCGAGCATGTGGTCGAAGAAACCGATGCCGGTGGCGATTGGCTGAGCCGGCGCCGTCCAGGTCGAGCTCGACGCGGATCTGGGTTTCCTTGGTGTTGCGCGCCGACCTCGGCGCTACGCCGGTGCATGCGGCTTGCCCTTCGTTCCCGCAGTTGACTCTCGACATTCGACCGATCCGAATCAGATTGCGCCCGCAAGCTGCCGAGCGCAGCAGCAGCACGCGTTTTCCTGGCGTGCCGACCGTCACGCGCAGGCAGTTGCGCAGCAGCGGGTGCATGCCGGCCACATTCTTGACCAGAATCGCCGCTGCGCAACTTCGCGAAGACTCAGCGGCGCGCGTTGGCAACGCGCACGAGCACGAAGTTGGCCGCGGACGGGAAAGAGCTGCACGCCGGGAGCGCAGCGCAGCTCGGTCAGCAGACGCTCGCGCTCGGCGCGCAGCGTCGCGCCTGCGCGTCGAGGACGTCGGTGGTCGAGCACGAAATCGCGCCGCCGCCGGTTCAGCACGTTGACGTTGTAGGGCGGCCGGACCTTGTCGACTTCGGCGATCAGCCCGGCGCGCCACACAGATAGCCCAGCCGCAGGCCGGCCAGGCCGAGCTTGGAGAAGGTGCGCATGACCAGCACATTCGGGGCGTCGTGGCAGCTCGCGGCATCCAGGTCTGTCGCGCGAACGGATGGTAGGCCTCGTCGATGACCACCAGCCCGGGTGCGGCTTCGCAGCGACCGCGCTCGATCGCGCCCGATCGAACAGGTTGCCGGTCGGATTGTTCGGGTAGGCGAGAAGACGACCGCCGGCTGTGCTGTGCAATGGCCGCCAGCAGTCGCCGGCAGATCGAGGGCGAAATCCGGCTCCAGCGCGACCCCGACGAATCGACAGCCGTCCAGGCGCGCATCATCCGGTACATGGCGAAGCTGGCCACGGCGCCAGCACCACCGCGCCCGGCCGTGCGCAGGCGACGGATGACCAGGTGGATCAGACTCGTCGGAGCCGTTGCCCAGCATCAGCGCTGCCCTCCGGTAGTCCGAGGCGCGCCGCCAGCGCCGCCGAAGGCCGACGCCGCCTGGAGGGTAGCGGTTGAAGCGCGACGCTGCCGCGAGGCGCTCGCCGAGCGACGCGCCAGTTCGGCGGCAGGCCGTAGGGGTTTTCCATCGCGTCGAGCTTGATCAGCCCCCGGACCACGGGGTAGCATCCAGTGGCCGGATGTCGTCGCGCAGGCAAGACAGCGCCGCGGCAGCGGCCGCGGCGGGCAGCGCTCACGCCTTGCTGCGCCAGCCCGGCCCGGACTCACGGTCGCGAGGACGCGGCCCCGCTCGCAGACTCGATCCGCAGCTCGGCGCTGCGGCGTGCGCCTGCCAAGCCTCGCCATGGGCCAGTCGGCCGGCGATCTGCCCGAGCGTCTGCGCGCCGGCGCGCGACCCTCGATCAGGCTGCGTGCGCTTCTGGAAGTCGTAGACGCCCAGCGGCGACGAAAAGCGCGCGGTGCGCGAGGTCGGCAGCACGTGGTTGGGGCCGGCGCAGTAGTCGCCCAGCGCTTCGCTCGTATAGGCGGCCCAGGAAGATCGCGCCGGCATGGCGGATGCGGCTCAGCCAGCGCGCGCCGGATCGTCGCAGCGATACTCCAGGTGCTCGGGCGCGATGCGGTTGGCGATCTCGCAGGCCTCCTCCAGGTCGCGCACCAGGATCAGCGCGCCGCGGTCGCGAGCGACGCGGCGATGATGTCGCGCGCGCGGCATCGTCGGCAGCAGCCGTTCGATGCTGGCGCACCGGTCGAGGTAGGCGCGTCCGGGCAGAGCAGGATCGCCTGCGCCAGTTCGTCGTGCTCGGCCTGGCGAAAACAGGTCCATGGCGACCCAGTCCGGCTCGGCGCTTGCCGTCGGCGATGACCAGGATTTCGCTCGGTCCGGCGATCATGTCGATGCCCACTGTGCCGAACACGCGGCGCTTGGCGGCGGCCACGTAGGCGTTGCCGGGGCCGACGATCTTGTCGACCGGCGGCATGTCGCCGTGCCGTAGGCCAGCGCGGCGATCGCCTGCGCGCCGCCGATCGTGAAGCACGCGTGCACGCCGGCACGGCGGCGGCGGCCAGCACCAGCGGATTGCGCTCGCCCGCCCGGGCGTCGGCACCACCATGACGATCTCGCCTGACGCCGGCCACCGCGCCGGGATGGCGTTCATCAGCACCGAAGACGGATACGCCGCCTTGCCGCCGGGCACGTAGATGCCGACGCGGTCGAGCGGCGTCACGCTGCTGCCCAGCATGGTGCCGTCGGCATCGCGTCACGTCCCAGTCGCCGATGCTGCCTTGCTCGTGAAAACGCGCGCATCGCGGTCGGCGGCCGCCTGCAGGGCGGCGCGATCCTGGGCGGCGAGCCCGGCCAGGGCCGCCTGCATCTGGTCGTGCGCCAATCTCGAGGTCGGCGACGGCGCCGGCGTCGATCCGGTCAAAGCGCTGCGTGTATTCGAGCAGCGCGGCGTCGCCGCGCTGGCGCACGTCCTCCAGGATCTGCCGCACGCGCTCATCGATGGCCTGGTCAGGCGCCGTGTCGTGCGCGATCAGCTGCTGCAGCGTCGCTTCGAAGATCCGTCGCATTGGCGTCGCAGCAATCGAAGCGTTCATGGTTGCACCGCCTGCGGCAAGACCGCCTATCAATTCGGCCAGCCGGGCGCGCCCGGTCTTGTAGGCCGCCTGGTTGACCACGAGCCGCGAGCTGATCGGCATGATTTGCTCGACCTCGACCAGATCGTTGGCCTGCAGCGTCGCCCCGCTGGACACCAGATCGACGATGGCGTCGGCCAGGCCGGCAAGCGGCGCCAGTTCCATCGACCCGTAGAGCTTGATGAGGTCCACGTGTACGCCCTTGCGCGCAAAAATCTCGCGCGCGCAGCGTACGTACTTCGTGGCCACGCGCAGTCGCGCGCCGCGGCGCACGGCCCCGGCGTAGTCGAAACCCCACCGGCGCCGCCACGCACAGCCTGCAGTGACCGATCGACAGGTCGACCGGCTGGTACAGCCCGTCGCCGCCGTGCTCCATGCAGAATGTCCGGCCCGGCGATGCCCAGTTCGGCCGCGCCGTATTGCACATACGTCGGCACGTCCGAGGCGCGCACCACGACCAGACGCAGGTCCGCGATATTGGTGCCTATCATCAATTTGCGCGTCGCCTCCGGGACCCTCGGGGCACGATGCCGGCGCGCGCCAGCAGCGGCAAGGTCTCGCTCGAAGATGCGACCCTTGGGCAGCGCGAGTGTGATCGTCATGGTGGGTTCATCGCACACGTTCGATTTGCGCGCCCAGAGCGTGAAGCCGGCGCTCCATCGCCTCGTAGCCGCGATCCAGATGATAGATGCGCTCGACGGTCGTTTCCCCTTGCGCGACCAAGCCGGCGATCACCAGGCTGGCCGACGCGCGCAGGTCGGTGGCCATGACCGTGGCGCCTGAGAGGCGTTCGACGCCCCGCACGATGGCCGTATGACCGTCGATATCGATCTCGTGCGCCCAGCCGCTGCAGTTCCAGCGACGTGCATGAAGCGGTTCTCGAAGATGTTCTCGCTGATCCGGGCGACGCCGTCGGCGATGCAGTTGAGCGCCATGAACTGCGCCTGCGCATCGGTCGGGAAGGCCGGGTAGGGCGCGGTGCGCAGACTTACCGCCTGCGGTCGCCGGTTCATGCGCAAGCGGACCCAGTCGGCGCCGGTCTGCACGTCGGCGCCGGCCTCGCGCAGCTTCTCCAGCACCGCGTCGAGCGTCTGCGGCGCGGCCCGCTCGAGCATGACGTCGCCGCCGGCAGCCGCCACCGCGCACCAAGAAGGTGCGCGCTTTCGATGCGGTCGGGCATGATGCGGTGGCTGGCCCCGTGCAGGCGCTCGACGCCGACGATGGCGATGCGATCCGTGCCAGCGCCTTCGATGCGCGCGCCCATGGCATTGAGGCAATGCGCCAGGTCGACGACCTCGGGCTCGCGCGCGGCGTTCTCGATCACCGTCTCGCCCTCGGCCAGCGTGGCGGCCATCATCAGGTTTTCGGTGCCGGTCACGGTGACCATGATCCGTCACGATGCGCGTGCCGCGCAGACGCGCACCGGTGCGCTGCGCGACGATGTAGCCCTGCTCGATGTGCAGTTCGGCGCCCAGCGCCTGCAGCCCCTTCAAATGCTGGTCGACCGGGCGCGCGCCGATGGCGCAGCCACCGGGCAAGCTAACGCGGGCCGCACCCGCGCGCGCCAGCAACGGGCCGAGCACGAGGATGGAGGCGCGCATTGTCTTGACGAGCTCGTAGGGAGCCTCGACCGATGCGAGCGCCGCTGCACGCAGGGCCAGATGCCGGCCATCGCGCACCACCGTCATGCCCATGCCGGTCAGCAGGCGGGCCATGGTTCGCGTGTCCGCCAGTTCGGCCACGTTGTCCAGGACCAGCTCTTCCCCGGTGAGCAGCGCGGCCGCCATGATCGGCAGGGCGGCGTTCTTGGCCCCGGAAGGCCGCACACAGCCCTGCAACCGCCTGCCTCCGCGAATTCGCAGCTTGTCCATGCCTCAGTTGCCCCCGGCACCGGGGACACCCCCGGTCTTGGGTGCGCCGCCACCTTGGGCGCCGGCTTGCCACTCGCCCGGCGTGACCGTGCGCATCGACAGCGCATGGATTTCCTGGCGCATCCGATCGCCCAGTGCCGCGTACACCAGACGGTGGCGCTCGATCCGCGACCGCCCTTCGAAGGCGGGGCTGACGATCAGGGCCTCGAAGTGATGGCCATCGCCATCGACCTCAACGTGCTCGCAGGTCAGGCCCTGGGTGATGGCAAGGCGTATGGATTCGGGGGTGGTCATGGAGTCAGGTACGCAGTTTGTAACCACGGCGCAGCATGGCCAGGGTAATGGCCGAAGCAAGGCACAAGGTCAGGGTGACGAGGGACAGGCTCCACCAAGGAGACACATCCGATTGGGCGAAAAATCCGTAGCGAAAACCATCAATCATGTAGAAGAAGGGGTTGACGTGTGAAAACGCCTGCCAAAACGGCGGCAGCCCGTGCACGGAATAGAACACGCCCGACAGGAAGGTTGCCGGCAGGATCAGAAAGTTCTGGAACGCCGCCAGTTGATCGAACTTGTCCGAGACGATCCCGGCGATCAAGCCGAGCACGGCCATCAGCGCCGCGCCCAATACGGCAAAGACCGGAATCCACAGCGGCGCCGCGAACGACGGCGGGGCAAACCACAGGGTGACGAAGAACACCCCCAGACCGACCGCCAGGCCGCGCAGGACGGAAGCCAATACGTAGGCACCGAAGAACTGCAGGGCCGATATGGGCGGCAGCAGCAAGAAGACCAGGTTGCCCATGATCTTGGACTGAATCAGCGAGGACGAGGAGTTTGCAAAGGCGTTTTGCAAGATCGACATCATCACCAGTCCCGGGATGAGAAACGCTTTGTAATGCACGCCGGCAAAGGGTTCGACGCGCGCATCGAGCACGTGTCCGAACACGAGCAAGTACAGCACGCCGGTGAGCACCGGGGCGGCGATCGTCTGGAAGCTCACCTTCCAAAAACGCAGGCTTTCCTTGTACAGCAAGGTGCGAAACGCAATCCAGCTGCGATGCGACGGCACCGAGCCCAGCGCGACGAACTTGCCCATCTGGGCCGTCGGCGCGCTCATGCGCCGCTCGGCTCCGGAACCGGGCTGCCGGTTTCGGCCATGACCTGCAGGAACACGTCTTCGAGGTCGGCCGGACCCGACCTCCAGCTCCTCCACCTCGGTGCCCAGACTGCGGCAGGCTTCCAGCGCCGCGCCGACGTCGCGCGAATGCGCCAGGCGTAGAACGACGCGATCGCCCTGTTCCTCGACGAGCTGATCGCGCAGCCCCGCTGGCAGCGAGCCGCGCAACCGCATCGCCACCTGTACGCCAGCGATGCGCCGCAAAAGATCGCGTGTCGACTCCAGCGCGACGATGCGGCCGGCCTTGAGCATGGCGATCCGGCCGCACATCTGCTGGGCCTCCTCCAAATAGTGCGTGGTGAGCACGATCGTGTGTCCGTCCCGGTTGAGGCGATGCATGAAACTCCACAATCCCTGGCGCAATTCGACGTCCACGCCGGCGGTCGGTTCATCGAGCACGATCACCGGCGGCCGATGAACCAGCGCCTGCGCCACCAGCACACGACGCTTCATGCCACCGGACAGCGCCCGCATATTGGCGTCGGCCTTGCTCGTGAGGTCGAGATTGGCCATGACCTCGTCGATCCAGGCGTCGTTGTGGGCAAGCCCGAAATACCCCGACTGGATGCGCAGCATCTCGCGCACGGTAAAAAACGGGTCGAACACCAATTCCTGCGGAACCACGCCCAGGCTTCGGCGGGCGGCGCGAAAGGCGTCGACGACGTCGTGCCCCATCACGCTTGCGTGCCCGCTGGTGGCGCGCGTCAAGCCGGCCACGATAGAGATGAGCGTCGTCTTGCCCGCTCCGTTGGGACCGAGCAGCCCGAAGAACTCGCCCGCCTCGACGGTCAGGTCGACGGCATCGAGCGCCGTGGCGCTCGCGTAGCGCTTGGTTAAAGCGCTGACTTCAAGGGCTGCTATGGACATGGGCTAGGCGAGACCGGGAAATCCCGGCAAGAGCGTCATTGTAGCGGCTGCGCGCCATCGCCCGCGGTCCGACCCTCGGCTGCCCGCCGACGCGCCTCGCCTTGGGGCAAGACTTCAATGCGACGCGATGAGCGCCTCGACGTTGTACAGCTTGGCCAGGCTGACCAGGTCTTCGGGCAAGCCGATCAGCTCGAGCTTGCGGCCGGCGGCCTGTGCGACGCGCATCCAGTCGAGCACGCAGGCCACCGCCGCCGTGTCGCAGCGAACCACGTCGGAAAAGTCGATCACGAAATCGCCCCCGCCGATGGCCGCATGCCCTTCGGCGACGATGTGCGCGGCGTTGGCGTTGGTGATGGCCTTGGTCTGCAGCTTCATCGGGGACGGTCGATCGGCCGATTACGAGGGTTTGCCGGCGCTTTCGGCCTTGCGGTTCTTTGCCGTCAGAGTCTGGATGAGGTTGTCGATCCCGCCCTGGTTCAGGGGTCCGAGGAACTCGTTCTTGTAGTTCTCGACGAGCCATACGCCGAGAATATTGAGGTCGTAGATCTTCCAGCCCGTTTCGGTCTTCTCGAGGCGATAGTCGATGCCGATCGGGTCGCCCTGCGAAGAGACGATCTGCGTGCGCACGATCGCGTCGTTGGCGCTCTCTTCCTGAACGCGCGATGGGCGCAGACGCACCTTTTCGTCGGACACCTTGGCCAGCGCGCCGCTATATGTCCGCAGCAACAGGATGCGGAACTGTTCGATCAGCGCGCTGCGCTGCTGCGGTGTTGCCGCCCGCCAAGCACGGCCGACCGTCAGGCGCGTCATCTTGTCAAAGTCGACGTTGGGCATGATGCGCTCCGTGACGAGCGCTTGCAGGCGATCGAAGTCGCCGGCCCGTATCGCCTTGTCGCCGCGGATCGCGTCGAGCACCTCGGTCGACAAAGTAAGGATCATGGGCTCCGGTGCCATCCCGGCGACCGTGCTCGACGCCGCCTCGGCCGCCGCCGCTTGGGTCACGCCGCCGGCTGCCAGCAGCGCGACGGCAAGGACGGGCACAAACCGCGCCCAGGCACGCCGTGGGATGCTATCGAGCAACGCAGGGTTCATCGGCTCTTCCTTCCTCAGTCGATCATTGTTTCGGCAAGGCCGTCGCCGGCGCGGCTGGGGCGTCGTGCGCCGCCGGCGCCACCGGCTCGGGACTGTCCGGATCCTCATCGACGGGCAGCGGTGGCGGGTTGCCATCGTACACACGGCTGCGCAACCGCTGCAAATAGCCGTCGCGCACAAACTCGTAGCGATCCAGCGCCGCCGCCTCCACCAGCTTGGACGCGTCCAGAAGCTCCGCGCGATCGCTCACCAGCCGGGCGACGCCCAGAATGTATGCGTCCTTGATAGGTCGCAAGTAATCCAGCGGGTCCGTGACGAAATAGTCCGGGATCAGGCCCGCGGCCTGCCGCGCGCTGCTGGGCCCAAGGACCGGAAGCACAAGGTACGGCCCCGTGCCGATACCCCACTTGCCCATCGTGATGCCGAAGTTCTGGCGATTGCGTTCGAGCCCAACCTGCTTGGCGACGTCAAAGCAGCCGGCCACGCCCACGGTCGAGTTGATCAGCAGGCGGCCGGCGTCGTTCGCCACCGCGCCGGGCTTGCCCTGCAGCGTGGCGTTGAAGATGTTGGCAAACTCCTGCAGGTTGTCAAACACGTTGCTCAGGCATTCGCGCCCCACCTTGGGCACCGCCGCGCTGTAGCCCCGGGCCACCGGTTCCGCAAGAGCCTTGTCGAAATTCTCGTTGAAGGCGGCGACGTGGCGGTTCATCCGCTCAAAGGGGTCGGCAGGGTTGCTGCCCGCCTCGGGCGGCATCGTCGCCGCACAGCCCCCGATGCCGGCCCCAACCGCCAGCAAGGCGCCCCAGCGCGGCAACCGGGACCCTCTCTTCATTTGCCAACCCCCGCTGGCTTGGCGGGGGGTTCGGCGGCCTTGTCGAAAAGCAATTTGCCGATCAAGTCCTCCAGCACCACCGCCGACTGCACCATCTTGATCGTGTCGCCCGGTTGCAGGTTCTTCTCGTCGCCTCCCGGATCGATGCCGATGTAGTTGTCGCCCAACAGACCGGCGGTCAGGATCTTTGCCGAGCTGTCGGCCGGGAACGAGAAGTGACGGTCAATGTTCATGGTAACCAGGCCCTGGAAGGTCTTGTTGTCGAAGCGGATCGAGGCGATCCGTCCGACCGTCACGCCGGCGCTCTTGACGGGCGCCTGCACTTTGAGACCGCCAACATTGTCGAACCGCGCCTCCAGCGGATAGGTCGAGTCGAACGAGAAGCTGACGAGGTTGGCCGCCTTGAGTGCCAGGAAAACGACGGCCAGCATCCCAACCAGCACGAAAAGGCCGACCAGGGTTTCGGTTTCTCTTTTTGTCATTTGAGTCCTCAGTGCGTGCTGAACATCAGCGCAGTCAGGACGAAGTCCAGGGACAGGACCGTCAGCGAAGAAACCACAACGGTGCGCGTCGTCGCCTGGGCCACGCCCTCCGGCGTTGCCTCGGATTCGTAGCCGATGTAGACCGCCACGAAGGTCGAGGCCACGCCGAAAACGATCGTCTTGACGATCCCGTTTCCGAGATCTTTGAAAATATCCACGCCGTCCTGCATCGCCGACCAGAAGGCGCCCGAGTCGATGCCGATCATGATCACGCCCACCACGTAGGCGGCGGCCACCCCAACCGCCGAAAAGATTGCGCCGAGCAGCGGCATCGAGATGATGCCGGCGATAAAGCGGGGCGCCAGCACGCGCACACGCGGGTCGACGGCCATCATTTCCATCGCGGCCAACTGTTCGCCGGCCTTCATCAGGCCAATTTCCGCGGTGAGCGAGGTGCCGGCGCGCCCGGCAAACAGCAGTGCCGTGATAACCGGACCCATTTCGCGCATCATCGCCAAGGCCACCAGCAGCCCAAGCTGTTCGGCCGAGCCGTAACGACTGAGCGTGTAGTAGCCCTGCAACGCCAGCACCAAGCCCACGGTCGCGCCCGAGGCGGCAATGATGACCACGGACCGGTTGCCGATCGCGTGGATCTGGGCAACCGTCAGGTCGAAACGGCGCAAGCTCTCCGGCAGATGCCGGACCAGGTCGACAAAAAATGCCGCGGCGTGCCCAAGCGTGGCCAGAATGGACAGCACTTGGCGTCCCAGCGAGGCAGGCAATTCTCCCGACATCATGGGCGTATCCCGAGATCCTGTGCGATCGATGGGGCTGGGTAATGGAATCGGACCGGCCCGTCCATCTCGCCGCGGATGAATTGGCGCACTTCGGGATCCTCCGAAGCCTGCAGCTGGGCCGGCGTGCCGCGGGCGACCACCCGGCCACCAGAAACCAGATAGGCAAAATCGCAGATCAGGAAGCACTCGTTGACGTCATGCGAGACGATCAGCGACGTGGCGCCCGTCGCGTCGTTGAGCCGCCGGATCAGGTTGGCGGTGACGGTCAGCGAGATCGGATCGAGGCCGGCGAAGGGCTCGTCGTACATGATGATCTCCGGATCCAGCGCCACCGCCCGCGCCAGAGCGACACGACGCGCCATGCCGCCCGAGATCTCGGCGATGCGCAGCGCCGCGGCGCCGCGCAGCCCCACCGCGTCGAGCTTCATGAGCACGATGTCGCGAATCATCGATTCGGCCAACTGCGTGTGCTCCCGTAGCGGATACGCGACGTTCTCGAAAACCGTCAGGTCGGTGAACAGCGCACCGAATTGGAACAGCATGCCCATGCGCCGGCGCAGCGCGATACAGCGCCGCGCGGTCACCAGGATCGACCGGCGCCCCAGAAAACAGAATGCGGCCGGATTGCGGGGTGATGACGCCACCGATCAACCTCAACAGCGTGGTCTTTCCGCAGCCCGAGCTGCCCATAATGGCCACCACCTTGCCTCGGGCAAATTCGAGCGAGACATCCGTCAGGATAACGCGGCTGTCATAGCCGAACGTGACGCCCTGTAAGCTGACCAGGGCCTCGCCGTCCGGCGCATCGATGGATTCACGCGATTGCGACAAAGGTATTTCCTTGCGAGCACCGCACCTGGCGGGGCCGGTCATCGGCGGACCGTAGGGCGCATTCCAAAACGCGGGGCACCGTGCCGTCCGGGTCCGCAAGATCCTTCGCGGGCGCGGTTCCGTCGTTACCAGACCAGCACCCCGGGGGCGGCGCGGCGATTGTCGCACAAGCATAGCAACCGACCCTGGCTGCCACGCGGCCACAGTGCCGTCGCTGGGTCCGCTCAACGCGGCAGGTTGGACGAACCCATCAAGAACTCGTCAACGGCCTGCGCGCACTGGCGCCCCTCACGGATCGCCCAGACCACGAGCGACTGGCCGCGGCGCATGTCGCCTGCCGCAAAGACCTTTGCCCGGGTGGTCGCGTAAGGGCGCTGGCCCGACCCCGGCTCGGTGACAGCCCGCACGTTGGCACGCGCGTCCTTGTCCACGCCAAAGGCCTCGGCGACCCAGCCCAGCGGAGCAACAAATCCCATGGCCAGCAAGACCAGATCGGCCGCAAGTTCGAATTCGGACCCGAGAACCTCGGTCATCTTGAATTGGCCGGTCACCGGATCCTTTTGCCACTCGACCCGCGCCAGCACCAGTGCCTTGACCTTGCCCTGGCCATCATCGCGGAAAGCCTTGGTAGTGACCGACCAGTCCCGCTCACAGCCCTCCTCGTGCGAACTCGAGCTGCGCATACGCAGCGGCCAGTACGGCCAGGTCAGCGATTTATTCTCCGATAGGGGCGGTTGTGGCAGCAGTTCGATTTGGGTAACGGACTTGGCGCCGTGGCGGTTCGACGTGCCGACGCAATCGGACCCCGTGTCGCCGCCGCCGATGACAATCACGTGCTTGTCCGTCGCGAGGATCTGATCGGGCACTTTCTCGCCGGCGACGACGCGGTTTTGCGCTGTAAGAAATTCCAGCGCGAAATGAACGCCGTCGAGTGCCCGCCCGGGCACCGGCAGGTCGCGGGGCTGCTCCGCCCCCCCGGCCAGGACCACCGCGTCGAATTCGTCGACCAGTTGCTGTGCCGGCACGCTTTGCGATCCCGTGCGCAGGACCTTGCCCAGCTCCGCACGCTCGGCACAGACCAAGATGCCGGTACGAAACTCCACGCCCTCCTGGGCCATCTGCTCAACGCGCCGATCGATCAGCGATTTTTCCAGCTTGAAATCCGGAATGCCGTAGCGCAACAGGCCGCCGGGTCGATCGTTCTTCTCGAACACCGTGACCGCGTGTCCGGCCCGGGCCAATTGCTGTGCGCAAGCTAGGCCGGCCGGCCCGCTGCCGACGACGGCCACCTTCTTGCCGCTGTGGCGCCCGCTGGCTTGCGGGCCGACCCAACCCTCATGCCACGCCCGGTCGATGATCGCATGCTCGATGGACTTGATGCCGACCGCGCTGTCGTTGATATTGAGCGTGCACGCGGCCTCGCACGGCGCAGGGCAGATGCGGCCCGTGAATTCAGGAAAATTGTTCGTCGTATGCAACACGTCGGCCGCGTCGCGCCATTGTTCGCGGTACACAAGATCGTTGAAGTCTGGGATTACGTTGTTCACCGGGCAACCGTTGTTGCAAAACGGGATCCCGCAGTCCATGCAGCGCGCGGCCTGGATCTTGGCCTTATCCGGCGCCAGGTGTGCGACAAATTCGCGCCAATGGCCCACGCGCTGCGACGGCGCCTCGGCCGACTCCTCCTGGCGTGGAAATTCCAGGAATCCCGTGATCTTTCCCATCTTCAGCCTCGTATCTGGCGGTATTGGTCGGGTTGCTTGGTTCTGGCGGTCAGCCGGCGGCCTATGGGCTCAGGCGGCGCGGGGCTCAGGCGGCGCGGCGCTCCGCCGCACCGGCTTGCGCGAGCTGCTTGAGGGCACGCCGGTATTCGTGCGGGAACACCTTGATGAAGCGTGCCCGCTGACGATCCCAATCGGCCAGGATCTCCTTGGCCCGGAAGCTGCCGGTGTAGCGAAAGTGGCGCTCCAACAATTCGCGCAGCAGGTGCTCGTCGCTGTCGGCCTTGCCCGCGGCCGTGCCACCTGCGCCCTCGCCCAAGCCGTGCCACAGCGCAGACTCAACGCGCTCTTGCTGCTCCTTGTGCGTGAGCACGGGCTCCAGCGCCACCATGGCCGGGTTGCAGCGCACGGCAAAATCGCCATGCTCGTCGAACACGTAGGCAATGCCGCCCGACATGCCGCCGGCGAAATTGCGGCCGGTACCGCCCAGCACGACGACCGTACCGCGCGTCATGTATTCGCAGCCGTGATCACCCGTGCCCTCGACCACCGCGATCGCACCCGAATTGCGCACCGCGAAGCGCTCGCCGGCAACCCCATTGAAATAGGCCTCGCCGCCGGTCGCGCCGTACAAGACGGTGTTGCCAACGATGATGTGTTCGGGTCCGAAGCCGCGAAAGTCGTTGGGCGATCGCACGACGATGCGGCCACCCGACAGCCCCTTGCCGGTGTAGTCGTTGGCATCGCCGACGAGGTCCAAGGTGATGCCATGCGCCAGAAAGGCGCCAAAACTCTGACCTGCCGTGCCCTGCAACTGGATGTGTATGGCATCGTCGGCCAATCCGGCATGGCCATGGCGCCGCGCTACCTCCGAGGAGAGCATGGCGCCCACGCTGCGATGGATATTGCGGATCGGATGGATGAAGCTGACGCGTTCGCCGCGCTCGAGGGCCGGGCCGCATTGCGCGATGAGCTTGTGGTCCAGGGCTTTGGCCAGACCGTGATCCTGCTCTTCGCACTTGCGCCGCGGCACCGACGCCGGCAGCGCAGGCTGGTGGAAGATGCGCGCATAGTCCAGGCCTTTGGCCTTCCAGTGCTCGATCCCGCGGCGCGTGTCGAGCAACTCGGTGCGGCCGATGAGGTCCTCGACGCGGCGCACGCCCAGTTGCGCCATGATTTCGCGCGCTTCCTCGGCGACGAAGAAAAAGAAGTTGACGACGTGTTCGGGCAAGCCTTTGAAACGGCGCCGCAGCAGCGGGTCCTGGGTCGCCACACCAACCGGACAGGTGTTGAGGTGGCATTTGCGCATCATGATGCAGCCGGTCACCACAAGCGGGGCGGTAGCGAAGCCGAACTCATCGGCCCCGAGCAAAGCGCCGATCACGACGTCGCGTCCGGTCTTGATCTGTCCGTCCACTTGGACGGCAATCCGCCCGCGCAGGCGGTTGAGCACCAGCGTCTGCTGCGTCTCGGACAAGCCGATCTCCCACGGCGTGCCCGCGTGCTTGATGGAGGACAGCGGCGAGGCGCCCGTGCCGCCGTCGTGCCCGGAGATCGTGACGTGGTCGGCCTTGGCCTTGGCGACGCCGGCAGCGACCGTACCCACGCCGGCCTCGGAGACGAGCTTGACCGAGATGGAGGCGGCGGGGTTCGCGTTCTTCAGATCGTGGATCAGTTGCGCAAGGTCCTCGATGGAATAGATATCGTGGTGCGGAGGCGGCGAGATCAGCCCGACGCCCGGCACCGAAAAGCGCAGCCGGGCGATGTATTCGGTTACCTTGTGGCCCGGCAACTGTCCGCCCTCGCCTGGCTTGGCCCCTTGCGCCATCTTGATCTGGATTTGGTCGGCCGATACCAGGTACTGTGTCGTCACGCCGAAGCGCCCGGAGGCGACCTGCTTGATGCGTGAGCGCAGGGAATCCCCGGCGCGCAAGGGGATGTCGACCTCGACCTGCTCGTGGCCCAGACGCGAGCCGACGGTATCGCCGTCTTGGATCGGCTCGCCGCGCATTTCCGGGCGATAGCGCAGCTCGTCTTCTCCTCCTTCGCCGGTGTTGCTCTTGCCGCCGATGCGGTTCATCGCGATGGCCAGGGTCGTGTGCGCCTCGGTGGAGATGCTGCCCAGCGACATGGCTCCCGTGACGAAGCGACGCACGATGTCCTTGGCCGGCTCGACCTCGTCGAGGGGTATCGCCTTGGCCGGGTCGAAGCGGAACTCGAACAATCCCCGCAGCGTCATGTGGCGGCGCGACTGGTCGTTGATGATCTGCGCGTATTCCTTGTAGGTTTGGTAGCTGTCGGCGCGCGTGGAGTGCTGCAGCTTGGCGATCGCGTCCGGCGTCCACATGTGCTCCTCGCCGCGCACCCGGAATTGGTAGTCACCGCCGGCATCGAGCATGTGGGCCAGCACCGGGTCGTCGCCGAAGGCGGCCTTGTGCATCTGCACGGCCTCTTGCATGACGTCAAACAGCCCGATGCCGCCGACGGCGCTCGGTAGTGCCCCGAAAGTAGCGATCAACGAGCTGGCGCGACAGGCCAACGGCTTCGAAGATCTGCGCGCCGCAATAGGACATGTAGGTCGAGATGCCCATTTTGGACATGACCTTTTGCAAGCCCTTGCCGACCGCCTTCGTGAAGTTCTTCACGGCCTGGTCCGGCGCGATGCCCGGCGCGTCGGCGGCGCCGGGGTTGGCGCGGAACATGTCGCGCAGCGTCTCCAGAGCCAGATAAGGATGGATGGCCTCGGCGCCGTAGCCGCCCAGCAGGGCGAAATGATGCACTTCCCGCGCCGAGCCGGTCTCTACGACCAGTCCGGTCGAGGTGCGCAGCCCGGCCTGGATCAGGTGTTGGTGCAGGGCGCTGGTGGCCAACAGCGCCGGTATGGCGACGTGGTCGGCGTCCATGTTCCGATCGGTGACGATCAGGATGTTGTTGCCGGCTCGCACGGCGTCGACGGCCTGGGCGCACAACGAGGCCAGTCGGGCTTCGACGCCCTCTCGGCCCCAGGCGATCGGGTAGCAGATGTCCAGGTCGATGCTGCGAAACTTGTCCGAGGAATAGGACGAGATCGCGCGTATCTTTTGCATGTCGCCGGCGTCGAGCACTGGCTGGGACAGCTCCAAGCGCATGGGCGGATTGATGTTGTTGATGTCCAGCAAGTTGGGCTTGGGCCCGACGAAGCTGATGAGCGACATGACCAACTGTTCGCGGATCGAATCGATGGGTGGGTTGGTGACCTGCGCGAACAGCTGCTTGAAGTAGCCGTAGAGGGAGCGGTTCTTGTTCGAAAGCACCGCCAACGCGGCGTCGTTGCCCATGGATCCGATGGCCTCTTCACCGTCGGCGCCCATGGGTGCCAGCAAGATGCGCAGATCTTCCTGCGTGTATCCGAAGGCCTGTTGCCGGTCCAGCAAGGTGGCGCGCCGCTCGGCGGTCTTGCCGCTGGCCGTGGCAGCCGCGTTGGCCGGGGCGCTCAGGTCGTCGAGCTTGATGCGAATGCGCCGATTCCACTCGCGGTAGGGCTTGGCCGAGGCCAGCTGCGTCTTGAGTTCGGCGTCGTCAATGATGCGGCCCTGCTCGGTGTCGATGAGGAACATCTTGCCCGGCTGCAGCCGCCATTTCTTGACGATCTTCGATTCCGGAATCGGCAGCACGCCGACCTCGGAAGCCATGACGACCAGACCATCGTCCGTGATCACGTAGCGTGCCGGGCGCAGGCCGTTACGATCGAGCGTGGCGCCGATACGAACACCGTCGGTGAAGGCGATCGACGCCGGACCATCCCAGGGTTCCATCATCGCCGCGTGGTATTCGTAGAAAGCGCGCCGGCTGTCGTCCATCAGCGCGTGCTGTTCCCAGGCTTCGGGAATCATCATCATCATCGCATGGGCCAGCGGATAGCCCGCCATAACGAGCAATTCCAGGGCGTTGTCGAAGCAAGCCGTGTCGGACTGGCCTTCGTAGATGAGCGGGTAGAGCTTTTGCAGGTCGGCACCCAGCACCGGCGAGGCCATGACGCCTTCGCGCGCGCGTATCCAGTTGAAGTTGCCCTTGACCGTGTTGATCTCGCCGTTGTGCGCCACCAATCGATAAGGATGCACGAGCTCCCAGCTGGGAAAGGTATTGGTGGAGAAGCGCTGGTGCACGAGGCCGATGGCCGTAACGACACGCTGGTCGGCCAGATCGCGGTAGTACTGCCCGACCTGGTCGGCGAGCAGCAACCCCTTGTAGACGATGGTGCGCGTCGACATCGAGACCACGTAGTATTCCTTGCCGTGCTGCAGCTGCAAGGCCTGGATCTTGTGGCTGGCCGCCTTGCGAATCACATACAGCTTGCGCTCGAGCGCGTCAGGCACCATCACGTCGGCGCCGCGTCCGATGAAGATCTGGCGGATGACCGGCTCACGGGTGCGTACCAGGGGCGACATGGGCATGTCCTTGTCCACCGGCACGTCGCGCCAGCCGAGCACCACCTGACCCTCGGTGCGCACGGAGCGCTCGAGCTCCTGCTCGCAGGCCAAGCGAGACGCGCTCTCGCGGGGCAGGAAGATCATGCCCACGCCATATTCGCCCGGCGGGGGCAAGTCGACGCCATGGACCGCCATTTCGGCGCGATAAAAAGCGTCCGGAATCTGCAGCAATATGCCGGCGCCGTCGCCAAAAAGCGGGTCGGCGCCTACAGCGCCGCGGTGGTCCAGGTTGCGCAGGATCAGCAGGGCCTGCTCAACCAGGGCATGGCTGCGTTCGCCACGAATGTTGGCGACGAATCCGACGCCGCAAGAGTCGTGCTCGTAGGCTTTGGCGTAGAGCCCTTGCTGTGCGGCCAGCGCAAGCGCTGGCTCGACCTCGTCACCTTGGGTTTGCGCGACCACCTCGAGGGGCGAAACCGGACCGCTTGCCGGCGGGCTACCTGCTGTCATTACCACTCCTCGCCCGTCTTTCACCCTGGGCTGCAATGAATCGTCGGATTTCTTTAAATGTATCGCAATGCACCAACCGCTTCAATCAATATTAATTAGGGTCGTAGTCAATTATTTTTCCGCGACAAGATTTATATACTTAATTGGGGTCAATGTAAAATACATTAATAATTAATTAGATATGCAGGCTGTTCGAATCCCATCCGTATCGGAGCTGGCCGTGGACAGACCGCTTTCGACATCGCCGCTGGGGTCAAGTCCGTGCCCAAGACAGGATCTTCGACGACGGTGGCGCGATTGCGGTAGCCGCACTGACCCGACCCGGCGGCCAGTCGGAGACGCCGATTCGGTGCGCAGTCGCCGGTCTGGCCGGCCGCCGGACGTGCCCTAACAAAGCAGGAGGGCCCGGAGTCCCCGTGGATCGTCCGGGCAAACCGTGAGAGCCAACGCGGCGCGGCAACGGCCAAAAGCAAGTGCCGGCCGGAAGATGGGCCGCAACCTCGCTAATCTGCGCGCCGCCGGCCCGCCGGGACCTTCCCGACGACCCCTTCTGCGCTGCGGCGCCGTTCGGGGAGGTGCGCGCCGTGCCGGGATCGCCTATCGGATCCCGTGCATCCAGCGGCGCAGCAGCGGACTGAGCGCCAGCGCCAGCACAGCCGAAGCCAGTCCGAGCCAGACCATATCGTGGAACAGGTCACCATATTTGATCGCCGCTTCGGCCATGTTGACCCGTTCGCCGGGCTTGATATCCAACGAAGCAAAGCTCGAGAACAGGGCGGCCAATTGCTCCGAAAAAGAGGTGGCCAGCAACCAGCCGCTCATCATCACCGCCGCCACCTTGGGCATGGTGAGTTCCGAGATCGCCGCCAGCGTAATGGGCGAAAGGCAAACCTCCCCCACCTCGATCACCACGTAGGCCAATGCCAACCACCACACGCTGGCCAAGTGCCCGCTGGCCGCCTCGTCGTTGGCCCAGACCAGTGGCACGAAGGCCAGGCCGCCGGCGACCAGACCGATGACGCACTTGGTGGTCTTGTGCGGATTGAAGCCGCGCGCGCCCAAATATGGCCACAGCCAGGAAAACAGCGGTGCCAATAGGACGATGAACAGAGCCCCCAGGTAGGTGAGCGATCCGGCGGTCTGCGGCAGCACCACGCTATCGCGCAAAATGAATCCAAAAGCCGCCACGGTAAGGATCGCCAGAGCCGCTGCAGAAGCTTTGGCCGAACGTTGGCGCAGGGCAAAGGCAACGGCAAACGGCGACACGGCCAGCGGCAAGATAGACCAGGGCAGATGCTTTTGCCCGTCGCGGATGACCATGCTGGGGAATAGATCCTTTTCGAGCATGCGGTCGGTGAAGGTCACCCACGAGGCGTAGGTCTGCTCGTAGAGCGCAAAGAACAACAGCACGAAGGTGATGAAAAAAATGATGCTGATCATCCGGCCGCGCTGTACGGTATCGGCGTGGCGAGCCAGGTACCAGGCCAACCAACTCAGCCAGATCGCCAGCATGCCCACCTGCGCCCCGGCCACCACGCGCGGGAAGTTGAGCAGTCCGGCGATCAAGAGCACCGCCAACACCGTCGCAGCGTACAAGGCCTGCTCCACGCTGAGGATCCCGGCCACCCGCGCCTTCAGGCGCGCCGGATCCGGCGGCTCGGCCATGCCACGCAGGTGCGACTGCCCGCTCAAGAACACGGCCAGTCCGGCCAACATGCCGATGCCGGCGGCGCCGAATCCGTAGCGCCACCCATAGACCTCCCCCAGGTAGCCGCAAATCAAGCTGGCGAACAGGGCCCCTAGGTTGATGCCGGCGTAGTAGAGCGTGAAACCCGAATCGCGGCGCGGATCGTTGGCCGGGTAGAGCAGGCCCACCATGGTGGCCACGTTGGGCTTGAGAAAGCCGACGCCGCAGATGATCAGCGACAAGGATAGGTAAAAGGCCAGCAACCCAGTCGCATCCCGATGCACTTGCCCGAAGGCGTCAACCGTCGCCGGGTTGCCCTCGTAGGCCATGCCAAGGTGTCCGAAGCACAGCAGGATGCCGCCGAAGACCACCGCCTTGCGCATCCCCAGCAGCCGGTCTGCGAGCATGCCGCCGATGACGGGAACCGCATACACCAGGCCCGCATAGGCACCCAGGACGAGATAGCCGAGCTGGTCTCCGAACAGGTGGTGCTTGAGCATGTACAAGAGCAACAGTGCCTTCATGCCATAGAAGGAAAAGCGCTCCCACATCTCCGTGAAAAAACACACGAAGAGCCCCTTCGGGTGGCCGAACAATTCGCTCGGAACGTCGGGCGAAGCCGCGTGCGGCAAGACGTCGGTGGCGGCGGTGATGCCGGAGTCTGCACTCACGAGGCGGTACCCGGGGCTGAGAAAGGCGCCAGCGTACTGGCTGCGCCCCGGCTTGGCTACCGCCGGCTACCGGCCAGGTGCGCCGCGCCGGCGCCAAGGCGCTGCCGCCCTGGCGCGCGCATCGGCCGGCCGTACGTGCCTTCTTGATCATTCGGCCCCCAGCGTCGGCGCCAGCGAGCCAACCAGCCCGCTGCCTTCGCGGTCAATCCGCGGCAAGCTGCGCACTTCCCATAGGACGGGCAGGCGAATGGCAACCAGCGCCAGCAACAGTGCAAGGCTCCCGGAGAACGTCAGCGCGGCCTTCAAGCCAACGTGCTCGCCCAGCCAGCCGCCGATGAGCGCCCCCGGAATGCCCGGCAGCATGCCCAGCCAGCGCATGGTGGTCGTCATGCGCCCCAGCAGGGGCGTCGGCGTCACGGCCTGGCGCAACGCCAGAAAGTTGATGAAGATAAAGACCGCGCCGACGCCGAAGCTGGCCAGCATCGCGGCAAAGGCAAGCACCCGAGCGGCCCCACCGGGGCCGCTGCGAGCAGCAACCAGCCCGAGGCGCAAAGAGCGATTCCAAGTACCAGGGTCGGCCCGGGCCCGATCTGCCTTGCCACGGCGCTGCCGACCGAACTGGCGGCGATCGTACCCACACCCAGCGCCACGTAGCTCAATCCGACCTGATGCTCGGACAGACCCAGCAGTCGCGTGGCCACCAAGATCTGCACGACCAACGCACACTGGTAGCAGACCTGGGAAACACCCACAATCACGGCCATGGTCACGAGCAGGCGTTGCCGCACGACGAACACCAGGCCGGGCGCGCATGGCCGGCAAGAAGCGCGTGTGCCGGTCCCGGGCGCCCTCCCGACGCGCATGCCGCGCAAGATCGCCGCCGAGCCGATCAGCATCGCCAGGTCCGCGAACACGCCAGCGGGGGTCCCGCGAGCTTGATGAGCGCGCCGGCCACCCCGGGCCCGATGACTTCCGCAGCCGAAGTTGCCGAGGAGTTCTTCGCATGGGCCTCAGCCAACGCTTGGCGCGGGACGATCTGGGTCAGCACGATCTGCGCAGCGCTGCCGGCGATGGTATACAGTGCACGATGCACGAAGGCGACCAGATACAGCCAGGAGATCGAGGTCGCCGCCACCATCCGAGCGGCACGCTACGACCACCGCGGCCATCGCCAGCTCGCCGACCGACATACACCGGCAACTTGCGCATCCGGTCGAGCCAGACGCCGGCCGGCAGGCCGAAAGCGCGAAGGCATCCTCCATGGCGGTCAGCTCCCATTTCGGTCGGCGGGGCGTGCCAACACCGCCGCGGTCGAGCGGCACTGCGAGCAGGGTGATCTGCCCGCCAAGGGAACTGATCAGGATGGAAATCCACAGCCGCCGGTAGATCGGGTCGCGCAGCAAATCGCTGGGTGCCAGGGCAAAGCGCCCCAGGCGCCGCCGCACGGCGGACAGACTCTTGGCGGCAGCCCGTCGCCCGCGGGTCATGACGCGGCACCGGATGTCGGGCGGCGCGGACGGCCCACCGGCCTGCGCACGAGGCGTCGATCGAGGTCGCGACTCAAGGCCTCGATATACGCCTCGGAGGCCAGCGGCCAGCTGTGGTGCGTGTCTTTGCCGATGCGCTCCAGTAGCGCCGCCTCGACCGGCGTTGCGCACAGCCGCGCGTAGGCGGCCTGCCGCTCAAACGGCGTGTTTCCCAGCGCCCAAAACTGCGCGTGGTCGGTGATCATAGGGTCGGCAATTCGGCCCAAGTGGTGCTGCAGGCTGGACGAAGGGTAGGCAGCGGCCTCCTCGACCAGGCCCGAGCGGGCCGGATGCAGTTCGATGTAACGCATGCAATCGATGAAGTACGCGGCTGGCTCGACAATGGTGTAGCGAAGCCGCCCTTCCCATAGCGCCCCGGTCCGCGCGTAGCGTGCATTGAACCAGCGCACATAGCGGTTTCCCAAGTTCTGCATGGCCCGACTCAGCCGCGCGCCGTCCTCCGGCGAGACGAGCAGGTGGAAATGGTCGGGCATCAGCACGTAGGCGTGCAGCGCCAGTGCCTGCTGGCGGCAAAGCTCGCCCAGATCGGCCAGCATGCGCCGAAAGTCGGCCTCGTCGCGGAATATGGCGCGCCGGTCCAGACCGCGTTGCACAACATGATGCACGCATCCGGCCAGGGCAAGGCGAGCTAGGCGAGCCATGGATTTCGCGCTGTCGAACCACGACCGTCCATCGCGGCGGGCCCGGACCCTGGGCCGGCGATCGCAACCCCACGCGCCGAGTGCTGCGGTTCAAGATTTCCCCCACGGCAAAAAGCCGGCGGTGTT
>CAVSPM010000024.1:0-27326 GCA_963729785.1 uncultured beta proteobacterium | reverse complement strand
GGGACCCTGACACGCTGTTGCGCTGGGACCAGCCCGC
This sequence comes from uncultured beta proteobacterium, assembly GCA_963729785.1. Taxonomy (GTDB): domain Bacteria; phylum Pseudomonadota; class Gammaproteobacteria; order Burkholderiales; family Burkholderiaceae_F; genus GJ-E10. The sequence continues at coordinate 27,289 of CAVSPM010000024.1, read as the reverse complement.
GTGCGATCTAAACACCGAGGTAACGCGCCAGTGACGGGCCTTGGGCGATCTGGCCGCTGGCGCCCTGCAGAACGACCCGTCCTTTTTGCAGCACCAACGCCCGGTCGCACCGCGCCAGCACCCTGCGATAGTCCCGATCGACGATCAAGATCGCGATCCCGCTGGCACGGATCTGGTCAATGACTCTCCAGATGTCAGCGACGATCAGCGGCGCCAGCCCTTCGGTGGCCTCATCGAGTATCAGCAGTTCGGGGTTGGTCAGCAGCGCGCGGCCGATTGACAGCATCTGCTGCTCGCCACCGGAGAGCTGTCCGCCCAGAGCGCCGAGGCGCTCGGCCAGGCGAGGAAAGGTGTCGAGCACGCGGCCGTACGACCAGTCATTGCGGCCGCCCGGACCATTGCGTGCGGTCATAACCAGGTTTTCTTGCGCCGTCAGGTTGGCGAAGATCCCGCGCCCTTCCGGCACGTAGGCCACCCCCAGGCGCGCCACCTCGTGCGGCTTGGCAGCAGAACAGTCCTGCCCGAATAGGCCGATGTAACCATCGCGTCGCGCCACATGACCCAACAAGGTGCGGATCAGCGTGCTCTTGCCCATGCCGTTGCGGCCGAGCAGTCCCACCGCCTGGCCGCGCGCAATCTGCAGGTCGACGCCATGCAGCACGTGACTGGAGCCGTACCAGGCATGGATGGCTCGGGCTTCGAGGACGGCCGTGGCTTGGATCAAGGTAGCCTCATCCGAGGTAGGCCGACTGGACCTGCGCGTCCGCGCGGACCGCCTCGGGTGCGCCCGACGCGATGACCGTGCCGTTGACCATCACAGTGATGCGATCGGCTATGCGGAATACGGCGTCCATGTCGTGCTCGACGAGCAAGATCGCATGTGCGGCCTTTAGCTCGACGAGCAGACCGATCATCCGTTCAATCTCCTCGGCACCCATGCCGGCAAGCGGTTCATCGAGCAGCAGCACTTTGGGCTCGGCCGCCAGACACATCGCGATTTCCAGTTGGCGCTTGTGGCCATGCGAGAGCAGTCCGGCCCGGTGGTCTTGGAAACCATCGAGTCCGACGCGCCGGATCGCCCGATCGGCGGCTGCGCCGCTGGTCTCGCAGCGCTGCGCGTCCCGCCATAACGCCCAGGGCTGCTGCGCGCGGGCCTGGGCCGCCAGCCGGCAGTTCTCGAACACCGTGAAGCCCGCAAAGATCGTGTCGCGCTGATAGCTTCGACCCAGACCGGCCCGCGCCCGTCTGGGTTGCGACCAACGCGTCACGTCGCGGCCCAGCAGCTCGACCCGGCCGCTCGTGGGAGCAATTTCCCCGGCAAGGATGTTGATCAGCGTCGATTTTCCGGCGCCGTTGGTGCCAATCAAGGCATGCACGTGACCGCAGGCGAGCTCTATCGATACGCCGTTTGCCGCGACCACGCCACCCCAACGACGCGATATGTCACGGCAACGCAGGTAGGGTTCAGCGGCGTCCATCGGACGCCTTCCCCGGGCTGCCGGCCCGCCCAAGCAGTCGCTCACGCAGCTGTCCGGGTATGCCCACGAGCCCTGCGGGCAGCAACGCGACGCCCGCGATGATGGTCAGCCCGAATCCCAGGTGCCAGTGCTTGGCAAACGACCCAAAAATCGCCTCGGACTGAAACAGCTCCTGCAAGAGTGCGAACGCGAATGCCCCCACCAGAGCTCCACGCAAGTGACCGATGCCTCCGAGAATGATCATGATCAGCACGGCGGCCGAAAGATGCCAGCTCAACAACTCCGGATTGACGAAGCCGTCCTTCACGGCGAACAGGCATCCGGCCAAGCCGGCGATTGCGCCCGAGATGACGAAGGCCGCCAGCTTGTAGGGGTAGGTCGAAAAGCCCACGGCCCGCATGCGCTGTTCGTTGGCACGAATGCCGGCCAGCGCTCGCCCGAGGCGCGAGCGCAGCAACAGTGCTAGGAACAAATAGACGCCTGCTTGGCAAGCGAGAGTCAGCCCATAAAGGACGGATGCCTTGTCCAGACGCAGCCCAAAGCCCATCTCGGGCTTGGCCGCCAGGAAGATGCCGTCCGTGCCCCCACCCAAGGGCGTGTCATGGGCGACGTAGTAGACCATCTGCGCAAACGCCAGGGTCACCATGATGAAGTACGGCCCCTTCGTACGCAGTGCAAATGCCCCGACGAACAGGGCAAGCCCCGCAGCGCACAGCGTGGAGGCTGACAGCGTCCAAAGCAGCGAGCCCGATCCATGCTCCGGCGCCAGCATTACCGTGGCGTAAGCGCCGACGCCGAAGAATGCGGCCTGGCCAAAACACACGAGCCCGGTCCAACCGACGAGCAATTCCAGGCTGAGGGCAAAGATGGCATAGATCATGATTTTCGTCACCAGATCGATGCCAAAGGAGCCGGCAAGCACCGGGAAGACGGCGAGCGCAACGAAGGTCAGGCTGACGAAGACGGCGGCCGATCGTTCCATTGTGTGATGTCCTTGCGCGCTCTAGCCCGCTTTGAACAGCCCCTCCGGCTTCCACAGCAGCACCAGCGCCATCAACACGTAGACGAGTACCCCGGCCAGGTGCGGCAGCAGCACCTTGCCCAAGGTATCCACAAAGCCGACCAGCAGGGCTGCCAGCAGCGCGCCGCGGATCGAGCCGATGCCGCCGATGACGACAACGACGAAGCAAAGGATGAGCACCGAGTCGCCCATCCCCGGGTAGACCGACGAGACCGGAGCCGCGATCATGCCGGCAAATACGGCGATCGCCACGCCGGCGGCAAATACGACCCGGTAAAGGAACGTGATATCCACGCCCAGCGACTGCACCATCTCGCGGTTGGTGCTGCCGGCGCGGATCATCATGCCCAGTCGGGTTCGGCGGATCATGACGTACATCCCGGCTGCCAACGCCAGGCACACCGCCGAGATGAAGAGCCGATAGACCGGATAGGTCATCGAGTCGCCCAGCGGCAGCGTGCCCGCAAGAAATGCCGGCGGCTCGACTCCATGCACGTCGTCTGCCGACCAGCAGGCTGCGCAGCTCCTCGAAGACCAGTATCAATCCGTATGTCATCAGCACCTGCTGGAGGTGCTCGCGATCGTAGAGGAAACTAAAGAAGACCCACTCGAGCAAATAGCCCAGCACCACGGCGAGCACGAGGCCGACGAGCAGCGTCGCCAGGAAGCCGCCGCCGAAGGTGGCGCTGGCCAGCGGGGCCAAACCGTAGCCAAAGTAGGCGCCGATCATGTAGAAGCTGCCGTGGGCCAGATTGATCACGCCCATGATGCCGAAGATCAGCGTCAGCCCCGAGGCCACCAGGAACAACAGCAGGCCGTACTGGAACGCGTTCAGGCACTGGACTAAGAACGTGGCAAGGTCCATCGGCGTAGCCCGATTGAGCCGGCGGCAGGGCCGCCGGCGATGCAAAGGAGCGTTGTTCGCGCGGCGCTACAGTGTGCAGCCACGGCCGGGGTCGGCAAGCGCCTTGCTTGCAATGCCGACCAGCTTGTTCTCCTTTCCCTTGACCTGGCGTAGGTAAATGTCTTGCACCGGGTTGTGCGACCGCGACAGCGTGAACGCGCCTCGGGGACTGTCGATCCTGGCCTTCTCGATGGCCGCCCCGAATTCCGCGGTCTTGGACAAATCGCCCTTGACGGCGGTCAGCCCGGCGGCGAGCATCTGCGCTGCGTCGTAGCCCTGGACCGCGTAGACGTCGGGCTGCATCTTGTAGCTCTTGGCATAGGCCTCGCGAAACGCCGTGTCCCGCGCCGTGCCCAGGCCGTCGGCGTAATGCAGCGTGGTCAGCAGCCCCTCGGCGTCGCTACCTTGCGCTTCGAGCGTGCCGTCGGTCAAGAACCCGGCGCCAAACAGCGGGATGGTCTTCCTCAGCCCGGCGGCGGCGTAGTCCTTGACGAACTTGACGGCCCCGCCACCGGCAAAGAACGTGTAGACGGCATCGGGCCGGGTGGCGGCAATCTCGGTCAGCAGGGACTGAAACTCAACGTTCGGGAACGGCAGATTCAGTTCCTTGACGACCTTGCCCCCGGCCTTTTCGAACGCCTCCTTGAAGCCGCCTACCGACTCGTCGCCCGCGGCGTATTTCCAGGTGATGGTCACCACATTCTTGTAGCCCTTGGCGGCGAGCACTTCACCCATGGCGTAGCCCGGCTGCCAGTTGGAAAACGAGCTGCGAAAGATGTTGGCCGCACACATCGATCCGGTCACCGCCCCGGCGCCGGCGTTGGGCACGATCAGCGGAATGCCGGTTTCCTTGGCGACCCTGGCCATCGCCATCGCCACGCCCGAATGCACCGTGCCGACCAAGACGTCCGCGTGATCGCGCTTGATCAGCTTGTTGACGTTGTCGATCGCCTTGGCCGCATCGGACTCGTCGTCGACCTGCGCGTACACGACCTCTCGCCCGGCCAGCCTGCCGCCTTGTTCGGACACGTACAGCTTAAAGCCGTTCTCGATGGCCGTACCGAGCGCAGCGTAGGTCCCGGAGGACGGCAGCATGATGCCGACTTTGATGGCTGGCGCCGTTTGCGCGCTCGCCAGCGGCGCGCCGAGCACCAAGCCCGCGGCGATCAGTGCGCACGGGATCGCCAATGGAATCGCGCATGGGATTGTTTTCAATGTCGGTCTCCTCAAGTTCTCTTTTTCGGTACGCCGTGACGGCAATGAACCGCGCCTGGCGGCTGTCCGGGCACGGGCACTTGCGTGCCCGGCCGCAACCTCGGAGGCGCTCGAAGAGGCACCGTGCACCCGCGCACGGCCGCGCTCAAGCCCGTCATTAGATGGCCTTATGGGTCCTGATGCAAGCGCTGCTTGCGCGAGCGTGCAGCCGCGTCAACGAGAGTTTGCCGCTGGGCGCACAGCGGGCCGCGCGACGGACTCGTGCGCACGTTGCCCCGGCCGTGTCTGCAGATGACGGGTATCACCGCTACGCGCCACCTGCCGCCGCAGCGACCTGCACAGCACCGCGTGGTATCTCGTCGGGCCATCGGCGCTGCCCTTGCGCGGCCGTCTGTCCCTGTGCCTTGCTGCACCGCACATGAGGCGTCCCGATCCCGACATGCGGGCGCCGCAAGCCGGACCGGCCCATCGCAGGTGCGCGCCGAGCGGCCGGACAAGCCTGCGTCGATTCGCCGTTCATCCAAGCGCCACGCCAGCGTGTTGGGCGGCGCCCCAACGGATTCGCCGGGGTCCGCGGCGGTCCGCGGGTCTGGGCGGCCTCAGTGCCATCCTCGAACCAGAAGGGGCAGCACCAAGGCGGTGAGGGCGCCGTTGAGTCCCATGGCCAAGGCAGCGAAGGCGCCGGCCTGTTCGTTCACCTGAAACGCGCGCGCCGTGCCGATCCCATGCGAGGCAACGCCGATGGCAAAGCCGCGTATCGCCGGATCGCCAATCTTCATCGCGTCGAACACAAAGCGCGCGCAAACGGCGCCGATGATGCCCGTGAGGATGACCAGGACCGCGGTCAAAGAAGGAATGCCGCCGATGCGCTCGGCCACGCCCATGGCAATGGGCGTAGTGACCGACTTGGGCGCCAGAGAAAGCTGGGTCGCGAGGCTGGCGCCCAACAGTCGAGCGATGGCCACCGCCGATAACGAAGCCGTCAGACTGCCGGCGATCAGCCCGGCGACGACCGGCCAGAGCATCGATCGAACACGGCGAAACTGCGTGTACAGCGGCACGGCCAGGGCGACGGTCGCCGGGCCGAGCAAAAAATGCACGAACTGCGCGCCGTCGAAGTAGGTCTGATAGGACGTGCCGGTCAACATCAGCAAGGCCACGAGCAGCGTGACCGCAATGAGCACCGGATTGGCCAGCGGGTTCCTTCCGCAGCGTTGATAAAACAGGTACGCGAGCTGGTAGGCAACCAGCGTCAGCGTCAATCCGACCAGCGGCGAGGCCGCCAGATAGACCCAAATTTGCTCAAAGCGGGGAGTCATGCGCTTCCCCGTTGCCCACGCGCGCCTGGACCAGCTTCATCACCAGTGCGGTGACGAACAGCGTTGCGACGGTGCCCACGAGCAACGAAGCCAGCAACGCCAGCCATTCGTCGGCTACCCGATGCAAATGCATCATGATGCCGGTACCCGCCGGCACAAAGAGCAAGGACAGGTGCTGCAGCAAGCCTTGACTGGTCGCCTGCAGGTCCTCGCCCGGTCCGCCGCGTACGGCAAGGGCGAGAAACAGGAGCATCATCCCGAGCACCGGTCCGGGCACCGGAAGTTGGAGGCCGCGGGCGATGACTTCCCCGGTCAATTGGAAAACCAGCAACCAAGCGAGGGCAGAAACCATGGAAGACACTCCCGACGAATTCAATGGCCGCCAGTCTATAACCTGCCGCGCAACCCTGACCGTCCATATCGTCGCCTGAGGCATCGGGACGCTGGCCTGGCCCAGCGCTATACACTGTCCGAGGGGACTTCCTTGGAGACGACGGTGGACTTTCCGACGACGACTGCCCTGGTGGCGGCCCTGCACGCCGGTGCGGTCTCGGCGCTTGAAGCGCTCGAAATGGCGATTGCGCGGATCCAGGCAAAGGACGCGGAACTCAATGCGATCGTCGTGCGCGACTTTGAACGCGCGCGTGCCGGCGCCGCCGCTGCCGACGCGGCGCTCGCCCGCGGCGAGCGCCGACCCCTGCTGGGAGTGCCGATGACGGTCAAGGAGTCGTTCAACGTTGCTGGACTACCGACGACCTGGGGCAACGCGGCCGCCGCGTCCACGCCGGCGCGCAGCGACGCAGTCGCCGTGCACCGGCTGCGGGCCGCCGGCGCCGTGATCCTGGGCAAGACCAACGTCTCGACAAATCTGGGCGACTGGCAATGCGCCAACCCGGTCTACGGCCTGACGCGCAACCCCTGGGACCTGGCGCGCACGCCCGGTGGGTCGTCGGGCGGTGCCGCCGCGGCGCTTGCCGCTGGCCTGGTTCCCCTGGAACTCGGTTCTGATCTGGCGGGTTCCTTGCGCGTGCCGGCGCACTGCTGCGGCATCTTCGCGCACAAACCCTCGCACGGGATCATTCCCACGCGAGGGCACGCCCCTGCGGGCACGCCGGAGTTATCGGTGAACGTCGATGCGGACCTGGCTGTTGCCGGGCCGATGGCCCGATGCGCAGGCGATTTGGCGCTCGCACTCGACCTGCTCGCGGGGCCCGACGACGCCCAGGCCGTGGGCTACCGGCTCGCACTGCCGCCGGCGCGCCACGGGCGGCTGCGCGATTTCAAGGTCCTGGTACTCGACGAGCATCCCCGACTGCCGCTCTCGAACGAAGTGCGCACTGCGCTGCAGCGCTTTGCCGGCGGTCTAGAGCGAGCGGGTTGCACAGTCGGGCGTAGCGAGCCCCTGCTGCCCGACCTGGGTGTCGTGGACGACACCTTCAGCCGCCTCCTGATGTCATTCATCGGCGCCAATTTTCCCGAGGCAACGTACCGCGCTCACCTGGAGCACGCGGTGCGGATACCCCGGAACGCAAGCGACGGCGAGTCAAGCCGCGAACGCGCGCTGGTCGCGAGCCATCGCGACTGGATTCAGGCCCATCGGGCGCGCATCTTTTTCTCGCATCAATGGCGCCAGTTATTCGAGGTCTGGGATCTCGTGCTTTGCCCGGTCTTGCCGACGACCGCAGGCCTACACGACGCCTCGCCGATGCAGCAGCGATCCATCGACGTCGACGGACAGCTCATTGCCTACGCCTCGCAGGCCGCCTGGATGGGACCGGCCTCCCTTTGCGGGCTCCCGGCCACCGTCATGCCGATGGGTTCCGGAGCCAGCGGTCTGCCGGTCGGCCTGCAAATCCTCGGCCCCTACTTGGAGGACCGATCGACGATCGGCTTCGCGGATCTTGCCGAGCGCGAATTCGGTGGTTTTCGCTCGCCGCCGCGCTATGCATCGTAAGCGGCGCCCGGTTCGTGACTTCCCGACTTGACGCCGAAGAGCGGCAAGTGCACTGTGGGCGCTATTGGCCAGCGGGCCGACGGGGCAAGTGCCGACGTCGCAGGCGAACTGGAACGCGCGATCGGGCGCGCGACGGCCGACCGGTGCCGTTTGGTGGGTACATGGCCCATCGCGCCGTCATGGGGAGGCCGCGCGTGCCATCATCGTTTCCGCCCCGAAGCGGATTGACCCGCTTTCACGAAGAGGAGAGACCATGCGCTGGGCGAGTCTTGCAATACCCATTGTGCTGGTGCTTTGCGCCTGCAGCTCGGTTCAGATGGGACGGGAGTTCGATTTGTCGACTTTCGAAATGAAGGTCCAGCGTGGCGTCAGCACGCAGGCCGAGGTTCGCGCCTGGCTGGGCGCCCCGACCAGCGTCGGCGCCTCGGTGGAAAGCAGCGGCGACCGCTATGAAGAGTGGACGTATTACCATGGCTTGGGCAGCCTGCCCAGCATGGCCGATGCGCGACTGAAGATCCTACAAGTCAAGTTCGACGCGCAGGGTGTCGTACGCGCCTACAACTGGTCGGGCGAACCAAAGTGAACGGACTGCGTGTCGGCGAACGCCTCAGGTAGCAGCGCCGCGACGGTCGGCCGCAGGGTCTTGATGTCGTTGGCCAGTGGCATCCTGGCGGCGCGTCCCCGCTACCGCGGCCACCGCCCGCCATGTCGCGCGCTGCGCAGCGGCACGTGATAGGAGTAGCGGCATGAGCACCTAACCCAGGGGGAACCATGTACCGGATCGCAAGCTTCGTCATCGTCCTGGCAGCCGCGGCGTCCGGCGGTCCATCCCTGGCGCACGACCACCCGGCGCATCCGGCGACGTCGGGCACCACGCTCGATGGCGGGCTCGGTGCCCTGCATCACGCCGTTTCCACCTCCTCGGAGGCGGCGCAACGCTATTTTGATCAGGGACTCAAGCTTACCTATGCGTTCAACCACGAGGCGGCGGTGCGATCGTATCGTCGGGCACTGGAACTAGACCCCAGCCTTGCCATGGCCTACTGGGGCATCGCCTATGCCTCGGGGCCGAACATCAATTCCGCCATGTCGGCCGAGTCCAAAGAGCAGGCGCTGAAGGCGATCGCGAAGGCCGTGGTGCTGGCGCCTCAAGCGACGCAACCGGAGCGCGACTACATCGAGGCACTGCGCAGTCGATATTCCGCCGACCCGGCGATCGACCAATCGAACCTCGACGTCGCCTACAAGAACGCCATGTCTGCCCTGCATACGCGCTACCCGGACGACATCGATGCGACGGTGCTGTACGCGGAGAGTCTCATGGATCTGCACCCGTGGAAATGGTGGCGCACGGACGGCGCTCCCGAGCAAGGCACGCTCGACGCCGTCTCGCTACTCGAAGACGCACTGCAAGCTCAGCCCAACCATATCGGCGCCAACCACTTCTATGTGCATGCAGTGGAAATGTCCGAGCATCCAGAGAAAGGTCTTGTGGCAGCGCACCGGCTGGAAACCCTAGCGCCGTCGGCTGGCCACCTCGTGCACATGCCGGCGCACATCTACATCCGCACCGGCGAGTATCTCGAAGCGGCGCGGGTCAACGAATCGGCAGCGCACGCCGATGAGCGCTTGATGCCAAGCGACCAGGGGTCCGACTACCTGAGCGGCTACTACGGGCACAACCTGCATTTTCTCGCGGTCAGCTACGCCTTGGCCGGCGCGTCCGAGAGGGCCGTGGTGGCGGCGAACCGTCTGTTCGCAAGCGTCCAACCGGACCTCGACGAGATCAAGGCAAAGCCTTACGTTGATTTCTTTCTGGCCACGCCGGCTCAGGTGTACGTTCTCTTTGACCGCTGGAACGACGCGCTCGCCATGGCGGAGCCACCGCAGGAGGCATCCCTCAGTGGCGCCTATTACCATTTCGCGCGCGCCCTGGCGCTGGCCAACCAGGGACGGGCTACGGAAAGCCGCGCGGAACGCGCAAGCTTCGCCGCTGCGGCTGCCGCCGCGGGCGAAAAGGACCCTGCCGGCACCGGCAGCACGCGGGATATGTTGGCCGTAGCACAACCTTACTTGGATGGACGGTTGGCGCTCAGCCGCAAGGACCTGGTTGCGGCGGCGACAAGCTTGCGCTTGGCTGCCGCCGCCGAAGAAAAACTCGCGTACGACGAACCACCGGTCTGGTATCTGGCGTCCAATTGGCTGCTGGGCGAGACCCTGCTCGGACTCGGCGACGCACCGGGTGCTGAGGCCGCCTTCCGTGCGGATCTGCGGCACAACATTGGCCACGGTCGCTCGTTGTTCGGTCTTGCCGCCTCTTTGCGCAAGCAGGGCAAGTTCGACGAGGCCGAGGCGACGCAGCGGCAGTTCGAGCGCGCCTGGCGCGGAGCCGACGTATTGCCCGGAATCTACTGATCGCGCCCCGCGCCGGTCTAGGCGCGCGGCGCGCCTCTTGGTTCGCCCGAGCGCGGGCTCAGGAGGGATCCCTGTCGTCCAAGGCGCGGTACTTCGACGCCGCCCTCGGCGGCGAACTCGCTCTTTTTCGCCGGCGCCGTTCGGCCAGCGCATCAGCCGCCAAGCCGCCGTCGCGCACGCCCGCAACGCCCGGACGCGACTCAGGGCGAGGAAACGGGGGTCGAGTCCTTGCTGCGCTGCTGGAGAAATTGATTTAGCGTGTGCGAAAGCGACACGAAATCCGACGGGATCATCAGCACCGTTGTGCTGTTGTTCTCCGCTCCGACCTCCGAGATCATTTGCATCCGCCGCAATTCCAACGCGGCCGGATTTGCCATGATCTGCGCAGCCGCCGCGGACAGTTTCACGGATGCTTCAAACTCGGCCTCTGCCTTGATGATGCGTGCCCGCTTCTCGCGGATGGCTTCGGCTTGCATCGCCATCACTTGTTGCATCGCCACCGGCAACTCCACATCCTTCATTTCAAACCGCTGGACTTCAAGCCCCCACGCCATTGTCGAGCCCGAGATGCTGTCGCTCAGCAGTTTGTTGATCTTGTCGCGCTCCTGCAGAACCTCGTCCAAGTCATGCTGGCCGATGATGTTGCGCAGGCCCGTCAATGCGAGTTGATACACGGCTGCCGGAGCATCGGCCACCTCGATGACGGATTTTGCCGCATCGACGATGCGGTACCACAGCACCGCGTTGACCTTGATCGTTACGCTATCGCGCGTGATCGTCTCCTGCTGCTCCGCCGAGACCGTACGCGTGCGCACGTCGATCGTCACGGCGCGCTCGATGTTGAGCGGGATGATCCAGTACAGGCCCGGCCCCCGCAAACCGACGTAGCGTCCGAGCCGGAAAACGACTCCGCGCTGGTACTCCTGCGCGATGCGAAGCCCGGAAAGAATCAGGGCGATTGCCAACCCAACGACAACGAGCATCTTCCGGCTCCGGTACGGCGATCAACCACGCCACGCGTAGTCTATGCGAGGAGCGCGCGCGCAGGCAAGAACTGCTGGTCCCAGCGTCGACCTGCTGGCAAGAGCCATGCCCAAGGATTCATCGCCTTGGGCCCTTCATGGACTTCGCGAGCGAGCGTCTTGCGGTCAGTTCGCCTTTCTTCCTGGCCGTCGATTCTTTGCGCCGCACCCGGCACTTGGCCGCCGGCACGAACGCGCACAGCGGTGCCGCGCCCAACTCAGGTCGACCATGTCCGTCCCAGGGCCAGGCAAAGCAGGCCGACGCAGATCACGACCGTCGCGGCAACCCGCCGGCGCCATTGGACAAGCTCCCGAAACGCGACCAGCGACACGAGCGTTGCCAGCACGATGCCGGCGTTGGTGTAGGCCACGACCTCGGCCGCCGGAAGGAAGCGCATCGCATGTATCACCAGGGCGTACGCCATTCCGATGCAAAGGCTGCCAATCAGTAGCGCGGCCGCGCCCGGCCGTGCGGCGGGCAACCAGCGTCCGGTACGCCAGCGCAGGCGCGCGCTCATTGCCAGCCAGGAGGCGAGATAGCCGACACTCAGGTAGCCCAACAGGCCCCCGAATCCGGCGATCTGTGCCGTTGCGGCCTTGTCGGACAGCGAGTAGACGCTGGTCGCCACCATCGCCAGCAGGGTCCACGGCAGCGCCCTGCCCTCGCTGTGGCTGGGCGCTGTTTTGGCCATCAGGATGAGCCCGGCGACGCTGATCGCGATGCCCGCCCAGGCCAAACCGCCAAGGGACTCGCCGAAGAACAACAGGCTCCACACCGCGATCAGAAGTGGCGAACTGCGAACCAAGGGATAGACCAGCGCAACCGGTGCCTCGCGATAGGCGCGGTACAGGCCATGAAAGTAGACCGTGTTGGCGCTGGCCGACACGGCCAACAGGGTCAACAGACGGCGATCCCACTGCGCTCCCGTCGCCAGTTCGTAAAATCCCCAGGGCGCGATCAGCAGCAGATGACCGAGCAAGACCCACCATAACGGTTCGGAGTCGCGTGGCTGGTGGCGGGCGATCAGGTTCCACGTGACGTGCATCAGCACCGAAAGCCCAACCGCGAAGGCCTCGTGCCCCCCGTTCACGGAATGCCTCGGTCGCAACCAACCGTCCGAGCGATCCCTTCGCCCGCTCGGACGATCAAGGTCCGTTGGGTCATGGCACGACCACTTTCACCAAGATGTCCGCTTCGAGAAAACATCAGCGGTTCGCCGACTCCATGACGGCCAGGAAGCGAGCTTGATCGGCGATGCCGCCGCACGGCGGTACCGGCCGACTTCTGCCGACACGTTCGATCTAAAGACGCGCGCCTCCGCCGGGCCTCGGCGGAGGAATCCACCCTCGCATAACCGTCCCACCCCATGCTCGCGTCGCAATGTGCGTTCGGTCGTTTACGACCGCCCCTCAAACGTCCGATACGATGATGGCAGGCGAACGTTTGCGCCACCCCCCGCAGTCGACGGTCGACTTCACGCGCAAGGCCCCTGAAAACAAGACTTTGAACTACGCGCGTTCGCCGGCCAAGTAACGCCGGGCCCGGGCGAGCGCAACGATCCACGTTCAGTCCGCGCGTAACGCCTCCACCGGATCGAGCCTGGCGGCGCGCCGCGCCGGAAACACCCCAGCCGCCAATCCAATCAATGCGGCTCCCAGTTCGGCCAGCAGCGCGAAGGAAATCGGTGTCTGGACCGGCAAGCCGGGTACCGTGAACCGCAGCAGCGTCGCCAATCCGACGCCCAGCGCCAATCCCAGCAGACCGCCGCCCATCGCCAACAAGACGGCCTCACCGAGAAAATGACCGAGTATTGCGCGCCGCGTGGCGCCAAGAGCCACCATCAACCCGACTTCGGCGGTGCGCTCGGCAACGGCGATCGTCATGATCGTGACGATGCCGACGCCGCCAACGAGCAGCGAGACGCTGCCCAGGGCGCCGACCGCCAGGGTGAGGACGTCTAGCATATTCGACAGCGTGCTCAGCATCTCCTGCTGCGTCGTCACCGTGAAGTCCTCGCGACCGTGCCGGGCAGATAGGGCGCGCGTTGCCGCCCCAGCGACCGATGCCGCGGTCGCGCCTTCGCCGAAGCTCAAGTCGATTTCGGTCAGCCCCTCGCGATTGAATAGTTCGGCAGCGCGCGCGGCCGGAATGAAGGCCGTGTCATCCAGGTCGATGCCCAGGAACTGCCCTTTGGACGCCAGCACGCCGATGACCCGGAAATTCCAGCCCGCCGATGCGCAGGCGCGCGCCCAGCGGATTGGCGGCGCCGATACAGTTCGTCCTTGAGCTTGCTGCCGATCACGACAAGTGCCGCGCGCGCTCCCACGGCTCGTCGCCGGCAGGAACTCGCCGCTGCGAACCTCCAGCCTGAAGATGCGCGCCGACGCACTGCCCACGCCATAGACCGTGGTGCGCCGCACGCGCCCATTGCCTGCGGACCTCGGAGTTGCCCCACACCGCGGGTGCCACGCCGGTGACGCGCGCAACGTGGCGCAGCGCGCGCGCATCGTCCAACGTCAACGGCCGCACCGATGTCGGCAGGCCGGTCGGCGGCCCTCCCGCCGTCTTGACTCTTGCCCGGCATGATCTGATCACGTTGGTGCCGAACTGCGCGAACTCGTCCAGAACGAAGCGATGTATGCCCTCGCCGATCGAAGTCAGCAGGATGACCGCGGCGATGCCCACGCGCGATGCCCAGCAGCGTCAGCGAGCTGCGCATCCGGTAGGCGGCAACGGCGCGCCAGGCGGAAACGAGTTGGTCGAGTAGCCTCATCCGTCGACTCAGCGTTTGGCCAGGGCCTGCACCGGCATCGAGCTGCCGCCGCGCGCTGCGCCGGCAGCACGCCGAATACCAGCCCGGTCGCAAGCGCGGTGACACTTGCCGGCGATCGCCGCCCAGTCCGGCGGGTAGGCCGGGCAGCGCGGGGTAGACGGCGCGCAGCACGGCGGCGCCGCTCAATGCCGAGCGCCAAGCCGATCAACGCGCCGACGGCGGACAGCATCACGGCCTCGGCCAGAAAGACGCCCCGGATCAGCGCCGGCGTCGCGCCGAGCGCCTTCATCAAGCCGATCTCCGCGTGCGCTGCACGACCGAAACCAGCATCACGTTCATCACCAGGATGCCGGCGACGGCCAGGCTGATCGCGGCGATGCCGGCCACCCCGAGCGTCAGCGCGCTGAGCAGGCGGTCGAAGGTCGGCAAGCACCGCGTCCTGCGTGATGATGGTGACGTCCTCCTCGCCCTCGTGGCGCTGCTTCAGGATCGCGCGCGATCTGCGTCTTGGCGGTGGCGAGCGCCTCCCGGTTGCGCGCCTGACCATGATCCGCGGAACAGCGTGTTGGTGTCGAACATGGCCTGCGCCAGTCGCCACCGGCACGAACGCGATCTCGTCGGTGTTCATCCCCAGGCCCTGGCCGGATGTCGCCAGCACGCCGATGACGCGAAAGCGCCGGTCGCCGACGCGGACGAGCTGGCCCAGCGCCGGCTGCGCGCCGAACAGCTCGTGCGCACGTGGCGCCCAGCACGATCACCGGCGAACCGTGGCCCAGTCCTCGTCGGGCAAGGAAGCGCCCTTGCGCCAGCTGCGATGTGGCGCACCGCGAAATACTGCGCCGTGGTGCCGGCCACCAGATACTTCCCGCAGCCGCCCGCCGAGCTGATCTCCGAAGTGCCGACCGCGATCGGCGCCACGCGCTGCACCGCCGCGCGCGCTGCAGGGCCAGCGCGTCCTCGACCGTCAGGTCGCGCGGGCGTGCTGGTGACCACGTTGGCCGGATTGAAGCCGCCGGTCCGGAGCGGCCGGGCAGGACGATGACCAGATTGGTGCCGAGCGCGAGAATTGGTCGACGACGTAGCGCCGTGCGCCGTCGCCCAGGGCGGTGAGCACGACCACCGCCGCCACGCCGATGGCCATGGCCAGTCATCATCAGCCCGGTGCGCAAGCGGCTGCCGGCGGCGGCGCCCAGGCAAACGGGCCAGGTCGGTCAATGCATCTAGCGCCGCATCATTCCGCCGCATGCAATCGCAGGTGCGCGGTGCCGGTGCCGCGCGCTCATGGCGTGCCTAGCCCTAGCGTGCCACGTCGGCCTGATGCCAGCGACGCGTGCGGCATATCGCCCGTCCTCCATCATCAGCTGGCGGCGGGCGCGCGCGCCAAGCGCCGGGTCGTGCGTGACGACGATCAAGGTCACGCCGGCGGCATTTTGGTCCTCGAGCAGGCGCATGACGTCCTCGCCGGTCGCGCGGTCGAGGTTGCCGGTCGGCTCGTCGGCCAGGATCAACGCCGGCGACATCACCGTCGCGCGGGCGATCGCGACGCGCTGGCGCTGCCCGCCGGAAAGCTGGTCCGGCCGATGGCTGGCGCGGCCTGCAGGCCGTAATCGTCCAGCGCGCGCTCACGCGCAGGCCGCGCTCCGCGGCCGCGATGCCGGCCAGCATCATGGGCAGCGCGATGTTCTCGGCCGCGGTCAGGCGCGGCACCAGATGGAAGCTCTGGAACACGAAGCCGATGCGGTGGCTGCGCACGCTGCGCCTGCTCGTCGGCCGACAGCGTCGTGACGTCGCGGCCTTCGAGCGGTAGGCTCCCGCGCTCGGGCCGATCGAGCAGGCCGAGGATGTTGAGCAGGGTCGATTTGCCCGAGCCCGACGGCCCCATCACGGCGACGTATTCGCCCGGCCGGATGCGCAGGGTCAGGCCGCGCAGGGCGCGCACTTCGCTGTCGCCGACATCGAAAGTCGCGCTCGATGCCGTCCAGATCGATCAGGCTTCGTCGAGGGGCCCGGCGTCGGGAACTTCGCTGCCCATGACCGGCAGCCTAGTGACTTGCATCTGCGGCTTCCGGCGCGACCTCCACGCCGGCCTTGACCCCTGCGCGCTCCAGCGAGGTCACGACCTGTTCGCCGGCCGCCAGCCCGTCGACGATCTCGGTGTACTCCCAGTTCGCCAGCCCGGTGGCACACGGCGCTCGGCCAGCCGCCGGTCCCGGTCGACCACGAGCAGCCGGCCTCCTTCGAGCAGCGCCGAGGTCGGCACCCGCAGCACCTTGTCGTGCACGGCGAGCACGACTTCGATATCGGCGCTATAGCCCACCAGCAGATGGCCCGCGCCGTCGCCGGGATCGAGGTCGACCTCGACGTCTACCGTGCGGGCCTGCTTCTCGACCGCCGTGACGAAGGGCGCCACGCGCCGAACCTTGCCGGCGAAGGAGCGCCCGGGCATCGCATCGAGAGTGACGCGCACCGGTAGCCGGCCTGGATCTTCGGCGCGTCCACTTCGTCCATCGGCGCCGTGACGTACAGGCAGTCCTCATCGATCAGGTCGATTGCCGGCGGCATCGGCAATTCCGGGGGGCGACGGTGTAGAGTATTCGCCGCGTTCGCCGACGATCTTGGCGACGGTGCCGTCAAACGGCGCCACCAGCACCGTGCGGTCGAGTTCGACGCGTGCCGCGCGGATCCGCGCCTGCGACTGGGCGACGTCCGACTGGGCGCTGGCGCAGCTCGCACGGCGCGACTCGGCTTGCGCGCGTGCGCCATCGAGGGCCGCGTCGGACACGAATCCACGCTCGTTCAGATCCGCCTGACGCTGCAGATCGCGCTGCGCGTTGTCGGCCATGGAGCACGTCTCGGCGACGTGCTTGCGCGCGGTATCGAGTTGCGCATCGGCCAGATCGATCTGGGCCTTCTGGTCGGCATTCCACAAACGCATCAGCACCTGCCCTTTGCGGACGCGCTCTCCCTCCTTCACCGGGATCTCCTCGATGCGGCCACCGGCGATCGTCGACATTCGCGTGCGCTGACAGGCCTCGACACTTCCGGCGCGGGTGTTGGCGACCGTTGACTCCACCCGGCCAAGCCCGACGACGGCAACCGTGACCGCGACCGGCTTGGGCCGCCCCAACCACCATACCAGGACCACGGGCAACGCCACCGCCAAGGCGAGGACAAGCCCCCGGCGCAACCACGCACGCCCCTGCGGCGTTGTGATCATTTGCACGTGCGGCCGCGTGTTTCAGCTTCGGCCGGAGGATGAACTGCAGGGCTGTGGCTCATGCAACGAATTCCGAGCTCTCGATCAAGCGCCAGGGACAAGAACGTGCGGACGGCATTATCGCCTGCGCGCACCAAATTACGCCAACGACCGCGGGCGTGCAGGTTCGAAGCGTCTGACGCAGAGCTGGCGTCAACGGTGCCAAGATGCAAACCGCCCCAAGACGGCTCGCCCCCTCGGCTGCTGCAATCCAGACAGGATGCGCGCCCCCGCTGCTGTCCAGCCAACCGACCTCCAACGACGATGGCACCGTGCGCATGCCTCCAGCGGGCCGATCGCGCGCAGGCGCCGGCTGCTCCTGGGTCCGAGCTGCTTGGTTCGCCGCCGCGATCAGCTGCGTGCCAGCGGCTCGGGATGGCGGAGCAGCAAGGCCAGCAGCGCTACCGCGGCAAAGCCCGCGCCGGCCAGGAAGGTCGACGATGCCCCGAACTTGTCCCACAAGGAGCCCGCGACTGCGCTGGCCAGCAACAGCGCAATACCGCTTGCCAGGTTGAAGCAACCGAACGCTGTCCCGCGCAGATCCGGCGGAGCCGAATCGGCAACCATCGTCGCCAGCAGTCCCTGCGTCATGCCCAAATGCAGGCCCCAGAGTCCGATCCCGGCCCAGATCCCCACTGGACCGGAGGATTGCGCCAACAACAAGTCGGCAGCCATCAGTGCCACCAGGCCCCAGACCAGCAGCTTCGCGTGGCTTGTTCGGTCGGACAACTTGCCAAACGGGTAAGCGCAAAGCGCGTAGACCACGTTCATCCCGATCAAGACAAGCGGCGTCAGCGACAGCGGCAGCCCGCTTTGGCTGGCGCGCAGCACGAGGAAGGCTTCGCTGAAGCGGGCCAGCGCGAACACCGCGCCGATCACGACAACCCACCAATAGCGCCGCGAGAGTCGACGAAGATTGGCCATTCGCAGTGGATTATTCACGGCGCCAGCGGTCCGCTGCCCGGGCTCGCGCACGCCGAACCACAGCAGCGCGACGGCAAGAAATCCAGGAATGATCGCAACCCGGAACACCGCGCGGAAATCATTGGCCCACAGCAGCATCAACGCCATCGCCAGCAGCGGACCAAGAAACGCACCGACGGTATCGAGCGCCTGCCTCAGGCCAAATGCGGCGCCGCGCATTGCCGCTGGTGCGATATCGGCAACCAGTGCATCGCGCGGAGCGCCGCGTATGCCCTTGCCGATACGGTCCGTCAGTCGCGCCGCCAACACCCATCCAAAGGTTGGGGCCAGTGCGAATACGGGCTTGGACAGGGCGCCCAAGCCATAGCCGAGCAATGCGAGCGGCTTGCGCCTGGCCCACAGGTCCGATAGCGCGCCGGAGAAGATCTTGACGATCAGCGCGGTAGCCTCGGCCATTCCTTCCATCAGACCGACCGAGAATGCGCTCGCCCCGAGGGCTGTCACAAGAAACACCGGGAGCAGGCTGTGGATCAGCTCGGACGAGATATCCATCAGTAGGCTGACAAGACCCAGAGCCCAGATCGCGGCCGGCATCCGCGTGCGCGCCGGTCCGGCATCCGTCCGACGAACGGGAGTGTCCAGTTTCATTTGGGATCGTGTCCTCGGCGCTCGCATCCCAGTTCGGTTGCGCCCGCTTGAGGTCTGTTGGGTGGAGTTCGCTGATATTAGCCTGCTGTCCCGGTTCCGCAGGTACCGGTGTGGCGGGGCCCGCGCGTCGGGCCGGCGTCGCTTGCGGCTCAAGCAGCGCCGGCACGGGTTGATACGCAGGCTCATTGCCGACGAGTAGACTGAGGTCGCGTAAGGGGCTGGGCGGCTCGATGCTGGTAGCCCCTTTTACTTTCAAGCGCTCGCGCCGATGCAGTGCCGTTGGCTTGATCAGGGCTCCGATCTTTGTCGGAAATAAACCGCCAGCAGGTTCGATGATGGGATCCGTCAACTCCGATCTTCCTGTGCCCATCGCCCCGACGGCGCGAATCGATCAATTTCTCGCTGATCAAAAACCGCCGACACCTTGCACCGTGCTCGATCTGGAGATCGTCCGCTCGCGATACGAAGCGCTGCGCCAGGCGTTGCCGCAGGCGCAGATCTACTATGCCGTCAAGGCCAATCCGGCTCCGGAAATCATTTCGACGCTTGCCGAATGCGGCGCCAATTTCGATTTGGCGAGCCCGGGTGAGATCGCGATTTGCCGCCGGGTCAATATTCCGCCCGAACGCCTCTCATTCGGGAATACGATCAAACGAGACAGCGCAATCGAGCGCGCATGGCGCGACGGTATCGGGCTGTTCGCCTTCGACAGTTCCGCCGAGCTCGAAAAGCTGGCACGGTGTGCGCCGGGCGCACGCGTCTTTTGTCGCTTGCTGATCGAGAACAAGGGCGCCGAATGGCCGCTTTCGCGCAAGTTCGGCTGCGAATCGCGGATGATGGTCGACCTTCTGGTCGCGGCCAAGCAGGCTGGTCTGCAACCAGCGGGCATCTCCTTTCACGTCGGGTCCCAGCAGACCGATCCGCACCAATGGGCGAGTGCGATCGCGCACGCCGCCTGGGTGTTCCGCATGTGTGCACAAAAGGGTGTTGGACTCGAGATGCTCAACCTTGGCGGCGGACTACCCGCCCATTACCGGCATCCAATACCACCGCTCGCGGACTATGCGCAGGTGATCGACGCAGCACTGACCAAGGAATTCGGTTCGACTCGGCCGCACATCATGATAGAACCTGGCCGCTACCTGGTGGGAGACGCCGCACTGCTGAGGACCGAGGTCTTGCTCATATCGCGTAAGTCGGTGCATGAAATCGAGCGTTGGGTCTACCTCGACGCGGGGCTGTACAACGGCTTGAACGAGGCGCTCGATGAGAGAATTCACTATCGTCTCCGGACCGCGCGCGACGGTGGCCGGTGCGGTCCGGTGATTCTGGCCGGTCCGACCTGCGACAGCACCGATATACTTTATCGGCGCCACCCCTACGAGTTACCGCTTGACCTTGCGATCGGCGATTGCGTCGACTTCCTGTCGGCAGGCGCCTACAGTGCCAGCCTCGCCACGGTGGCATTCAACGGGTTTCCACCGATCGGCAGCCACTTTGTTTAGAGGTCCGCGCCGCGGTTCCCCGCCGGAGCCCGTCGGCTGATGCGACCTGCCTCGTGCCGCCGTGCTTCGCCGGCGCAGGGACCTCACAGGCTGGCGTCACGCGGCCAGCTGGTTCGTTCTTGGTTTGAAGGGGCCGAAGCCGCGTATCGAGAAGCGGCGAACCAAGCGGCGGCATTTCCCCACATTGGGGTGTTCGGCAGGATCTTCCCATATCCCAGCTTTCAGTCGGCTGCGCTCAATGCGCAACGGTTGCCCTTGCGTCCGCTGGATGGGACAGATGCTCCGGCGAAGCTCGCGAGCCTGTCCTCTAGGCAAGTGACGAGGACTTGAAACGCCGAGTCCGGACCGGGAACCGCTCCCGGGATCGTTCCGCGTTACGATATTGATTGCACCTTACGATTTTGTTGACTCTGGGTGTCGAAACTGCGACAACGGGCTTGCCGTTGCCGAAGACAACGTGGCGGT
The DNA here is from genome assembly GCA_963729785.1 of uncultured beta proteobacterium. GTDB lineage: Bacteria > Pseudomonadota > Gammaproteobacteria > Burkholderiales > Burkholderiaceae_F > GJ-E10. The sequence continues at coordinate 6,389 of CAVSPM010000024.1, read as the reverse complement.
GCGAGACTGTGTGGAGAAATTGACATGTACGATACTTTCAAGCCTGAGCGACCGATGGCGCTGGCGGATTTCGTCCGTTGCGCCAAGGCGTGCACGCAGCTCATCAGCCCGATGGCGCTGCTGAAGAAACTCCAAGCCAAGGAAGACCTGCTGCTGATCGATGTGCGAGAACATGCGGAGTTCGAGGCAGGCCACATTCCGGGCGCGCACCTGATCCCGCGGGGCATCATCGAGGCCGCGGCCGACCCTTCGTATTCAAAGCACGTGCCGGAGCTTGCCGCCGCGCGCGATCGGCCCGTGGTCGTCTACTGCGCCACGAGCGGCCGTTCGGCGATGGCAGCGGCGGTGCTTCAAATGATGGGGTTTCGTAACGTCCTGAATCTCGACGGCGGCTATACGCGCTGGGTCGACGAAGGGATGCCGGAAATCCACGAGGCGTCGTATTGAGGCGGCGTATCAGCGGTTGGGCCGTGCGGGTCGTTTCACTTTCTTGCTGCCGGTCAATGGAGCCGCTCCGCGTTGAATGTCAGCCAAAACAACACGATGACCAGTAAGAATGGGATCGCCCGATAGAGCAATCGCTTCGTAAACGCGTAATTCTTCCAGAGAGCAACGGTCCAGACGCTCATCAGCACTAATAGGATGATGGTTCCCTACTGGAAGAGAACCTCGGCGGGAACTGCCGGCTCGCGCACGTCAGATCCGCCCTTAGCGTACGGTCAGACGCACCCAGTCGGTTTTGGCAGCCCGCCGTACTTCGTAATCGGCTTCATCGGTCCGGTCATCCAGAGCTCAAACAGATTCTTCTTGTCCTCGCCGACGTACTTGGCAAATACGCGAATCGGCGGCACCGTGCCGCCTTCTTCGAAGAATTCACGCGCCTTCATGATGTGCGCCCATTTCGTGTCGTCCAGCTCGTAGCCGTCGGCCTCGGCCATAGCTCGGCCGATTTGCGGTGTCCACGAGTTCATGTCCTGTAGATAGCCGTCACCGTCGCGTGCCGGAATTTCCATCGAAGCTTCCTTCCACCAAAAAATGGATCAACCGCCCTATTTCATAATATCCAATCTAATTAGTCAAGTAATATGGCAAAGGTGTCGTCAGAGCTTTCCGTGGACAAGTACGTTAGCGCCGGTCGGCGGGGCGCTGATCGGGCCCGGCAGCGGCTTGGTAACGATCGCGCGCGCGTTGGGCCAGAAGCCGCCAGGCGTCGCAACCGTTGACGCAGCGCGAGCGTTTTCACGCGCTCCGAACGTGGCCTATGCGGCGGTACGCCTTGGTATGTTGCGCTGTAGACGGCATTGCCATCAGATCCGGACGGACGCTTGGCAACCTCGCGGTGCAGCGCTGAAGGGCGTGTGGGGCTAGACAGACGGCCGCGGCGGTCATCCGCTTGATCGGCGCACGGTGACGATCGCCTGCGCAACCCGGCACGCGATTCGTGGGATTGCGAGCAACCGACGAAAAGAGGTTCGAGGAGATTGCCAGGATGTTCGCCAACAATCCATTTGCCACGCTGACCGATGTATTGCCTGCGAACGCCATGCAGATCTACGTCGCGTCCATGCTGCTCGCCGTGTTTGGGGGAACCCTGTTCGACATCATCCATAAAGGAAGCGCCAAGTATTTTTTCGATAACTGGCGAAAGTCGAAGAATCAGGGCTCGCGGCAAATCGGCGGCGTCGTTATCGTGTCGCTCGCCTTCAAGACCGGCCTGGTGGATGTGCTGGCGTCAGGCGAATTTTGCAACGTGCGCCGCCGTGTCGCCCATCTGCTGACCATGTACGGGTTCGTGATTTACGTCACCACCACCGCCGTGATGGTGTTCGCCTACCCGACGCCCGCGACTCCGACACCGGCCATCGTGCCGCTGCTTTGGTGGATCGGCGGCTCGATGACGTGCCTCGGCGGATACTGGTTCTGGTTCTTCATCAGGGTTGACGTAGCTGCCGAGGGCAAGTTCGCCGCTGCGCGTGATGCGCGCGGATCTATTCGTACTCTCCCTTCTGGGCAGCGTGACGCTGGGTCTGATCTGGGCCTATTTGCAAGCGACGGCAAGTTCCGCGGCCAGCGTGTGCTTCGGTTTGTACATCAGCGCAACGACGGTACTGTTCGGATCGGTGGCCTGGTCCAAATTCGCGCACATGTTCTTCAAGCCTGCCGCGGCGTTTGAAAAGAGGATCGCCCGCGCAACGGGCTCCAGGAGCAACCTGCCCGGCTCCCGCCGACAAGCACGAGCAGTCCAGGCAGCTGCGCGCGAGCCGCCCCGGCACTACTTGGCATCAGCTCCCCCCATCGATAGCAACTAGCTATCGGAGACGACGGAGCGCCATGCCAACCTTCGTTTACATGACCCGGTGCGACGGCTGCGGACATTGCGTCGATATCTGCCCGTCCGACATCATGCACATCGACAAGACCTATCGGCGGGCCTACAACATCGAGCCGAACATGTGCTGGGAGTGCTACTCCTGCGTGAAGGCCTGCCCGCAACATGCGATCGACGTCCGCGGCTATGCGGACTTCGCCCCGCTCGGCCACAGTGTCCGGCGTTCGCAGAGGAAGCCAGAAGGGCGACCATTTCGTGGCGGATCAAGTTCCGGGACGGCCGCGAAAAGAACTTCGTGTCGCCGATCACGAACGACGCCCTGGGGATCAATCAAGGCACCGGCCGAGTACGATCGCGACCCCGCCAGGAAGATTTCGCCAAACAGGAACTTGCACATGAACCGGAGGCGCTCAATGTCAGCGGCGGCTTGCCCGCGCTGCTCCCCGGGTCCATTCAAGACGGGGAGTCGCCTGATGGCGCCGTTCGACGGCAGGAAGACGGTATTCGTCGATGCGGACATCCTCGTCATCGGCGGCGGCTTGGGCGGCTGCGGGGCAACCTACGAATCCAGGTACTGGGGCCGGACCTGAAGATCGTCTGCGTCGAGAAAGCAAACATCGAGCGCAGCGGCGCGGTCGCGCAGGGCCTCTACGCGATCAACTGCTACATGGGCATGCAGTGGGGAGAGAACCAGCCAGAAGACCATGTGCGCTACGCACGCAACGACCTGATGGGCCTGGTGCGCGAAGACCTGCTGCTACGACATCGCCCGGCATGTCGACTCCACAGTCCACAAGTTCGAGGAATGGGGTCTGCCGATCATGAGGGACCCCAAGACCGGACGCTACCATGCGGGAGGCAAGTGGCAGATCATGATCCACGGCGAGAGCTATAAGCCGATCGTCGCCGAGGCCGCCCGAAATCCGCGACCAAGATCTACAACCGGATCATGGTCACCCACCTGCTGATGGACGAGAGCAAACCCAACCGGGCCGCAGGTGCCGTCGGGTTCAACGTCCGCACCGGTGATTTCCATGTGTTTCGTTCGAAGGCGGTCATCGTCGCGGCCGGCGGCGCGTCGCACATCTTCAAGCCGCGTGCCGTGGGCGAGGGCATGGGGCGGACCTGGTATGCGCCCTGGAGTAGCGCGTCGGCGTATGCCTTGCTGATCCAGGCCGGCGCCAAGATGACGCAGATGGAAAACCGCATCGTCCTCGACCCGCTTCAAGGACGGTTACGGTCCCGGTCGGGGCCTATTTCCTGCACCTTAAGACGTACACGCAGAACGGCTACGGCGAGGAATACGAGTCCAAGTGGTTCGACCGACACCAAGGACTTGGTGGGCGGACTACATTGACCGGACATCACCGATGCCAACCTGCCTCGGAACCACGCCTTTTTCGAGGAGATCGAAAGCCGGCCGCGGCCCCATTACATGGTGACCAAGGAGGCCTTCCGGATCCACACAAGGAGACCGTCGGCTGGGAGAACTTCCTCGGCATGACGATCGGCCAAGCGGTCGTCTGGGCTTCGCAGAACATCGATCCCAAGCACAGCAATCCGAGCTGACCACGTCCGAGCCCTACGTGATGGGCTCCCACGCGACCTGCTCGGGCGCTTGGGCGAGCGGACCCGAAGATTGCGCGCCCGCGGATTATCAGTGGGGCTACAACCGGATGACGACGGTCGACGGGCTGTTCGGCGCCGGCGACACCATCGGCGGCACCGCCCACAAGTTCTCCTCAGGCTCCTTCACCGAAGGCCGGATCGCCGGCAAGGCGGCGGTCAAGTACGTGAACGATCTGAGGAGGGCCAACCTCAGTTCGAGCGAAAGGCAGATCGGGCGCTCGAAAAGGCGATTTTCAAGCCGCTGGAGACCTACCGGGTCGGCCGCAACGAGATCGTCGCCGGCACCGTCTCACCGAGCTACCTTCTGCCCATGCACGGTCTGCAGCGTCTGGAGAAGATCATGGACGAATACGTAGGCGGCATCAGCGCCAACTACGTGACCAACGAACCGTTGCTCAATCGCGGACTCGAGTTGCTGGGCATGCTCAAGAGAAGACCTGAACCATATGGGCGCCGAGGACCTGCACCAGCTTCAGCGCGCGTGGGAGCTGCACCATCGCGCTGTTGACCTCGGAGTCGGTGACCCAGCACACGCTGTTCCGCAGGAAACGCGGTGGCCGGGATACTACTACCGGGGTGATCACATGAAGCTGGACGATCTGAACTGGCATTGCTTCACCCTGTCCCGCTACGACCGAAATACCGGCAAGTGGGAGTTGGAAAAGGCGCCTGTCCACCACATCATCGACTGACATGGCTGGCAATCGGCGTTGACCATCCCTGCAAATTGGCGATGCGTCGCGCTACGAGCGAGGGATGCGCAATCGCGTCGTCTTCCGCAGCGGCAAAGACTACACGTAGGTGGTTCGGGAATCTTCAGGTCTCCTTTCGACCGAGGCCGTGTGGAAACTCGTTTCCTAACCGCATAATGCGCGGCTTTGCGCGGTGTTTCGTGTACATTTTGCGCGCGCCAGATTCCGGACGAGCAAAGGCCTCTTAGGCCCTCATCGCTTGCATCAGCGGTTGCACTCCCAGAATCTGCATCGCTCGCTTCATGTTGTACGCCAACACGTGCAAGCTGATCTCTGTTCGCACCTTCGGTATGGTCTTGGTCAGCAAATGCGCCGATCCTGCCCACGATTTGAGCGTGCCAAACACGTGTTCAACCGTCTGCCGGCGCCACCGCGATGCCTGTGGCGTGTGGCTTAGGCGCTGCGCCATGCGATCGAGCACGTCTTCATGCTCCCAGCGGCTGATGATCCGGTTATAGGAGGGCGTGCAGCGGTTCTTGAGCGGGCACTTCGGACACTCCGAGGCCCAGTACTTGTGCTGGAGTTGCCCACGGTCATCTTCGATCGCCCGGCGCCAGATCGCCCACTTGCCGGCCGGACAGCGATAGGCATCGCGCTTGGCGTTGTAGATGAAGTCGCGTTGTCGAAACGGCCCTCGGCCTTGGCCGACGTGATCGGCTTGGGTACCAGCGGGGAGTTGCCGTCCTGGTCACAGGCCAGAATCTGCTCGCCGCTGAAGTAGCCCCGATCTGCCAACACCGTCAGCTTTGTCTTCAGCTTCGCGTGCCCTGCTTGGCCATGTCTGCCAGCGCCGTGCGATCGTGGCCGACGTTGAGCACGTCGTGCGCCACGATCATGTGGCTCTTGGTGTCCACCGCCGTTTGCACGTTGTAGCCGACGATCCCCGTACCGCGCCCGCTGGTGGCCATTGACCTGGCATCCGGGTCGGTTTGCGAGATCTGCCCGTCGGGCACCGCGCAAGCTGCTCGCCAATGGCCCCGAGGTCGCCATCTGCTCGCGGATCTTGGAGATCTTGCCCTTGAGATCCTGCACCTTGACCTGGGGTACCTGCGGGCTGCCGATCGGCCCGGTCCAACTCGTCCAGGTACCGGGCCGCACTCTCCTCGAGCTGCTCCATCCGCTCTTGAGCTTGTGCACCGTAAAGTTCTTGTCCCGGTTGTTGACCGCCTTGAACTTGCTGCCGTCGATGGCGACGATGGCTTCGGAGAACAGGTTCATCCGGCGGCACAGCGCCACGAACTTCGCGCACACCTTGCGGATCGCCGCACCGTTGTCCCGCCGGAAGTCGGCGATCGTCTTGAAGTCCGGCGCCAGGCGCCTGGTCAGCCACATCAGTTCGACGTTGCGCTCGCCTCGCGCTCCAGCCGTCGGCTCGACTGCACCCGGTTCAAGTATCCGTAGATGTAGATCTTGAGCAGCGTCGAGGGGTGGTAGCCAGGTCGCCCAGTCGCCGCCGGCAGCGGCGCCCAAACCCCAACCCCCAGATCGAGTTCGTCGACGAAAACGTCGACCACTCGCACCGGATTGTCCTCGGAGATCCAGTCCTCAAGCCGCTCCGGAAAGAGCACGGTTTGGGACCTCTCCTCCCCCTCGACGAACCCCGGCATAGGCGATTTCCTCCTCTGGAGGAGACTACCTCGACTCAAAAACTTTTCAAGGGGTTTTCACACAGGCTGGAC
>CAVSPM010000023.1:0-13649 GCA_963729785.1 uncultured beta proteobacterium | reverse complement strand
GTTTATGTCCTACCTGGTTGCCGGTACGTCCTTGCTGGCCTGCGCTTTTCCTCCTGCATCGCCATTTTCAAGAGACGACGACGTTGCCGCGCTTCCGGTTCAGCTTCACCAGTTTCACCGGAACGTCGTGCCCGATGAACTGATCGACGTTGCGCAGCGGTGGGGAATCAACATGCCGAACTCGGCATGGAACGCGCAGGACTCCGACATCCACCGAACGCCACCTTTGACCCGGCCAAGAACCCGGCCGGAGATCGCCCGGCTAACTGGTCCTGCCGGCTTGCGAGGTGATTGCCGATCCGGAGGCCCAGCGCCGCTTTTTCGTGCGGAAAGCGACGTAGCCCTGGCGAAATGTGTGGCGAGATCCTCGATCATCATCCACGACATCCGCCAGCCTGAACGGTACACGCTCACCGACGCATCCTGCGAACTCAGCAATGAGCTGCGCCGATGGATTTGTAGCCGACATACGATAAAGACCTGCGCCCCGACACCTGAGGACCCGACCTTCGAGAACCTCATGGCGGTGCGGAGGCGCGATAACGACTATGGTCGCCCAGCAAATGCTGGTATTGGTCCGGATTGACTCCGTCCGCGTTCAAGCTCTCCGGTTCATCTTCGCCCAGTCCCGCCAGCAGCATGGCCTGTGTAGACAACGCCATCGCCGACGGCGGGTCGTCGACACGCGCCCCGGTTCATCCCCTGATTGTTGCTGCCATTGCGCCCTCAGCCAAAGCCGTATGCTCCCTCTTTCAGACGCACGCCGACCGACCGTGGTCTTCCGGGATGAAAGATTCCCTGGATAAAGCCCAGGATTCGGTAGCGAGCGTTTCTTCAGTCAAACCCGGCTGCGGGCGTGGCTTCGGTCGTAACCGGAAAGCAACCGAATGCAGGTTGCGTGGGCCGGTTCGACGTCCGGCACCGGTGAAATCCGGTTCGTGACGATTCACCAGCTTCCTGTAATCGATGCTGTGGTTGTCAGGACCACAATTTGCCTGCCAAATCCCTGCCGCAATGGCAGACCGTGACAGTGCTGGATGCCGCCGTCTGAGGGATGCGTGACCGATGCTGTCGAACCAAGTGACTCATCACCCAACCGAACCAGTTGTTTCCTCTGGCGTAGCACCTGCACCTGTTCAACGATCGAGAGGCTCGGGAAGCCGACGCCAGTGAAAGCCATGAGCGTCGGCTTCGCTGACAAAAACGCCTGAATACTGTCGGCGGGGCGGTGGATGTCGCTAAAAAACTTGCGGAGGAGGGCCTCGCGCAGATCGAACCGTTTGCGTACCTTTGTTACATCGCTTGCGGACTGAGCGGTGGCTGAAGCAAGGCCCAGCACTTCCGCCAAAACGATCACACCCGAGGGCATGAAGCGTTTCATTTTATTTTCATGTCTCCCATTCTCTTCCTCCAACAGTACCAAACCTTTCAGGTGTGGGTTTCAAGGGCTAGGGAAACCTGAAAGTTCGAGACTGCGGCGTTCCGGGATTTTCCGGGAGCTTGGTCTTTTGCGACCGGCGGCCGGTTCCGGCACCGGTTGAGGGGGGTTACATGACAACTAAAAATCGGGCATACGGCAATTGTCCGAACCGACAGTTTTCACCACCCCACTTTTGCCGGATTGGGGTCAGGGCCGATCAGGTTGTCGCACCGGAGCCGGGTATCCTGATGCCATGCCTTCGCCTCCACAGGCGAACGCGGCTTCAAATCAGCGACTGGGGTTACCGGGATGTTGATGGGCGTGTGGACGGGCTGACCGTGCCTTTGCGCTGGCCGCCGGGCTGTCGCCGCGCGTGTCGACCTCGGTTGTTGTGCTGGCGGGCTGGCAGGAAATCGCTACAGCGCCCGCGTGAGATGGGGGCGATGTTGGGTAAAATCCACGCTAAAGCGTGAACTCCAACGAGTTGGCTCCGGAAGAATCACGCACTTCGGTATCAGTACCTCCTGCCAAGCCCAGTGACACCGCGACACAACTGCGTAATGGCAAACCATTTGCGACTTATTTTGTACAAGTGTTCAAGTCCTGGGGCTGAAGTCCTTACGACCACGATGAATGGACACAAGTCGATTTGTACTCTTGAGGGGTATGTTGATCAGGTAAAATCGACAGTCTCCGTATCGCCCAGCTTGACGGTAAAAGCATTATCTGGTCCTGCGTCCGGGACGACCGGCTTTCCGATCACGCGATTGATGAATGCTTGAGATTCAGGTTGCCGAAGAACGGTTCGCGCGGTAGCTCCGACCGTCGCCCATTATGGCGAACCCCTGGCCCGATTTCCATCTGAATTACTTGCCGGATTCTCGGTGAACGCGGGGTTGGTTTCGCTGTACGGGCGTCGATCCCGTCGCCGTCGGAAACTGTCAGTTAGCTTGCGCCAACAGCCGTTGCGTTTGGACGGAAAAACCGGCACACTCACGGAACCTGGCCTGCACCATCGTCGAATGGCGCGGCGCCCGGCATCGCCGTCCACCTGCAGCGGCGGTGGCGGCTTTGAAGCCCAAGTTGCACCCAATTGCCCGCGCGCTGGCGGCTGAGGGCACGACGGGCGCGTGCCGATATCGATGCAGGCGTAACCACCAGCGGCGTAACGGGCGTTGTCCGGTGGCCAGCGTTACGTCATCAGCTGCGAACGCTTCGTCATATTCCAGAGAACTGAGGGCAATATCACCAGCGCGCTGCCGCAGCCCTGCCCGACCTGGGCCGCGCAGGCCGAAGCGAAGTCCGGCCTGCGCCGCGAGCATCACTGCCGTGTGGGTGCCGATGTCGATGATTGCGATATGACGGCAGCGATCGGTGTGACCGCTTGCGCGCTGGTTGGCGATACGACGGTAAAGCGCCAGCCTGCGTGCCCGGCTCGAACCCATTATCCTGTGGCTGGTTCGGCCAAAGCCTGTTCCAGGGCGATCTGGACCGCATGCTGCCGCACGTGGAGGCGGCGATGCAGCGCGTTCCCGCGCTGGAGCACTGCGGCATCAAGACCATCGTCAACGGGCCGATCTGGTCTACGCCCGACGGCAGTCCGCTGATCGGTCCGGCCGGGGGCGCGCGCAACCTCTGGCTCAACGAAGGCCACAGCTTCGGCGTGACGGCGGCGGGCGGCGCCGGATGGCAACTGGCCGAGTGGATCGTCGAGGGGCAGCCGGGCATCGACATGCTGGCGGTCGACCCGCGCCGCTACGGCAACTACACGGGCAAGCGGTACACCGTGGCCAAGAACGAGGAGACGTACCGCAACGTCTTCACCATACATTACCCCGACGAGGAGCGGCCGGACGCGCGTCCGGCCAAGACCAGCCCAATCTATGCGCAGCTCGACCAGATGGGTGCCGTCTGGGGGCAGCGCTACGGCTGGGAGCGCGCCAACTGGTTCGCACCCGAGGGAGTCGAGCGCAAGGACGTCTGGAGCTTTCGCCGCAGCAACTACTTCGAACACGTCGGCAACGAGTGCCGGCGCACGCGCTCGGCCGTCGGCGTGATGGACCTCACGCCCTTTACCAAGCACGAGGTGACCGGGCCCGGCGCCGAAGCCTGGCTCGACATGCTGGTGGCCAACAAGGTGCCATCCAAAATCGGGCGCATCGCGCTGTGCCACGCGTTGACGCCGCGCGGCGGTATCCGCTCGGAATTCACCATCACCAAGATCGCCGAGCAGCACTACTACGTGGTCAGCGCCGGTGCCGCCGAGCGCTACGACGGCGATTACCTGCAAAAGATGCTGCCGGCCGACGCCTCGGTGCAGTTGCGCAACATCACCCACAGCCGCGGCTGCCTGGTCGTGATCGGCCCGCGTGCCCGCGAGGTGCTGGCCAAGCTGACCGACAGCCCGCTCGACAACCAGGCTTTTGCCTGGCTGACCAGCCAGGTCATCGAGGTCGGCTATGCCACCGATGTTTACGCGCTGCGCGTGAATTTCGTCGGCGAGCTGGGCTGGGAGCTGCATTTCCCGGTCCAGTACGCCCATCACCTCTTTGGCGCCATCTTTCGGGCCGGCAAGGAATTTGGCATCGGCATGGCCGGGATGCGTGCGATGGAGTCGATGCGGCTGGAAAAGTCCTACCGCATGTGGGGCTCCGATCTGACGCGCGATTACACACCGTTCGAGGCCAGCCTGGACCGCTTCGTGCGGCTCAACAAGGGCGAGTTCATCGGCAAGGCGGCGCTGCAAAGGCAACTGACGCTGGGCGTGCCGACCCGCTTTGTCACGCTCGAGGTGCACGGCGTGGTCGATGCCGACGCGATGGGCAACGAACCGATCTTTGACCGCAGCGGCGTCATGGTCGGCCGAGCGACCGCCGGTGCCTACGGCCACGTGCTGGGCAAGAGCCTGGCGCTGGGCTACGTGCAGGCGCCGCTGGCCGCGGTGGGCACCGAGCTGCAGATCCTCATCCTGGGCGAGACCAGGCGCGCCACCGTGCTGCCCGAGTCTCCGCTCGATCCCGAGAACGCGCGCCTGCGGGCCTGAGTAACCGCATCGGCTTTGCGTCCGGGTGCCTGGCGCAGCGGCCCGTGGCTGCCGTCGCGGGCGCGGCCGCGCAAGCCGATGTCGCGAACGGACTAGCAACGCCGCCGGGCCCTGACCATACTGGCCTGGCAACAGCGGGCCGCAGGGCGCTGCGCGATGCGCGCATTGTGAATCGAACCCCAGCAACAGGCAGGAGCCAGCATGGAAGAAACCCCCACGCCGCGTCGGCGCGCCGGCGGCCGCGAGGCCAAGCGCGCGGCGCGCGCGGCGCGCGCCGCCACCTCGGTGCCCTACATCACGCGCCGCATTCCCTGCTTCGAGGTACTCGACGAGGAGGGTCTGGCCCTCATCGAGAACAACGCCGATACGATTTTGGAGGAAATCGGCATCGAGTTTCGCGGCGATCCGGAGGCGCTGCAGATCTGGAAGGCCGCGGGCGCCGACGTGCAGGGCGAGCGCGTGCACTTTGCCCGCGGCATGTGCCGCCGCCTCGTGCAGGCCACGGCGCCGCGCCAATTCGTCCAGCACGCGCGCAACCCAGAGCGCAGCGTCGTGGTCGGCGGCCGCAACACCGTGTTCGCCCCGTCGTACGGCTCGCCCTTCATCCGCAGCCTCGATGAGGGGCGCCGCTACGCCACCATCGAGGACTTCCGCAATTTCGTGCGGCTGGCCTACCTGTCGACGTCGATCCACCACTCGGGCGGCACGATCTGCGAGCCGGTCGATCTGCCGGTGAACAAGCGGCACTTCGACATGGTCTACAGCCACATGAAGTACAGCGACAAGCCGTTCATGGGATCGGTGACGGCGCCAGAGCGGGCCGCGGACACCGTCGAGATGACCAAGATCTTGTTCGGCGACGAGTTCATCGATGCGGCCACGGGCAAGCCCAAGACCTGCATCATCAACCTGATCAACGCCAATTCACCGATGACCTTCGACGGCACGATGCTCGGTGCCGCCAAGGTGTACGCCCGCGCCAACCAGGCGACGATCATCACGCCCTTCATTCTGGCCGGCGCGATGTCGCCCGTGACGGTGGCCGGGACGGCGGCGCAGACGCTGGCCGAGGCGCTGGCCGGGATGGCCTACGTGCAGCTGGTCAACCCTGGCGCCCCCGTGGTGCTGGGCAGTTTTGCCTCGTCGATCTCGATGCAGTCGGGGGCGCCGACCTTCGGCACGCCCGAACCGGCGCTGGTGCTGTATGTGATGGCCGCGCTGGCGCGCCGCCTGGGGGTGCCGTTTCGTTCCGGCGGAGCCCTGTGCGGCTCCAAGATTGCCGATGCCCAGGCGGCATTCGAGTCGGCCAACACGATGCTGCCCACCTGCCTGGCGGGCGTGAATTTCGTGCTGCACAGCGCCGGCTGGCTCGAGGGCGGCCTGGCGATGGGCTACGAGAAGTTCGTGATGGATACGGACCAGGCCGGGATGATGCATACCTTGCTCGCCGGCGTGGATCTGTCGGAAAACGGCCAGGCAATGGATGCGATCCGCGAAGTCGGGCCGGGCAAGCATTTTCTGGGCTGCGCCCACACGCAGGCCAATTTCGAGTCGGCCTTCTACCGCTCTCCCATCGCCGACAACAACAGCTTTGAGCAGTGGGAAGCCGAGGGCAGCAAGGATATGGCCCAGCGCGCCAATGCGCTTTGGAAGAAGATGCTTGCCGAGTACGAGCCGCCGGCGCTCGATCCGGCGGTTGACGAGGCGCTGTGCGCTTACATGGACCGGCGCAAGGCCTCGTTTGCTGATTCGAACTACTGACGTATCTTCAAAATTCACCGCCTGCGCGTTCGCAGCGCGGGGCACGACGTTGCCGGGCGTGCCCAAGGGCCGGGAAGTCCTGCGCCGATGCCAGGGTCTTGCATCGGTAGCGCCGCGAAATCAACGGCCGGCCGACGGTCAGCCGGCACAGCAGGGACGGACCGGCGAGGCGCCTTCCATCGTCCACGCCGCTGCCGGCCAGTGCCAGACGATGGCGGGTGCCGAAATTTCGCCCGGCATCCGTCAGCGACTTTCTGCGCGGGGGGCGACCAGCCCAAATTGCGCGGGTAGACGGCGCGGCAGCGGAGCTGCAATATCCGCACGCGCCATCAATCGGCGAACGACAGGGGCGATCGGTGCAGGGGCTCCTTGCTTGCATTCCGCCATGTACGGCCTTTCTAGTGGCCAGCTTTGTGCTCGCAGTTGCTCCGGGTCCCGGTGAGTTGTACATCGTTACCCGAAGTGCCACCGAAGGGCGCGTGGCGGGACTTGTGTCCGTCGCGGGCGTTGCGCTAGGCAATCGGGGCAATGCGACCGCCGCATCGCTTGGCCTGGCAGCCATCTTTGCCGTCTCTTCGATGGCATTCCTGGCCGTGAAGTATCTGGGTGCGGTGTACTAGATCTACCTTGGCATCCGGGCGCTGAGATCGCGCCGCTCGGTGGTGGCATCGACCGGTCGGGTTCAATTGCCGCCCGTTGCGCTGCGCCGGATATTCGTTGACGGCGTGGCCATTGCATGGTTGGACCCAAAGACGGCAATCTTCTTTGCGGCTTTTCTTCCTCAGTTTCTGCCGGCGTCCGCCGGACCAATTCAGACGGTTGCGAGCGGCGCAATCTTCGTCCTGATCGCGGCAACGACCGACACCTGCTATGCGGTCGCGTCGGGCGCGCTAATGCCTAGGCTGGTGTGCGCGGGCGCCGTCAAGAACCTCGGCCGATGCCTTAGCGGGGGCGCGTTCATCGGCCTTGGTTTGCTTGCCGCCATGACGGGCCACCGCACGCAGACCTGACGAACAACGTCGGCGTCCCAATGGCGATTGGCTGCTATCCGAGCGGGTCAATCCGGGCAGTGGGTCCGGTAGGCCGCAAGGGGTCTGCTAGCGGTGCTGCACCGCGGCCTCCGGGATCCACCTCAATCGCTTTACCCGGCGCAATTGAAATGCAACAATGAGCGCCCGTTTCGGCCGTCGCCGGCAGCGAGGGTCCGCCGATGGGCGGATAGACCGATTTGCGGGCGCACGCCTGGATGCGGGCATGCATTGCACAACGCAGATCCTTTCTCTGCGGCGCCGACCCCGGCGGTCCGAACCGGCTTGTCGCTGCACACCCCACAATGAGTCACCGATCGTGCTACAGACCGCGAGCTAGCGATGTTCACGAAGACACAGCGCAAGATCCTGTTCGCGTATCTGGTCTTTTTTGTCTTGATCGTCCTGCTGGAAAGGCACGGGTTCCGGCTGGATCCATTGACACCGCTTGAACTCGTTTTGTTCTCGCCGATCTTCTTTGCCTTTGCCGTCTTTGCAATCCAGAACGAGTCCTTTAGAGGCGGCTTTTCCACGATTGACCGTTCGGATCGGCCGCTCACGTTTTGGTTCGGTGTTGCATTTGCCTTGTTCGATGGGCTCGCATTTCTTGGCTGGGGGATACGCGATGCGCTGCGATGAGCGGTTGGATCCCTGCTCGTGGTTGAGCCGCCGGCGATATCCTGGCGCTGCCCGTCGGTGACGCGGATCACCTCGACGACACGGGTGGGATCTTCGCGCTTGTGTTCCCGCGTGAGAGCTATCGGGCGGCGCCGAGGGCGGTTTCGGGTCGAATTGCGCAAAGGAAGTCGAGGTCTGCCACGACCGCAACGGTCCAGTTAACGGAACTCGGCCCATCGCCCGATGTCGACGACTCGCTGACCGACCGGGCGCAATCCGTAAGTCCGCTTCGTCGGCTTTGCCGCGGCGCATCTTGCGTCAACCGTCGCATGCAGCTCGGGAGTTGTTTGCGCGGTCGGGTGGGGACCGTCCGCCGGCCGGGAAGCGCTCAATCCGTCCGCTGGGGTGCGGGCTGCGCCACCTGCGTGATCTCCACCGGCGCGTTGCGCGACCCGAGCACGGTCCCGACGGAGGCGGCAATGATCGCCGTGATGGCCAGCCACTGCAGCGCGTTCAGGCGCTCGTCGAGCAAGGCGAGCCCGAGCAGCGCACCCAGCGCCGGCTCGATGCTCATCAGGATACCCACCGTACGCGCCGGCAGCCGCGTCAGCGCGTACATCTCCAGCGAATAGGGCAGCGCCGAGCTCAGCACCGCGACGCCCAGCGCGAAGGGCAGCGCGGCCGGCGAACATAGCGCCCCGCCGGCGTGCATCACGCCCACCGGCACCGCCACCAGCGCGCCGATTGCCGAGCCCAGCGCCACCGTGTCGCCGCCGAAGGCCGCACCGGCGCGGCGGCCCAGCAGGATGTAGGCCGCCCAGCCGACGGCCGAGCCCATTGCATACAGCACGCCGACGGTATCGAGCGTATCGACCTGCGCCCGCCACGGCAGCAGCAAGACGAGTCCCGCCAGCACCAGTCCTGCCCACAGGAAATCCCATGCGCGCCGAGAACCGACAAGTGCGATCGTCAGCGGCCCGATGAACTCCAGCGCGACCGCAATGCCCAAGGGGATTGTGCGCAACGCCATATAGAAGCACAGGTTCATCAGACCAAGCGTGAGTCCGTAGCCCCACAGCCAGATCCAGCCATCGCGCCCCGCCAGGCGCCGCCACGGCCGCCGCACGACCCACAGGATCAGCGTCCCAAGCCCCAGGCGCATCGCGGTGGTGCCCTGCGCGCCCATCAGCGGGAAAAGCTGCTTGGCCAGCGCCGCGCCGCACTGGAAGGAAAGCATGGCCAGGAGCAGCGTGCCGACCGGCGCCAAAGGCGAAATGGAACGCGAAGACATGGCGCGGAAACGGTGGCCGGGCAGAGCCCGCATCATGCCTTCTTGCTGCGGCAAAAGCCATCCGGCGCATTGCGTGTTTCGCGGCCGACAGGCGGTACCAACCCGGCCCCGCAAGTTGCTTCGCAGCTGCTTCGGAGGGCCGCCGGGTCGTGATCTAGTGGCACGGCGCGACGTTCACGCTCGCGGATGTCGGCTCACGGGCGCACCAGTGAAGATCACGCGCGTCCGGCTCTGGCCGCGGCCCGGCTTCCACGACGACCGGCTCATCGCATCCGCAGCGTCCGCCGTGCGCTGCATACCGGCCGCCCGCCGCCGGGACGCCGGCCGTGCCGGGGGCTGCGGTCATCGCCACACAGTCGCGTAGCCGGCTAAGCCATTTCCCACGCGACCCGAAGCGGGCCTCGTGAACATCGAAAAGCCATGGGACGGACGCCGCCGCCGGACCTGGTCGGCATCGATGTGCCAAAGTGGGAGTGTCAGCAACCACTTGATTCGAGGGGAGCGTGCGCCATCAACGTCACAACGATCGGTCTGGATTTTGCAAGGAGCGTCTTCCCGGTCCACGGGGTCGACGAGCGTGGGCACGCGCTGGTGCACGAGCAGCGGCGGCGCACGTTCGTGCTATTCCTCTTGCTTGCTTGCAGGAGACGGCCGGTGCAAGGGTCGCCCCGATGCGGCTTGCAACCCCCTGGCTCCCGGCCGCTCTGCCACTGCGTCGGCCAAGGGAGGATCTCCAGCGCACGGGTCGGAACCATACAGAAGTCGGTTTGTGGTCAAAGGCGGCGCAGCTTGCTCTTTTAGCGAATCGGCCGCGGTTCCGGCTTGTAAAATGCGAGTGCCTTCCTCGACATCACAAAAAACGAAAACGGCGCAGTAGCTAACTGCGCCGCTGCAACCGTGGCGGGGTTTGACCGCCTACCCCATCTTCGCGATCTTGAATCGAGTCGAGAACTCGGGGGCGTGGCTACAGGTTTCACTGTATACCTGCATCCGTCTGCGTCAAGCCTTGAATCCGGTCGCTATGACCTGCGTCAACTGCATAGCTACCTGGTTCGCACTTCTCGTACCGTCAGCCCCTTCCTCGCCCGCAAGAAAACAAAACGGCGCAGGGTCTTTCGCTGCGCCGTTACAACGTCGACGGGCCTAAACCCGCCGCCTCCGTTTTCATCTCGCTAATCGGGAGTTACTCGCGAAAGCGTCGTTGCAGATTCAGTCTACGCATTCGGGCTTGCGAGTCAAGAACGTGTCTTCGCCGGCCATGACGTGCGTCAAACATCAACGCTACCGTCCACGCTACCAGGCCCCAGCCAAAGCGCCCGACCGAGCCTCGCCATGGCACGAAAGGTTTCAGGCGAACACGCCGATGTTCCCTGCTGGCCCGCAGCATCATGCCGATCTGTTTGATTGATGCGAATGTCGCTCGCCGAGACGCAGAACGCGTGCCCAGAAGCAGAGTTCAAGAGCGCCTCCGGCGAGCAGAAGAACCGAACCACCGGCAACCGACCCCGCGCCGTACATCGCGGTCGCTACGGCCGTATCCCGGCGGTCAGCAGGGGATATTTGATGCAACCCCCGGCAGCAAGGCGCCCCGCCTTGGTCGCGCGACCCAGGCTCCCCGAGGAATCGCCGTCCGCAGATGTTTGCGACGGTCCGCAAACGAGTTCTTCCGCACTTGTGCGCAGTTGGCCCGGAGCCGCCGTCGATTTCAGTTTGTCTACAGGCCTTCCAAGACCACCGCGGTTCTGCGTGCCGATTTTTTGCTGATCGGAAGGATCTGCCGATACTCGGGCGAGTCCAGGCACCGATTTGCGGTCTCCATATCCGGGAACCGGATGAGCACGAGCCGGGCGGGGGACCAAAGATCGGTCTCCCTGAGGGTCATGCGTCCACCACGGGCCAAGTATTCGCCGCCGAAGCTTTCGATCAAGGGCCTGGCTTTCAACTTGTACTCTTCGTACAACGCTGCGTTGTCCAGCTGGGTGTCTACGATGAGATAGGCTGCCATCCGCGACTCCGATCAAATGCCCGAACCCGATGATGGCATGCGATCGACCGATCGCCGAGCATCATCGCGAGCAAATCTCCATCAAACGCAAGAACGGCCGGGATGGCTGCCTCTGACCAAAGCCAGCCGCTGCCGAGGAAACATGCTGCACCGCACATAGCGGCCCGTAGCGATCCGAAAGCGAGGCTCATCGCATCGCCAGACTGACTCTCCGATCACGCCCTCATGCGATCGACCGGCGCGAAGCGGGGTAGCCGCTCGTTGAAAGTCTATGCTGGACTTGGGGGTTGATCATTCTCAATGCAACAGGCATTCGATCGGGTGTAACGTGCCCCTCATCCGATTCTCGAAAGTTTGGGGCGGAGATGTAAATGCCAAGCTGGCTGCAAAGCGGAGCAGCGCTGCTCGGAGCGCAATCGAGTAGGCACGATCGCCGCCCTGCCCGTAGCGGAAGGTCCCAGGAGGAGAGTGAGCCATGCCTAAAGTTCAAGTCGGCAACATCAAGATGAATTACGAGCAGCAAGGGACGGGAGAGCCCTTGGTGCTCATCCCCTACTTGGGCGCCGATCACGCGTGTTACGCGTACCAGGTTCCAGACTATGCAAAACACTTCACCTGCATTTCCGTCGATTTGCGCGGCAGCGGAGAGTCCGACAAGCCCGCCGGCACATACTCGACAGAGATGTTCGCCGACGACGTGGCCGCGTTCATGCAGGCCATAGGGGTGCCTAAAGCGCACATCTACGGAGTCTCGCTCGGTGCGGCAACTGGCGTCTGGTTGGCGGCAAAGTATCCGGACCGCGTCAAGTCGCTTTCGTTGCATAGCGCCTGGCACAAGAGCGATGCCTATCTGAAGGTCGTCGCGCAGGGCTGGCAGGTGATGGCCAAGCAGATCAACAACATGCCGGAGGCCGTTATCGAGGCAATCTTCCCATGGTGCTACAGGCCGGAGACATATGTGCAGAGACCCGAGCTGATTCAGGGTCTGTGCGACTTCGTCCGCGGCCGTCCAAAACAGCCGCTCGAGGCGTTCCTGCAAGTATCGAGTGCGGTGATCAACCACGACGCCGCGGCGCAACTCGGCAAGATCCGCGCTCCGACACAAATCACCTTCGGACGCTATGACGTCATTTGCTCGACCAGGTTCGCCGATCCATTGAAGAACGGGATCAAGAATTCGGAGCTGCACATTTTCGAGGATTGCTGCCACGCGGGACTTTACGAGAACGTGCCCGCCTTCAATGAGAAGACGCTTGCTTTCCTAAGGAAGCACGCTGGCTGAAGCGGCTTGAGATTTCGGTTGTGATTTGCAGAGGCGACCTGGGCAGCAGCAGCGGGGGCGCAGGCCGCCTTTGGAGTGCGGGCCTTTTCGGCTTGTCCGCTTTGCGGGCGTTTATCCGACGTCGTTGAAGGTCGGGTTTTGGGCGGTCCGACATTCGGCACATCGGTCGCGATCGTATCTTCCGCGGGCGCTATGCGCGATAGACCGGTCAACCACGGCGTCGATGCCCGCTAGCCGGGGTACAGCGGTCCTCGCGCTGTCGCGCCCTGAGCGGCCGTATTTTCTCCCACGCGACCCGCCCGGGATGTCCAAGCTCGCGCGCTTTGCGGCGCCGGACTTTCAGGCAATCCTCGTGTGCAGCGCGGGAAGATGCGTGCGAACATCGCGCGAATTTTGGGACCAAATCTACCCGAACCAACGGAATATTCGCCCCCAAATGGATGGATCGTTGCCTTCGATTTTCAAGATATTTGGTTGGTGCTGCACAGGAGCCTCTTGATCCCGTGCGGGTCGAACCGCCCAGCCGATCTTGGGCCGCAGCGCCAACGTATCTTTGTCCTGGGTCACACCCGTAAATCCCCCCAACAGCTCGTAGTTAAAGATCTTGCCGAAGTAATTCCATTTGAACGGAACGGTCGAGATGCCACTAGGAAGACTTGAAGTTGCGATGCCTCCTGGCCACTCTTGCGAACCGGTTGCCCAAGGATTTTCCACATATTCCTGCTGATTACTACCTTTGGTGTACGGAATTAGATGCGACAGCCAACCGTTGACATACGGCCCACCACTCTGATCGTTCGTCTTGTAGATACTGCGCCAAAATTCCGCATCAATATTGCCGCGGCTCGCACTGATGAACTGCGCGAGAATGGGTTCCAAACTCCTTACCCAGAAACCCAATCCCAGCTTCTCAATTTCTCGCAAAATGTCGCCGATCTTTTGCCAATCCTGTTCCTGGCCTTCGAGCGTGATTTCCGGAATGCCGCAAAACGTAGCGACCATGAATTCGAAGTAGGACTGCACGGCGTCCATCAGGCCGATCTCGAAGGCGGCCTTTTCGACCGGTCCCGTCGTCGAAAACGACTGCACAAACAATTTGTGCTTGACGCCGATGTTCTTCCTGATTTCATCGCTGAATTGGGCGAACACCTCCGGCCAGGGGTTGTCCGGCAAACCGCGCACGAAGTTGTCGCGTCTGACC
>CAVSPM010000022.1:0-8152 GCA_963729785.1 uncultured beta proteobacterium | reverse complement strand
GGATTTCTTGGCTTGGAGCCAAGCGGTGCCAAAGTGTCACTATCGGGTCTCGTAACAGAATCCGGGAAAATCCCGCGATACGGAAAAGTTGTTACGCAATCGAGGCCACCACCGGAAAGTCGGGTGGCAAATTCCGTAACGCCATGATTTTATTGCCATGTAGACGGACTGCAAATCCGTGTACGCCGGTTCGATTCCGACCCCCGCCTCCAGCATAAATCGCCAGACGATTTCCGGCACTACTGTCAACGGTAGCGGAAAGAATCGCGACTCGATTTTCAAGCGAATCTCGCTGGCGCCGGCGTATCGCCGTGACCGCTAGGGGATGCATCGCTGACATGGGCGAGACGCGCTCATAGCGTTCGCATTTTTGATCTCACGACCCAAAGCCGAAATCTGCCTATGTCCGCACTTCGGCAGTCCGATGAGACGAGCGAAACCAATTGGGCATAAGGGGTTGAAACAGGCTCGTATTCTTGATCGGCTTCCCCAACAGGGCATGCGTGGTCGCGTCATGGCCCTGCCTCCGGCGATCATCCTGGGCTGCACGCCGCTGGGTGTCGCCCGTGGGCTGGGTCGCCGACGATTACGGGCCGCGCCGGACGCTGGGCATGGCAGCCGCCTTCGGCCTTGCGGCGTACTGGTCGGGATGCAGTTCCTGGCCTGGCACGGGCTTCGTTTCCAGCGCGCATGTAAACGGCGCCCATTATGGGTCGCCGGTGGTTCGGATGATCTTCCAAGGCCCCGGCTTCGACGCGATCTTCTGTCTCCCCAGACAGTGCAGAGAGGTTTGCTCGCTGTTCTTAACGGAAAAGACGTGGCGACATGCTTGGGGTCGACGTCGCTCAGGTGATTCGGATTCGACGATTCACGATGCTGCGCCGACAAGACTCTGGGCGCGAAAGATCATCGGCCATTTCCTGCCCAACAGGGCAGAAATATCCGCGGCAGGGACCGGCTTGCTGAAGTAGTACCCCTGCAGGGTATCGCAGGCCATATCTGTCAGCACTCTTGACTGCTCAAGCGTCTCCACTCCCTCGGCGGTCACGCTGAAGCCGAGGCTCTTGGCCATGGACAGGATGGCCCGGACGATGGCATGGTCCTCGGTGTTTTCCGGCAATCCGCTGACGAAGCTGCGATCCACCTTCAGACAATTGAGGGGCATCCGCTTGAGGTAATTCATGGACGAATAGCCGGTACCGAAATCGTCCAGCGCCATGCGCACGCCGGCATCACGCAGCGCAAGGAGTGTCGCGAGGGTCTGGCCGTCGTCCTGCATCACGGCGCCCTCGGTGATCTCCAATTCCAGAAGGGAAGCCGGCAGACCACTTTGCGCCAGGACATTGCGAACCACCTGCACGAGGTGAGGGTTCTTGAACTGCAAGGGCGACAGGTTGACCGCAATGCGCAACGGCAAGCCCGCCTGCCTCCAAAGAGCCCCTTCGGCGCAGGCCGTGCGCAGCACCCACTCGCCGATCGGCACGATCAAGCCGTTTTGCTCGGCCAGCGCTATGAAGTCCAACGGGGAAATCGTGCCCTCGTCGGGATGTTCCCATCGGATCAGGGCCTCGACCGATGTTATGCACCCCTGCTTGGCATCGAACTGGGGTTGATAGAGAAGGCGGAATTCGTTGCGCTCCAAGGCGTGGCGCAGATTGTTGCCAAGATTCATCCGCCGGATGGCCTGATCCGTCAGCGCGATATTGTGGAACTGGCAGTTGTCTCGGCCCTGGTCTTTGGCGTGGTACATCGCCGCCCCCCGCATTCATGAGAAGCTCGAGGGTGTCGGCGCCAACAGCGAGGACATCGAATCCGTGCGCAAGATACGGCGATCAACCTTGCGCAGACCCCTCCGGGGTCGACGACATGGCGCACGAACTCGTTGTAAGACGTTCACGCAGGTGTTGTAAACGGCTTGTTGCCTCGATCGACAACGGGAACACACCTGCGCTGCGTTCCCGGCGCCGCTGCTCGAGGTCCCTCGAAGCGACTTCAGGAGAACCAGCGCAGCACTGCGGCAGCCGCGAGCGCCAGGGTCGCAAATGCCATCGAAGCCCGCCATGCAAGGTCTCGAGAGGCCTTCGTCCAGCCGGAAGCCCGCAGCAGGTACGTGGCGATGAGCACGAAGCCCGCCGTGACACATGTCATTTTGATCAGCAGCGCGACGACAGCCGCGCCAGCGATATCAGGCAACTGGTGATAAAAGGCGTAACTGATGGCGCCAAACGCGACTCCGCTGGCACCCTGTACGCCCCAGCCGGCGAGCGCGAGCCACGCAAGTTTGCGCTTGGAATCGTCCCGCGGATGGAATACCGCGGCGGCGGATCCGCCGACCGCGGCGACCGCGCCGAAATTGTGCACAACCTGGACGACTGAGTAGGCCAGGTTCTGCGTGGCGCTCATTTCGATGTGACGTTGACGCAACCCTCCGCGCCAGTCGCAACGTGTGCCTTCGTGTTTACCACCAAGCAGATCTTGTGCGCCCCAGGCGGCAGTGCGGGAACCTCAGCCGTGCCTTTGAGTTGGTGGATGACGTCAACCTTCTTCCCATCGGCGTACAAGTGCAAATGATCCCCTTCTTTGCCTGGGTCGGCCTCAAAGCTCACTTTCACCGCGCTCTTGGAGTCGACCATTGCGCCATCGGCCGGTGAAGTAATCGTGACCTTGCCATCGGCAAACGCCCCGCCCGAGGCAAGTAGCAGGGAAAGCATAGCGATCTTCGTGATTCTCTTGTTCATGTTCGTTCTCCGCGAAGCAAGATCCGTTGATGGTTCTGTAAGAAGATTCCGAACGCAATGTCCGGGAGGTGTAAGCATAGCCACTTCGACTCCGCCTCTTCAAGCCTCTTGCGACGCCTGATCTGCGCGAGCTTTGCCGCGCAAGTTTCGGTTGCGAGATATGGCCGCGCGAATTCTGAGTCCGCATAGGATCCCCCTGATTCACGCGATGCAACTCCTCAACGACCCCAAATGCGTTGTGGGAATTGCGCCGCGACCGACAATCGGGTGATTTGCCGGTCTTGTCGCCGGGTCAGCCGATGCTGTCGGCGCGCCAATATTTTTGGAACGGAACGAAGTTAGGGGGCAGGGGGCCGGCGGGCTATGCCGTTGCAGCATTGACGCTGCAAGGGAGGCTAGCAGGTCGCTCTAATGAACCGTACCCCTTCACCATAAGAATCACGGTAACACAGTCGACGCCGTTCCGATCGGAACGATCTCTGGGCCGGTCAAAATGGTCCGGTCGCTAACGTCCGGTCTCGGGTGAATTGCGGTTGTTTAGATGTTCGCGATACATCGCGGTCATAAGACTGGATTCGGCCGAGGCTATGTGGAAACCCCTTTCTGGTACGGTAGTTTCGCTCATTTTTGGCGTTGTAGATCTTGGGCGAGCGAAGGCCTATTACGCAGCCACATCGTTGTCGAAATTGTTTGCGGCTAAAGGAGAGACCCCCTGCAGGATTACAACGATTTCAGGGCTGCAAATGAAACTCGACCCATTCGCAATCCGAGTCCTGCTCCCGATGGCGCGAAAAGCGGGATTTTACGAACCACCGCACCGGGGGCATACCAATACGAGAATTCGTCTGTCCCTGCAAAAATTCCGTACGTAGGGTCGGTGGATCTTGCAACCGGATGTTTCCAAGCGCCAGTCCGAGGCGGCGCGCTGTGCACGGAGTCGCGTCCTGGAGCGTTGTAGGCTTGTGTATCGTCCCGGATGGGACGGAAGAAGAGGAAGCCGGAAGAAGGCGGTCGCGCCTTTCATCGGATCTTGCTGCGAACGGCCGTACCCAAGGAGGCCACATATATGGGCAATCTGAAACGCGTACTAGGAGCCGCCGCGCTCCTGCAGGCCCTCGCCGCCGTCCCCGCGCTGGCGCAGGAATTTCACGGGCACTACGGCGTATTCGAGGGCTACGTCCGCGACCAGGCAGTGGTGCACACATCCCGCGAAGAGGCGCACTGGCTCGTGGATCAGTACACGCGCTTTGGCAACGGACGGCCTTCGCCCGGCGATTGGGTGCACGTCGAGGTCGATTCCTACGGCCGGGCCGTCGATTTCGTGGTCGAGGAGCACCCGGCGCGCCGCTCGGCCACGGTCGACCATCTGGAGGGCCCGACCGTCGTCGTGCGCACGAACTACGGCGTCGAGATGTGGAACGAGGTGGCGACGACTTGGCGCCTGGGCGTGGCCCCCGGCGGGCTGATGCCCGGCGACTCGATCGACGTCGGCGTATTCCGCAACCGCAATCTCGCCTACGTGCGCCTGGACAGCCGCGCCAACATGGCGCTGCCGCCTCCGCCGGAGTTTGCCCCCGAGGCGCCCCCGGCCGATGCCGGGCCGCCACCTGCCGACGAGGTTCCGCCCGACGGTGGCGATGCGGTGCAGGCGCAGGTGGCGCCGCCGCCGCTGCCGGTCTACGACGTGCCGCCCTGCCCCGAGCCCGACTACATTTGGACGCCGGGCTACTGGCATTGGGGCCCGGCTGGCTACTACTGGGTGCCAGGGGTGTGGGTCGCGCCGCCCGCGGTCGGCTTGCTTTGGACGCCCGGCTACTGGGGTTTCTTCGGCGGACTCTATGTCTTCCACGCCGGCTACTGGGGCCCGCACGTGGGCTTCTACGGCGGCGTTGTCTACGGCGGGGGCTACTACGGTGAGGGCTTCGTGGGCGGGCGCTGGGAAGGCGGGCACATGGCCTACAACACAGCCGCCGTGTCGGTCAACACGACCATCATCCACAACACGTACGTGAACAACACCGTCGTCATCAACAACCAGACGACGACCATCAACAACGTCACGAACAACGTCAATAGGATGAACAACGTGAGTTACAGCGGCGGCGCCGGCGGCGCGCGCGCCACGCCCACGGCTACCGAGCAGGGATGGGCCAATGAAGCGCACCTCAAACCCACTCCGGTGCAGCTGCAGCACATCTCGGCGGCCCGTTCGAACCCGCAGCTGCAGCATTCGTTCAACCAGGGTCGGCCGCCGGTGCTCGCTGCGCCGCGGCCGATGGCAGCGCCGCATGCGCCAGGCTCGGCGACCAAGGCCGGCGGTCCCGTCGCCGGCGCACCGACCCGGACGGGGCAACCCCAGGGCCAGCCGCAGGGCCACCCGCAACCAATGAGCGAATCGCGCGGGGCCACGCCGTTGACCGAGGCGACGCGCCCGCCGGTCACGCAGTCGCGCCCTGGCGAGGCCCACGTCCGGCCGCAGCCGCAGCCGCAACCGCAGCCGCAACCGCACCCGCAACCGCAGCTTCAGCCGCAGCCGCAACCGCACCCGCAGCCGCAGTCCCGGCCCGATTCGCTTGGACAGCCGCGTCCTGAGACCCAAGCGCGACCGCAGGCGCAGCCGCACGCCGTGACGGCGCCGGAAAAGCGTGGCGAAGGCAAGGAGAACGAGGAACGTCGATAAGCGAGCCAGCGTGGCGGGCCGGCTGGTGGCGGTCGGCCCGCGCGAGCGCGGCGGCGGCCCCGCCCGGCGGCTACCGCTTCGCCGTAGTCGCCGGCGTGCTCGACGACCTGCACCCCATGCGCGCGACAGTGCCTTTGGCCTAAGGCCCATTGGTGGCCTGCGGCTCCACTTGGCAACTTTCAGCGCGCTACAGCCCAATACAAAGGCGCCAGGCCGTCCGAAGAGGGATTGCTATCGGTGATTTCCCGCGAGAGACTCGAGGGCCGCTTCTTTAATCGGGCATGGCTGACAGTGAAGTTTCCGAAGGTCAGTTCTTCGCATCGCCGTCTCGTCGCCAACAGTTCGACAACGCTCAGGATCGACTGACGCTTTTGTCCGCATTCTGGACTGCGGGTGCCCGGCGGGCAATCCTTACCGATGCATCAAGGAGTGGCGGGCGCACGAGTTTGGCCACCCTTCTTCCCCGAACGTTGCGGCAGGTCGTTTGCCGCCTCTCACTGGGGATCCGCCATGAACTTAGAAAACGTCTCGAGGAGGCGAACTTTGGAATAAGACGAAACGCACTTGGATGCCGCGAACGCACACTCGCTTACGACCATGAGATGGCGGTCGGCCAGGGAGGCGACAAGGTGAACGATCAAAAGCGCCTCCTATTTTCCGCCGGAGATCGCTTTGCCGTCCATGATTAGGTCGCCGGGCTTCATACCTGCCGGGCAGCTACCCAGAAACTTGGCGTCGATGATCAACACGGTATCCGACTTGTCAACGTTCATGTGCATCTCCGTATGAGACGCGGTATCGCCCTGATACGTGTAGACGACCTTCGTGACGGAGCCGGCGTTGGGTCCTTTGGCGCACCGATTCTCTTCCACATATGTATTGGACGAGGGTTGCTTCACGCTAGAGGTGCATTCGTTCTTCTTCCTCATCTCCTCTCCGCTAGACTGCATCGACTTCGTTAGCTCTCTCGATTGACACATCTTCATCGACCCATCGGACACGGCTTTTCCTTGCTGAGTCCGCGTACTGTGCATCTCCCAAAGGCCATCTTTCATGGGTGGGGGTTTGAACCCATCCGCGGCGGCGGTTCCAATCCAGAGCGACAGAAACGCAACAAGAAAAGCAGGCTTGAAAGTCATCTACCTTCCTTTGCCGTCGTGGGATCGGTTATCGAGGGTGCCGGGGCAAAGAGGGGCCCAGCCAGTATGTACAAGAACAACACCGGCCAAGGAACGCGGTCACCCAAAGTCGTCTCCGCCAAAAGACTTGGAGCTGCGCGACGCTTCGAGCGATCGTCGCACTTCCTCTTTTGGCCGCGAACGCCCGGACGATTTGTCCGCCCAATCTTACAGGGTCGCGCATCTCGGAGCGGGTGCTGGGGTCATAGACCGGATCTATCTACGCGGTCGTGTTTCAAACCAAGAACTGGAATGCTTGCAAACAAGGAGGTGTCCATAAATGGGGATTGGGCTCTTCCGCACGCGATCGGTCGGCTCGCAAAAGGAATCTAGTGATTGGCAGCAGATGGCAAGTCGCATTCGGATTTCGCCGGCGCAAATTTCCATTGGTCGCGCCCCGCCCTTTTCGCCGAATACATCGCGTCGTCTGCGCGCTGAACGGCTGCGGCCATTGACTCGCCGGTCCCGACGGCCGCCAGTCCCGCACTAATTCGAAGCCTTAGCGCGTCACCACCGGCCAGATCCATCGGTGTATCGCGTACCAGCTGGAGAAGTCGATCCGCTGCCCTGCCTGCCTCCTCTTCATTGGCGGCATGCAGCATTAGCAGAAACTCCTCACCGCCGAAGCGAAACAGTGGTTCCCCACCTCGCATCTCGGCACGTAGCAAGTCCGCCAGGTGGCGCAACGCCTTGTCACCCACCGCGTGCCCGCGAACATCGTTGATTTCTTTGAAGTGGTCGACGTCTATCATCACCATGACCAGCAATTGTTTCGCGCGGTGCGCGAGAGCCAAATAGCGCATAAATTCCTGTTCAAGGCCATAACGTAGGGGCAACCCGGTCAACGGATCGACCCGCGCGCTGCGAGCAAAGACTTCCGTTTTCAAATGTGCAAGATTCGCGATTAATGCCTCTTGCGATACCTCGAATTCGTCCATATCCCGTGCCGTACCCGGGCGCCCCTCCATGAGATCGCGGCAAAGCGATCGCGCGGCACCGTGCATCCGCTCGTGTTGCACGAAGGCGCGCGCGGTCGATTCCGCATCGATTCGTTCCAGCGCCTCGCGGTTTGCGATCATCCAACCGCCAAATAGACAATGGCGATGCGAGTCGTCGGCCAGAATGTCATCGCCTGGCGATGCGTGTAGAACGGCACAGCGAAGGACGCGGCGGGTCCAGCCGAGATGCGCCTCCGTCGCGGCATCAAGATCTGCAACAAAGCGCGACGTACTTTCCGCGAAAACTCTCATACGCTAATTTGCATCATGGATACGGTGTACATCCGTTTGTGACCATAGCAAAGTTCAATCCATTGTGGCGGCCTCCTGGGTCTGTTGCTGGCCGGGAACGCCGGGTCGATACATCTTATAAATCTTATTCCTGGCATGCACTCTTAGGGATCTTCCCGTCCTCGGGGTCGCGGAGGAACACAGGGGTGGGCATGGCGGCCCGAGGGTTGCCGGACCGTCGGCGTACGATCTCAGGCAGTTATGATCCGAGCCGATGATCTGTATGATACGAATTAAGGTGCTCCTGCCGTCCTTCGTGCTCACGGG
>CAVSPM010000021.1:0-163059 GCA_963729785.1 uncultured beta proteobacterium | reverse complement strand
GCATGATGGTCTGCAGCCCGAAGTAGACCGCCGCGGCTTCCAAGAAGGTGGAGAAGCCCAGCAGCGCCAAGTGGGCGTGCGCCACGATCCACCCCGTGCCGTGGATGTACCAGTTGATGGCCCGGGTCTGCTGGAATCCGCCCTGCATGTTCAGCGGGATGGCCATCAGCACGCCGGTGATCGTGAACCGTACCTCCAGGTTCTCGACGAACATGTACCACTTGCCCTGCATCGTGAGCAGCAGGTTGGACACGAAGGCGATCGCCGGCACCAGGATCAGCACGCCCTCGACCGAGGCGAAAGACTTGAGCCACTCGGGCAGCGGCGCGGACATCAGGTGGTGCGCGGCCGGCGTCGAGTAAAACACTACGACCGACCAAAAGTGCAGATGGCCGATGCGGTGCGAGTACAGCGGATTGCCCGTGACCTTGGGTATCGTGTAGTACGCAATGGCCGCGGCCACCGGCGTGATCCACAGGCCGAGCACGTTGTGCGCGAACCACCAGGTCAGGTAACCCTCGGTCAAACCGGTCAGGTGGAAGAACTCGGGCGTGTTGCCGACGATGAACACGATCGCGACCATGAAGACCGCAGCCGCAAAGAACCAGTTGGTCGTGTAGATGCCCTGCGTGCGGCGGTTGATCACCGTCATCCAGACGTTGATGCCCAGCGGGACCGCCATGAACGCGGCAATGTACAGGTCGATGAACCAGGGGAAGTCGGAGTATTCGCGACCGGAGGTGATCCCAGCCCACAGCACGGTCAGGCCCAGCGTCAGGCCGAGGTTCCACAAGAAGGCGTTCCACACCCCAAGCTTCTCGGACCACAGCTTGGTGTTGCCCAGCGCCGGCGTGATGTACATCATCGCCATCGCAAAGGCCATGGAGATCCAGCCGAAGATCACCGCGTGCACGTGCACCTGGCGCATGTGGCCGAAGGCGAACCACTCGTTGCCCGTTACGAGATCCGGGAACGCCAGCTTGGCGGCATTGAACGAGCCCAGACCCGTGCCGATGACGAACCAGACGATGGATGAAAACCCGAAGTAAATCGCGGCTGTTCCGGCAGGAATATCCTCGCCCCGCGCAAACAAGTACTTGAACATGTATTTCCCCTTGTTCCCGAAGAAAATGCCGAAAGGTCAACCGTTGTTGTTCTGATTCCGCTTCTTCGGAGTCAGGCAGTAGTACGAGAGCAGCATGCTGGAGAAGGCCAGCAAACACCCCAAGAGTCCGGCGATCAGTGCCATGAAGTCCTCATTCGAAATTTGCGCTCGGATCCGATGGGATCAAAGCGCGACCGGTGAAGTGCGGGCATGCCCGCCGAACAAAAGCCAACCCGAAAAACGAATTGCGCAAAATTTTCGATGGCACAAATTTAGCCGCGCGCCGCTTTCTCCAGGCGATCGTGCTGGGACAAGCCGATCCAAAGGATGCCGATGAAGGCAATGCCAAAAACGATCATGGCCCAATCGATGAACCCGGTGAAAGTCGCCGGATCGTAGGACGACTTACCCTCGCCGCCCCAGTCGGCAAAGCCGCCGCGGCCCAGCAGGCACATCAGTGCCGCGCCGAACACGCTACCGTTGCCCATGCCGGTCAACATGCCGCCGATGAGGATTGCCCAAAAGGACCTCGAGGTAATCGCCTTGTCTGACATGCCCACTCCTCGTAACTGTCATTAACGTGCCTTTCGAGGACATGCGCGCACCTCGCGCACGCCGCCGAAAGCCTAAGCAACCATGATCACCGAAAATCCCCTCAACGTGATGTCCCGCAAAAAAGGGGAATCAATTGAGCTTGACGCATCTCTTGCAATTTGCGCTCAACAGAGCGCGATCCAATCTTCCCGCGGCAAATATCGTTTGCTTTTTTTATCGCCACAGTCCTTGTAATGATATGTAGCTTCAATCAATGCTGTCAAGACAAGACATGCTACTTTCACCGCAAAAGCGCTAGCAAAATTGCCGGGGTCCGCCTCAACATCCCCGCGAACGCGTTCCGCCCGGCCCTGAGTGCATCGCAGCACGCAGTTTTCCTCGGCATACCGCTTTGCGCCGCCGATCATCGGTGGACGAAGAGCGCCACCGCACATCGCGACGCGCAGTCTGCCCAGAAACCCCGATTGGGTAAAGACTTCTTTTGCAGTGATATGTCAACGTGTCGGTGATGCAACACGAGCCGGCGAGCCGCCAGCGCAGATAAGAATTGATCTCGTATAAAAAAGCGGCGCGTCGGCTCATATGAGAATCGAACTCGATCCGAATCGCGTCGGCTGCGCCGCACGGCGCCTTTGGGCTACGATGCGAGCACGCGTTCCAACAGGAGAATGAGCATGGGCTTTTTTGAAACACTTCCCGACGGTTGGACCATCTACGTTTGGTTGGTTGCCGGCGCTGCCATCATCATCGCTGCCATTTTTTGGATGCGCTGGGGCTTCAAGAACGAGCAGTTCGACGAGGACATCAAGTACCTGGTGTTCAACGAAGACGACAAGGACAAGATGACGCCCGAGGAATACGCCAAGTACCAGTCGGTGTTGAAGAGCCAGATGGCCAGTCGCGAGAGGCACTTGGCGATGCAGGCCGCGCAAGCCGCGCAAAAGCGCTCCTGACCGGCCGGATCCGCGCGGCGTGAAAAGGGGAGAAAAGGCGGTCCTGCTCGTGATCGGCCTCGTGGCAGCCGCCGGCGTGCTGCGCGCCGTTGTGCATCCGGCGTCGCGCCGCGACGGCGAAATCCCCTTCTATAGCACCGCCTCGGGCGAGCTCTCCTCGTCCGCCGGCGACCTGCTGCGCAAGTACAACTGCCGCGCATGCCACAGCCTGTGGTCCACGCGCGATCTGACCCAGGCTGTGCCCGCGCCCATGCTCGACGGTATCGGCTCGCTGCGCAGCCAAAGCTGGCTGTACGACTACCTGTCGGCACCCAATCCGCAGTCGATCCTGCCTTCGCGGCTCAAACCGCAGTACCGCATGCCCTCTTATGCGAATGCACCGGAAGGCGAACGCCAGCAGTTGGCCAGTTACTTGGCCAGCCTGCAGGTCAAGGATTGGTACCTGGAAGAAACGCGCCGTCTCGAACACGACAAGCTGACCGGTTCGGACACCGCCGAGAAGTAAGAGCGTGTCCGGCGCGCAGGCCGGGCTGCGTCACCCGGCCTATGGCCTGATGGCTGCTCGCGCCTGCATCGGCGCGCTTATTGCATCCGCGCCGTATCCGCCTTGCGCCCCCGAGCTGCGGCGGCCCCCGCGCGGCGCGCGCGTGCCAGGCGGGCGCGGATGGCCAACACCTCGATCAAGATGACCAGGACAACCACGCCGTAGGCGCCCCAGACATACGGGCCGCGCCCGCCCATGCTCCAAAACTCCTGCCAACTACCCCAAATCATGCGCTTGCTCCGCTAGGTGCTGCGATCGTCATTGTCCTGGCCCCAACATTTGCCGCACCCACAGCGTGTCGCGCTCGCGCTCCAGGACGATCGCGCGCGCGCGCGCCAGCGCGGCGGCGATGCAATACATCCAGCAAGCAAACGCCATCAGCAGCATCGCCGTCGCCATGGGCGTGGCGATCGTCAATCCCTTGCCCACGCTAATCGACGAGCCCTGATGCAGCGAGTTCCACCATTGCACCGAGAAATAGATGATGGGCACGTTCACCACGCCCACCAGCGCCAGCACCCCCGCGGCGCGATCGGCGCGGCGCACATCGTCGATGGCGCTGTGCAGCGCCATAAAGCCCATGTAGAGGAACAGCAAGATGAGCGTGCTGGTCATGCGCGCGTCCCAGACCCAGTACGCACCCCAGGTCGGCCGACCCCAGAGGGCGCCGGTCCACAGCGACAAGAACGCCATCAACGCCCCGGTCGGAGCCAGCGCGCAGGCCATGACGGCCGACATGCGCGTATTGAACACGAGACCCATACCGGCCCAAAAAGCCATGACGACATAGACGAACATGGCCATCCAGGCGGTCGCCACGTGGATGAAGATGATGCGATACACCTCGCCTTGCTGGGCATCGGTGGGCGCGATGAAGAACCCGGTGTACAGGCCGACCGTAGCCAGCAGCGCGGCCAGGGCCGCGAAAACCGGGACCGCCTTGCCGGACAGGCGAAAGAACTCCGGCGGCGCGGCATAGCGAAACCAGTGAAAACCCCGGACCGGACTCATTGATTGCGCTTGCTGCATGGCCATTTCCGATGAACAAAACTCCGATGATCCAATTTCCGATACCGCCCGGGGCGATGGCCCGCTGAGCGGCGTGCCGACAGCCCGGGCCGGCCGGTCCGCCCCTACTCCAGGGATATGCGCAACGAAGTGACGATGGCCCAGGGTGCCAACGCCGCGGACCCGAGCGACAGTCCACCGAGCAACAGCAGATCGGCCGCCGGAGACAGGCCGCCCGCAACCGCATCCACCGCACCGGCGCCGAAAATCAAGACGGGCACCGTCAGCGGCAACACCAGCAAGGTTACCAATACGCCCCCACCGCGCAAGCCCAGGGTGAGCGCGGCGCCGATCGCCCCAACGAGGCTAAGCGCCGGCGTTCCCAGCGCCAGCGCCGCGGCCAGCGTGCGCATCGAGCCGGCGTCCAGGTCGAACATGATGGCGATCGGGATCGACGCAACCGTGATCGGCGCCCCGGTCACCAACCAGTGTGCCAGGATCTTGCCGATCACCACGACGGAGGCCGGCTGCCCTGAAAGCATCAACTGCTCGAGCGAGCCGTCCGCGTGGTCTTGGGCAAACAGGCGCGCCAAGGATACGATCGAGGCGAGCAAGGCGGCCACCCAGACCGTGCCGGCGCCGATCATGCGCAAAATGGTGCGCTCGGGGCCTACGCCCAACGGCACCATGGTGATGACGACGACGAAAAACAGCAGCACATTGACCACGTCGCCGCGCTGGCGCAGCGCCAGGAGCAGATCGCGCCGGACGACGGCCACCAGCGCCGTCAGCATGCCGTCACCTCGGAGACCAGGTCCAGGCGGCGCGCCGCGACCGGCAACTCGATCTGCTGGTGCGCCGTCAGCACGACGATCCCGCCGCCGGCCAGGCGCGTCTCGATCAGCGCCCGCAAGGCAGCCACCGATCCGACGTCCAGCGCGTTGAACGGTTCATCCAGTATCCATAGTGCCGCCGCCGGCGCGCAACAAAGGCGCGTCAGGGCGACGCGCCGCCTTTGCCCCTGGGAAAGGTGCCGGACGAACACGTCGGCATAGTCCTCGAGCTGCATTTGCCGCAGAGCCTCGCGCGCGGCTTCGGCGCTTGCGTCGGCTCCGCGAACCGCGGACGCCAGTTGCAGGTTCTCGCGCACCGTCAGATCGTCCTTGATCCCGTTAAGGTGGCCTACAAACGCCAGTTCAGCGCCATACTCCTCGCGCGTTCGCGTGATGTCGCGACCGCGCCAATGAACGCTGCCTTGTACCGGCGCCAGCAAACCGGCCAGGATGCGCAACAAGCTGGTCTTGCCGGCGCCGTTGTCGCCGGCCACGTGCAGGCATTGGCCGGGCGCCAGGTCGAATGCCAGCTCCTTGAAAAGACTGCGCTCGCCACGCACGCATTCGAGGCCACGCACCTGCAGCCGGGCCGGCACATCGGCATCGGCCACCGCCGCGGCGGAAAAGTCTGCCTGTCGGTCTTCCATGGCCGCGTCCTTAATCGCTCACCAATGCCACCACGGCGAGCGCGGCGATGCCTTCGGCGCGCCCGGTGAAGCCGAGCCATTCTGTGGTCTTGCCCTTGATCGAGACGGCATCGGCGGCCACCCCCAGGACCGCGCCCAGGTTGCTGCGCATCTGGGCCACGTGCGGGGCGATTTTTGGCTGCTGTGCGATGAGCGTGCAATCGACGTTGCTCAGGCGCCAGCCAGCGGTCTGCACGCGTTGCCAGGCTTGTGCCAGCAGCTGCAGGCTATCGGCTCCGCCATAGCGCGCATCGCTGTCGGGGAACAAGCCGCCGATGTCGCCCAAAGCAGCGGCGCCCAGCAAGGCGTCGATCAGCGCGTGCGTGAGCACGTCGGCATCCGAATGGCCCAACAGTCCTTGTCCGAGCAGCCCACGCGCCCCGCCCAGCTCGACCCCGGCGAGCACCAGCCGGCGGCCCGGTACCAGCGCATGCACATCGAATCCCTGACCCACGCGAAATCGCATCGCCCCGCTCCCGTTACCAGCTACCGTCCTGCTTCAGAATCGCCTCGGCCAGTTCCAGGTCCGCGGGCGTGGTGACCTTGATGTTGCCCGGACGGCCGGCA
This sequence comes from uncultured beta proteobacterium, assembly GCA_963729785.1. Classification (GTDB taxonomy): domain Bacteria; phylum Pseudomonadota; class Gammaproteobacteria; order Burkholderiales; family Burkholderiaceae_F; genus GJ-E10. Next base: position 156,808 of record CAVSPM010000021.1, on the reverse strand, counting down.
ATCAAGCGTGGGTGCAGGCCCAGCTGTTCGACCGCCGAGGCCTCGTCCGTCACCGCGGCGTCGGCGCAGCGCTCCAGCGCCCGCGCCAGAATGTCGATGCGGAAGAACTGCGGCGTCAACGCGCGCCACAAGCCGGTCCGGTCAACCGTGCGAGCCACCCGCCCGTCCTGCTCGCGCTTGACCGTATCGCTCACCGGCAAGGCGAGCAATCCGCCATGCTCGTCGGCCCCGCCGCCTTCAATCAGGGCCGCAACCTCCGCGGCCGTCAAGCAGGGACGGGCCGCATCGTGGACCAGCACCCAGTCGTCGCTCGCACCCGCGCCGAGGCTGTCGCGCAAAAAATGCAATCCATTGCGCACGGTTTGCGCGCGCGTGCCGCCCCCGGCCGCGAGCAGTTCGCAGCGCGCCGGCAGCGCCAGCGCCGACGCGATCGCATCGTCCGGCGCGACGACGACCAGCACGCGCGTAACCCGCGCATCGGCGAGCAAACCGCCCACCGAACGCTCGAGCAGGGTCTGTGCCCCGAGGCGAAGGTACTGCTTGGGCCGATCCGCACCCATGCGCGCACCGACCCCCGCTGCCGGTACTAGGCCAAAGATCTGCTTCAACGTTGCCTTAACTTCGTGTCTCGTTGGGGACTCATCGGGAATTCGTCTCGGAACTCACCGGGGCCCCTTCGGACTCTCCCAGCAGTCCGGTCATTGGCCCTCCCTATAATACCGGCATGCAGATGCTTTCAGACCCGCTCGGAGCGGCGCTCGCACGCCCCGTCCTGCGGGCGGGCTGGCGCTGCGCATTGGCGCGGCCGCCTGGCTCGGGAGACGCGCTGTTGCTCGCACGCATGGCGGCACAGGGCAAGGCGCGCGGCGCGGTCAGCGTGATCCTTTGCGCCGACGCCCTTGACGCGCAGCGCTTGACAGAAGAGTTGCCGTACTTCGAGGCGGGACTGTCGGTGCTGAATTTTCCCGACTGGGAAACTCTGCCCTACGACGCCTTGTCGCCGCATCCGGACCTGGTTTCGGAGCGTCTGGAAGCGCTTTACCGGCTGTTTTCTCGTCCCGCCAGCGCAGCGGCCGCGACCGAAGGCAGTCACATCGACGCGCTGGTACTGGCGGCCACGACGGCCCTTACGCGGCTGGCGCCGCCGCAGTTCTTGGCGGGCCGCACGTTTTTCTTCCGGCAGGGCGAAACGATAGACGCCGAGCGACTGCGCCACCAGATGGTCGTTGCCGGTTACCAGGCGGTGAGCCAAGTGGTCGCTCCGGGCGAGTTTGCCGTGCGCGGCGGACTCATCGACCTGTTCCCGACCGGATCGTCGATCCCCTACCGACTGGACTTGGTCGACACGACCATCGACTCGATCCGCACTTTCGACCCGGACACGCAGCGCAGCCTGTATCCGGTGGGCGCCATTCGTCTGCTGCCGGGCCGCGAGTTCCCCTTCGATGAGGCCGCGCGCAGCGCCTTTCGCGGCCGCTGGCGCGAATTCTTCGAGGGTGACCCGAGCCGCTCGACGGTGTACCGCGACGTCGGCAACGGGATCGCCGCGGCCGGAATCGAATACTACCTGCCGCTTTTTTTCGAACGCTGCGCGACGCTGTTCGACTACCTGCCGGCCGATGCGCAGATCGCCACCCACGGCGATGTCAGCGCCGCTTGCCGGCGCTTTTGGACCGAGACCGCCGAGCGCTACCGCTTCTTGTCGCGCGATACCCAACGTCCCTGCCTGCGACCCGACCAGCTGTTTCTGGGCACCGATGAACTGTTCAGCGCCATCAAGCCCTACGCCCGGCTGGCCATGACCGAATCGGCGCCGATCGTCGCGGGCGCCGATGCGCCGGCCGCCCTCGCGACGGCCGGTGCCGATTCGCACGGCGACGAAGGGGCCGGCGACAGTGGCCTGCAGCCGCTGCCCGAGCTTGCCGTGGACCGCAAGGCGGCCGATCCGCTGTACCGGTTGCGAACTTGGCAAAAGCGTTTTGACGGGCGCGTCTTGCTCTCGGCCGACTCGCCAGGACGCAGCGAGACGATCGCCCAGTTGCTCGCCGAGTCCGAATATGCCTTCGTCGACGGAACCGACTTTGCCGCTTTCGTGCACGGCGACGCGCCCTTTACGCTGGCGGTTACACCGCTGCACCAAGGCTTCAGCCTGCCTGGCGCCGGCCTGGCGATCATTACCGAGGCCGAACTGTTTGCCAGCGGCCCGCGCCGGCAGCGTGGCCGTGGCCGTGAGCGCGCGTCCAACGTCGACGCCATGGTGCGCGATCTGGCCGAACTGCGCATCGGTGATCCGGTGGTGCACGCCGATCACGGGATCGGCCGCTACCTGGGCCTCGAATCGCTCGATCTGGGCGCCGGGACCGCCGAGTTCTTGCACCTGGAGTACGCCAACGCCTCCAAGCTGTACGTTCCGGTCGCCCAGCTGCACCTCATCGGCCGCTACAGCGGCGCCGATCCGGACGCGGCACCGCTACATGTCCTGGGTTCGGGCGACTGGGATCGCGCTCGGCGCAAAGCGGCGCGCCAAGTGCGTGACACGGCCGCCGAATTGCTGAACCTGTACGCGTTGCGCGCCGCGCGCAAGGGGTATGCGTTTGAGTTCTCCGAAAGCGACTACCAGCGCTTTGCCGACGGTTTCGGTTTTGAGGAAACGCCCGACCAGCAGGCGGCGATCGACGCGGTGCTCCATGACATGCGCGCCGGCGCGCCGATGGACCGCCTCGTATGTGGAGACGTGGGCTTCGGCAAGACCGAGGTCGCCCTGCGCGCGGCCTTTGCCGCGGTCAGCGGTGGTCGCCAGGTCGCGGTCCTGTGCCCGACCACCTTGCTCGCCGAACAGCACGGTCAAACCTTTCGCGATCGGTTTGCCTCCTGGCCGGTGCAGATCTGCGAGCTCTCGCGCTTTCGCTCGAGCAAGGAAACGGCACAGGCAATCGCGGGTTTGGCCGCCGGTACGATGGATATCGCCATCGGTACGCACAAGTTGCTGTCGGCCGACGTGCGCTTTGACCGCCTCGGGCTGGTGATCATCGACGAGGAACACCGCTTCGGCGTACGCCAGAAGGAGCGGCTCAAGGCGTTGCGCACCGAGGTGGACGTGCTGACGCTCACCGCCACGCCGATCCCCCGAACGCTGGCCCTGTCACTGGAGGGTATCCGCGACTTCTCGGTGATCGCCACCGCGCCGCAGCGGCGCCTGGCGATCAAGACCTTCGTGCGCCAGGAGAGCGCGGCCCTGATCCGCGAGGCCTGTCTGCGCGAGCTGCAGCGTGGCGGGCAAATCTACTTTCTGTACAACGAAGTAGAGACCATTGAGAACCGGCGCGCGCGCCTGCAGGAGCTGCTGCCCGAGGTTCGCATCGGCGTGGCTCACGGGCAGATGGCCGAGCGCGATCTCGAGCACGTGATGCGCGACTTCCACCAGCAGCGCTTTCACCTGCTGCTGTGCACGACCATCATCGAGACCGGCATCGACGTGCCCAGCGCCAACACGATGTTGATCCATCGCGCCGACCGCTTCGGCCTGGCGCAGCTGCACCAGCTGCGCGGCCGCGTTGGCCGGTCGCACCATCAGGCCTATGCCTACCTGATGATCGAGGAGGGCACGCTGACCAAGAATGCCGAAAAGCGCCTCGAGGCCATCCAGAACCTGGAGGAACTCGGAAGCGGCTTCTATCTGGCTATGCACGACATGGAAATCCGCGGCGCCGGCGAGGTTCTGGGCGATTCGCAATCGGGCAATCTGCAGGAGGTCGGATTCGACCTGTATTCGCAAATGCTCAACGCGGCCGTGCGCGCCCTGCGCTCTGGCCGCGAGCCCGACCTGCTCCAGCCTCTGGCCGCGACCACGGAGATCAACCTGCATGTGCCCGCGTTGCTGCCCGCTGACTACGTTCCAGACGTGCACCAGCGCTTGTCGCTGTACAAGAAGCTGGCCACCGCGGCCGACGTGGACGCCATCTTGGTGCTGCAGGAAGAACTGGCCGATCGCTTCGGCCGGCTGCCACCGGCGGCCCGCGCCCTGATCGACACGCACCGGCTGCGCCTGGACGCGCAGCGACTTGGCATCCGCCGCATCGACGCTGCGCCCGAGGTCATCTGGCTGCATTTCATTCCCACGCCCCCGGTGGCGCTCGACCGCATCATCGCGCTCATCCAGGGGGACCGGCGCGTCCGGCTGGCCGGGCAGGACAAACTGCGCGTCGACGCCCCTGGAGCGGAACTCGAGACCCGGCTGCAAAGACTGCGCTCGATCTTCAAGGCGCTGGGGGCCGAAAAGCAATTGACCTCCATGGACCTGGTGATACAGGCCGCCGAACTTCCGACCGAGGCCTTCGACGCCTTCCGCGTCGCACTGCTGTCGACGCGGCACCGGCGCCATGTCAACGCCGCGCGGTTTTTCGATGTGCCGGTGGACCCCGAATCGCGGCGCCTGGCCCAGGCGCTGGCCGCGTTCTGGCGCTGCGACGCGACCCTGGTCCCGCCCGCGCTACGCAGCGCCGACATGCAGGCACTGGTCATGGACATGGATTCGACCGCGATCTCGGTCGAAGGCATCGATGAGTTGGCACGGCTGGCCGGCCGCGGCGAGGCGGTTTCGGCCATCACCGAGGCGGCCATGCGTGGCGAAATCGCCGACTATGCCCAAAGCCTGCGCCAGCGCGTCGCCCTGCTGGCCGGCACGCCGGCGGCGGTGCTCGACCAAGTGCGCACCTCCGGTCTGCCCCCGTCCCCGGGCGCGCGCCAGCTTGTGCGCCAAGCAAGCACCCTCGGCTGGAGCACGCTGCTCGTCTCCGGCGGATTCTCGGCGTTTGCCGAGAGGGTCGCCCAGGACCTGGGTTTCGATGCCAGTTGTGCCAACGAATTGGTCGTGCACGAGGGCCGTCTGACCGGCGAGGTCGTTGGGCCGGCCGAGAACGAGGGTCGCATCATCGATGCGGCCGGCAAGGCACGCATGCTGCAGCGGCTATGTGATCGGCTCGGCTGCCCGACCCGGCGCGTGCTGGCCATCGGCGATGGCGCCAACGATCTGGACATGATGGGGCTCGCCGGCCTGTCCGTGGCCTATCGGGGCAAGCCGGTGGTCCGGCAACGGGCCGCCTGCACGCTCGATCACAGCCCTTTGGACGGCGTGCTGGAACTCTTCGCCGACTCCTGGTAGCGCCCGAGCCCGGCAGCAGACCGATCGGATCGCCGCTCAGGGCAACAGGCGCGCGTACTGGTCGTGGGCGTCGGTGCGTTCCACGCGCACATCGAAGAACTCGCCCACGCGCAATCGCGGATCGGCCGCGATGTGCACGACCCCATCGATCTCGGGCGCGTCGGCGCTCGAACGGCCGACCGCGCCCTGCGCGCCGCACTCGTCGATCAGCACACGCTGGAGGCGGCCTACGCGGCGTTCGAGGCGCCGGCGCGAAATGTCCTCCTGCAAGCGCATGAGCCGCGCGCGCCGCTCCTCGCGCACTTCCTCGGGAAGTGCACCCGGCAGGTCGTTGGCGGCAGCGCCCGCCACCGGGGAATAGGCAAAGCAGCCGACGCGGTCGAGCTGGGCCTCGCGCAAAAATTCCAGCAGCGCCTCGAATTCGGCTTCCGTCTCCCCCGGGAAACCGGCGATAAACGTGCTGCGCACGGTAAGTTCGGGACAGATCGTGCGCCACGCACGAATGCGCTCCAGATTGATCTCGGCCGCCGCCGGGCGCTTCATGCGCTTGAGCACGGCGGGGTGGGCATGTTGAAAGGGCACGTCCAGGTAGGGCAGCACCTTGCCCTCGGCCATCAAGGGCAGGACGCCATCGACGTGCGGATACGGATAGACATAGTGCAGGCGCACCCACGCGCCCAGGTTGCCCAGCTCGCGCGCCAGTTCCGTCATGCGCGTACGCACGGGGCGGCCGCCGACAAAATCGAGCTTGTAGCGCACGTCGACCCCGTAGGCGCTGGTGTCTTGCGCGATCACCAGCAGCTCGCGCGCCCCCTGGCGCACCAGCGCTTCGGCTTCGCGCACCACGGCCCCGATCGGGCGCGATACCAGGTCGCCGCGCATCGACGGAATGATGCAGAAGGTGCACCGATGGTTGCAGCCCTCTGAGATCTTCAAATAAGCATAATGCCGCGGCGTCAGCTTCAAGCCGGCCGGCGGCACCAAATCGGCAAATGCATCGTGCGGCTGCGGCAGATGCCGGTGCACCGCCTGCAGCACTCCGTCGGTGTCGTGCGGACCGGTGACCGCGAGTACCTTCGGATGGAGCCCTTGGATCAGGTTGCCGCCCGTCTCGTCCCGGCGCGCGCCCAGGCAGCCGGTGACGATGACGCGGCCGTTTTCCTCCAGCGCCTCGCCAATCGCATCGAGCGACTCGCGCACCGCGCTATCGATGAATCCACAGGTATTGACCACGACCAGGTCGGCGCCGTCATAGGAGCCTCGGATCTCGTAGCCCTCCGCCCGCAGCCGGGTCAGGATGTGCTCGGAATCGACCAGCGCCTTGGGGCAGCCCAGGGAAACGAAGCCGACCGCAGGCGATGCCTTGCGCCGGCGCGGCACGGCCTGCTTCAACTGCCCTTCTTGTCCTGGGGGGGCGTGAACGGAAATCCAGTGAACATCGAGCGGGTCTGGTTCTGCAGGTTCTCCTGCATCTGCACAAAGAGGTTCTTGCTCTGCTCGATGTAGCTCGTCATCATGGTCTGCAGCATCGGCGACTGCATGCTGACAAACTGCGACCAGGCGTCCGGGCCGACCTTGCTCGGATCGTAAAGGGCGCGGCTTTGCTCCTGCAGCTTTTGCTGGATATCGATGAAGGCCTGGACGTTCTTCTCCAGGTAGGACCCCATGAAGCCCTGCATCGTGTTGCCGTAAAAGCGGATGATTTGCGCCAGCACCGGCGAGGTGAACATGGGCGAGCCGGCCTGCTCCTCGTCCAGGATGATTTGCAGCAGTATCGGCCGGGTCAGATCATCGCCGGTCTTGGCATCGACCACCTGGAAGTCCTCCTGGTCGATTACCAGCTGTTTGATATCCACCAGCGTGATATAGGTGCTGGTCTGCGTATCGTACAGGCGGCGGTTGGGGTACTTCTTGATCAAGCGGGGCGTACTCGGCGTACTCATATCGTTGACAACCCTAGGAAATCGAACATCTCGTGCGACGCACCCAGCGCGCCGCACCGATCGCGGTCGGACATCGGCGCGCGGATCTCTTATATGACAATTCTAACGGTTTGTCCCCCTGGCCGCCCAGGCGGGGGGATAACCGCCGTCCAGCGGGTCTTACCCCATGTGCAGGCCGCCGTTGAGCGAGAATTCAGCGCCCGTCGCGAAGGCCGAATCTTCGCTCGCGATCCAGCCGCACATCGAGGCGATTTCCTCGGCCTTGCCCAAGCGCCGGACCGGAATGGTCTGGATGATCTTTTCGCGCACATCCTCGCGCACCGCCATCACCATGTCGGTGGCAATATACCCCGGCGCCACGGTGTTCACCGTCACCCCCTTGCTGGCCACCTCCTGCGCCAGGGCCATGGTAAATCCATGCATGCCCGCCTTTGCCGCCGAGTAGTTGCTCTGGCCGAACTGCCCCTTGGCGCCGTTAACCGACGAGATGTTGATGATCCGGCCCCAATTGCGCTCGAGCATGCCGTCGATCACCTGCTTGGTGACGTTAAACAGGCTGTTCAAATTGGTGTCGATGACCGCGCGCCAGTCCTCCAGGCTCATTTTGCGGAACACGCCGTCGCGCGTGATCCCGGCGTTGTTGACCAAGATGTCCACCTGGCCGTGGGTGGCCATCACGGAAGCAAACGCCTGCTTGGTCGACTCCCAGTCGGCGACATTGCCCACCGAAGCGGTGAATTGGTAGCCGTCGGCCTTCTGCTCGGTGAGCCACTTGTCGAAATTGCGTGTCGGTCCGCAGCCGGCGATGACCGTGTATCCCAGATCGTGGAACTTGCGGCAAATCGCCGTTCCGATCCCGCCCATCCCGCCTGTAACGTACGCCACCTTGCTCATGATGCCTCCACAAAATTTTCTGGTTTCCGGCCATGCCGGGCCACGCCCGGCATAGCCGGCGAATCTGCTCCCCCTTGGCCGGCGCGTCGCCGCCCGCGGCGGGCTGCCTTGCTACGCCTTCTCCTTCACATAGCGTCCCGGTGCCGGCTCGATTACCGGAAATCCCGGGGCGCCGTATTCCTGGGGCGCCGGCCGTGTTCCGTCAGCAAAAGCCTCCAGCCAACGGTCCCAGTCCAACCACCAGCTACCCGGATGTTCCTGCGCGGCGGCCAACCACTGATCCGCCGAGCCAGGCAGGCGATGGCCGCCCTCGGCCTGCGGCGCATCGGCCGCCGCCGGCGCACCGGCGCCCGCCTCTTCGTCGATGACCCAGTAGTTGCGTCGGTTTTTGGTCGGCGAGTTGATGGTCCCCGCGATGTGGCCGCTGGCGCCCAACACGAAGCGCAGCGCCCCTTCCGGTACGCCGCGCAGGGCCTGGGCCGAGGCATACCCGCCGCGCCAGGGCACGATGTGATCCTCGCGCGCGCAGAACACGTAGGCCGGCACCCGGATGCGTCCCAGATCCACCGGCTGGCCGCAGCAGCGCAGGCGGTTGGGTACACGCAGGTTGTTCTCCAGGTAAGTGTTGCGCAGATACCAGGCGTACATGGGCCCGGGCAGGTTGGTCGAATCACCGTTCCAGTACAGCAGATCGAAGGCCGGCGGACGCTGGCCTTCCAGATAGTTGCTGACCACGTAATTCCAGACCAGGTCGTTGGCGCGCAGCGTCGAGAAGGTGTTGGCCAGGTCACGACCGGGCATCACGCCGCCGTGGCCGAGCGTGGCCTCGCGCATTTGCACGTGGGCCTCGTCGATGAAGATGTCCAAAATCCCCGAATCGGTGAAATCGAGCAGCGAGGTCAGAAACGTGACGCTGGCGGCCGGATCATCGCCCCGGGCCAACAGCACCGCCAGCGCCGTCGCAAGCAGGGTGCCGCCGACGCAAAACCCCAGGACATTGAGCTTGGCGGCGCCGGTGATGCGCCGCACGGCATCGATCGCCGCGATGGGGCCGTTCTCCAGGTAATCGTCCCAGGTCCAGTGTCCCTGGGCCTCGTGCGGATTGCGCCACGACACGACGAATACCGTATTGCCACGCTCGACGCAAAAGCGGATGAAGGAGTTGTCCTTCTGCAGATCGAGGATGTAGAACTTGTTGATGCAAGGCGGCACCAGCAAGAACGGGCGGGCCCGGACCGTCTCGGTCAATGGACGGTACTGAATGAGCTGCATCATCTCGTTTTCGAAGACCACCGCGCCTTCGGTGGTGGCAACGTTCCTGCCGACCTCGAACGCCGATTCATCGGTCTGCGAGATGCGACCCTTGGCAACATCATCGAGCAGGTTCTGCAATCCGGCCGTCAGGCTCTCGCCGCGAGTCTCGAGCAGGCGCTTTTGCGCCTTGGGGTTGAGCGCCAGAAAATTCGACGGCGCTGCCGCGTCGATCCACTGCGAAACCGAGAAGGCCAGACGCGCCTTGGTCTTCGGCGCGGCATCGACGGCCGCGGCCATCTGGCTAAGAAAATGAGCGTTCAGCAGATAGGCACGCGCCAAGAATGCCGCCAGCGAGTTCTGCTGCCAGGCCGGATCGGAAAATCGCCCATCCTTGATGGGAGCCGCATTGCGCTCGGGGTGCTCGAGAAAATCGTCCCACAGCGCGCTCAGGCGTTTGACGTAGTCTTGCTGCAGCTCGAGCAATTTCTCGGGCGACAGTTTGAGCCCCGGAATCGCCGGCGCATGCGCCTCGCCGGCCGGCGACCACCAGTTGAGCCAAGGAGCCCCCGTCGGCCCGGCAGCATCCGGCGTCCCCGTCAGCGGCGCGCCTGTCGTGCCCGCCACGGCTGGCTCCGAGCCAGAAGACGCTGAAACCACAGCCGAACCCTTTGCCGTAACGTTTGCCACGCTCCGCTCCCAGAGGGGCCGTCAGCGCCGCGAACACCGGCTCCATCGGCGTGCCCGCGTCCCTGCCAGTGTGCCCCGGCCTCTGACGGTTCGCGCCATTGTACGCAGAGCTATGCCGTTTCCGGCAAGCCGGAACCGGCCTTCGATCCGAGCCAAATGAGCGCCGCATGGCGCCCTGTGACACGATCGCGCCGGTAGCTGTAAAAGCGCGCCGGATCGCTGACCGTGCAGAGGCCGCCGCCGAAGACGTCATCGACCTGAACCTGCGCCAGCGCTTGGCGCGCCAGCGCAAACAAGTCGGCGCGATATTGCGCTGCGCCAACCGGTTCGAATGCCGCCCCGGCCTGCGGCAAGCGGGTCGACATTTGCGCCAACACCTCCCGGCCGACGAGAAAGTGCGCCGGACCGATAGCCGGCCCCAGGTAGGCGAGGATCCGTGCCTGCCGATCGCCGATGCCTTGGCGCAGGGCCTCGACCGCGTTCTGGATCACGCCCCCGGCCAATCCGCGCCATCCCGCATGGGCAGCGGCCACCCCCCGGCCCCGGACATCGGCCAACAGCACCGGCAAGCAGTCGGCGACGAGAACGCAGCAAACGACCTGCAGTACCACGGCAAACGCGCCGTCGGCTTGGGGCGCCTCAGTGCGGGCGGCTCCGCTACCGTTGCCGGCCGCATCGACGATCCGCACGCCATGCACCTGGTGCAGCCAGCAGGGCGCGCGCGGCAAGCCAAGGCACAGGCGCTCGCGATTGCGCGTTACGGCCAGCGCGTCGTCGGCTCCCTCGCCCGTCGGCGGCGCCGGGCCAAACGACAGGTTCAGGCCCCCGGGCCCTTCGACGGTGCCGAAGGGCCCGCTAGAGACACCACCGGCTCGCGTCGTGATCAGGGCGTGTACCCCCGGCGGCGCCGGCCATTGCGGGACGATCCACTGGGGGTGCCAATGCGCATCCCGGTAACGCGCAGCGCCCGCGCTGCGCGGCGCCTGCGCCTCAGCCGTCACCGCGCGCCCTCCTTCATGACGCCTGCTCAGGTCCGAACGCCCGCGCCGATTCGCCGCCCGTCTCGACGGGCAACGCGATCGACAACTTCTGCGGTGCGCGCAGCTGCTGGGCGCTTGCGCCGAGCTGGCGCATCCAGTTGCTCATGTCAGGCGGCGCAGCGCACCCCCAGCCCATCGGCTGGCGGGTCTGCGGATGGACGAGCTCGAGGCGGCAGGCGTGCAAGGCCGGGCGCAGCATCCAGGACTGCGCGGTCAGTGCCGCCGGGAGATGGCGCCGGTACACCGGGTCACCGATCAGCGGATGCCCAACGGATTCAAGATGGACGCGGATCTGGTGCGTTCGGCCCGTATCCAGGCGGCAGGCGACCCAGGACACGGGGACCGGTGTCTGCCCGGCAGGCGCCGCATTCCACTCGGCTAGGCGGCGTACATAGGTGCGGGCCGGGCGGGCCGATGCGGCCTGGCTGACCCGAAAACGCAGCGGATTGCGCGGGTCCCGATCGATCGCCGCGGCAATGGTTAGGCTGGACTCCATTCGCCCAGCCACCAGGGCCCAATATTCGCGCACCACGGTACGCGCGGCCAGCTGGCGCACGAGGTCACATTGCGCGGTGACGGTTCGCGCCACCACCAACAGTCCGGAGGTGCCCGCATCCAGCCGGTGCACGATCCCGGCGCGCGGCACGCAGGCCAGGCGCGCGTCGTAAGCGAGCAGCCCGTTGAGCAAGGTGCCGCTCCAGTTGCCCGCGCCCGGGTGGACAACGAGTCCGGCTGGCTTGTTGATCACGAGTATGGTTTCGTCCTCCCAGACGATGGGAAAGGCAATCGGCTCGGGACGAAACGCCGCGGTCTCCGGCAAGGCGCGCTCGCATACCTCGACCCGGTCGCCGGAGTAGACGATGGCCCTGGACCGCGCGGCGAGACCATTGAGCCGCACGGCATCGTCGGCGATCCAGCGCTGGATGCGACTGCGCGAGACCTTGGGTAGCTGCGTGGCCAGGTACTTGTCCAGCCGCTCGCCGCTGCCCTGGGTGCCTACGACGAGCTGGTGCACGGGAGCCACGATCTCGGGCAGGGTCGACCCCGGCACCGAAACGTCGTCGCCTTCCGCGTCGTCGTCTTCGTCCAAACCTTCGACCCGCGCAACCGCCGCTGCCTGCGCGGTTGGAGAAACCTGTGCCATTGATACAATCCCTGCCTGAGTACGCCAACGAAACCCGAGACCATCCCGACATGCCAGCAAAACACCGTTCCGCACCCGCCCGGAACCCGCAAGAAACCCTTGGGCGGCTCGGGCTCCTGGGCCTGGTGCTGGTCGTCTGCCTGGCCGCAGGGCTGGCCGGCTGCAGCGGCATCGAGAAGGACTCGACGGCCAAGTGGGATGCCGACCGGCTCTACAACGAAGGGCGCACCGAGCTGCAAAACGGCAATTGGAGCAAAGCGCGCGAACTCTACGAAAAGCTCGAGGCGCGCTACCCCTTCGGCCGCTATGCGCAGCAGGCGCAGATCGAGATCGCCTATTGCTACTACAAGGAGGGCGAAACCGCCGAGGCGATCTCGACGACCGATCGCTTTCTTAAGCTTAACGCAAACAGTCCCAGAGCCGACTACGTCTACTACCTGCGCGGGCTGGTCAACTTCATCGAAGCGCCGAAATTCATCGGATCCCTGATCCGCTATCGCGTGAGCGAGCGGGACCCCAAGGCGCTGCACGAGTCGTTCGAGGCGTTCAAGGAACTTGTCTCTCGCTATCCGAATAGCCCGTATTACAGCGATGCGGTGCTGCGCCTGAGCTTCCTGCGCGATGCCCTTGCCGATCACGAGGTGCGCGTCGCCGATTATTACTACCGGCGCGGGGCTTACCTGGCGGCGATCAACCGCTCCCAAGCCGCGCTGCGCGACTACCAGGGCGCGCCACGGCTGGAGCATGCCCTGGGCATCATGGAGCACGCCTACGACCGGCTGGGCATGGTGGACCTGCGCGACGGCGTGCGCCGCGTACTGCGCGCGAGCTTCCCGAAGACGACGGAATTGAGCTCGGGCTCTTCCTGAGCCGGCTCCGATGGTACCCGCGGGGAGCGCAGGGCGTCACCGGTCGGGCGAAGCCGGTGGCGGGACCTGCGTGGTGGCGAGAAATTTGCAAGCTTGATCGCAACTGCGCGTGCGCGTAAAAGGCGGCAGACTGTCGAGTATCGTCTTGCCGTAGGATCGGCTGAGCAAGCGCTCGTCAAGGATCATCAGGACGCCGCGGTCGGCATCGTCCCGGATCAGCCGTCCGGCGCCCTGGCGCAGCAAGGTGAGCGCTTGCGGCAGTTGTAGCTCGAGGAACGGATTGCGCCCTTGCTCCTTCATCTGCCGGATCCGACCTGCCATGACCGGATCGTCCGGCGGTGCGAACGGCAGCTTGTCGATGACCACCAGCGACAATGCGTCGCCGCGCACGTCGATCCCCTCCCAAAAACTCACTGATCCGACCAGGACCGCGCTGCCGATGCGGCGAAAATCCATCGAGCATGGTGCGCCGGTTGGCGTCCCCCTGTACCAACAGCGGCAGCTCATCGTCGTCCGCGACCATCAACTCGCGCAGGCGCTGCGCCACCCGGCCCACCGCGCGCAGGGTCGAGCACAGCACGAAGGCGCGCCCCCGGCTGGCGCGAATGACGGGCCAAGCGGCCTCTGCAACTTGCTCCGGAAAATCCTCAGCTTGCGGACTGGGCATGGGGGTGGGCAGGTAAAGCAGTGCCTGGCGCGCGAAGTCAAACGGGCTGTCCCAGCGCAGCGCCGTCGAACCGCGCAGGCCCAGCTCGTCGAGAAACGGCTCGAACCGCTGGCCCGTCGTCAACGTTGCCGACGTCAGGATCCAGGCCTGCTCGCGCTGCGCGCGGGCCCTGGCGAAGGAATCCGCACAACTTAGCGGTGTGGCATGGAACTGCGCCCCTTGCGCGCTGGCGGCAACCCAGCGCACCACGCCGCTGTCGGCAGCGACATCGGCCACCGGCTGGTGCCAGGGGCGCGCCACCCGGCGCAGCCGCTCAATGCGCGGGCGCAGCAAATCCAGCTCGGCCGAGCGGCCGAGATTGCGCTGCACGGCCTCCTCGATCGCTGCCAGGGCCCGATCGAGCGCGCCGATCGCTGCCGGCGTCGTACCGCATGGGCGACGTGCTCGTAGGCCAGGCGTGTCTGGCGCTGAACGCCGCTCTCGGCCAGGCGCAAGCGAACCGCGCGTGCGGCCGTCTCGAGCGCCCGCACGAGTTCCGGCCAGGAAGCCCCGTCGATCGCGCTTTGCAGACCCACGCGCAACACGTCAGCACCGAGGTCGGCCACCTGCAGCAGCGACCAGCCTTCACCGAAGAACTCCGCGGCCACCTTGGTCAGATGGTGCGCCTCGTCGACGATTACCACGTCGGCATTGGGCAGCAGTTCGGAGTCGGATTCCTCGCGCAAGGCCATGTCGGCCAGCAGCAGGTGGTGGTTGACGACGACAATGTCGGCAGCCAGTGCGCGGCGGCGCGCGCGCACCACGAAGCAGTTCTCGAAGTGTTCGCACTCGCCACCCAGGCAGTTGTCGCGCGTGGAGGTAACCGCCGGCCAGATGCCGGCTCCTTCGACCACGTCGGCGAGTTCGGCGCGATCGCCCGAGATCGACTCGCGGCGAAGCGGCGCACCTGCTGCAGGGCCCGCACGTCCTCCAGCGAGTCGAGCATGCCCGCAACAGCGGTCCGTTCCAGGCGCAGGCGGCAAACGTAGTTCTGCCGCCCTTTGAGGATCGCCGTGTCGACGGACACGCCCAGCGCGCGGCAGACGGCCGGCAGATCCTTGTCGAAGATTTGATCCTGCAGCGTCTTGGTCCCGGCCGAGATCAGTACCTTGCCACCCGCCAGCACGGCCGGCACCAGATAGGCCAGGGTCTTCCGGTACCGGTACCTGCCTCGGCCGCCAGCGTACCGCGGCGCGCGATCGCTCTCGAACACCGCAAGGGCCATCTGCAGTTGGGACGGTCGCTGGCGGAACCCGCGTCGCGCCGGCCAATGCGCCATCGGCGGCAAATGCGGCAATCAGCGCTCGCTCGCGCCGATCGACCTCGTCGGTCCCGGCCAAGGCGGCGACCGCACACGCCGCCGCGTCGCCCGGATCCCGGTGGCCGGCCGGCCGATCGCGGAGATGATCAGGGTCTTGCTCACGCGGGAATGTCGGGAACCAAGCCCATCTCCAACTGGGTAATCGAGTCCTTGATGAGAAGCTTGCGCTTTTTCAGCCGCTGCAGACTGCAATTCGTCGCGCCCCCCGCCTTGAGCGACCTGCAGGATCGCTTCGTCGAGCTCGCGGTGCTCGCGCCGCAATTCGGCGATCCGCCGATCGCAGTCCGGGGCCTGCCCGAGGTCCTCTGCCGCCGCCCGCTTGGCTGCATGATCCCCTCCTTCGCGCGGCGTGCGTGCACCGGCACCGGCCCAAGCGCCGCCGCGGTGTCAGGGGATCGGGGCTGCGACCCACCGCGCACCGCTACCCGGGCGGCCTTGCGACTGGGGGTGGGGCGTTTGCCGCGCTCAAGCGATCAATGCCGGACCCGACCGATTCAAGAAGCGCCCCCGCTGATAGTTCCATCGGGCCGTCGTGGAATGTTCCCTGCCGGTTCCTGCGCCTGGATCTGCCGCCGACGATCATGTCTCGCACCGCCACCGCTGCCAAGGCAAAATTCAAGGTCACCGTCTGCGTGGCCGAGCACCTTGGTGACCGCGCCGATCAGCAGGACCGGGTAGCGATCCTCACAAGTCCGAATCGCCCCGGGACCCTGCTGGCGATCGTCGCCGACGGCATGGGCGGCCGTACGGGCGGGCGCTTGGCCTCCGACCAGGTCATGCGCACGGCCAAAAATCTCTTCGAGGAACCGCCGATGCCGGGAACGACGGCGCGGGAGCTGCTCGGGCAGATCGCCGCCGAGGCCCACGCGGTGATACGGCTGACGGCGATCGCCAGCGAAAAGGAGCCGCACAGCACACTGGTGGCCGTGCTGCTGCAAAGCGATCACGCGGTCTGGATCCATGCCGGCGACAGCCGTCTTTACCATTTTCGCGACGGCGCCGTCGCGCACAAGACGATCGATCATTCGTACGGCTCGCGCATGACCGTCGACGGCACCTTGGTTGAGGGCGGCCCGGAGACCGACCGTTACAAGAACGTCCTCTTTAGCGCGATCGGCATCGGCCACGACCTGCGCCTGGACTACGGCGCGGTCGACGATCTGCGCCCCGGCGATGCCTTCTTGCTCGCCAGCGATGGGTTCTGGGCCTACTTTTCCGAAAAGGAAATGGGCGCCATCGTGAAGAACTTCGGTGTCCGGGATGCCGCGGAGAACTTGGTCCGGCACGCCCGCGAACGTGCCCAGGGACATGGCGACAATCTTTCCTTGGCCATCGTCAAGCTCGAGGCGCCGGACCGGAGCAAATCCCGCTTTGCCTGAGTGCCGCGCCGCTTCACGGCCGCCGCGCCGAGCGTGCCGCCTGCTGCGCTTCGTCGGTCCGGTTCTGCGCCTCGCGCTCGGTCTGGCGCTCGGCACGCTTGGCCTCGTTGACCTTCTTATCCTCCGCCTTGGTTTTGGCGTAGGCGGCGGCCTCCGACTGCTTCTTGCGGTAGGTGCGCTGCGCGGCCTCCTCGAGCGACGGCCGCTGCTCTTCCTTGCGCGTCTCGCTCGCCTGCTGCGTCTGCAGCTTTTGTTCGCTGGCCGCCTGCGTCTTGCGCGCCACCTGCTCGTCCTTGAGCGCATCGACCTCGCGCTCGGCACTATTGCGCTCCCTGACCTGCGTTGCCGTCAGTCGCCTGCTGCTCCCGCTCCGGACGCAACCGCTCCTGCTCGGCCTGCCGACGCAGTTCGCTGTCCCGGCTCTGCGCATGCAAGCGGGCTTCGTTGTGACGGCGAAGATCGTGCGCTTCGAGCGTGACGCGGTGCACGACCTGCTCGCCCCGGCGTTGTGCGTCCCGGGCCACCGCCATGCAGTGAGTCACCAAGAAGACGTGCTCGCAACGGCGCCGCTCGGCGTCGAACTCGGACTGCAGCTTCTCGTGCAAGGCGGTCGCGTCCGCCAAGGCGCGGTCGGCCTGCTCCGGGGTGCCGATCGATCCCGCCGGATAGTTCTGCGCCAGCTGCCGCGCGAGCTGCTGTGCCCCTTCGGCTTCGATGCCGCGGGCAACCGGAGCGACAGAGCACAGGAGGAGACAACCTAAAAGGGTCGTACGGCGGTTCATTGCGGCACTATAGCGCCGGCACCGCGCCGCGGCGCGGCGCGGCCGAGTACTCGCGCGACTGCATCTCGATCAGGCGCGAGGCGGTGCGCTGGAATTCCTGCGACAGGGCGCCGGCGGTGTACAGGTGCGTGGGCGGCGCGGCCGCCGAGATGATCAACTTGACGCGACGGTCGTACAAGATGTCCACGAGCCAGGTGAAGCGGCGCGCCTCGGACGGCCTGCCCGGCCGACATGCGCGGCACGTTGGACAGCAACACGGTATGGAACTGCGAGGCGATCTCCAGATAGTCGTTGTGCGAGCGTGGGCCGCCGCACAGCACGGCAAAGTCAAACCACACCACGCCCCCGGCTCGGCGCTGTGCGCGGATCTCGCGTGATTCGATGCGCAGCATCGGGTTCTCGTCGGCGCACTCGGCGATCCTTTCGAAGGCATCCTGCATGTGGGCGTCGGCGACGGCACCGGTGCCCAGGAAGTAGGCCTCGATTTGCTCGAGCGCACGCAGGCGGTAGTCCTGACCGCCATCGACGCAGCACGACGTCCAGGCGCGCCTTGAGCAGTTCGATGGCCGGCAGCACCCGGTCGCGATGCAGGCCTTCGGGGTACAGGTCGTCGGGTGCGTAGTTCGAGGTCATTACGAAGCCGACGCGCAGGTCGAACAGCCGCTGCAGCAGCCGGTGCAGGATCATCGCGTCGGCGATGTCGGAGACGTGGAATTCGTCGAAGCAGACCAAGCGGTAGCGGCGCGCCACCCGGTAGCCGACCTCGTCCAGCGGGTTGGCGACGCCCTTGACCGCCTCCAGTTCCTGGTGCACCCCGCGCATGAATTCGTGAAAGTGCACGCGCGTCTTGCGCACGACAGGAACCGCCGCGTAAAACGCGTCCATCAGCAAGCTCTTGCCGCGCCCCACCCCGCCCCATAGGTAGACTCCGCGCGGGAATGGGCGGACGCACCAGCAGTCGGGTCACGGCATTGGAGCGCTGCGCCTTGTAGTCGATCCAGTCGAGGCGAAGCTGCTCGAGCCGGCGCGCCGCGGCGCAGCTGGGTCTCGTCGGCGACCCAACCCCGCGCAGCCAGCGCGCCGGCGAAGGCGTCCAGGACAGTGCGCGGATCAGGCACGGCCGCAACCGAAATGCGTCACAAATTGAGCGTGCGCCGGTCGACGGCCAACGCCGCCTCCCGCATGGCCTCCGACAGGGTCGGATGCGCGTGGCAGATGCGCGCGATGTCTTCCGAGGACGCGCGAAACGCCATCGCCACCACGGCCTCGGAGATCAGCTCCGAGGCCTTCGGGCCGATGATGTGCACGCCCAGGATCTCGTCGGTCGCGGCGTCGGCCAGCATCTTCACCAAGCCGGTGGTGTCGCCCAGCGCCCGCGCGCGACCGTTGGCGGAGAAAGGAAAGCTGCCGGCTTCGATAGGCGCGCCGCTGCGCCTTGAGCTGCTGCCTCGGTCTGGCCGACCCAGGCGATTTCCGGATGCGGTGTAGATCACGCCGGGTATCGTCGTCGAAGTCGACGTGACCGTGCTGGCCGGCGATGCGCTCGGCCACCGCGACGCCCTCCTCCTCGGCCTTGTGCGCCAGCATCGGCCCGCGCACCACGTCGCCGACGGCCCAGACGCCGGGCAAATTGGTGGCGCAGTGCTCGTCGACGACGATGGCGCCGCGCTCGTCGAGCGCGAGCCCGACGCGCTGCGCCTCCAGCCCTTGCGTATTGGGCATGCGGCCGATGGAGACGATCAGCCGATCGACCTGAAGGGCCATCTGATCGCCAAGCGGCTCTCCGCCCTGGGCTCGCGGCCGGTAATGCACGAGCACGCCGTCCTTACCGCTGCGGACCTGGTCGATCTGCACGCCCAGCTGGATCTTCAGGCCCTGCTTGGTGAATGCCTTGAGCGCCTCCTTGGCGACCTGCTCATCGGCCACGCCGAGGAACGCGGGCAGCGCCTCGAGCACGGTGACTTCGGCGCCCAGGCGCCGCCACACCGATCCGATCTCCAGACCGATCACGCCGGCGCCGATGATCGCCCAGGCTCTTCGGCACCGCCTTCATTGTCGAGCGCGCCCTGGTTGGACAGGACGAGCTGTTCGTCGAACGGTACGCCCGGCAAGCGCACGGGGGACTCGAGCCGGTGGCCACGACCACGTTGCGCGCTCGCAGCACGCCCGGATCGGCGCTCAGCGCCAGCTCCCATCCGGCATCGAACCGCGCCTGAAACGAGCCGCGGCCATGGAAGAAGCTGACCTTGTTCTTCTTGAACAGGTACAGGATGCCCTCGTTGTTCTGCCGCACGACCACGTTCTTGCGCTCGATCATGCGCGCCAAGTCCATGGCCCGGCCGCACATCGATGATCCCGTGCTCGGCCAGACCGTGCAGCGCCTGCTCGTAGTACTCGGACGATTGCAGCAACGCCTTGGACGGAATGCAGCCGACGTTGGTGCAGGTTCCGCCGGGCGCAGGCTCGCCGCGTTCGTTGCTCCAGTCGTCGATGCAGGCCACGCGCAGGCCCAGCTGCGCGGCGCGGATGGCCGCGATATAGCCGCCGGGACCGCCGCCGATGACGACAAGATCAAAGTCCTGAGCTCATGATGGGATCGTCCTTCTCAGATCTCGAGCAGCAGGCGCGCCGGATCCTCCAGCGCCTCCTTCATCGCCACCAGGCCCAGCACCGCTTCGCGGCCGTCGATGATGCGGTGGTCGTACGACAGCGCCAGATAGTTCATCGGCCGGACCACGATCTGGCCGTTCTCGACCACCGCGCGATCCTTGGTGGCGTGCACGCCCAGGATCGCCGATCTGCGGCGGGTTGATGATGGGCGTCGACAGCATCGAGCCGAACACGCCGCCGTTGGAGATCGAGAACGTGCCGCCGGTGAGTTCCTCGATCGACAGCTTGCCGTCGCCGGCGCGCTTGCCGAAATCGGCGATCTTCTTCTCGATTTCGGCAAAAGCCATCTGTGTCGGCGTTGCGCAGGACCGGCACGACCAGCCCGCGCGGCGAACCGACCGCGATGCCGATGTCGAAATAGCCGTGGTAGACGATGTCGTTGCCGTCGACCGAAGCGTTGACGACCGGGTACCTCTTCAGCGCCGCGACCGCCGCCTTGACGAAGAACGACATGAAGCCGAGCTTGACGCCGTGCTCCTTCTCAAATCGGTCCTTGTACCGGTTGCGCAGGTCGATCGACCGGCTGCATGTTGACCTCGTTGAACGTGGTCAGGATCGCCGCAGTCGACTGCGACTGCACCAGGCGCTCGGCCACGCGCTGGCGCAAGCGCGACATCGGCACGCGCTGCTCGGGGCGATTGGCCAGCGGGCTCAGGTCGATCGGCGCCCGCACATCGGGCAACGGCGCCCCTCCCAACAGTGACCGCGCCCCTGCTGGCCCGGCGACCGGCCTTGCGGCGGGCGCCGGCGCGCTCGCGGGTGCCTGAGCCGGCGGGGTCCGCAGCACGTCCCCTTGGTCACGCGGCCATCGTGGCCCGTGCCCGTGATCTCGCTTGCGCTGCGTCCGCTCTCGGCCAGCAGGCGGGCGGCCGCCGGCATCACCGGCGCGGCTCGGCGCTGCGGTGGCGGCCGGCAGTTGCGGCCGCCGGCGGCCGCGAGCCGTCGGCCGCCGTGCCCTCGGCGGCGCTGTCGATCCTGGCAATGACCTGTCCGGCCACCACCGTAGCGCCGTCGGCGACCAGCAGTTCGACCGAGCGACGCCCTTTGCCGGCGCCGGCACCTCCAGCACGACCTTGTCGGTCTCGACCTCCACCAGGATCTCGTCGGCATTGACGGCGGCGCCCGGGGTCTTCTTCCACTGCAGCAGCGTCGCCTCCGACACGGATTCGGACAACTGCGGAACCTTCACTTCAACGATGGACATGATCTGCCTTTATTTCTACGTACGTACGCAGGTACGAAGGGGCCGGGCGTCGCGCCTTCGGTCGCGGCTCCGACAGCGGATTCACTTGTTGAGAACCAGTCCCTTGAACTTTGCGAACGCTGTATCGATCAGCGTCTTTTGCTGTTCCGCGTGCTTGGCGTAGTAGCCAACGGCGGGCGATGCGGATGCGGGTCGGCCGGCGTAACCGAGCTTTTGCCCCTCGCTCATGTTCTCCAGCATGTGATGCTGGACGTACAACCAGGACCCCTGGTTCTGCGGCTCGTCCTGCGCCCACACGATTTCCGCCACGTTGGGAAAGCGCTTGAACTCGGCCGCCAGCGCCTTGTGCGGGAAGGGATACAACTGCTCGATGCGGACCAGGGCCACATTCTCCAGCGCCCGCTCGTCGCGAGCGTGGCGCAGGTCGTAGTACACCTTGCCGCTGCAGGCGATGAGGCGCTTGACCTTGGCCGGGTCGGCAACTGCCGTGTCCGCCGATCACGGTCTTGAACTCGCCGCGCGCCAGTTCCTCGAGCGGCGAGGTCGCGTCCTTGCTGCGCAGCAGGGACTTGGGCGTCATGATGACCAGCGGCTTGCGGAACGGCCGGATCATCTGGCGGCGCAGCAGATGGAAGATCTGCGCCGCGGTGGTCGGCTGCACCACCTGCATGTTGTTGTCGGCGCCCAGCTGCAGGAACCGCTCGATGCGCGCCGAAGAGTGCTCCGGCCCCTGACCCTCGTAGCCATGGGGCAGCATCAGGACCAGGCCCGACTGGCGTCCCCACTTGACCTCGCCGGACGAGATGAACTGGTCGATCACGACCTGCGCGCCATTGACGAAATCGCCGAACTGCGCCTCCCAGATCACCAGCGAATTGGGCTCGGCGGTGGAGTAGCCGTACTCGAATCCGAGCACCGCCTCTTCGGACAACACCGAATCGATCACGACGAACGGCGCCTGCTGATCCGTGACGTTTTGCAATGGAATGAAAGTCCCCTCGCTCCAGCGCTCGCGGTTCTGATCGTGCAGGACGGCATGCCGGTGCGAGAAGGTGCCCCGCCCCGAGTCCTGTCCCGTGATGCGCACGGCGTATCCGCTGGCCACCAGCGAGGCAAAAGCCAGATGTTCGCCCATGCCCCAGTCGAGCGGCAGCTTGCCCTCGCCCATCGCACGCCGATCGGTGATGACCTTCTCGACCAGCGGGTGCAGGCGGAAATTCTCCGGGATAGCCGTCAGCCGCTGCGCCAAGCGGCGCAGCTCCCCCAGCGGCACCGCGGTGTCGGCGTTGTCGGTCCATTTGCGGTTGAGAAAGGGCGCCCAATCGACCGCATACTTGCTCTTGAAGTTGGTGAGCGTCGGATCGACCGTCTGGTGGCCTTCGTCGAGCGCCTGGCGCACGCTGCGCACCATCGCCTCGGGCTCGTCGGCGGCCATCACGCCTTGCGTAACGAGCTTGTCGGCGTACAGCTTGCGCGTGCCCGGGTGCGCCCCGATCTTCTTGTACATCAGCGGCTGCGTGACCGCCGGCGTGTCCTGCTCGTTGTGCCCGAGGCGCCGGAAGCAAATGATGTCGATCACGATGTCCTTGCGAAACTCGGTGCGGAAATCCATCGCGATCTGCGTAGCCAGTACGACCGCCTCCGGATCGTCACCGTTGACGTGCAGCACCGGCGCCTCGATCATCTTGACCACGTCGGAGCAGTACAGCGTCGAGCGCGTATCGCGCGGATCGGACGTCGTGAAGCCGATCTGGTTATTGATGATGATGTGCACCGTCCCGCCGGTGCCGTAACCGCGCGTCTGCGCCAGATTGAGCGTCTCCATGACGACGCCCTGGCCGGCAAACGCCGCATCGCCGTGCACCTGCACCGCCAACACACGTGCGCCCAAATGGTCGGCGCGCCGCTCTTGGCGAGCGCGCACCGAGCCCTCGACCACCGGATTGACGATTTCCAGGTGCGACGGATTGAAGGCCAGCGACAGGTGCATCGGGCCGCCGCCGCGTCGAAACGTCGCTGGAGAAGCCGTTGTGGTACTTGACGTCGCCCGCGGGCAGATCCGCCGCCGCCTTGCCCTCGAATTCGGCGAACAGGTCCTTGGGCATCTTGCCCAGTGTATTGACCAGCACGTTCAGCCGCCCGCGATGGGCCATGCCAATGACGATTTCCTCTACGCCGGATACGCCCGCATGCTGGACGAGCTCGTCCATAGCCGCGATGAAGCTCTCGCCGCCTTCCAGGGAGAAGCGCTTCTGCCCGACGTACTTCGTATGCAAATAGCGCTCCAGTCCCTCGGCGGCGGTCAAGCGATCGAGGATGCGCCGCTTTTGCACATTGCTGAAAGCTCGGTGTCGAGCGTATCGATTCGAGCCGCTGCTGCAGCCAGCGCTTTTGTGCCGGCTCGCCGATGTACATGTACTCAGCGCCGATCGTGCCGCAATACGTTTGGCGCGCCGCGCCGATGATCTCGCGCAGCGTCATCTGCTCCTGGCCAAAGTACGTGTTGGCCGCCGAGAACACGATGTCCATGTCGGCTTCGGTGAGATCGTAGAACCCGGGCTCCAGTTCCGGTATCGGCACGCGTTCCTGACGCTTGAGCGGATCGAGGTCGGCCCAGCGGCTGCCGAGGAACCGGTAGGCGGCGATGATCGACTGCACGTGCACCTGCTTGCGCGCAACGGAGAGGTCGGTAGCCGGGACCGCGGGTCGCAGACTGCCCGCCTTGGCTCGCATCGCGAAGGATTCGATGATGGGCGCATGCGCCACGTCGTGCGTCGATGACTTGCCGTCGGCGGCCGGAACCAGCTGCATCTGGTCAAAGTAGGCGCGCCACTTCTCGGGCACCGAGCCCGGATTGTCGAGGTAACGCTCGTACAGTTCCTCGACGTAAGGCGTGTTGCCGCCAAACAGGTAGGAGTTGGCCTGAAACTGACGCATCATGGGTTGTCCGCCTTTTCCAACGAGTTTCTCGTCAAAATCGCCCGACCGACTCATGCCGGTCGCAGCTCGCACTCCCGGATTCCGGTTGCGCGCATCGCGTCCATTTTACGGCGCTGCCACCTGCAAGCGCACCGACATGCCCGGTGTGCGCGCCGGGACAAGGCCGCGTCTTTTCATACTATCACCGCGATGGACCCCGGAAGGAGAAGACCATGCGCCAAGAAAAGGGGCAAAACCGACCCGCAGGCTCGCGCCCGCGGTTCGTCCCCTTAGCGCTCGCCGATGGGCTTGACGTCGCGGCGCACCGAGCCGACGAACAGCTGCCGCGGGCGGCCGATCTTGTATTCGGGGTCGGTGATCATCTCGTTGAGCTGCGCGATCCAGCCCACGGTGCGCGCCAGGGCGAAGATCGCGGTGAACAGGGATACCGGGATGCCGATCGCCTTTTGCACGATGCCCGAATAGAAGTCGACGTTCGGATAGAGCTTGCGGCTGACGAAGTAGTCGTCCTCCAGGGCGATCTTCTCCAGCGCCATCGCCAGCTTGAACAGCGGATCGTCGTGCAGGCCGAGCTCGTTCAGCACCTCGTGGCAGGTCTCGCGCATCAGCTTGGCGCGCGGATCGTAGTTCTTGTAGACGCGGTGGCCGAAGCCCATCAGCTCGAACGCTGGAGTTCTTGTCCTTGACCTGCGCGATGAACTCGCCGATCTTGGCCACGCCGCCCTGGCGCTGGATGTCGTAGAGCATGTTCAGGCCGCTTCGTTGGCGCCGCCGTGCGCCGGCCCCCACAGGCAGGCCACGCCGGCGGCGATCGCGGCGAACGGATTGGTGCCGGACGAGCCGCACAGGCGCACCGTCGAGGTGGAGGCGTTCTGCTCGTGGTCGGCATGCAGGATGAAGATGCGGTCCAGCGCGCGCATCAGCACCGCATTGCCCACGTACTCCTCGCAGGGCGTGGCGAACATCATGCGCATGAAGTTGCCGGCGTACGACAGATCGTTGCGCGGATAGATGAACGGCTGGCCGATGGTGTACTTGTAGGCCATCGCCACCAGGGTCGGCATCTTGGCGATCAGGCGGATGGCGGAGATCTCGCGCTGCGCCGGGTCGTTGATGTCCATCGAGTCGGGGTAGAAGGCCGACAGCGCGCCGACCAGGCCGGTCATGACGGCCATCGGGTGCGCATCGCGGCGGAAGCCGCGCAGGAAGAACTGCATCTGCTCGTTGACCATCGTGTGGTGGGTCACGTCGCTGACGAACTTCGGCCTTCTGCTGCTCGTCGGGCAGTTCGCCGTACAGCAGCAGGTGGCAGACCTCGAGGAAGTCGCAGTGCGTGGCCAGCTGCTCGATCGGGTAGCCGCGATAGAGCAGTTCGCCCTTGTCGCCATCGATGTAGGTGATCGTCGAATTGCACGACGCGGTCGACAGGAACCCCGGGTCGTAGGTGAACTTGCCGGTCTTGCGCGTACAAGCGCGCGGATGTCGATGACGTCTGGACCGATGGTGCCCTTGTAGAGCGGCAGTTCCATCGCAGGCGTGCCGTCGTGAAGCGTCAGCGTGGCCTTTTGAGTCGGACGGGGTCAGTGACATTTGTTTTTCCTCAAGAAACCAACAACGACTCCTCGTGCCGTTCGATCGATCCCACCGCGGCCCGCCTCGGAGCTCAGGCCGTTCGCAACAGTGCCAGCAACTCGCGCACCGGGGCGCGATCGAGCGCGCCCGCACCGGCTGTCGGTCCAGCACCAGGTCCAGCAACTCGCCGTCCGGCAGCTCGAGCACGGCTGCCAAGGCCTCGAGCGAGCGCGGGCTCAGCTGCTGCGCGTGCCGATCCAAAGAAGCGCGTCAGCACCAGATCGTTTTCCAGCATGCCGCGCCGCGCACGCCAGCGCAAACGCCGCAGCAAGACGCTGGCGGCCGAATCGGCATCCGCCGTCTCGATCCGCATAGACCCGGGTAAGAGCTGTGCGCCGTCGCTCACCTAGATCGCCCGCCGCACCATCATTTCCTTGATCTTGCCGATGGCCGCGGTCGGGTTCAGCCCCTTGGGGCAGACGTCGACGCAGTTCATGATCGTGTGGCAGCGGAACAGCCGGTACGGATCCTCGAGATTGTCCAGGCGCTCGCCGGTGGCCTGGTCGCGGCTGTCGGCGATGAAGCGGTAGGCCTGCAGCAGGCCGGCCGGGCCGACGAACTTGTCCGGGTTCCACCAGAAGCTCGGGCAGGACGTCGAGCAGCAGGCGCACAGGATGCACTCGTACAGGCCGTCGAGCTCGTCGCGCTCCTCGCGGCGACTGCAGCCGCTCCTTCTCGGGCGGCGGGTCGTCGTTGATCAGGTAGGGCTTGATCGAGTGGTACTGCTTGAAGAACTGCGTCATGTCGACGATCAGGTCGCGGACCACCGGCAGGCCCGGGCAGCGGCCGCAGCACGATCGGCTGCGTCAGTTCGCGCAGGTTGGTGATGCAGGCCAGGCCGTTCTTGCCGTTGATGTTCATCGCGTCCGAACCGCACACGCCTTCGCGGCAGCGAGCGGCGGAACGACAGGCTGTCGTCGACGTCGTTCTTGAGCGCATCAGCGCGTCGAGCAGCATCTTGTCGTGGGCGTCGAGCTCGACCTCGAGTCCTGCATGTGCGGCTTGGCGTCCGTGTCCGGGTCGTAGCGGTAGATCTGGAACGAGTGCGCTTGCGCTGCGGGGACGACGGCTCGTGGCGATCATGCTCGAGTCCTCTGCAGTAATGGGCTTCAGAACGTGCGCTTCTTGGGCGCGAAGCGTGTCGACGGTCAGCGGCTTCAGTGCACCGGCTTGTAATCGAGTCGGTTGCCGTCGCTGAACCACAGCGTGTGCTTGAGCCAGTTCGCGTCGTCGCGATCGGGAAAGTCGTCGCGCGCGTGCGCGCCCGCGGCTCTCGGTGCGCGCCTGCCGCCGACATCGATCGTGGCCTGCGCCACCTCGATCAGGTTGTCCAGTTCCAGCGCCTCGACGCGCGCGGTGTTGAAGACCTGTGCGACTTGTCCTTGATGGCGACGTGCCCGGCGCGCTCGACCAGTTCGGCGACCTTGCGTCACGCCCTCGTCGAGCAGCGCCCCGGTGCGGAACACGCCGCAGTGCGTCTGCATCGCACGGCGCAGATCGTTGCGCGACCTCCTGCGCGCGCTCGCCGCCCGTGCGCGCGTCCAGCCGCGCCAGGCGGGCCAGCGTCACGTCGCCGGCATCGGCCGGCAGCGGCTTGTGCGCGCCGCGCCTTGGCCAACGACTGCACGATGTGGTTGCCCGCGGCCCGGCCGAACACCATCAGGTCGAGCAGCGAATTGGTGCCCAGCCGGTTGGCGCCGTGCACCGAAACGCAGGAGCATTCGCCGACGGCGTAGAGGCCGCCGACCACGGCCTGGGTTGCGCCCGTTCCGGTCTGTCCGGCCAACGGCGCGACCACCTGGCCGTGGAAATTGGTCGGCATGCCGCCCATCTGGTAATGGATGGTCGGCACCACCGGGATCGGCTCCTGTGATCGGATCGACGTTGGCGAACTTCATGGCGATTTCGCGGATCGCGGGCAGGCGCTTCATGATCGTCTCGGCGCCCAGGTGGTCGATGCTTGAGCAGCACGTAGTCCTTGTTCGGCCCGCAGCCGCGCCCTTCCTTGATCTCCTGGTCCATCGCAGCGCGACACGAAGTCGCGCGGCGCCAGATCCTTGAGCGTCGGCGCATAGCGCTCCATGAAGCGCTCGCCGCTGCTGTTGAGCAGGATGCCGCCCTCGCCGCGCACGCCCTCGGTGATCAGCACGCCGGCGCCGGCCACGCCGGTCGGGTGGAACTGCCAGAACTCCATGTCCTCCAGCGGCATGCCGGCGCGCGCCGCCATGCCCAGGCCGTCGCCGGTGTTGATGAAGGCGTTGGTGCGACGCCGCGAAGATGCGCCCGGCGCCGCCGGTGGCCAGCACCGTGACCTTGGCCTCGAGGATGTACGGCGTCGCCGGTCTCCATCTCCAGCGCGACCACGCCGACGCACGTCGCCGTCGGCATCGCGGATCAGGTCCAGCGCCATCCACTCGACGAAGAACTGGGTGCGCGCGGACGTTGCGCTGGTACAGCGTGTGCAGCATCGCGTGGCCGGTGCGGTCGGCCGCGGCGCAGGCGCGCTGCACCGGCTTCTCGCCGAAGTTGGCCGATGTGGCCGCCGAACGGGCGCTGGTAGATCGTGCCGTCCGGATTGCGGTCGAACGGCATGCCGAAGTGTTCGAGCTCGTACACGACCTTGGGCGCCTCGCGGCACATGAACTCGATCGCGTCCTGGTCGCCCAGCCAGTCCGACCCCTTGACGGTGTCGTACATGTGCCAGTGCCAGTTGTCCTCGCGTCATGTTGCCCAGCGACGCGCCGATGCCGCCCTGCGCGGCGACCGTGTGCGAGCGCGTCGGGAAGACCTTGGACAGCACCGCGACGCTCAGCCCGGCGCGGGCCAGCTGCAGCGAACAGCGCATGCCGGCGCCGCCGGCGCCGACGATGACGGCATCAAAACGACGGCGAGCCAAAGCCATGATGTTCAGACCTCCAGAGAATCTGCACGGCCCAGACCAGGCAGTAGACCAACCACAGAACCGTGCCAACGTGCAGTGCCAGGCGCACGCCGACCGGCTTGACGTAGTCCATCCAGATGTCGCGCACGCCGATCCAGGCGTGGTAGCAGATGGCCAGCACCGCCAGGACCGTGATCAGCTTCATGGGAACGGGCGCGAACACGCCCGCCCACGCATCGTAGTTCAGGCGTCCGCCCAGCAAGACCGCGCCGACAACCAACAGTACAAAGACGAGGATGATCAGCGCCGAGATGCGCTGGATCAGCCAGTCGCGCACGCCGTAGTGTGCTCCGGCCGGAACGCGCCGCAGACGTAAGCTCATGAAAACGCTCCAAACAGGAACAAGCCCAGTAGCCCGGTCAGCGTCAAGCTGACCGCGAATACGACCCAAGAACTGCGCTGCGCCGCCGCCCGATCCGCCCCCAGATGCAGATCCAGCAACAAGAAGCGCACGCCCGCGCACAGGTGGTGCAGCAGGGCCCAGCCGAGCAGCAGCAGCAGGACCCGGGCGAGAAAATGGTGGAAGAATTCCAGGTAGCGGTCGAAACTGCGCTCCGAGCTCAGGCTCTGATCCAATAGCCACAGCAGCAGCGGTAGAAAAAAGAACAGGAGCAGACCGCTGAACCGGTGGAGGATAGAGACGACCCCGGGCAGCGGCAGCCGGTAGTGGCGCAGGTCGCCGATTCCGATGTTTCGGATCTGTGGTCGAGAAGCATGGGGATTTGTCATGACGGGATCCTGGCGGTCGATCGGGACGCGCGCGGCGGCGCTATTCTGACGCAAATTCTCCGCAGAGAGGAAAAGTCGCCTGGCGTCATGGGAACGATCTAGGTCAACATGTTGTGGTAGTAGTGCGCGCGCGTGACGCACAGGCCGCGGCGCACCTCGACCGGGCGGTCGCCGTAGGTGTAGGACGTGCGCTCCACGAGCAGCAGTGGACTGTGGGCGTCCACATGCAACAGTTCGGCGCTGCGCGCATCGGCCACGACCGCGCGCAGCCGCTCGTCGGCCCGGATCATCGGCACGCCGAATTCGGTCTCGAACAGCCCATACAACGGGCCCGTGTAGGCGGCCAAGCGCTCAAAGCTCAGGCCGCGGAACAGGTGCCCGGGCAGCCAGATGTCGTCGAGCACGACCGGATCGGGCCCCAGGCTCAGCAGGCGCCGCACAAAAATCACGCTGGCGCCCGCCTTGCAGCCCCAGCCGTTCGGCAATCTCGGCCGAGGCGCGCACGCGCCGGCAGTCGAGAAAGCGGCTGCGCGCCGCGGGCGTTGCGCCGTTGTTGGCCAGCAAGCGCAAGAAACGGTACTGCGAGCGCGGCTCGTGGTGGGTCGTCACGAACGTGCCCTTGCCCTGCCGGCGCACCAGCAGGTTCTCGGCCGCCAGCTCGTCGATCGCCTTGCGGACCGTGCCCTGACTCACTTGAAAGCGGGATGCGAGTTCCTGTTCGCTGGGAATGACGGTCCCAGGCTTCCATTCCACCCGGCGCAGGCTGTCCAACAGCAAGCGCTTGATTTGCTTGTACAAAGGGGAATAGACCGCCCCCCGCTTGGCGCGGCCGGGGGGCGAGGCGGAAGGGATGAAATCGATGCTCATATGCAACAAGCGCCGGCGGGCCGCCACGGGACGCGCTCCCGTGGCGCCAGTTCGCTAGTTGACCAGAACCGGGCCGGAAGCGCAAGGCAATCTTATGTCTTATATATGACTTGGCGCTTCCGCGTATACTTATCCCGCACGCGGGCTGGGAGCCGCCAACGCTGGCCGGCATGCCGGGCTGCCACGGCGCTATCGCGCAAAGCGGGCGCGGGCGGTACGCACGAGGCATGCGGGATTACACTTTTTCACCGAGGGAGCCGGCGACGACAGCGCGCTTGTGGGCCTGATGTTTGCAGCGCGGTCTTCGACCACGGATAGACACAGAGCAGGGAACGCCAACCATTTGCCACCAGGAGAACCGAGATGAGTTCATTGTCCTCGCCCCCCGTACGCGTTGCCGTCACCGGCGCCGCCGGCCAGATCGGGTATTCGTTGCTTTTTCGCATCGCCTCGGGCGAGATGCTCGGACCGCACCAGCGCGTCGCGCTGCAATTGCTGGAGATCCCGGACGAGAAGGCGCAAAAGGCGCTCAAGGGCGTGATGATGGAAATCGAAGACTGCGCCTTTCCCGCTGCTTGCCTCGCAGCAGGGGTTTCAGGACCCGAAGGAGGCGTTTCGCGACATCGACATCGCGCTGCTCGTCGGCGCCCGTCCGCGCGGTCCGGGCATGGAACGCAAAGACCTGCTGGCGGCCAATGCACAGATCTTCACCGCCCAAGGCAAGGCGCTCGATGCGGTGGCCAAGCGCAGCGTGCGCGTACTGGTGGTCGGCAATCCGGCCAACACCAATGCATACATCGCGATGAAATCGGCCCCCGGTCTGGCCAAGCGCAATTTCACGTCCATGATGCGCCTGGACCATAACCGCGCGCTGAGCCAGGTCGCGGCGCGCCTGGGAGTTCCGGTCCGGCGACATCGAGAATCTTTGCGTCTGGGGCAACCATTCCCCCACGATGTACCCGACTACCGCTTCGCTACCGTCGGTGGCAAGGCGGTGCCCGCGCTGATCAACGACGAGGCCTGGAACCGCAACACCTTCTTGCCCACGGTCGGCAAGCGCGGCGCGGCCATCATCGACGCGCGCGGCCTGTCCTCGGCGCCTCCGCGGCCAACGCCGCGATCTGCCATGTGCGCGACTGGGTACTGGGCACCGGCGACCGGTGGACGACGATGGGAATCGCCTCGGACGGCAGCTACGGCATTCCCGGGATACGATATTCGGTTTCCCGGTTACCTGTTCGGGCGGCGACTACGAGATCGTGCGCAACCTGCCGATCGACGATTTCTCGCGCGCATGCCTGGACAAGACGCTGGCCGAGCTCAACGAGGAACGCGCCGGCGTCGAACACCTGCTGGGCTGACAGCGGTCCCGGTCCTGCGCCTACCAGGGAGCGTGGGCCTCGCCACCGATCGCATCCGAACCGCAAGGGAGCCACATGAGCAAACCGCAACCCGCCCAGGGATCGGCCTGGCCGTCCGTCCCGGCCGCGCCCGGACCGGCTCCCGCATCGGCCGGCGGGCGTTTTCGCGCCGCGTTGGCCGCAGGAAAAGCCGCTGCAGATCGTCGGCACGATCAACGCCAACCACGCGCTGATGGCCGCGGGTGCCGGCTTTCGCGCGCTGTACGTTTCCGGCGGCGGCGTCGCCGCCGGTCGCTGGGCCTGCCCGACCTGGGCATCAACACGCTCGACGACGTGCTCGACCGACGTGCGGCGCATCACCGACGTGCTGCGACACTGCCGCTGCTGGTCGACGTCGACACCGGCTTCGGCCGCGCCTTCAACATCGCGCGCACCGTGCGCGCGCTGTGCAAGGCCGGCGCCGCGGCCGCTGCACATCGAGGACCAGGTCGGCGCCAAGCGCTGCGGCCACCGGCCCAACAAGGAGATCGTGCCGGTCGAGGAGATGGCCGACCGCGTCAAGGCGGCGGTCGACGCGCGCACCGATGCCCAGTTCTTCGTCATCTGGCGCGCACCGACGCGCTGGCCGGTCGAGGGCCTGGAGCGCGGCGATCGAGCGCGCGCTTCGCCTGTGTGGCCGCCGGCGCCGACAGGATCTTCGCCGAGGCGGTTCGCGACCTGGACACCTACCGCCGCTTCACCGCCGCGCTGCCGGTGCCGGTACTGGCCAACCTCACCGAATTCGGCCAGACGCCGCTGTTCACGCTCGAGGAACTGCGCGGCGCGGCGTCGCCATGGCGCTGTATCCGCTGTCGGCGTTTCGCGCGATGAACAAGGCGGCGCTGCGCGTCTACGAGGCGCTGCGCCGCGACGGCACCCAGCAGCGCGGTGGTCGACTCGATGCAGACCCGCGAGGAGCTCTACGAGTGATCGGCTACCACGAATTCGAGCGCAAGCTCGACGAGTTGTTTGCACAAAGTCCGTGCAAACCAAGTCCAGCGGCCACGCCGAAATGATCCGGGCTGGCGTCTTCCCATGCGGGCTACCGCGCGCCAGCCGGTGGTGGTGACGGTCCGCACGATCCCGCTCCCGATCGAAATGGAGCCGACATGTCTGATTCCCCGGCGCAGCCGCGCCAAGCCGAAGAAATCGGTCGCGCTGTCCGGCGTGGTGGCCGGCAATACGGCGCTGTGCACCGTCGGCCGCACCGGCAACGATCTGCACTACCGCGGCTACGACATCCTCGACATCGCCGCAGCACTGCGAGTTCGAGGAGATCGCCCATCTGCTGATCCACGGCAAGCTGCCCAACGCCGCCGAGCTGCAGCAGCTACAAGCCAAGCTCGCGCGCGCTGCGCGGGCTGCCCGGCGCCGTGCAGGCGGTGCTGGAGGAGCTGCCGGCGGCGACGCACCCGATGGATGTGCTGCGCACCGGCGTATCGGTGCTGGGCTGCGCGCTGCCCGAGCAGCGAGGACCACACGCTGGCCGGCGCGCGCGACATCGCCGACCGGCTGATGGCCTCGCTTCGGCTCGATGCTGCTGTACTGGTACCACTTCAGCCACCACGGCCGGCGCATCGAGGTCGAGACCGACGACGATTCGATCGGCGGCCACTTCCTGCACCTGCTGCACGGCAAGGCGCCGCAGCGCTCGTGGGTCGCGGGCGATGCACACCTCGCTGATCCTGTACGCCGAGCACGAGTTCAATGCCTCGACCTTCACCGCGCGCGTCATCGCCGGCACCGGCTCGGACATCTACTCCGCGATCACCGGCGCCATCGGCGCGCTGCGCGGACCCAAGCACGGCGGCGCCAACGAGGCGGCCTTCGAGATCCAGTAGCGCTACCGCGACGCCGACGAGGCCGAGGCCGACATCCGCGCGCGGCGTGGCGCGCAAGGAAGTCATCATCGGCTTCGGCCACCCGGTCTACACGGTCGCCGATCCGCGCAACGAGGTCATCAAGGAAGTCGCGCGCAGCTGTCGCGAGGACGCCGGCGACATGCGACTGTTCTCCGATCGCCGAGCGCATCGAGTCCGTGATGTGGGACGCAAAGAAGATGTTCCCGAACCTGGACTGGTTCAGCGCCGTCTCGCTACCACCATGATGGGCGTGCCGACCGCGATGTTCACGCCGCTGTTCGTCATCGTCCGCACCTCGGGCTGGGCGGCCACATCATCGAGCAGCGCATCGACAGCAAGATCATCCGCCCGAGCGCCAACTATGTCGGTCCGGACGACCTGGACATTCGTGCCCGCTGGCGCGCCGGCGCCTGACGAAATAACGACCAACGCATCCTCGAACGACCGAAGCCGCCATGTCCTCGCACATCAGCAACACCGACCCAAACCCGATGCCGTGCTCGTCGACATCGCCGACTACGTGCTCGAGCTACGCGCATCACCTCCGAGGCCGCCTTCGATACGGCGCGCTACTGCCTGCTCGACACGCTCGGCTGCGGCTTCGAGGCGCTCGAATACCCGGCCTGCACCAAGCTGCTCGGGCCCGATCGTCCCGGGCACGATCGTGCCCAACGGCGCCAAGGTGCCCGGCACGCAATTCCAGCTCGATCCGGTGCAGGCGGCGTTCAACATCGGCGCCATGATCCGCTGGCTCGACTTCAACGACACCTGGCTGGCGGCCGAGTGGGGCCATCCGTCGGACAACCTGGGCGGCATCCTGGCCGCGGCCGACTGGCTCTCGCGCAATGCGCAGGCCGCGGGCGCGCAAGCCGCTGACGGTGCGCGACGTGCTCGACGGCATGATCAAGGCGCACGAGATCCAGGGCTGCATCGCGCTGGAGAACTCGCTTCAACAAGGTGGGCCTGGACCACGTCCTGCTGGTCAAGGTCGCCACCACCGCCGTCGTGGCGCGGATGCTGGGGCTCGACGCGCGACGAGATCATCAATGCGCTATCGCTCGCCTGGGTCGACGGGCAGTCGCTGCGCACCTACCGGCACGCGCCCAATACCGGTTCGCGCAAGAGCTGGGCGGCGGGCGATGCCACCGCGCGCGGCGTGCGCCTGGCCCTGATCGCACGCACCGGCGAGATGGGATATCCGTCGGTGCTGACTGCAAAGACCTGGGGTTTCTACGATGTGTCCTTCGGCGGCAAGCCATTTCGCTTCCAGCGTCCGTATGGCAGCTACGTCATGGAGAACGTGCTGTTCAAGATCTCCTTTCCGGCCGAATTCCACTCGCAGACGGCGGTGGAGGCCGCCATGACCGCTGCACAAGGAGTTGGCCCGCCTCGGACGAACGCCCGAGCGACATCCGCAAGATCACGATCCGCACGCACGAAGCCGTGCGTGCGGATCATCGACAAGAAGGGGCCGCTCAACAACCCGGCGGACCGCGATCACTGCATCCAGTACATGGTCGCCGTGCCGATCTTGTTCGGCCGCTTGACA
This sequence comes from uncultured beta proteobacterium, assembly GCA_963729785.1. GTDB lineage: Bacteria > Pseudomonadota > Gammaproteobacteria > Burkholderiales > Burkholderiaceae_F > GJ-E10. The sequence continues at coordinate 121,834 of CAVSPM010000021.1, read as the reverse complement.
GCCCAGGATTACGAGGATGCCGTGGCTTGCGATCCGCGCATCGACAAGCTGCGCGAAAAAATCGTCTGCGTCGAGGACAAGCAGTTCACCAAGGACTACCACGACCCGAAGAAGCGCTCCATCGCCAATGCGCTGACGGTCGAGTTCAGCGACGGCACGAAGATCCCGGAAATCGTCGTCGAGTACCCGATCGGGCACAAACGCCGGCGCAAGGAGGGCATGCCGGTCCTGATGGCAAAGTTTCGCACCAACCTGGCGCGCGTCTTCCCGGAGAAACAGGCCGCGCGGCTGTTGGAACTGGCATCGGACAGCAAGCGGTTCGATGCCACGCCGGTGCACGAATTCGTCGACATGATGGTGATTTGATGCCAACGGCGGGCTGTGGCAATCTGCGCGGTCGATCCTGACCGGATCAAACCGGAACCAAGCGCATGGGAATCGTCCCGAAGCCTAGGCAGACCATGGTGGCACGAGGCTCCTCAGCCACGCTGGTGCCGCTCGCCGGTGCGCTGATGCTGGCCGGCAGCGCGACGACCGACGACTTGACGCTCGTGCCAGACCATCGCGGCAGCGTGATCCACCGTACGGCCCAGGACCGCGGCGCAGGTCAGGCGGGGGTCTCGATCGGCCGGGGGGAAGAAGCTTATTCGGGCAACTGGGTGGCCATCGCGCCCAATCGGACGGCCGCGGTAGTCGCCGTCGGCGCAGCGCGCCGGAGCCGCGGCCACTACGACGGCGGCCCGATCGTCGACCACGGCAGCGCGAAGGCCGTGGCCAAGGCATTGCTGCAGGTCGCGGACCGCAGTGGTCCGCGGTGGGGCCTTTTCGGCCTCAACGGCGGACAGGGCACCGGAAGGTGCCTCGACAACAAGGGCCTTGCGTAGGACATTCAAATTCGCTCACGGAACTCAAAATGACACACAACGATCCGTTTCATAGCCTCCGAGACCTGCCGGGCGCCAAGGGTGGCGCGCGCTACTACGATCTGGGGGCGCTCGAGCGCGCCGGCGTCGGCAAGATCTCGCGCCTGCCGGTCTCGATACGGCATCGTGCTCGAATCGGTGCTGCGCAACTGCGACGGCCGCAAGGTGACGCAGGAGCACGTGCGCCAGCTGGCCGCCTGGAAGCCCAGCGCCGAACGCGTCGACGAGATCCCCTTCGTCGTTGCACGGGTTGTGCTCCAGGATTTCACCGGCGTGCCACTGCTGGCCGACCTCGCCGCCATGCGCAGCGTGGCCGTACGCAGCCAGCAAGATCCCAAGCGCATCGAGCCGCTGGTACCCGTCGACCTGGTCGTGGACCACTCGGTGATGATCGACAACTATGGGACCGCGCAGGCGCTCGACCTGAACATGAAGATCGAGTTCGAGCGCAACCGCGAGCGCTACCAGTTCATGAAGTGGGGCATGCAGGCCTTCGACACTTTCGGCGTCGTGCCGCCGGGATTCGGCATCGTGCACCAGGTCAATCTCGAATACCTGGCGCGCGGCGTGCATCTGAAGGGCGGCGTCGTACTACCCGGACACGCTCGTCGGCACCGACAGCCACACGACCATGATCAACGGCATCGGCGTGGTCGGCTGGGGCGTGGGCGGCATCGAGGCCGAGGCGGCGATGCTCGGCCAGCCGGTGTACTTCCTCACGCCCGACGTGGTCGGCGTCGAACTGACCGGGCGAGCTTCGCGGCGGCGTTACCGCCACCGACCTGGTCTTGACGATCACCGAGCTGCTGCGCAAGGAAAAGGTCGTCGGCAAGTTCGTCGAGTTCTTCGGCGAGGGCACCGCCAACGCTGTCCGCTGCCCGACCGCGCCACGATCGCCAACATGGCGCCCGAGTACGGGGCGACGATGGGCTTCTTCCCGGTGGACGAAAAGACGCTGGCCTACTTCGAGGGCAGCGGCCGCAGCGCGCCGAGATCGATCAGCTTTCGCAGCCTACTTCCGGGCCCAGGGCATGTTCGGCGTGCCGCTTGATGGCCAGATCGATTACACGCGCGTGCTGCGCGCTCGACCTGCGCAGCGTCGCGCCGTCGCTTGCCGGACCCAAGCGCCCGCAAGACCGCATCGAGATCGGCAAGGTCAAGTCGACGTTCACCAGCTCGTTTTCGCAAACCGCCCGGCGAGAACGGCTTCAACCAGCCGGCGGCGCGACTGGCCACACGGTCGAAGACGGCCAGCGGCTCGAGATCGCCAGCGGCGACGTGCTGATCGCCGCCATCACGTCGTGCACCAACACGAGCAATCCGAGCGTGCTGCTGGCCGCCGGCCTGCTGGCGAAGAAGGCCGTCGAAGCCGGGCTGCACGGTCAAGCCACAGGTCAAGACTTCGCTGGCGCCAGGATCGCGCGTCGTCACGGAGTACCTGACAGCGCACCGGCCTGCTGCCCTACCTGGAAAAGCTCGGCTTCAATGTCGCCGCCTACGGCTGCACGACCTGCATCGGCAATGCCGGCGATCTGCGTCCCGAGATCAACGAGGCCATCACGCAGAACGACCTCGTTTGCGCCGCCGTGCTATCGGGCAACCGCAACTTCGAGGCCCGCATCCATCCGAACCTCAAGGCCAACTTCCTGGCCTCGCCGCCGCTGGTCGTCGCCTACGCCATCGCCGGCACCGTGCTGCGCGACCTGATGACTGAGCCGGTCGGCATAGGCGACGGCGGCCGAAAGATTTGGCTGGGAGACATCTGGCCCAGCGCTGAAGAGGTCCAGGCCCTGCTGCCGCAGGCCATGGATCCGAAAGCCTTCCAGGCCAACTATGCTCGCGTCAAGTCCGATCCCGGCAAGCTCTGGCAGGCGATCGAGGGCGGCACCGGCCAGACCTACGACTGGCCCGGGTCGACCTATATCGCCGAGCCGCCTTTCTTCGCCGGCTTCACGATGCAGCCTCCCGAAGTGGCGCCCCCGGTCAAGAACGCGCGCGCGCTCGGGATCTTCGGCGACTCGATCACCACCGATCACATCTCGCCGGCCGGTTCGATCAAGGACAGCTCGCCTGCCGGCCGCTGGCTGCTCGAACACGGTGTCAGCAAGGCCGACTTCAACAGTTACGGCTCGCGCCGCGGCCATCACGAGGTCATGATGCGCGGCACATTCGCCAACGTGCGTATCAAAAACCTCATGGTGCCCGCCGGGCCGACGGTTCGCGCATCGAAGGCGGCATCACGATCCACCGCCCCTCGGGCGAGCGCCTGTCGATCTACGATGCGGCGATGCGCTACAAGGCGGCCGGCGTGCCGACCATCATCTTCGGCGGCGAAGAGTACGGCACGGGTTCGTCGCGCGACTGGGCCGCCAAGGGCACGCAGTTGCTGGGTGTGCGGGCAGTGATCGCGCGCAGTTTCGAGCGGATCCACCGCAGCAACCTCGTGGGCATGGGCGTGCTGCCGCTGCAGTTCAATGGCAACGACAGCGCTTCCTCGCTGCAGATCGTCGGCGACGAGACGTTCGATCTGCTCGGGCTCGAGGATCTGCGTCCGCGCCAACAGGTGACCCTTGCCATCCGGCGCGCCGACGGCGCACTGCGCACGGTAGAGCTGACACTGCGCATCGATACGCCCATCGAGGTGGACTACTACCGGCATGGCGGCATCCTGCCGTTCGTGCTGCGCCAGCTGCTGGCTGCCTGAGGAAGCGGACCGCGCCCTGCGCGGTCCGCGAGCCTATGGCGCCGAATTGCTGCGCTCGCACGGCTGGGCAAACGGGCGCCCGGGGCGCCAGCGGCGGTCCGGTCACCGCGGTCATCGACACCAACGTCTGGCTGGATCTGTTCGTCTTTCAGGACGCTCGGGTGCACGGCCTCGCCCGTGCCCTGCAGCACGGCGATGTGCTGGCGCTGCGAAATCACCGCACGGATGCTGAGCTGCAAGCGGTCTTGCAGCGCCCGGCCTTTGCCGCCCGCTGCGACGAGCCTGCACGGGCGCGGCTGATCCAGGCCTGGCAAGGTCTGGCCCGGAGCGCGGACCCCGAGACGGGGCTGGCTGCGCCCTGGATCTGCCGCGATCCGGACGACCAGAAGTTTCTCGATCTGGCTTTTTGCGCCGGCGCGAACTTGCTGTTCACCAACGACCGCGCGCTGCTGGACCTGGCACGAAAGGCGAGCCGCTCGGGATTGCGGATCTTGACCGCGCAGGCATTCGCGTCCGGGCCAGCGGCTGACAGCCTCGTGCGTTGAGGCGCTTGCCGAGCAACCGCGTGCGACAAAGGGCGCCTTAGCCTGCCAGGGCCGTTGCCAGTGCCGTCGCGTTCTGGGCCGCGAGCGCGTAGATGGAAAGCTGCGGGTTGGCCCCGATGCTGGTCGGAAAGACCGAACCGTCTATGACGGAAAGATTTTGGATCTGATGATGCCGGCCGCGGCTGTCGACTACCCCGCGGGCCGGATTTTCACTCATGCCGCAGCCACCCATCTGGTGCGCGGTGAACAACGCGGTGCGGAACTTCTTCATCGGCAATGCGGCGATGGCGAGCTTGCATTCGCTCCAGCTGCCGTAGTAGCCGGCATCGAGGTGTAGGGGACGCACCTGCTTGGCGCCGGCCGCGAACTGCGCCTCTGCCATGCTCAACAGCGCCCGGCGGACGCCGTCCCAGACGAAGTCGGTCGGATCGTAATCGAGGACGGGGCTGCCATCGCCCGCGAGGCGCACGCTGCCACCCTCGCTCTGCTCAACAAAGCCGTCGCGCAATATGGCGAGAACCACATTGGTCGATGCCAGGCCGGCCATGTCCTGGCGCAGCGTTGTGCCGAACGTGTTGAAGACACCGGCGCTGATGCCCGGAAAAAGCGGAGGCACCTCGAGCTTGTAGCCCATCGGTCCGGCCGCGCCGTCCTTCCACTGAAACTGATCGGACGCGATCGACTGCGGAGCGCCGTAGAAGGCGTCGATGCGCTCGGGCATCCGCGCCAGCGACAGCACCGCCGGGTGGATCAGCGTGCGCTTGCCCAGACGCTCGTGCGGATCGGGCAGCTGCGAGCGTAGCAGCAGCGCCGGCGTATTGATCGCCCCGCCGGCGGCGACGTAATGCCTTGCCTTGATTGCCACCGCTACGCCGCTGAGCGTGCGCCCGTCGCGGCGCAGCCCCTCGCCCACGGCACCCGTGATTTTCCCGCCGGCGTGCTCGAAGCGCCGCACGCGCAAGTGGTGCACCAGGGTCGCGCCATGCTGCAGCGCGACCGGGATTGTCGACACCAGCATCGACTGTTTGGCATTGGCGGGGCAGCCGAATCCGCAATAGCCCGAATCCCAGCAAGCCTTGACGTTGCGCGCAATCACGTGCGATTCCCAGCCGAGCGCGTCGCACCCACGCTTCAATACGCTGTTGTTCGCGTTCGGCGCCTGCGCCCAGGGCGCGATGTTCAGGCGCTCTTCCATCCGCGCGAACCACGGCGCCATGTCCTCGACCCGATGGCCGACGACTTCGTGCTGGCTCGCCCAGTGCTGCAGCGTCTGCGCCGGCGTGCGAAAGCTCGAGGACCAGTTGATCGTCGTCGATCCACCAACCGAGCGACCTTGAAAGACGGCGATCGCGCCGTCGGAGGTGGTCCGCCCGGCCGCCTCCTGGTAGAGCTCGCCATAGGCACGGGCCTCGTCCATGTCCTTAAAGCTCTCCGACGTCTTCAGCGGCCCTTCCTCAAGCAAAAGCACCTTGAGGCCCGCTAGGCTGAGTATCTCCGCGGCAACCGCGCCGCCAGCCCCGCTGCCGACGATCGCCACGTCGGCCTCCAGCGTCTGCGGTGCCGTCAGCGTCGAGGCATCGACGACTTTCCAGCCCGAAGCGATGCCAGCGGTGTAGATGTCAGGAAATCCCACGATGGACTCTTAAGAATTGGCGACCGCGTAAAGGTGCGACAGCGGTCCGGGGTATCCCGACGCTGGCCAGCTTGCCGGCAGCACGTAATAGCTGGTGGAAACCAGTTTGATCAGCACGTTGCCGCCGGCGTTGAGCGTGCCAAAGCGGCTCGCGCGCCAGCGGCCGAGAAATGCCAGCACGGTATCGGCGCTGGCCTCGTCCCAGGCCCCTACGCCGGCCAGCACGTAGCGCAGCGGCGCCACCGACAATAGATCCAGGAGCTTGCGCAGCTCCTTTTGATTGTTCAGGCCCAGCGCGCGGCAGGTCGCATCGATCTGGTGCAAGACCGCACCCAACCGCCGATCGCGATCGGACGCATCCGCCTGCGCCAGGTCCGGAACAACCGCCGGAGCAAGGGCGGTGAAGAGCGCCAGATCACCCGGGCGCAGAAAGCCAAAATCCTTGGCGGGCGCGTCTTGCTCGGCGCTGCAGCCGCCCAGAGCGCCCAGCGCGCCCGCGCAAGCCGCCATGATAGAAAAGCCGGTCCCGACTTTCAGGAAATTTCGCCGCGACATGCCTTGCGGCTGATCGCGCCAGAAGATTGCAGGTTGGATTGTGGGATCGGTTTTCATGGCCGCTTGCGAAGTCAGCGCCACCAATATATCACTGCGGTGCCTGCAGGGCCCCGCTGCCGAGACACGGCCGCAGTGCCGCGGTGTCAAAATGGGGTCCTGTCCGTCAAAACCCTGGTTTCTCCAAATACTCGAATAACGATGACACATTCCAATCGATCTGGCGAACCGGCTGCGCTGCTCGGTCCGTCCAAGCTCCCCGGCGTCGGCACGACGATCTTCACGGTCATGTCACAACTGGCCGCCGAGCATGGCGCGATCAATCTGGGCCAGGGCTTTCCCGATTTCGATGGCGCGCCGGGCTTGCGTGCGGCCGTGGCCCAGGCCATGGAGGACGGCCACAACCAGTACGCGCCAATGGCCGGCGCAGCCGTGCTGCGCCAGGCGATCGCCTCCAAGATCGAGCGCCTGCACGGCCATCGTTACGACCCCGACGAGGAGATCACGGTAACGGCCGGCGCCACGCAGGCGATCTTCACGGCGATACTGGCGCTGGTGCGCCCGGGCGATGAAGTCATCGTCCTGGAGCCGGCCTACGACAGCTACGCGCCTTCGGTCGCGCTGGCCGGAGGGCGCCTGGTAACAGTGCCGCTGGATCACGCCAACGCATACCGGGTCGATTGGGAGCGGGTCGGCGCAGCGATCACGGCGCGCACCCGACTGCTCATCGTCAATTCGCCGCACAACCCGACGGGCAGCGTGTTCGGCAGCGGCGACCTGCGGGCCCTGGAGCGCATCGTTGACCGGCACGGCATCTTCCTGCTCGCCGATGAGGTGTACGAGCACGTCGTGTTCGATGCCCGGCCGCACCTCAGCCTGTGCGGTTCCGCCCTTCTGGCCGAACGCACCTTTGTCGTCTCGAGCTTCGGCAAGACCTTCCATTGCACCGGGTGGAAGATCGGCTACTGCTGCGCCCCGCGCCCGTTGACGCAGGAATTTCGCAAGGTGCACCAGTTCAACGTGTTTGCCGTCAATCACCCGACGCAAGCCGGCATCGCCCGCTTTCTCGAGGATCCGTCGCCCTACCTGCAATTGCCTGCGTTCTACCAGGCCAAGCGCGACCGGTTCCTGCGCGGGCTCGGTTCGACCCGCTTTCGCGCGCTGCCTTGTCCGGGCACGTACTTCGTGCTGGCCGACTACCGCGCCATTTCCGCGGAACCGGAAGCGCAATTCGCCAAGCGCCTGCTGCTCGAATTCGGCGTCGCCTCGATCCCCGTATCGGCGTTCTACCGCATACCCTTTGACAACGGCGTCGTGCGCTTTTGCTTTGGCAAGCGCGACCAGACTCTGGACGCCGCGCTGCAAAGCCTGGCGCGATGCTGAGCGCCCGACGGCTGCCGTCGGGCGCGGGCTACAGGATCTGCGCCGCGATCGAGAAATCCAGACGCGGGCCGCGCGGATGCGTCGCCGAGGGATCGGCCACGCCCAGGTTGACGAGAAAATTCGATTTGAACCGCCCATCCGGGAAGAACGCCGCATCCACGGCCGCCGGATTGAAGCCGGACATCGGACCGCAGTCCAGTCCCAAGGCACGTGCGGCAACAATGAGATAGGCGCCTTGAAGGTTGCCGTTGCGCGCCGCCGTCGCCTGGGCGACGGCCGCATCGCTCTCGAAGACGGGCTTGGCGTTGTAGGCCGGGAATTGTCCCGGAAGGTGCTCAAAAAAACGCGTATCCACTGCCACGATCGCGGTGACCGGGGCGGCCAGCGTCTGGGCGACGTTGCCCTGGCTCAGGGCCGGCGTGAGCCGCTGCTTGGCCGCCGCGCTGCGGACAAAAACATAGCGCGCGGGTTGGCAGTTAAATGCGGTCGGCCCCCAGCGCATCAGATCGTAGAGCGCGTGCAGCGTCTCGTCCGGAACCGGATCGGGACGGAAGGCGTGCGCGGTGCGCGCGGCGCGAAAGATCTGGTCTAAGGCGGAGCTTGGGATCGCAGGTTTCATTCGGTTCTCCTGGAATACGAGGGATGGAACTCGGACAGCAAAATACCGCTCCCGTGACGCCGCGGGAGCCGCTTGCGCGGCGCAGATCGTTCCGGCACTAGACGCGGGCAACGGACCGGCTACGCGTCGCCACCGCGCAGGCGACGAACACGCCGGCCGCGACCAAGGCGATCACCGCCTCGGCCTGCAGCATGACAGCCGCTCCCCAGTGCGTATTGACCCAGCCATCGACGACGACCATGTAGCCGATCGGCACGTTCGACAGCGAGGCCATGACGTTGTATTTTGTCGCCGCAGCGCCCTGGCCGATCGCCTCCAGCGTCAGCGCCGAAAATCCGGCGAAGACAAATCCCTGGATTAAGGAATAGATCGACGTGAAGACGACGTACATCACCTCGGTTCGAGGGGCCGCTGCCATCGCCACGGCACAAACCGCCAGAAACAGGCCAAAAAGCGCGTAGGCGGTCTTGCGGTCCATCCGGTCGCCCAGCCAGCCCCCAAGAAAGCAACCGGCGGCCGAGATAAAGCCACTCGCAACTCCGGTGGCTAGCGCCACGGCCTGGGCACTGGCGTGCCAGTCTGCGGCGATGGCCGACCACAAGCCCGACGCGCCGCCAGCCCCCAGGGGCAGAAAACAAATGAGCATCGCCAGCAGACCGTTGCGCGTCGTGGTCAGGGACCACAGGTCGCGCACCACCGCGGCAAGATCGCGGCCAAAGTGATGTGCGCGCGGCATCGGCGGCGGTTCGCGGATGAAGAGCAGCGCGGCGCAGCAGGCCAGTCCCGCCAACGCGAGGACGGCGCCCGCCATCCACGGCGCCGGCAGGTTCTGCGCCATCCACAATCCGGCCCCGCCGCCCAGTCCACCGCCGCCCAGATTGCCGGCCTGCATCCAACCGCCAGCGCGGCCCTTGCCATCGATGGGCGTATCGTAGGCCATCAGACCCTCGGTCGACATGCCCACAAACGTGACGGCAAAATTCGACAGCAAGACGATGACGTATAGCGATGTCAGCGATTGCTGCGTTGCCGGCAACACGCCGGTGGCGAACATGCCGGCGGCGCTGACGACGCTGCCGATCAGATACCACTTCTTGCGTGATAACGTGGTGTCGGCCACCGGCGCCCAAACAAACTTCCACATGTGGGGCAGGAAGCTGACGCCGATCAATCCGGCGATCTGCTCGACCGATAGACCCGCCTGCGAGAGCAGGTAGGCAATGGCAACCGTCAGGTAGCCCGACATCGCGCCAAACGGCGCGATGAGCACCATGAAAACGGCGGGGTGAGCGCATCCGGGCGCGATGAGTCGCTCGGACAGCGTCATCGGTCCACGCGCAATCTGGCAGGGCTAGACATCGTCCGACGCATCCGGCTTTGTGGGCGTCGGCAGCAACTGTGCCGTCTGCTCGCTGGGCAGCGCCTCGACATCCTTGAGCGCGCGCTGCATCTGGCGCGTGCGCGTATCGGCCGCCTCCAGGGAATTGGAAACCGTGCGCACTTGGTCGCGCACCTTGTTGAGCCAGTCGCCAAAGCGCGCAAACTCGGTCTTCACCGCACCCAGCAGGCGCCAGACCTCGGCCGAACGCTGTTCGATGGCCAGCGTCCGAAATCCCATTTGCAGCGTGTTGAGCATGGCAAACAGCGTGGTGGGCCCGGCAATGACGACCCGCCGCTCCCGGTTGAGGGTGTCGATCAGGCCGGGCCGCCGCAGGATCTCTGCGAACAAGCTCTCGGACGGCACGAAGAGTATGGCAAAGTCGGTCGTATGCGGCGGTTCGATGTATTTTTCTCGAATGCTGCGCGCCTCCGCCTTGATCCGGTTCTCCAGCGCCTGCGCGGCCGCCTCCACCAGCGCCGGGTCCCCTAGCTCCTGCGCAGCCTGCAGCCGCTCGTAGTCCTCGGCAGGAAACTTTGCATCCACCGGCAGCCACACCGTATCGCCGTCGCCGCGCCCCGGCATTCGGATGGCAAACTCGACGCGCTCGTTCGAGCCCGGCCGCGTTGCCTGGTTCGTCGTGTATTGATCCGGCAATAGAACCTGTTCGAGCAGCGCGCCCAACTGCGCCTCCCCGAACGTACCGCGCACCTTGACGTTGCCCAGCACGCGCTTGAGATCGCCGACTCCGGCGGCCAGCGTCTGCATCTCGCCCAACCCTTGATGCACGAGCTCGAGCCGCTCGGACACCAGCTTAAACGACGCGCCCAGCCGCGTTTCCAGCGTGGTCTGGAGCTTTTCCTCCACGGTCGCGCGCATTTGGTCGAGTTTGGCCTCATTCCCGGCTTGCAAGGACTGCAACCGCCCTTCCAGGGTCGCGCGAATCTCTGCCAGCGAATGGCGCGTGGCCTGGCCCATCGCGTCCAGGTGTTCTTGCATCGACTGGCCATACAGGCGCAACTGCTCGGTATGCGTGCCGGCCGCTTGCATCAGCTGGACGCCAAATGCCGCCTGCAGCTGGCCGAGTCGGTTTTCCGTCTCCATGCGGGCGGCGCTCGCCTGGGAATCCACAGCCTGGCGCAGCTCGCGTTCCAGTCTCGCGGTGTCCTCGTGCAGGCGTGCGATCGATTGCTCCAGCACCTGTCGGTGCCCGGCCGCGCTCGCGCTGGCGCGGACCCACGCAAAAACCAGCCCGGCCAGCAATGCCAGTATCAGGGTCAGGGCCAGCAGCGTCAGGGCAGAGACGGCATCCATAGGCTCGAATGTACAACGAGCCTGACGGGGACGCCGCAGGCGCGCTCAATTCGCCTCAAGCCTCGCGCAGCGATAGCAACGGCGGCACGGTCAGGATGCGGCGCAGGCCCGCCCAGCCGCCCAGCAAGGCGGCGATGATGCCCGCGGCTACGCCGGCCGGCCCGATCCAGCCCGGTGCGTGAAAGGCGAAATCAAACGCGTAATGTGCCATCGCCCAGGCGATGGCGACCGCGCCCACGGCTGCCATCGATCCGGCCAAGCAGCCCACGAGCACCATTTCCGCGGTTTGCGCACTGGCCAGTTGGCGGCGCGAGGCCCCCAGCGCACGCAGCAGGGCTGTCTCGCGCATCCGCTCCTCCTGGGAGGCGGCCAGCGCCGTATACAGCACGAGGATCCCCGCGGCCAGCGAAAAGGCAAAAAGAAACTGCACCGCCCCGATCAGCTGCTCGAGCATGCTGCGCACCTGGTTGAGGATCTGGTCGGTATCGATGATGGTCAGATTCGGAAAGCGGCGCACGAGGTCCGCGACAGCATCCGAGCTGCCCGCCTTGCCCGGCGGCAGGTAAAACGACGTGATGTACGTCTGCGGCATGTCGCGCAGCAGGGGCGGCGCCATGATGACGAAGAAGTTAACGCGCATCGAATCCCAGTTGACCTTGCGGATGCTGCTTACCGTCGCCTCTACCACCTGCCCGGCGATATCAAACCGCAGCCTCTGCCCGATGCGGATCCCCAAGCGCTGGGCGATGCCTTGCTCGATGGACAGCTCCGCGGCATCGGCCGCGAACCAGCGCCCCTGCTCGATGCGGTTGTGCGCCGGCGCATCGGTGCGATAGGACAAGTTGAACTCGCGCTCGACCAGGCTGCGCGCACGCTCGTCGTCGAAGCTGGCGGGCCCGACGGCCTTGCCGTCGATCTCGACCAGGCGTCCGCGCACCATCGGTTCGGGCGCGACGCCCGCCAGGCCATCGGAGCGCAGACGCGCATCGACCTGCGGGGCCTGTTCGGGTTGGATGTTGATCACGAATCGATTGGGCGCATCGGGCGGCGCCTGGCCCCGCCACTGATCGATCAGGTCGCTACGGACGATCGCCAGCAGCAGCAGGGCCATCAAGCCGATTGCCAGCGCCACGATCTGCGCCACGCTGACCCCGGGCCGCCGCTGCAGTGCGGCGACCGCGTAGCGCCAGGCGGCCGGCACCCTGGGCGCGCGCGGGCCGCGCAGCCCCTGCAGGATGCGCAGCCAAAGCCGGGCTAGGGCGGCAAAGAGCCCAACGCAAGCCAGGAATCCGGCACCCGCGATCAGCCCCAGCCTGGCGTCGCCAGCCGTCCAAAACAGCAGCAGCAAGAATCCGACGCTGCCCGCAAAGTAGGAAAGCAGCATGCGGGCGCTGGGTGCCCCGATATCGCGACGCAGCATGCGCAGCGCAGAGACGCGCCGCAGTTGCTCCAGCGGCGGCAGCCCGAATCCCATCAGCAGCACCATGCCGCAGAACAGGCCCTGCAGTCCGGGCACGACCCCCGGCCAGGGCGCCTCGGATTGAACCAGCCCCGACAACAGGTGCAGCAGGATCTGGTGCAGGCCCAGTCCGGCCAGCACGCCGGCCAGGCTGGCGACTAGGCCGACCAGGAAGAACTCCCACGCAAACAGCGCGGCGATCTGCGCCTGCGCAAGGCCAAAGCAACGCATGAGCGCGCAGTCGTCGAGTCGGCGTGCCGAGAATCGACGCGCCGCGCTGCTCACCGCGACCGCGGCGATCAACACCGTGAGCAGCGCCACCAAACCCAAAAAGCGCTGAGCGCGCTCTAGCGTACGCTGGATCTCGGGCCGTCCGTCCTCGAGCGTCTCCAGGTGCTGTCCGCGCGCAAGTTGTTGCCGTAACGCTCCGACCAGTGCCGAGACCTGGGAGCGCTCTCCGGCGACCATCCAGCGGTAGGTCACGCGACTGGCCGGCTGAACCAAACCGCTGGCCGCCAGCTCTCGGTCGTTGATCAGCACGCGCGGCGCAAATCCGAACACCTGCAGGCGCCGGTCGGGTTCGGCGAGGATCGTCGCCACGGCGCGCAGCTGCAAGTTGCCCAGTCGCAGCCGAGCACCCAGGCCCACGCCCAGTGCACGCAGCAGTTCGGCGTCGACCCAGGCCGTGCCGGGCTCGGGAACCGTGCCGGCGTTGCGCGCGCCACTGCCGTCGTCGATGCGGATGGTTCCGCGCAGCGGGTACCCGTCGGACACGGCCTTGACCGCGACCAGGACCGGAGCCTCGGCGGCAGCCTCGAGCATCGCCATGCTGGGAAACGAGACCGTCTGCACGCTGCGCAAGCCCAGGGCCTGCGCGCTTTGCGGCAAATGCGCAGCGATCGGTCGATCCGACTCGATAGCCGCGTCGCCGCCCAGATATTGCGCGGCGTCGCGCTGCATACCCTGGCGGACCCGGTCGACGAAGAAGCCGACGCTCGAAACGGCCGCCACGGCGATGACCAGCGCTGCCGCAAGCAAGCGAAGTTCACCGCCGCGCCAGTCTCGCAGGCTCATGCGCAGCGCTAGTCGTAGCAACCCGAAGCGTTTCATCCTGGGCCGATTCTACCGGCCTGCACCGCCGGCGCCGTCCGCACGCGCGCCAGCGCTATCGGCGCTCGATCAGCTCGATGCGGTAGCCGTCTGGATCCTCGACAAACGCGATCACCGTCGTTCCGCCCTTCACCGGCCCGGGTTCGCGGCTGATCCGGCCCCCGGCTGCGCGTATCCGATCGCAAGCCGCGGCCACGTCGTCCACGCCCAGCGCGATATGGCCGTACGCGGTGCCCATCTCGTAGCGGCTTACGCCGTGGTTGTAGGTCAGCTCGATCTCCGCCTGGTCGTCGGCATTGCCGCGCCCATAGCCAACGAAGGCGAGTGAATACTTTTGCACCGGGCGCTCGCTCGTGCGCAACAGGTTCATGCCCAGCACGCGCGTGTAAAAGTCGATCGAGCGCGCCAAATCGCCGACGCGCAGCATGGTGTGCAGCAGCTTCATGCTTCTACCCCCGCTGCCGATCGGACAGGCCCCTGCGTCGGCGGCGGCCAATGAATCCGCGGGGCTCGGCACCGCCCGGGCGGCTGTGCAAGGCAGTATCGCTCATCCGGGCCGACCCGCTTCCGCCGTTGGCGCCGGCGCATCCATCGGAACGAAGATCCACATCAGGACGTAGAGCAACGCACCCGTGCCACCGCACACGAACAGCAAGGTGAAGAGCAGCCGCCAAAGCCATGCCGGCGCCCCGGTCACCCGGGCGATGCCGCCGCAGACGCCTCCGAGCCACCGATCATCGCGGCTGCGGCGCAAGGCCTGGAGAGCCTCGGCCGCCGGCGCCCGCGCGCCGGCAGCGACGGACCCGTTGAGTATTCGCGCCTTGGCGCGAGCAAATTCATCGTCGGTCAGCACGCCGCGCTGGTGCAGGTCGCCGAGTTTGCCCAGTTCGTCGCTTTCGGACATGTATGCCTCCAGTAGATTCGTGATCGATGGCCCCAGCGTACCTTCTCATCGGCTGGGTCGGGACGCACGGCGACGCATTGCGGATCCGTGCGATGAAATGCCGACTTGCGCGAACCGGCGGTCAGCACCCGCACCGCCAACGGGCCGCCCGGTGCCCGCGGCGCCGCGGCGCACCGCCAAATACCGTCGACGCCAAGGCGGCGCCACGTATGCCGCCGATCGGCGCATCCCCGAATTCGACCCCCAAGATGGCGGTCGATGCGCTGGGCGGCCCAGGGTCGAGCCAGCGTCAAGCCAACCGGAAATTGAGTTCACCCAGTTTCTCGATCGAAGATGCGATCACATCGCCGGCCTTGAGCCAGACCTGCTTGTCCTTGGGATAGCCGAGGATGACGCCATGGGGCGTACCGGTAAAGATGATGTCGCCGGGCTCGAGCGTCCAGAACTGAGAGATGTAGGAAATAATCTGCTGGACGTTGAAGATGAAATCGTTGGTGCTCCAGGACTGGCGCAATTCTCCGTTGACTCGCGTCTGGAGTTGCAAATTGTTCGGATCGCCAACCAGGTCGGCCGAAACAAAATACGGCCCGATCGGCGCAAACTTGTCCAGCGTCTTGCCGATCATCCATTGTCCCGCCGGCAACTCCAGTTGCAGATCGCGCGCAGAGAAATCGTTCGCAGTGCAGTAACCGGCTACATGGCCGAGCGCATCGGCCGTCGTAACGTTGCGCGCCGCCTTGCCCATCACAACCAGCAGCTCCGTCTCGTAGTCGAATTTGTAGGCCACGGTCCTCGGTGGAAGATCGATGACGCAATTGTGCGCCGCGAGCGAATTTGGGTACTTGTTGAACAGCGGCGGGACGCGCGGCTCCGGCATGCCGGTCTCGCGGGCGTGCGTCCGGTAGTTCAGGCCCACGCAGATGATCTTGCCGGGATTGGTGAACAGACGCCCGTGGCGTATGCCGGCCTCGGCGAGCAAGGCCGGCTTGGCATCGGCAGACGCAACCGCGACGTCGACCAGGCGCTTGAGGCCGGTCGCATTTCCGCCCCGCAACAACTCCTCCATCGTCAGTGGTACCGTCATGCCGAGCAGGCGGCTCGCGGCTCTGATATCGACGACCCCGTTGGGCGTCTTGGCGCCGAGGGTTTCGGTCGCATCGTCGTTGGCGATCGACAACAAGGTCAGCTGCCTCGGCAACCCATGAGGCCCGTGGTGGCTGCCTTCATCGATCGCCTCCTTGGCCGACGCCTCGGGTGCGACGCTGTCCAGCGCTGCAGCCACCGCGGCGCTGGTGCCCAAAAGAAAATTTCGCCTGCTCGTCATTGCATCGACTCCCGCGTAAAAGGCACGCCCGCACTGCATCACGGCCCTGTTCCCGGCACGCCAGCGCGGTCGGGCGGCGCGTCCCATCGTCGCACCGACCCCCTCCTTGCGAAGCCCGCGGGTGATGCGTTGGCGCCATGGCAAGACGTCCGGCGGTCGGGTCAGGACACGGCCACCGGCACTGCCCCCGCAGTGGCAACCTGGGGCGCCCATTATGCCGCCGGCGCGTCCGCCTGGAGCGGCGGCGCGTCTGGCATCCGCCTAAGACCCATCGCGGCCGGATCTGCGCAAAGCCAGGGCGGCACGTTGGCCGACAGCGCGGATCGACCGATGCGTTGAGTACCGCGAATGCGATCCAACAAAGACCGATTTGCGCTTGCCCGTCGGGCAATCGAGACCCCTGCGCGCGGTCGGTGCCGATCCGGCCTGCCCACTCCGCCGATGCGGTTATCGTCCCGGGGGTCCTCCACAAGCTTGTGGCCTTTGCCTGCAGCGCGCCGAACAGCGCCCGTCCCATCGAAATGGACGAAGCCGGCTGGCCCGCTTGCCTGCCCAGCGAAATCGCGCTGATCTTGCGCGTCGGGGCGGACGCCATGTGGGCGCTGTGCTGGTCGTCGAGCGCCGCCATCGGCCAGCCTTCGCCCCGGCCCGCAGCCAGCTCATTGAGCAGCGGTTGCCCAAATGCGGGCGCGCCTGGCACGCGCCGATTAGAACGGGTAATCGATGCCGCTGAAAACCGCCGTCCTTTCCTTGCCGAAGCCGACGTCCAGGTAGCCGACGACGAAGGGGGTGGCCACCATGCGAAAGCCCATGCCGGCGCCGGCATGCAGGTGTGAGAAAGGACTTTGCGACGGGGACGAAAACACCTTGCCCGTATCCGCGAAAGGCGCGAGTTCGAGCTTCAGGTCCGTATGCAAAAGCCGTAACCGGCTAACCCACGTGCGCGCCTCGACGCTGGCAGCAAAGCCGTTGCGGTCGACGAAGCGGCCCTCCGGATACGATCGGAGCGGTTGCGCCTCACCGATGACGCTGCGGTCCCCGCCCAGCGAGGACAAGGCCCAGAACGGCGCGCTTGCATACGTCGGCATGTAGCGCAATGCAGCATGCAGGGCAAGCGTCAGATCGGGACCCAGCGGCCGCAAGGTGGTGCTGTCGAAGCCGAAAAACGTGTACGAGTTTGTGCTGCCCAGCGCGCGCGTGGAAAGCCCGGCATAGCCGACGAGGCGCTCGCCCCGGCGCGGCACGATCACCGAATCGCGCGTGTCATATGTCAGCACCAGCCGCTGCTGCAACTCGGCCTGGGCGCCGATCCCGTGCAAGCCGGGAAAACGGCTTCCGATGGACGGCAGCGAGTCGAGTGTGCTCTGCTCGATGTCCACCGAATCGGCACGGACCCGATAGGCAAGCTGAAACTCGTGCGTAAGGTTTCGAGCCGCGGTCACTTCCAGGCGCGACTGGCTGTCAATGAAGGATGCTTGGTCGCTCAGCAGTGAGTCGTTGCCCAGGCCGAAGAAGCGACCGGTTCCGCTGCGATCGTACATGGCATGCGTGGTCCAGGACCAGCTCTCATTGCGGCGCAGTCCGATAGCGTATTCGGCATCGAATTCGCGTTCGACCGATTGCTTGGCGCCTGCGACCACGTGCAGCTTCTCATCATCCGAAGGGTTCTGGAAGACGCGCAGGCGCGCACCCCAGCCAAAGTACTGGCTGTGAATGATGTCGGGAGCGAGGATCTGACTGATCTCGCCCTGCGCATTGTTCGACAGCACGACCGGGATCAACCCCAAGGTCAGGCCGCTTTGCGGCGCCGTGTCGATCTCCAGTACCGGCAAAAAGGGCAGGCTGCTCAGGTCCAGCCAGTCGGGCGACCCAGCCGCCCGCTCCGGCGCGGCCTGGACCGCAGGCGTCCCCTCAACCGCTGGCTCAGTACCGGCCGCCGGCCCCGCGGCGGCACCGGCCATCAGCGGCAGCCCGACTAGGCAGGCACAACCCAAACGCGAGCGGCCCGGCAAGCGCACGGAGCGCCCGCATCAGTGTTTGTTGCCCCAGCGGTACAGGAGCTCTACGCCCCACAAGCGCGGCGCGCCCGGGATCTGCCAAGAGAGCGCCGGCACCGGAGACGGCGGCGCCGCCACGGTGCCTCCGGTGATGGCGTACTGGCGCCCCGTCAGGTTGGTGCCGAAAGCGGCCAACTCCCAGGCGCCATTGGCGCCCACATAGGTGGCGCGGGCGTTCAGCGTTCCGTAGGCGCCTTGATTGTTGAAGTCGTTGATAGTGTTAAATTGAACGGCGTCCTGCCAGGCGTAATCGGCATGCAGCCGCATGCGGCCACCGGGCAGCGGTGTTTCGTAGCTCAACCCCAGCCCCGCATTGAATCTGGGCGTCTGATCGAACTGATTGCCGGACAGATTCACGCCCGGCTGCCCGGAGATCGCCGCGTACTGAAAGGCGACGTAGCGCGCGTCGGTCCAGCCAAAGGAAAATTGCGCCAACCAGGTGCGCGCCATTTGTAGCCTCGATTCGAATTCGAGACCGCTGACCCGGGCATGGCCGGCGTTGACTACGTAGGTCGTCGGCGTGCCGCCGACCAGGCGTGGCAACAAGCGCTGCATATCGTCGTAGTTGCCGTAGAAGACGTCGCCGTTGATCATCAGCGCGCCGCCCAGCAGATTGGACTTCAGGCCCAGTTCGTAGTCGGTCAGTTCCTCGGGACGAAACGGCATGTCCTGGAGGCTGCTCATCGGCTCGTTCCACCCGCCGGAACGTTGTGCGCGGCCGGTGCGAAAGTAGCTGTTGACCTCATCGCTGAGCCGATAGCGCGTCGAGAACTCCCAGGACCAGTAAGAAAAGCTGGCGCTCTTGCTCACCGGCGGACAAGGACCGCCATTGTTGGCCGGGCCGGAGTTGGCCGCACCCGTGGCGGCGATCTGGCAGGATTGTCCAAAGCCCGGTATCAGCATGTACGAGTTCTCGCTGAGCTTGCGCGTGTCGTCCGTGCGCCGCAGACCTGCGGCCGCTGCCCAGCGATCGGTCAGCCGATAATCCCCGTGCAGGAAAGCGGCACCGGAAAGGTTCTGCAACGCATTGCTGACGTGGCCGGCGTAGGGACTCACCGGGAGGTTGGAGGACGGGTACACGCCGGCCTGGGACAACACCTGAAAGTCGTTGATGTAGGCCGCCGACGCAGGTTGCAGCAGCGAAGGCGCGCTGCCGTCGTCGCGAAACCAGTACAGGCCGCCGACCCAATTTAGCTGTTTCTCCAGCGCGGCCCCCACCAGTTGCAACTCGGCGCTCTTTTGGCTGGAGGTGTTGGTCAGCAGCGTGTTGGCAAACGGCAGCGACGTGGCGTCGACGTCGATCGCCGTGCTGTTGTCCATGTGGCGATAGCCCAGGATCACCTTGGCCCGGGTCGAGCTGTCGATGGCCTGGGTGAGCGTGAGCTGCGTGGCATCAAGGCGAGTGTCGTCGTGCGAGTGGAAATCGGCGTCGGTCTGGTAGGGGTTGGAGGGCATCACCACTGGGGGAACGCCCAACAGTCCCGGAATTTGCTGACTGAGCAGCGGGATCGAGTTCACCAGCTGTCCCAATTGGTCGACCTCGGTCCCGGGCAAAGGATGCAACAATGCACCGACCTCGTCGGCCTCAAAATGCTCGTAAGTCCAATAGGCGTCGAACGAGGAATTGGGGCGCCACAGGCCTCCCAGTCGCAGCTGGTAGCGATGCTCGTTGTCGAAGTTGCCCTGGCCGCTACCCACGCTGGATCCAAAACCGTCGCGCTCGTTGTCCTGATAGGCCAAGCGCAGTGCCACCGTGTCGCCGACCGGGACGTTCAGGATGCCCCGACCCATGAACAACCCGTCGGCGCCCGCGTCCGCCGCGACCTCGGCGCTGTAGACACCCAGCCGCGGCCGATTCGTGTTAAACGAGATCGAGCCGCCGGTGTTATTGCGTCCGAACAATGTGCCCTGCGCTCCGCGTACGACTTCCACCGTGTCGAGGTCCAGCAAGGTGCTCATCGCACCCTGGCCCTCGGCGACGTAGACGCCATCGACGTAGATGCCCACTGCCGGGTCAAACGCGATCGCCGAGCGGATCGCCGTCTGTCCGCGCATGGTCACGTCCAGTGCCGAGACCGACTCCGGCGACGGCATCATGCGCAGGTTAGGCACCGCGCGCGCGATGTCGTCAAACAGCACGGCGTTCTGTTCCCTGAGCTGATCGGCGGTTTGCACGGTCACCGCGATTGGAGCATCGAGAATTCTTTCGTCCCGACGACGCGCCGTGACGATGACCTCCCCCAGATTGAAAAAGACGGCCAACTCGTCCGTTGCGGCCGCCGCCGGTGCCGCAGCGGTATCGTCGGCGCGCGCTGCCTGCGGGGCCGTCGCCAGACCGGCGGCCACGAGCGCCACAGCGATCGCCGCGGCGGCACCGTATCCGTACCCGCGATTGCGATCACGAACCCAGGCGTAACGCCGATGAGTCGCCAAAACCGGCATTGGTAGAATGCGCATTGCTGCCCCTTCAAAATAATCGGACGGCGTCGCACCGTCGGATCCAGCCACCTGAAAGGCGATACCGCCGTCAGCGCTTGCGGCACGACCCTTGGCTCCTAAATTTTAGTGGCTTCGAGCCGACACGAAGGCGACCGGCAGCGCGTCGATGCGCCAATGCAACAGTGCTACCGCGTAAGCGCTGAACTTGATGCAGCGCATGTCGGCCATCGCTGCATTCTGATAATCCGTGGCGCACGGCGCGGTAACGGATGAAACCGAGCAAGAACCGGGCCCGGTGTCCCAGACCATCCCCACACCGCTACGTCGGGGGCAGATCATAGAAGTTGCCAAACATCCTGGGGTCGGCGATGCAGCACCAGGCCCGCGCCCGCGCCTTTCATGGCGTCAACGCCTTAACATCTCGCGCTATGCGCTCGCCCATCAACGCGCGACGATCGGCGCTTGGCTGCTGATTGGGATTTGCGGCCTGCTCGCCGCCTGGCGCTTGCCCGTCGCCATGTTCCCCGATATCGTTTTTCCGGTCGTGATCGTCGTCGCCGATGCGCCTGGACGTGCGGTTGACGCGGTGGAGCACGATCTGACCGAACCCATCGAGGGACGCCTTGTCCATGTTGCCGGACGCGGCCCGCTCACGCTGACGACCACCGGTGGTCAGGCCGTGGCCAGCGTGCCGTTCGAGGTCGGTATCGGCCTCGCCGCCGCGGAGGAGCGCGTACACACTGCGCTCGCGGGCCTTGCGATTCCCGCCGGCGCACATGTGGCGATTCAGCATCTCGACCTCAACGAGACGCCGGTCGTCACCTACGTCCTGGCGCCGCGCGAACCGGCCGCGTGGACGGCGGCAACGACCGATGCCGGCGGACTGGCCGCGCGCCTGGGCGCGGTCGCCGGCGTTGCCCGCGTCACACGGCAGGGACTCGGGGCAAGCGGCGCGGGCACGCCCCCGACGCGCGTGCGCCTCGACGGCGCGCCCGCCGTTGCCCTGGAAGTCATCAAGCGCGCCGACGCAAACACCCTCGAAGTGGCGCAGGCGCTGGAGCGCACCGTGCGCGACAGTCCGGCGGACGCCGAGGTGCGTGTCGTTGCCTTGCGCGCCGAAGCGCCGTTCATCCGCGAGGCAACCGGATCGACGCTCGAGGCGCTCTGGGCCGCGGTCGCGCTGTCGGTACTCGTCATCTATCCGTTCCTGCGCAGCGTTGCTGCGACCGCGATCTCGGCGCTAGCGATCCCGACTTCGCTGCTGGGTACGTTCCTGGCGATGGCGCTGGCCGGCTTCCAGTTCGAGACGATCACCTTGCTCGCGCTGGCGCTGGTCATCGGCATCATCATCGATGATGCGATCGTCGATGTGGAGAATATTGCACGCCACTTGCCGCACGCCACGGACACGCGTGCGGCCGTCCTGCGCGCGACCGACGAGATCGGCCTGACCGTGACTGCCGCGACACTCACCATCGTCGCGGTCTTCGTGCCGGTCGGCCTGATGGGCGGCGTGGTGGGCAACTTCTTTCGCCCCTTCGGCCTGACAATCTCCGCCGCCGTGCTAACTTCGCTGGTCGTCGCGCGCACGCTGACACCGGTCTTGGCAGCGCGCTGGCTCACGGCAAAAGAGCCGCGAGCACCTTCGTCCGCCTGGCGCTTCATTCGTGATGCCTACCGCCGGTTACTGGCGCAGGCGCTGCGCCACCCGCGCGCCGTATTGGTCGCCGCATTGCTGAGTTTTGCCGCCGGCCTCGCTCTCATTCCCCTGATTCCGCAGGGGTTCATCCCGGCGCTGGACCGCGGCGAGTGCGAGGTGCGTTTCGCGCTGGCGCCGGGCTCCGGCCTTGAGGCCACCGACATCGCGGGGGCGCGCCTTGCTGCGCGCATCAGCGTCGGATGCCGATGTCGATGGCGTGCTATCCATCGCCGGCACTGCAGCCGGGGATTTCGACCGCGGCGTGCTGCACGTGGCACTGCGGCGCGACCGCACGTCCACCGCGCAGGCAATCGAGGTGCGGCTGCGGCGCGCGCTCGCCCAGGAGTCGCTGGTGCGGATCAGCGTCGAGAACCTGCCCATCATCGCCGTCGCCGCCGCACAGCCGCTCGAAATCACGCTGACCGGCGACAACCCTGCCGTGCTGGCGTCCGCCGCAAAGCAGGTGCTCGCGCATGTGACGCGCTGGTCCGGCGTCGCCGACGCCGCGATTGCCGGCATCGGCGCGGACGGCGACGGTACGTGGCTGCGGCGCGATGGGCACCCAGCCGCGGTCATCCGCGGCAACCTTTCTGGCGCTGTCGCGTTGGGCACCGTGACCGAGCGCGTACTGGCCGATGTCCCCGCGCTGCTACCAGCGGGCACCCAGCTCGCCCTCGCCGGCGAATCGGCTCAAGCTGCCGAGGTATTCGGCCATTTTGCCAGCGCGATTGGCTTCGCGTTTGCGGGCGTGCTGGTCGTCCTGCTGTTGCTCTTTCGCAGCTGGCAGGACCCTCTGGCGATTGCCATCTCGCTGCCGCTTTCGGCGGTTGGAGCCATGCTCGGACTGTTCGTGGCGCGCAGCGATTTTGGCATTGTGTCCCTGCTGGGCCTCGTCTTCCTGACCGGCCTTGCCGGCAAGAACGCCATTATTCTTGTCGACCGCATCAATCAGTTGCGGGCGGCCGGACTCGATTGCAATGCGGCGATCCTTGAAGCTGGTCCGGTCCGGCTGCGGCCCATCGTGATGACCACCGCGGCGGCCGTGCTAGGAATGCTGCCCGTTGCCCTCGGCCTGGGGGCGGGTGCGGAGTTGCGCGCGCCTCTGGCCATCGCGATCATCGGCGGGCTCATCACCTCAACGCTGCTGAGCCTGGTCGTCGTGCCCGTTGTCTACCGCTTGCTCGATCAGGTGCACCCACGCTTCAAGGATGCCACGCCCCGGCGAGCCCCTTGATCGCTTGTGCCGCGCTGCGGCAAGCAGCACTACGGCAGCGCGTTGCATTGGCACGAGACGGGACACGCGATGAAACCATCCCCAAAAACCAGGTGCCGCGGGCGCGCTTTGACCCACACAACCACCCCTTGCCCTCCCATCGGGGATTTTGTCCTGCAGCGCAGGGCCCGCAGCCGCGATCTTGCGCGAGCGCATCCGCGCGTCCGTCCGGACTTTCGCGCGTGCAATGAGAGCCTGCGCCTATCTTTCCGCGCAGGCCTCGATTCGGTCGTCAAGGCGTTCGTCCCGGATGCCGGCCGGCTCCACGTGCACGATGACCTCGGAAGATGGCAGCGCCGCCTTCAAGGCACATTCGATCTCGTCGGCGATCGCGTGGGTCTCGAGCAAGGTGAGCCTGCCGTCGAGCTCGAGATGAAACTCGATGAAGCGCTGCGGACCGGAGCGACGGGTGCGTAGATCGTGCAACCCGATTGCGCCAACGTGCGCCATGACCACCGCACTGATCCGTTGGCGTTCGGCAAGCGAAAGCTCGTGATCCAGCAGCGTGTGCAGCGCCGAGCGAAAGATGCCCGCGGCGGTCCAAGCGAAAAAGGCGGCGATGCCGATCGCGAAGAGGGGATCAAACAGCGGCCACCCGGACAACTTGGTCAGCGCCAGGGCCGCCAAGACCGCCACGTTGGCAACGGCATCCGACAAGTGATGCGCCCGATCCGCGGCGATCGCCTGCGACTGCGTGCGCCTGGCCACGTAGCCCTCGCCGAGAACCAGCAGGCAGGTCAGCAGCGTGCCGGCCGCGATGACACCAAGGCCAAGGTTGATCTGCGTCACGCTGTGCGGCGCGAGCAGGCGCTCGATGCCGTCGACGACCAGCACCAGCGCGGCACTCGTCAGAAGAAGGGCCTGCGTAAAGGCGGCGAGCGCCTCCGCCTTGCCATGGCCAAAACGGTGTTCCGCGTCGGCGGGCCGCAAGGAGTAGCGCACGCCGTAGAAAGTCACCACCGACGCGAATACGTCGACGAAGGCATCGACCACCGCGGCAAGCAGGCTCAGCGAATCGGTCGCCAGCCACGCATAAACCTTTGCCACCGCCAGTGCGATCGCGACGGTGAGACTGGCGCTGCTCACCCAGCGTCGCATCTGACTCGAGCGGGCGCTGCCCATTTCGGGCTCCGAAATGCTCCTGTCAATTTGCATCGATCAATCCGCGGACGGTAGCGCGGGGACGGGGACGCCGCCCACCCAGATACCGGCAAAGTTCGGCGCGGCCGGCCGTCGGCATAGCTGCGATCAAGGTTGCCCTGCTGGCTCGTTAACTTGTTAACTCGCTAAGGCCCCGAAGATACGCTCCAAGCGTGAATGCAGAATCACGCGGTGCTTGCCCCGGCGTCCTTGGCCCCGGCGCTCGAGCGCATGCGCAAATGGCTGGGTCAAAACGGCCCGCAATGGCACCCGCTTCGGATGATCCGGGGGCGGCCGGTCGCCGCCGCGCGCACATCCGCTTTTTGCCGTACGTCCAATGTATTCAATGACTTAACCGCATGCGCTTGGACTCCGCGACAACCAAGTCCGGGGCGCTGTATCCGCGCCCGAGCGCGGCTTGCGTGCCGGCAACCGCACCTGGCCGCCGGCTCTCAAGAATCGATCGGCTCTGGCACCGGCGGGCCTACCTGTTAACACTAATCGATTCCCTCCAAAATCGCGAAGAAAAAGAAGAATTGCGCTATAGATCCGACCGAATTCCCCGAATTTGCGCTGGCCGAGGCGCGGCGACCCGTCGGCGGGACGGCGTCAGCGGAGAGCTCGCCAAAGCATTCCACCTCAACGCGCGGACGCTCGGCTGCATCGCCGGTCTTGTCGCAGCATTGGACATCCTCACCTGAACGCGCCGGCCGTTCCAGCTCGGACCGCCGCGCGATCGGCGCCGACCTTTGGGGGCGTCTTGAGTTCCTCCCTGCTGCCAGCAGCGACGTCACCGCCGCACGAGCATCCTGGGCACCCAGACGAACTTTGGCTGTCCATCGGCGGCGGGAGTTCGCGCTCGATGGTGCGCTGACGTCATTTTGGCTTTCACACCGTCCGGCCGTGATCCGCCCATGAAGCCGTCAAGCACTATCGGCTCGAATCGGATACGCACGATCTGAGCATCCTGAAGCGCCTCGAAGACCCGTTCCAGAACGCCGGACTTGTACCAGCGATTCATTCGAGTGTAGATCGTGTGCCAATTGCCAAAGCGCTTGGGCAGACCACGCCACTGGCCGCCGTGCTCGCACACATACAAGATGGCATTTAAGACCTGCAGATTGGAATAGCGGACGTTGCCCCTCTGCCGAGGAAGGCAACTCTCGATGCGTTCATACTGGCCGAGCGTGATTTCCATGTCGATCCAATTGTAGGGAAAATCTGGCCATTAGTGTTAACACGTCTCGCGCGCTCGTCCGCGCTGCGTGACCGCCCGGCAAAACACCCCAGGACTACCGATTTGGCAGCCTTTCTTGCCGCTTAGTCCGGCGCTCGTGGGACTACCCTTTGGGGTATTTGCTACCGCATGGGTCACGCTGTGCCCAAAGCCCTGACCGTCGCGACATGAAGCTTGAACTACCACCACTCGAGGAGCCGTTGAGCCTTGCCAGCGGCGCCGACGCGTCAGTGCACCCTCGCGCGCCGTTTCCTCGCGCCCCGATCTACTGGCCGTCCCCGCCCTACGGCAGTTATCCCGGACCGTCGGAGCATCTGGGACCGATGGAATGCATGATCCAGGGGCCCAACGGCCGCGTCGCGCGCGCCGTCCTGCTATCGATCAACTTCGAGGAAAGATACGCCGAGTTGCAGTACTCGCCGGCCCAAACACCGGTCGCGCTGCGCTTTGGGCAGTTTCTCTCCCTGACGCTGGCCGAGCCGCTGTCGCCAAGCGGCCAGCGCGCCGGCGTCGAGCCGCAAGAGGTCTTGGCCGTGTTCGAGGCGCGGCCCCGCCTGCCCTATCGGGTGGTCTTCAACGACGCAAGGTCGATCGCGGGCAAGACCATCGGCTATGTCGAGAAACACGACGGACTCTTCCTGTTCCCGCCGATCGACGACACCGACCGGGTCATCCGGACGTTCCTGCCCATGGAAGCCTGCCAGAGTCGGGAACTGGGAACGCCGATCGGCAAGGTACTGGCCAGACAGCGCGCAACGAGTTCCAAGAAGATCGAGCAAGTTGCGGCAATGCAAGAGGAATTGCGTTCACAGAAGGTGGGCGAAATCCTCGTCAAGCAACAGATCGTCACCGCGGAGGACCTGCTCAAGGCGCTCGAACTGCAGGCCAGCCGACCGGTGATGCGGGTGGGAGAGGCGCTGATCGCGCTCGGGCTGATACGGCCCGAGCAACTCGATGCCGTCCTGGAACTACAAAAGAACGACCGGTCCGCGCCTCTTGGAGAGCTGCTGATACGGCAAAACCTGATCACGCGCGAAGACCTGCGCACGGCACTGGCGCGCAAGATGGGCTACCCGATCGTCGACATCGGCCGCTTCCCGGTGGACATCAACGCACTGCAGCGCATACCGTATGCGATCGCGCAGCGGCTGCGCGTGCTACCTCTCGTGTTGAACGACACTTCGCTGGTGGTCGGGGTCGAAGACGTGACGCGCCATGCGGTCCTCGACGAACTCGAATTCGTTGCGCAGACCAAGGTGGTTCCGGCGCTGGTCTGCGGCGACGACATCGAGCAGGCGCTGGTCGCCGCCTACGCTCGCGCCGGATCCAAAAACTCCGAGCCGGGCGGGAACGATGTTCGTCTCGGCGGCGAGGAAGGCGATGCCATCGACGTGGGCAGCCTTGCCAAGACCCTGGAGCGCGACGGGCTCGAGGCTCCGAGCCTGAGCGAGGAAAAGGTCATCGAGCAGAGCGATAACTCGCTCGTGCGCCTGATCAACCAGATGATCATCGAAGCGCATGTCGAGGGCGCTTCCGACATCCATATCGAGTGTTGTCCGGGCCGCGATAAGGTCAAGGTGCGTTTCCGCAGGGACGGCCGGCTGCGCCCCTACATCGAATTGCCGCACAACTACCGCAACGCGCTCATATCGCGCATCAAGATCATGTGCGACCTGGACATCTCGGAGCGGCGCAAGCCCCAAGACGGAAAGATCAATTTCGCGCGCTATTCGCCGCAGCACAAGATCGAGCTGCGCGTCGCGACGATCCCGACCGACCAACGGGCTCGAGGACATCGTGATGCGGCTGCTGGCATCGGCCAAGCCGATCCCGCTGGACAAGCTGGGACTTGTCCCAAGAATCTGGACCTTCTCAAGTTGATGGTCCGGCGCCCTTACGGGCTGGTGCTGTGCGTGGGGCCGACCGGATCGGGCAAGACGACGACTCTGCACTCGGCGCTGGGCCACATCAATCAGCCCGAACGCAAGATCTGGACCGCTGAAGACCCCGTCGAGATCACCCAGCCCGGCTTGCGCCAGGTACAGGTAAATCCGAAGATCGACTGGACCTTCGCCAGAGCGTTGCGCGCGTTCCTGCGCGCCGATCCGGACGTGATCATGGTCGGGCGAGATCCGCGACCTGGAAACCGCGCACATCGTGATCGAAGCATCGCTTGACCGGGCACCTGGTGCTGTCCACGCTGCATACGAACACCGCCCCGGAGACGGTGACGCGGCTGCTCGACATGGGTCTGGACCCGTTCAACTTTGCCGACGCTTTGATCGGCGTTGCTTGCCCAGCGCCTCGTCCGCGCGTTGTGCCCGCACTGCCGCACGGAGCAACCGGCTACGCCCGAGCAAATCGAGGAACTCCTGGCCGATTATCTGCATTCGGCACCGGAAGGCGCGCTGGAGCTCACGCGCGAATCCTTGCTTGCCGACTGGATGGATCGATTCGCGCTGGACGGCCAGCTGATGAGCTACCGCGCGCCCGGCTGCCAACACTGCGACGGCAGCGGCATGAAGGGCCGTCTGGGCATCCACGAACTGATGTCCAGCGACCGCGATATGCGGCATTTGATCCAGACTCGGGCGACCGCCGGTCAAATACAGCTCCATGCGATGCGCGCGGGCATGCGCACATTGCGCCAGGACGGGATCGAACGGGTGCTCCAGGGTCTCACCACCATCGAAGAAATCCGCTCGACCAGCTCCGAGCCCTGATCGGAGCGCCGGATCTTCCCTTTGCGCGACGCACGCCCAACTGCGCCGGCGCCGCGAACCAGCGCCGATCTTGTTCCCGCGACACACTGCCTTTGGAACGCGAGCCACGCCAACGTCGCACTACTGCAAGACGCCGACCAGCGTGGCTAGCATCGCGAGGATCGCCTTCAATATCGATTCCCCGGCGATCAGCCCCGAGGCGATGGGGACCTTGAACGTCTCCTGGCTTCTTCGGTGCACAGCGCCCCACACCGACGCGATCACGGCCCCGATCGCGAACGAGAAGGCGTTGCTGAAAAAGACCACCCAGCCCAGGCCCAGACCCATGGCCGAGGGCAACCAGCGCCGCGAATTTGGGAACACTCGTTCCGTCAGAGGCAACGCCACGCCTATGAGGGCACCGACCGCGATTGCGATACGCGCCGTCATCGGCAGGTTCTCTACGCCCGTCGACAGAATGCGCGCAACGGCGACCCACATCTGCGTGGCCGGCAACGGGTACTTCTCTAGCGCTGCCACATTCGGAATCATCAGGTACCACGCCGGCACGATCGCGAGCGTGCCGAAGAATACCCCGACGAACTGGGCCAGAAACTGTCTTCTCGGATTGGCGCCCAGCAGGTAGCCGCTCTTGAGATCCGTCAGCAGCTCCGCCGACGCGCTCGCACAATTTGCGCCAACCCCCGCCGCCACCAGATTGTGCGTGACATTGCCCGGCGAGACGACGGCAAACAGCAGCTGCATCACCTTTCCCAGCGGTCCGACGGGGGTCGTATCGGTCTCGCCCGTCGCCCGACAAGCGACCAGCACCAATACGAATGACATTCCTACGGCGATCAACCCCGCCCACCATTGAATATGGAACGCGATGATCTGCACGGCAAGAAGCGCCAGCGTGATAGGTACGATCCCAATGAATAGCCAGCGAAGCGGCACCTCGATCGCCGCCATCTTGACCTCGATGTCGGACGGCGCGCTCGTCGGTCGGCGCAAACTTTGCAACGACCGCGCCACGGTGCGCCACTGCAGCGCCAGCGACGTTAGACTCGCAAACACCATCAACGCCGTACCGCCCCACAGCGCCCAGCGAACCGGATGAAAGAGCGCGCCACCTCCGGCCGTCGGGATCGATGCGACGTAGCCCGGAACGCCCGCGTTGGCGGCATCCAGGGCCTGCAACCACGGCGCAAAGAAGAAGTACAGTGCGCCCGCGGCCGCCAGCATCGAAAGGGAAATGCGCAATCCGACGATCATGCCGGCGGCAATCAGCAGCACGCTGGGTTCGAAACCGAATGCGACCATCGGTTTGCCGGCCAAGAGTCGAAATCCGGTCTCCGGCACAAGATCCGGGAGATGAATGTTGAAGAACCTCTCCTTCGTCCAAGCAAAGAATCTGCCAAGCGCGACGAACTGCCCCTCGGCGGTGTTCAGGACGCCGACGACCGCCCCGACAACAAGTGCCACAATCAGTGCGTAGGCCCTGCGCAGCGCGACCCGACCGTGGCTGTAGAGGCTGCGCAGCGTCGTCGCCGCCGCGATACCCGAAGGAAACGGCAACTGTTCATAGTTAATCAGCTGGCGCTTCATCGGTACCGCGAGAAAAACCCCCATCGCGCCGGCTGCGAGCGTGAAGGCGGCGACAACCGGCCAGGCAAGGTGACGATGCTCGGGGTCAAGAATCAGCAACGCACCGAAGCTCGTCGCAATCGTGCTGCCGGTCGATACGCCGGCCGCCGACGCGGTCGATTGCATGCAGTTGTTCTCGAGAATCGACATCCGCGTCAGGCGACCGCCAGCGAGCGCGCATAAGGCGTTCCAAATCACGAACGAAAGAACGCACGACGTGATGGCAACGCCAAAGGACCAACCGACCTTCATTGTCGTGTACAGGTTCGATACCGACATCAGCATGCCAAGCGCTGCGCCCATGGCCACCGCCCGCAAAGTCAACTGCGGCACGTGGTCTCCCTGGTACACGTGCAGATACCAGTGGAGATCCTTTTGTTCGGCCGTGGCGTACTCGGGCAACGGCGCAGGCTCCGGACGCTCCTCGGCGTCCGCGGCCGAAGGATGGTTCGCCGTGTGCGGGAGATCATCGGTCATCGGCATCCCGGTTCCTTTCCCGGGGCGAACGCCGGTCAGGCACTATCATGCGGGCGAACCGTGTGCCAGGACCTGTCCTCCGCCATGGAACCGCGCCATCGCACGGCGCGGGCCCACAATGGTTAGCCGCAAGCGCTGACCGGCGCGAATCGGCAAAGATGGACGGCAAGCGCTGCACCTGGAACTGCTTCTGACCTTCGAGGACTTCATGAAGATAGACTTCGTTTCCGATGTCGCCTGCCCTTGGTGTGCCGTTGGGCTCAACTCCCTGGAGATCGCCCTTTCGCGTCTTGACGGGATCGTGTCGGCGCAACTGCAATTTCAACCCTTCGAGCTCAATCCGGCCATGCCGCCGGAGGGCGAGGACGCGTTGGAACATCTGTCGCGAAAGTACCGCGCCTCGCAAGAGCAACTGGCCGCGTCGCGTCAGATGCTGCGCGAACGCGGCGCTTCGGTCGGTTTCGCGTTCGGCGATCGGGCGCGCGTGTGGAACACCTTCGATGCGCATCGCCTGCTGTATTGGGCGGGTCTTCAGGGACGGCAAAGGGAGTTGAAGCACGCGCTGCTGCGCGCCTACCACACCCTGGGGGAAAATCCGGGTGCGCCTGCCGTGCTGCTGCGCTGCGCGGCAGAAGCCGGACTGGATGCGGAGCCGGCGCGCGAGGTGGTTGCCACCGGTCGCTGCGCGCGCGAGGTTCGCGACCTCGAGTCCGCCTACCAGCGGCGCGGAATCCGGTCCGTTCCCTCGATCATCATCGACGATCGGCACCTCATCGAGGGCGGGCAACCTCCCGAGGTATTCGAACAAGTCTTGCGGCAAATTGCCAGCGACGCTCCGGCATGATGCGCTGGCGATCGGCTTGGCCCGGCAGCGCTTCGCCCAGGCGGACTTCCCGGCCGATGTTCCGGGCATTGCGACCGCCAAGGTAGCGTCTGCGCAGTTGCCGCTCATGCATCGACGTCCAGATCGGCGCCGAGTCGAATCGAAAGCTTGCGCGCGATTGTCTGGATCGAACGGGCCGCTAGCTGCATCGTTGCCTCGTCGACCTTTTCGGCCAGCAAGCTCACCGCGACGCCCGCGACTGCCTGATTGGCAGAGTCGCGCACCGCGGTGCCGAAGCAATACATCCCTTCGCGTGTCTGCCCGTCATCGATGGAGTAGCCTCGCTCCCGGCTGTCCCTGAGTTCCCGAAGCAGGGCGTTGATGCTGCGCACGCTGCGGGAGGTCAACGGCTCCGGCCAGGGGCGCGACATGATCTCGCGCACCTGTGATTCTCTCATCGTGCTCATGATCGCCTTGCCGGTAGCGGTGAATGCGGCCGGCAGACGCATGCCAATGCGAAACGATATGCCCAGCGGCGAAGAGCTGTTACGGCAGCCGATATATACGACGTCGGCTCCGTCGAGCACCGAAAGGGTGATTGTCTCATTGGTAAGGACCTGCAGATCGTCCCACAGCGCAGAAAACTCGGCCGTCAGATCGGTGCGCGCCAAAAACGCGCTCGCCCAGCGCATCACGTGCGGGCCCAGACGAAACGAATTGCCGTCGCGACGCGTGAGCAATCCCAGGTGCACGAGCGTCGCGCATAGGCCGTGTACCGTGCTCTTGGGCAGCCCCAGATCGCGCGCCAGGGTCGATACGGTCTGCGGCTGCTCGGCCGCCATGACCACGTCCAGGATCTGGCTTGCGCGCGTCAGCGCCGGCACCCAGCGGCCCGCGCCGGCCACGGCACCGGCGGGGCGTCCCGAGTGCGCGCGCCCCGACTCGGCAACCTGCGGCTCCTTCATGAGCGCAGTCTTCACGGCCGACAACGCCGCCGCCGGGCCCCCAGCGCGCATACCACCGCGCGCCCCGGCGGCTCCGATCGGCGAGCGCTGCACCTATGCCGGGATTCCGCCATAGCAAAGATATTTCACCTCCATGTATTCGTCCATGCCGTACTTGGACCCTTCGCGTCCCAGACCCGACTCCTTGACGCCGCCAAATGGCGCCACTTCGCTGGAAATCAAGCCAGTATTGATGCCCACCATGCCGCATTCCATGCCTTCGGCGACCCGCCAGATCCGGTTGACGTCGCGCGCAAAGAAATAGCCGGCGAGGCCAAATTCCGTGTCGTTGGCCATGGCAATCGCCTCGGCGTCGGTCTTGAACCGGAACAGCGGCGCCACCGGTCCAAAGGTTTCCTCTCGGGCCACGAGCATCTCCGGGCGGACGTCGGCGAGAATGGTGGGCTCAAAGTACGTGCCTCCGAGCGCATGACGCTTGCCGCCTGTGATGATGCGCGCGCCCTTGGCAAGCGCATCGCTGATGTGCTCCTCCACCTTCTCCAGCGCCTTGGCGTCGATCAGCGGGCCCTGCGTGATTCCCGCCTCGATGCCATTGCCAACCTTGAGTCCACGCACGGCTTGCGCCAGCTTCTGGGCAAAGGCATCGTAGACCCCGTCCTGCACGAGGAGCCGGTTGGCGCACACGCAGGTCTGTCCGGTATTGCGGTACTTGGAGGCCATCGCCCCCTCGACCGCCGCGTCCAGGTCCGCATCGTCGAACACGATGAAGGGCGCGTTGCCGCCCAGTTCCATCGACACCTTCTTCACGGTCGCGGCGCACTGGGCAATGAGCTTTTTGCCGACATCCGTCGAACCGGTGAACGAGAGCTTGCGCACCATCGGATTGGCCGTCAGCTCGCCGCCGATCTCGGCCGCGCCCCCGGTGACGACGTTGAATACGCCGCGCGGCACACCGGCCCTTTCGGCAAGCTCGGCAAGCGCCAGCGCGGAGAACGGAGTCTGGCTCGCCGGCTTGACCACCATCGTGCAGCCCGCGGCCAAAGCCGGGCCGGCCTTGCGGGTGATCATCGCCGACGGAAAATTCCACGGCGTGATGGCGGCGGCCACACCGATGGGTTGCTTGATCACCACGATGCGCTTATCGGGCGCATACCCGGGGATCGTGTCGCCGTAGGCGCGCTTGGCCTCCTCGCCGAACCACTCGATGAAGGAGGCAGCGTAGGCGATTTCCCCCTTGGATTCGGCCAGCGGCTTGCCCTGCTCGCAGG
Source organism: uncultured beta proteobacterium (assembly GCA_963729785.1). Classification (GTDB taxonomy): domain Bacteria; phylum Pseudomonadota; class Gammaproteobacteria; order Burkholderiales; family Burkholderiaceae_F; genus GJ-E10. Next base: position 88,259 of record CAVSPM010000021.1, on the reverse strand, counting down.
TCATGATCAGCGCCAAGTCCTCGGCGTTGGCCATCATCAAATCGGCCCATTTGCGCAGTATCGCCGCACGTTGCTTGCCGGACCTGGCCCGCCACTCCGGCAGCGCCGCATGTGCCGCCTCGATCGCCCGGCGCGTCTGCGCCGCCCCCAGGCGCGGCACGGTTCCCATCGGCTGCCCGGTGGCCGGATTGCGCACCGTGATCGTGGCACCGCCTTCCGAAGCTACCCAGGCGCCATCGATGTAACACTGCTGCCGCAGGAGCTTTTCGTCGTTGAGTTTCATAATTCCTCTCGATCATTGGAGATTATTCGTACCATCCTTCGGTTGACTTGCGCAGCGTCTCGAATTGGGCGGCATCGTGCCCGAACCAGACGGACGCCTTCTTGCCTTCGGCGATCGCGCGGATGCGCTCTATCGTGCGCGCAAAACCGACCGAGTCGTGACTGATGCCGGGAGGTTTCATCGGCGGCCCGTAGTTCTGCGCCGTGTAGCACGCGTCGGACACCAGCAGCACGCCGGCCTGGCTGCGCAGCGACACCTCCAAGCCCAGCATGCCGTAGGCATGGCCGCTGCCAAAATTGAGAAGGCGCACGCCCTCGACGAGGTTCTGATCGGGCTCTTTGCGTCCGACGCGGCGCCAGTTGAGGTTGAGCCGGGACCAGTGCTCCAGGTCGTTGACGATATAAGGCGTGGAGTCGTCACGCAGGGCAAAGTGCGTATACGCACCGGCGAACTCGTCCTCGTGCACGATGAGCTGCGACTTGCGGAAGAATTCGACACACCCCGCGTGGTCGCAATGCAGGTGCGAAAGCACCACATGCCGGATCTGGTCCGGGCCCACGCCCAGGGCCTCCAAGCGCGCCGGCAGCATGCATTCCTCGCCCCCGATGACCGGAAAGATCTCCTGCGTTCCCTGGGGCCAACGCCCGTTGGGTCCGCCCCAGTCCGGATGGCAACCGGTGTCGAACAGGACGTTTCCATCCGGGTGTTCGATGTAGTAGGCCGACACCGGGATGTCGATTACCTGGCCGGGTGGGTTGGGGTTGCGCGCGGTGGCGACGGTCGAATTGGCAACCATGAAGTTCTTGTCCAGGCGCAGCTTGCCCAGGTCGAGCACGTGCATCTTGAGCGAGTCCACGACCCGCCGCACGCGGGTCGGGCGCCAGCTCGAGGTGGCCGGCGGAACCACCATCGGCTCTCTTTCGGGCTGGCGACTCGACCGCGGATCGCCGTCGAACTGCAGGATCTTCATCCCTTCGACGCTCCGGGTCCCGCCCTCCTTGCCGAATTCGATGATCTTCATCGTCTTGTCCTGTCTGCGAATCTTTGGTTCAACGGTCCCCGGCACTTCGGACCGCGTTCAGGCCTCCCGGGATCACTCGCCGGTGCGCTCCCGGATGATGCGCAGCGCCTCCTTGAGGTACACCCGGAACAGCGGATAGTTCTCGCTCATCGGAAAGTGGCCGATATCGGTCATCTCGATGTAGACGCCGCCCTTGATGCGGCGGGCCGTGTTCTCGGTCGCCTCGGGCGGAGTCAGGTAGTCGTAGGTCCCGGTCATCATCACGACGGGGCAGCGGCGGCCATCGATGTCCTCGAGCTGCTTGCGCAGGTCGTGGTCGACCGAATAGAAGTACAGGTCGCCCTTGAACGCCTCTGAGCCCTGCGTGTAGTAGTGCCAGGTCAGCCAGCGGTCCATCTCCGGCGAGTGCGGCGACATCAGGTCCCACACGCCGCTGGCGCAGACCTGCGCCGCGTTGGCGTGGGGGTGACGCCACCAATCAAGAAAGAAGCCCGGTGCGTAGTCGGCCGCCTCGACCGGTATCACGGCCTTGAAACGGTCAGGCCGGCGCAAAGCCAGCTGCAGAGCGATGTTGCCGCCGAAGGACGAGCCCATGAAAATCGGATTCTTCAGTTCAAGCGCGTCGCAGAACTTGACGATGAAATTCACGTAGTGGTCCGCGGTCAGCTTGTACTCCGACTTCCACCATTCGCTGTTGTGCGGCGGGTCGGACTTGCCGTGGCGTGCGAGGTCGTAAGCGATCACGTTGTAGTTCTTGGTGATTTCCTCGTCTTCGAGCAATCCGCGCCACTGGTGGTTATGGCAGCCGGCCGTGTGCTGGCAAACGAGCGGCTGCCCGGTGCCGTTATGCAGGTAAAAGACCTTGTACTCAAGCCCATCGACTTCGATGGTGACGTAGCGGCCAGTAACGGGAGAATGACGAGCCATGTTCGCGATTCCTGATATGATAGGGGACAACGGGCGAGCCGGATCGAGTGGGTCGCTCAGACGGGCACGCCGCTCTTGCGCAGCAGTTCGAACTGCGCGGTGAAGTTGCGCAGGTTCTGCATCAGAACCAGCAGGTTGCCCTCCAGCCTGAGGTCCTGGCGAAACCTCGCGGCCCAGATCCCGTGGAACATCGGCCGGGGTATGGCCTGCGCGAATTCGCGCCAGGTCTGCGCGCACGCGCGCAGCGCAAAATCGTAGGCGTCCAGCGGCTGCGGATCGGTATTGATGTTCTTGACCTTGCCGTCGTGCATCTCGATGATCACCTTGCGCTCGCCCATGTCGAACATGAACGTGCAGGTGTAGTACTTCGCCATCGCGGCGATCGTGGCATCGTTGTCGCTCAAGCTCTTGTACCGGCTAGCCCAACTCTTGACGTCTGTGGCCATGTTTGCTCCCTTTGCTCCCTTTGCGTCCATCCTGTCCCTGCGGCGCGGACGAACCCGGCGCCCGCACGGCTACCAGGATTCCTCATAAATCGCCAGCGCGTCCTTTTCGCTGAGGGCACGCGGATTGTTCACCAGCAGCCGGGTCTGCAGCATCGCGTCGGCGGCAAGTCTGGGCAGGGCATCGCGCGGAATCTGGACGTCGCGCAGGCGCTGCGGCAGCCCGCAGCGCTTGGACAAGTCCGCCAGCTTGGTGGCAAACGCCTGCGCCCGCAACGAAGCGTGCACATCGCCGAGTTCGGGAAAGGCGCAGGGCGCGACTTCCTCGTAGGCGTGACTCGCCGTCTGCGCGTTAAAGCGCAACACGTGGGGCAGCATCAGCGAGTTGGAAAGTCCGTGGGGCACGTGATAATGCCCGCCGATCGGATAGGCCAGGGCGTGCACCGCGGCGACCGGGGAGTTCGCGAAGGCCTGTCCGGCCAGCATGGCGCCCAGCAGCATCTGCGCCCGCGCCACGCGGTCCTGGCCGTTGTGCACGGCCCGCTCCAGCGAGCCGCCCATCATGCGCAGCGCGTCCCGCGCCAGCCCGCGCGAAACCGGATTGTTGTTGGCGCTTGCCGAGGCATGCGACTCAATGGCGTGCACCATCGCATCGATGCCCGTCGATGCCGTGACGGCCGGCGGCAGCCCGTAGGTCAGCTCCGGATCGAGCAGGGCGATGTCGGGCAAGATCACGGGCGAAACGACGCCCTTCTTCTCGCTCGCGCCCGTCGTGACGATGGAGATCGGCGTGACCTCCGACCCCGTGCCGGCGGTCGTAGGTACGAGCAGCAACGGCAACCGGGGCCCTTTCGCGTTGCCCACACCGTAGACGTCGGCGAGCTTTTCCCTGCCCGGCGCCAGCAGCGCGACCAGCTTGGCGACGTCCATCGACGATCCGCCACCCAGCCCGATGACGCCGTCGGCGCCGAAGTCGCGGGCCAGCGCGACCGAAGCCTCGACCACCGCCTCGGGCGGGTCGGCCACCACATCCGAGTACACCTGGACCTGCACACCGGCATCGGCAAGGGCCTGCAGGGCCGGCGCGACGACACCGCTGGCTAGCAAGCCGGGGTCCGTTACGAAGAAGACCTTCTTGCCGACACGGGCAGATGCGATCTCGCCGATGCGCTTTATGGCACCCTCGCCAAACACGATTTGGCCCACGGTATTGAAAGTGAACTGTCCCATCGCACGACTCCTATCCCAAAATGCGGAACCAACCGCAACTCCTACCCCTGCCACCCGAAGATCCAATGCACGCCGACCAGTATCGCCGCGGCGACGGTGACGCCCCAGAACCAGTGGCGCCAGTCGGCCCCGATCGGCGCCGAGTCCCAGGCCAGATCGGCCCGACCGGTCGAGGAGAACTCCAGGCTGCGGCCCACCACGGTCGACATTTCCATCTTGTAGGCCAGAAACCAGATCACGAGCACGCCCAGCGCCCACCAAAGGATCTGCCACGCCCACAGCGACGGCAGGCCCAACTTCCAGGCCGACAGCCCCCCATTGGGAAGGCCGAAAAAATCGTTGCCGATCACGGCCCCGGGCCCCAGGGCAAAGAACAGCCAAGCGAGCGTGATCGCCCAAGCGACCGGCTGCAGGCGCCTCTTGCCCTCTCCGGCGTCGGCGTAAGCGTGCAGAAAATCGTGAAACACCATCCGGTGCTGCCGCTGTTCTTCGCGACGGCTGATCCAAGACACAACCACGCAAATCAGCGAATTCACAAAGATTCCCCAGCCGGCCGAATGCACGGTCCAGGGCCAGCGACCCCAGGGAAGTTCGAAGCCGAGAAACTGCGCCAGCGCCGCGCCAAAGGGTTCGGTAAATACGACCGTAACCAGGCCGGCGACGAGGCCAAGCAGTACGGCTGGGCGCGTGATCCAGGAAAACCAGCAGATGGCTGCCAAGGCCGGGAACAGCTGGAAGCCAAAACCCAGCGCCAGCGCCCCGAGCGCGTTCTGGCCTGCGGGTGCGTAAGTGGCCATCAGCAGCGCACCAAGCAGGATCACGCCGATGCCGATGCGGGCGTAGAGCTTTTGCTGGCGTCCGTCGGCCGCGGGGTTGAAATAGCGCCGGTACACGTCGCGCGCAAGCATCGCACCGGTGGCGCTGGCGTAGGCAGCGGTCATCGACTGGATTGCCGCGAGCGCGCACAGCGCCAGCAGCGCGCTCAGCCAGGGGGCGGACGAACTGATGGAGGCGATGAACGAAGACACGAGGTCGAGCTGCGACCCGCCCGACACCGGCAACACGGCTGACAAGGCAAGGCCCGCATCGGTTTCGGCGCGCGAGGCCCCGAGAAAATGCGCTCCCATGCCCTGCGCCACGGGGAAGAAGACAAGAATCAACCCCATGAAGGCCGCCGAAGCCCAGACCTGCTGCGCGGCAAAGCCCTTCGGGCTTTGATTGCTGAAGCCCCAAAATGTGTAAGCGGGCGTCGCCTGAATGCCCATGAGCGCAAAACCGTACGTGAGGATCATCGATGAGGTCCACATGCCGCCCACCGGATCTTCGCGACCCAGGCCCGACGTGAACTGAATGACGCCGGGAATCGAAAGGTAGGCGCTATAACCCTGGGCGGAGACTCCCCAGGATCCCAGCGTACTGGCGCCGAGCTTGGCCAGCGCCGCATTGAATGGGCCAAATCCCCCCAGCTTACCGTAGGCCACCAACCCGATTGCGACGATTCCCACCGCCATCATCAGCCCCTGTAAGGTGCCGACGTACGCGCTGGCCCGCAGGCCGCCTAGGCAGACGTAGAGGAACACGACCGAGGTCAGAACCCACATCGCGACGGTGCGGTCGACGGCTCCGTCCGACAGGTACTGGATCAGGTAGCCCGAGGCGCTCAGCTGCATCCCCACAAACGGGACGGCGAAGACCAAAGCGATCAGCAACACGAGGAGCCGGATGCCCTCGCCGCCGAAGTAGTGGCCGAACATCTCGCCTGACGTCACATAGCCAAAGCGCTTGCCCAGAAGCCACTGACGCTTAAGAAACAAGACGCCGGTCAGCGGAATGGCGATCGCGCACAGCGAGGTCTGCGCGAAGGAAAGGCCGTCACGAAAGACCATGGCCGGATGGCCCAGAAAAGTCCAGCCCGAAAACGACATCGCCGTGGCCGAGACGACGAACAGCCACGGAGGAAGGCGCCGGTCGGCCAACAAGAAGTCGACGCCGGTGCCCGCCATGCGCGCGGCGGTCACTCCCCAGTAGATGCAGTAGGCCCAGTACGCGCTGACGAACGCGCACAGCCATACGAGCTTAGCCGACAACGGACTTTTCTCCCTTCCTGTGAAACTGCGAAAATGCGCCGCGCAGGCCGAACTTGGTGATCAGATAGACAAGAAAACAGGCGACGATGGCCGCAAACCCGCCGATGCCCATGGCCACGTCGGTCGGTCCGAGCGCCGGATCGAGCAAACACGCCAGGATGAAGCAAACCAGGGAGACGCCGAAAGCGATGAAGCCCGTGACGATTTCGCCCTCGCTAAAACCCTTCTTGAAGACCACGTTGATGATCACGTGGGAGATGAATCCGGCGACGATGAGGGCAAAGCCGGCCAGACCGTACAGCCACTGCTGCGCGCCAAAACCCGAAAGGATGAAGCACAGCCCGAAGGACGCAAACAGCGCCCAGCTCGTGGCGACCGCCAGTCGCTTTTCCGTGGCTTGGATCGTTGCCATTTCGTTCGTGCTGTCCTTAGGATGTCGCGCAGCTGCGGCCTAGCTCACTTGTCCGTTCCGCTGGCGTCCGGCGCCTTGACTACGCCGAGCTCGCTCAATCCTGCCTTGCCTGCCACGATCTCGGCCAGACCCTTGCCGTCGCTCTTGAGCAGGTTGCCCAGCGTGCTGAGCGACCCAGGCGAGATCCCGATCTGCCCGAGCATCTCGTCGACAAATGGCGCTTGGACGCGGTAGCGCAGCGCGGCATTCACCGCACTGTCGGCCAAGCTCGCGCGCGACCCGCCGTCGCCAGCCTCGCCAGCGTCCCCAGCTGCGCCCCCCCCGGCGCCGTTTAGACCCGGCATTCCCTGCACTTGAAGGATCTTGATCGATTCGATCTTCTCGATCGGCTTGACGCTCTCGCGGATGATCCCCGGCAGGTTTTCGAGCAGCTTGCGATACAGGCCGCTGCGCCGGCTCGCATCCGAGCGCAGATTCTCGGCTTCGTTGATCGCACGCTGGCCTTCGGCGTCGACCGCATAACGGTACTTGGCGGCGTCGGCGCTTGCCCGGTCGCCCTGGGCGCGGTCGATCGCGGCGTGCTTCTCCGCTTCGGCCTGGCTCCGCACCTTGATTGCCTCGCGCTCGGCCTCCTGCTCGGCGACGATCAACTCGATCATCTTGCGCCGGTCGGCGACCTCTTTTTCGCGCAGCGAGACCACCTTTTCCTTGGCCTCGACCATGAGCGCCATGGCCTTCTCGGCAGCGGCCTGCGCCTCCGACTGCGACTTGGACTTGTGGGCCACCGCGATGACGCGCTCTTGCTCCTCGAGTTCCAGCGCGCGCCGGCGCTGCACCTCCAGGCGTTCGGAGTCGAGCAGCCGGGCGATGCGCTCGGCCTCCAGTGCCCGCTCCTGGCGGATGCGCGCCTTTTCCACTTCCTCGCCGGCGCGGATCTGCGCCTCCTCGATCTCGCGCTCCCGCTCGGTCTTTTCCAGCGAAATCTCCGCGCGCTGCTGCGCGCGCCGCACCGCCATCTCGCGCTCTTGCTCCAGGCGCGAGTATTCGCTCTCCCTCTCGATGGCCAGAGTGAGCTTTTCCGACTCCAGGTTCTTCTTGCGCATGGCGACCATCGTGTCCTGCTCGATGTCGTTGCGCTTCTTCTTGCGCGTCTCGATCTCCTCGGTCAGCCGCGTCAGGCCCTCCGCATCGAACGCGTTGGACGGGTTGAACAGCTTCATGTCGGTCTGGTCCAGCCCGGTGAGCGAAGCGGCCTCGAGCTCCAGGCCGTTTTGCGTCATGGCGTCGGCCACCTGCCCGCGCACCGTGCTGATGTATTCGCCGCGATGCTCGTGCATCTGCTCCATCGTCATCTTGGCGGCGACCTGGCCCATCGCATCGACGAACCGCCCCTGCACGAGGTCCTTGAGGCTCTCCGGGTTCATCGTGCGCTGGCCCAGCGTCCGGGCGGCGGCGGCCACCGACTCCTCCTTGGGAACGACGCGCACGAAGAACTCGACGGTCACGTCCATGCGCATGCGGTCCTTGGTGATCAGCGCCTTCTCGCGCGCGCGCCGCACCTCCAGGCGCAGCGTGTTCATGCTCACCTCGGTGACATCGTGGACGATCGGCAGCACCAACGCGCCGCCGCCCATGACCACCTTCTCGCCGCCGAGGCCGGTGCGCACGAAGGAAACGTCCTTGGACGATCTTCGGTACAGCCAGTGCAGCAGATACACCGCGACCGCGATGACGATCGTCGCAAGAATGATGATGGCAATGATGTCTGCGCCGTTCATACCTTACCCCTTCCTACCAAGGTGCCGTGGGAAATTCCGAGAGCCTGCGCGCCCGCGCGCCGTCGCTGCGGCGCTGCCGGACCCGGACTGCTGGACGGTCGTGCGGTCGATTGCATCCTGGACTCCCCCTGTCGTTCACTGCGAAAGATCGCCACCGTGACGGCGCCTCTACCGGGCCGATGCCGAATCGCGCATCGCCACGGTCAAGACGATCAGCCCAAAGGCGATCTGGTTCACCACATCCGCAAGGTTGTAGACGATGCTCAAACGCCCCTCGTCCACGCCGCCGGCAAAACTGGCCACAAAGTTGCAAAGCGGGTAGACCGCCCAGCCGACGGTGACGATCAGGCGCAGCCAGAAAAAACCCGACTGAGTCGTCTCGTTGCCGCTGCGCGCATTGATCTCACCGAGCTTGCCGAAGAACACCTCGCCCAGGATGTACAACCAGCCGGCGATGCCGATCAAAAATCCGAGCGTGGAATGCATGTAGCCGACCTCGCCCATGTACCGGGCCAGCACCGTCACCACGGCCACCACCAGCAGGCGCCAGAACAGCCCGGTGGGCAGCGGCCCGAGCGCACCGATGAAGAAATACAGCGTGACCACCTGCACCGGCATCGTGATCATCCAAGCGATATAGCGATAGATGACGGGCATCTGCCCCGCCGCCATCCACACCTCGCGCGACTGGTAGTAGTAGAGCGTGGCCACAAAGGTGACGATCGCCGCCAGCGCGACGGGCAGCTTCCATTTTCTGGCCACCCAGCCCGTGCCCAGCAGCTGCAGCACAGTGGCGCCAGCCGTACCCGCTAGGATGAGCGAGAACGACCCGCCGATGATGTCGGTCGACTGCAGCAGCTTGAGGTCCATCATCGCCCCGCCGCGCTCGATGCCGCGCACTGCGGGTACTGCAGCGCGCAATGGCTCCATCCGTGCTTTTCCATCATCACCCTCCCCGGTCCGATTTGTCCGTCTACGCCTGCGTTACACCTGTGTCCGAATGTGTGGCGATCGCGCGTATAACGCCACCATCGGCAAGATCAGCAGCCCGAAGATGAATTGCTGCCATTGAAACGTGAGTCCAATGCCGACAAGAAACGAGGTCAGCACCTGCAGCACGAGCACGCCGATCACGGTAAATCCATACCCGCCCATGCCGCCGAGCAGCGACGTCCCGCCGATGACCACCGCGGCGAGGGTCGTGAAGAGATACGGCTGTCCCACACCGATGAATCCGCCGCCACTCCATCCGAGCAGTAGTGCGCCGGCCAGCGCCGACGAGGCTCCGCTGACCGCATAGGCCCCAATCCAGTAGCGACGCTCGGAGATCGATAAGCGCATCGCCGAAGTCCGGTTTCCTCCCAGCGCGTACAGATAGCGCCCGTACACGGTGTTCTTCATGCCCAGGACCAGGATGATGGCCACCACGATCCAGATGATGATCACCGGGGGCACGTCCAGGCCGAACGTTCTGCCGTTCATCGCCGCGATATTCGTGAGCCACTCGGGCACCTTGCCGAACACGTTGCCCGCAAAGCGCGAGCCCAGGCTGTGACGATCTGCGTGATGCCCGAGACGGCAAAACCTACGCCCAGCGTGAGGATCAGAGCCTGGCCCTGGAGGCGAAAACTCAGAAAGCCGTTGAGCATGCCGATCAATGTGCCCAGGATCAGGACGATGATGACCGCAAGCCAAGAGGGCATCCCCAAGCCCATGAGATAGAGCAGTCCGACGTTGGCCGAGCCGATGACAAACGGGATCGAAAGGTCGAGTCCGCCGAGCAGCGCCACGAGCGTCTGACCGACGCACGCTAGGCCGAGAAACGAGGCAAACAGCAGCATCGACTTGATGTTGGCAGCAGAGATGAATCCGTCGACCTCAAGCGACCCGACGACAAACAACCCGACGAGCACCGTCAGACCGATGAAGGCGCTCTTGTTGGCCACGACGAAGCGACTCATCAAGGCCGAGAAAACGAGCAGCGCGAGCAGGACCACGGCCGAGATGATGTTGAGCGCGGAGAAAAATCCGCTGATCGTGATCGAGGCGATGCCAAAGGCGCCGAGCAGCAGCAAGATGCCGATGATCACTGCGCGATTGGCGCGCAAGAACGCGCGAAATCCCCTCTTGCGAGGCGCGTCGGCCTCGGCGTCGTCAGCGCTCGTGCGGTTCGTGGGTTGCGCCGCGGCCGACTCGGCCGCCTGGGCCGCTGCCTCGATCCAGCGCGTCGTGTAAAAGCGCCACGCCCACGCCACCAGCGCAAAGGTGGCAACCGCGAACAAGATGACTTCCTGCGCCGGCAGTCCCTGGCCCAGGCCCAGCCCAAAACCGACGGCCGCGATGATGAGCGCTACGCCCAGCCCGATCCACTTGATCAGCGGCGATTCGGCGGATCGGCTCATATTTCCTGTCCCCAGCCCATGTCCGTCGCACTCATCTGGGTACCGCCACCGGCGCGCCGTGGGCAACGTGGATCCGGCGCGCGGGATTGGCCGAGGCGAAAATGCCGAGCAAGACCACCGCAGCTACGACCACGTGGATGAGCGGGGACAAGGTCCAGTTCCTGGCCTGGCTCACGGCAACGCGCGCCACCAGGGTCAGGGACAAGATCAGCAGCGCCACGTAGGTCACCGGACCGGCCAGCGTGGAACTCGCTTGGGGCGGACCGTCCTCGGGCATCTCCTCAAAAACGAACGCCGTCGGCGCGCGGGCGATCGGCGCCGCCGAGGCGGGCGCGGCTACGACGACTGCGGCCGGCGCGCCATCGGGCAGCGCCGCACCTTGGGCCGACGCGACATCAGCGGGCGGCACAGCCACGCCCGCTTCGGCGTTGGGCGCCGGTGCGGCGAGCGCAAAACTTGTCGCTGGCGCCGACGAGTCCGGGGCTGCGGCGGTCTCCGCGGCCGGGACGACGGCCACAGACGCGCCCGCGGCAGGTGCCACGACGGTGGCCGCGGCGGTGGCGGCGGCGCCGGGGCTCGCAGGCACCCGAGCCGTCGCCTCGGGCTGCACCGCGGCCGCCGGCCCGGCATCGGCCGACGGCGTCCCTTCGACCGGTGTGGCGACGACCGCCGCCGCGCGCACGACCGGAGCCGGCGCTGAGTAATCGTAGGTGGCGTGCAAGATGACGCCGATCGTACCCAGGGAACAGATCACGAAGAACAGCAGCGGCGAGAGGTTTCCGACAACGTTGCGGATGTAGGGCAGCACGAGCGTCAGCAGCAAGGAGATGACCAGCACCGCCCCGTAGGACAGGTCCGTGACGAAGCTTTGTACTGCGCCGAAGTTGAAGGTCGCAAGCACGGCCGTGATGAGGTAGATGTTCATCGCCCCAAGCAGCGACCCCATCACCCCGCCCCGGCCCCCGGCAAGGCTGGTGCCTCCCAGGACCAGCGCGGTCACCGCAATGAGCGTGTACGTCGTGCCCTGCGTCGGATCTCCGGAGCCGATCAAGGACGTGTAGACAAGCGCGGCCAGGCCGGCGTAGATGCCGGCGATCGCGTGCGCCCCAAGGCGTACCACGTTGATGCGCACGCCGCTCGTGTAAGCAGAGCGCTCGTCGGCGCCCATCAACCGTAGGTGGCTGTAGAAGGCGGTGCGCGAGAACAGCAGCCAGGCGACCGTGCTAAGCACCAGGATCACGCTCACCGGCGAGTAGATCGACGTGCCCTGGCCCCACGAAGCCATCCATTCGGGCGCGGTGCCGCCCGGTCGCGCCATGATGACCAGATTGATCCCTGAAAGCGCGAGGTAACCACTCAAGGCCACGATGATGGGTTGGACACGCACGAAGACGATGATCAGCCCCATGATCAAGTGGTAGGCAATGCCTACGGCGACGGCATACAGAAAGAATTCAATCGGCGAACTCAGGTACTCGGCGCCGAACAGTTCGACCAGCGTGACGTTGACGAAGCCGATCAGCGGCCCGACCGAAAGATCGACCGTGCCTCGGCCCGCAATCGCGATCGCCATCACGGAGTAGGTCGCCAGCACGAGGGGCGTTGCCACGATGATCGCCCCGCCGATCCCTGCGCTCGTCACCAGGTTGGGGCTGCGCAGGACCGCGATGATGAGAAGCACGAAGAAAAGGACGATCGGCACGAAGAGATACGTGTTCGACGACGTCGACGGCGCCGGGCCCTGGCGAATGGCCGCAACCGCGTTCATGGCGCCTTGACCTCGGCGCCGGCATAGCTTTCCCGCATCCACGGCGGCAGGTTGCGCTGACGCTTGGCTTCGATCGCTTCGCGTTCGACCGCCACTTCGGTGGCGGAGCGGCCCGTGTTGGCGTGCGTCCGGCCTGACTGGCCGAACATGGCCTCGAGGATGCGCGCCGGCTCTATCTCGGCGCCGGCGAACTCGCCGAAGATCGTGCCGTGGCGAAACACGATGACGCGCGTGCAAAAGCCGACGAACTCCTCAATCTCGCTCGACAGGTAGACCACCGACTTGCCACGCCCGGCAAACGCCGTCAGGTGCTTATAGAGCTCGGATTTGGCGCCAACGTCCACGCCGCGCGCCGGGTCGTTGAGCAGGAGCACGTCCGGATTGAGGGCAAATGCGCGGCCGATCAACACCTTTTGCTGGTTGCCGCCCGACAGCGACGTGATCTTGTTGCTGCGCTCGCCCATCCGGATCGACAGACGCTCGACTTCCCATTCGAAGATCCCGCCGAGTGCACGCCAGTCGATGATCGCCAGCTTGCCCGCGCGCGACGTACGGCGGTACAGCGGCATCAACAGATTCTCGAAAATGCTCAGGTTGGCAAAGATCCCTTCGCGCTTGCGATCGCCCGATACGTAGCAAACCCCATTTTCGCTGGCGTCGTCGAGGCCTCGGATCTCGACGAACCGGCCGCCGACATGTTGCCGCACCAAGGGCGCCGAGCGTTCGGCCTTCTGCACTCCGGCCAGCACGCGGATGAATTCGTTCTGCCCCTGTCCATCGAGGCCGGCAATGCCCAGGATTTCACCCTTGTGCAGGGCAAATTCGATGTCGTCGCCGCTCGGCCACACCTTCAGGCCGCGCGTCCTCATCACGACCTCGTGCCGCAGCACCTCCCGGGCCGCCGCGATCGATATAGGAGGCGGTTCGGCCTTGCCAGTCATCAGGCTCAGCAGATTGCGCTCGGTGATGTCCTTCTTCTCGAGCACGCCGACGTCGCGACCGTCGCGCAGCACCGTGGCCCGATCACTGATGCGGATCAGCTCGGCGATGCGATGGGTGACGATGAGCACGGCCGACCCTCGATCGCGCAACTCGCGCATCTTTGTCGAACAGCCGCTCGGTCGAGTCCAGATCCAGCGCCGCCGAGGATTCGTCGAGGATGAGCACCTTCGGCTTGCTAAGCAGCGCTCGCCCGATCGTGATCCACTGCTTTACGCTCAGGGGCAGCGTGCCGACGAGCATTTCGACGTCGATGTCCGCGCCGGTCAGCTCGGCCATCAGCGCCCGGGCCGCGCTGATCTTTGCCTTGGCCGGAAGAACCCGGGACCACAGGTGGTCGGCGCCCAGATAGAGGTTGTCGACGATCGAGCTCTCGTCGGCGACCAGGACTTCCTGAAACACCGTGGCGATGCCGATCGCGCGCGCGTCGTGCGGCGATTGGTGGGCGTGTGCCCAGAACGGAAACCTGACCCGCCGTCGACCGGCAGCACGCCGGACATCACCTTGGCCAGCGTGCTCTTGCCGCAGCCGTTGCCGCCGAAGATCGCGTGGATCTCGCCCAGCGGACGCCGTAAACGTGCAGCCGTCGAGCGCCCGCGTCACCTCGAAGGACTTGCGCACGTCCGTCACGGAGATCTCCCCCGCAACGAGCGCGGGGGGCGCCGAGACCAGCTCGGCGCTTACAGGCGGGTGCGTGCCCGAAGCGCGCGCAATGCCGGAAGCCATCTGACCTGTGACTCGGTCGAATCCAGATGCGATTGCGAATTCCGGCGGCGCTTCGGGAAACGCGATTGCAACGGCCGCTTAGCGCTTGTAGTGCTCTGGGTCGGCGGGGTGCAGGAAGAACTGATCCAGGTACGCCCTGCCACCCCAATTTTCCGTCCCGACGTTCACCCACTTGTCCGAGTTCTCGTCGCAGTTCTCGGGCAAACGCTTCTTGATGTCGTCGAAGGTGAACTTGACCGAGTTCACCAGTACCGACTGGATCTTCGGGCCCTGTCCCTCGAGCGTGCGCATCATGATGTTCCAGGTCAGTTCGATCTCGTCCCCGGGCGGCCACAGCTGGTAGCGCAGCGCTGATGAATTCCGGATGCTTGCGCCAATAGCACAAGCGCACCGGATTCGCCGCCGAGGCTGATCGGCACCATCTTGCGCCCGGACTGCTCCAGCGCGCGCAGCACGCCGAGTTCAGCTGCAGATTGCACGACGATGCCATCGAGATGGCCCGGGTGGGTGGAAAGCCACTTCTGGACTTCGGCCTGAGCGACCTGGTCGGTCCACATGCCGGCGACGTCGCCGACGATCTTGACGTCCGGATTGGCCGCTAGGCCCGCCTTCATGCCACGGTCCTGCGAGTCCGAGCCGGAAGTTCCCGGGAATGCCCTCGACGACGAGCACGTTGCCCTTCTTGCCGATCTCCTCGCCCATCCACTCGCCGACTTGGAAGCCGCCGAGCTGATAGTTGTTGGACGAATTGACCGCGTACGGCGAAGTCAAGTAGCCGGTGAACGAGAATACCGGCACGCCCTTGTCATAGGCGTACTTGATGGTCTGGTTGAGCGCCGTCGGGTTGGAGCAGCAGACGATGATGGCATCGACGCCCTGATCGACGAGTTGGCGCATCTGCTGGATCTGCACCGAATCCTTTAAGTTCGATTGGGTGATGATCACGTCCTTGACCAGACCCGAGCTTCTTCCACTTCGGGATGATCTCGTTCTGCAGCCGGTCCATTGCCATCGCACGCCACGTGTTGCCGGCATAGGAACTGGCGTAGCCGATCGTCCAGGGCGGACCCTTCTTCGCCTTCCAGTCGCGGTAGGCGCTGGGACCGATCGGCTGCTGCGGATCGAGGGTCTCCTTGCGTACAGCGACTTTTGGATATCGGGCGGCAGTTCATCGACTCCGGCCGCCAAGGCTGCGCCCGAAAGCGCGCAAAACAGCCCCGCAAACAACGTCACTCTTCCCAGCATCTTCATTGGCTCCTCCGGACTTTTGCTTGAGAAATTGACTGCTGTTGCGCGTTCATTGCTTGTGCATACGGCAGCCCGAGGTGAAAACGCGACTCGGCTTTGTTGTTCAATATATTGAACGCGTTTCCACTAATGGTAAACGTACCATCTGCAAAAAAACCATGTCAAGCACAAATCTCGGTCCTTTCGGCGGTGACGTGGCGCCCGCGCGGTTTCCGCCCGTGCCGGTTCGCGCCGCGGCACAGAGCAAGCAACGAAACCTCAGACCCATTCCAGACGAAGACGGCGAGCCGCACGCCTGGAGATCTTTGACGCGATTGCGTGATGGCGTCCGCGATCGTGAATTTGTCCCCGATCCGATGGCGCGCCGCAGCATTTGCACCGGTGCTCCTCAATGCAAACAGCTTCGTGGCGTAAACCACGAAGTTGCGACCACCATCGGACTGGCGCCCCCCCAAGATCGAACGAGGATCGCGCGAGCTCGCCTATCCCGGAGCCATCGGATTATCCCCGTCAGCGCCTGCTGCCGCAGGAAAGGGCAGCGCAAATGCGGCAAAGACCCAGCCGCCCTTGTCGGTCAGACGCTTGCAATCAAAGAGGTCACGGAGGGCATCTTGATCGACCGCTTTGCGCACGACGATCTTGGCGACTTCAAGTTAAGGCCAGACACCGTGCGATCGCTTTACATCCGTCGGACTCGAGCGGTCCGAGAACCGGACCACGCGCACGGGCCTGGTCAGCTTGTGCTCCGCTCCGCAATTTCCCGGCAAGGGAGGCGGGCCTCACAGCCCGATCTCTCCTTCTGGTCATTTGAGCGAGAAATCCACGCGGCTTGCTGCGGCCTTCTCTTGCCCTTTGCTTCCAGGTCCCGGCTTGCCGCTGACAATGAAGATGCGCTCGAGCGGGATCTGGCCATTCTTGACGAGCCAGTCTTGCGTGACCTGGGCACGTTGGTTGGCCAGTGCCGCCAAATCATCATCACTGATCTGGGTGTTGGCCATCATGAGCTTTTCCATTTCCGCCACCGGCAACGATTTCTGAACGCCAACCAGGTTGCGCGGCTTGGGAAATTTCTCATCCTTGTAAACACGCGTCAGCAAGTCCGGATATTCCTCTGGCGCGATTTCAAGGTGCTCGAGGTCCGGCGACTGGCCCTGATCGACCATGCGCTTGATCTTGAGGGCACGCACCTTCTGATCGATCCTGGCGCGGCGCATTCCCTCGGCATCGGCATCGCGCTCTGCCCGGCCCGCGATTTCGAGCTTGAGACCAGGCCTTTCACTTAAGGCCTTGGCCAAGCTCTTGAGTTTTTCCATTCCCGTGGCGTTGATGGTCGGCAAGCCGGGATCAAAGTCCATCCAGGAAAGGGACTCGCCCCCGCCAAAGAGCGAACCGATCAGGGCAAAGGGGGCGGTCACCGCCTTGGTAATCAGATTGACGATCACCTGCAGGATGATGCGACCCACGGAAAACTGCGGATCGTTCAACGACCCGCCGATCGGCAGGTTGATGTCGATCACCCCGTTGCGATCTCGCAGCAAAGCCACTGCCAGCTGCACCGGTAGATGAGTCGCATCCGGACTTTCCACCCGCTCGCCAAAGGTCAGCTGATCAAGCGTCAAGTGATTTTCGGCCTTGAGCTGGCGGTCGGCCACGTGATAATTGACTTCAAATGACAATTTGCCCTTTTCGATGCCGTAGCCAACGTATTTCTCGGAGTATGGGCTGAAGGGCGATAGCTCCATGCCCTTGACATCCGCCTTGAGGTCGAGAAACAGGTTGCCTTTGAGCGGGTTGATTTGTCCGACGATGTTCAGGGGTGCCTCATTGACTTCGCCGCGCAAATCCACCGAGGCGGTGCTGGACACGTCAGAAGAGAGGCCCGATATGATGCCACCCAGATCGACGAGATCGGCACTGTAATGGGGCTGGATATAGTTGTCGCTAAACTTCACCGCTCCGCCTTGCAGGGTGACCTTGCCGATCTTGATCGGCGCCACTTTTTCGGCGGCGGCTGAGGTCGTGACAACCGCTGCCGGAGCCTTCTGCTCGGATGTCGCGACAGCTGTCGGCTCCGCCACTTTCGCATGTTCCCCGCCGACGATGTCCTGCAGATTGATACGACCGTCGGGGCTGACGATCACCCGGGCAAAAAAGTCGTTCAAGGCGATCTGGTCTATCGACAGCGAAAACGGGTCGAACCGGGAATTGATGCCGCCGATGTAGAGCGACTTCCAGCGCAGAAAGTCGTCGGCGTTGACCTTGTCAACGGTCGCCAAATCATCCAGCGACAAACTGCCCTTGTAACTGCCATTGAGCGCCCCACTCGATGCCAAGTCCAGTTGCAGCGCGCCACGGGCGGAGGCCTGCCCTTTCGAAATGAGCAAACCGATCTGCTGGGTGAAATAGGGCTGTAAGGGCAGCACATCCAGCCTTTGGACATCCACCGCCAGTGCCGCATGCAAAGGATTGGCTCCGCCCGACCCCTTGATGCTGAGGCGTCCCGAACGGTTTACGTTGGCAGAAAATTCGACCTGTGCCTCCTTGCCCCGCTCGGTGGAGAAATCCTTTACCGAAAGAGCCACCGGCGCGACCGTGGTCATCACGGGCTTTTGCAGGGTGTGGTCTTCGATGCGGATCGAGCGTCCGGAGAGCGTGGCCTCACCGATTGCGATCGCCTTGGTCTGAAAATCCACGGTTGTGCGCTCTACGGACAGTTCCAAACCCTCGAGCATCGCCTTCATCGAAATACCGGATCCGGTATCGCGATAGGAAATCTGAGCCCCCTGGATAGCAAATTTGTCCAGCACCAGGCGCGGTCCGGCGACCTCTCTTGTCGCCCCCTGCTCGGACGGCGGCGAGGCCTCTGCTTGCGCCGCCTTGTCGGGCTTTGCCGCCGGCAACGTCGCCATGCGAAGCAGGTTCAACTGCCCCTTACTGTCCCTGGATACGTGCAATTCGGGATGGACCAGGGTCACTTGAGCTACGTGAACATTGCCCGAAAAGACATCGGTCTCGTCCAAAGCCACGGCCAGCTCAGGTAGACGGATCGCGGGGGTACCGTCGGTTTGGTCAATGGCCAGGGACTTGAGCAGCACGTTGCCTTTGACCGCCAGGGAAGGGGCTTCGGTTGCAGCTTTGCGAAAAGTCGTCTCAAGGTGCAGGTCCAGCCTGCCATCAGACAACTTGAACTGGGGTTTGAACGGCAAATATTCCAGGTACCTTGGCAACTCGATGCCGTCCAGGTCAACGTTGAGCGCCGCCTCATGTTGGGGCGCAAAAGGCAACGCGCGCCCCTTCACCAACAAGCTCGTGCCGTCCACGGTGGCGCTCAGCATCGGTTCGACGAAGACCTCCAACTGGGAGGGCAGTGAAGAGATATAGGGAATCCCAATCTTCAAGTTTGTGACTTGGTGGCTTGCCGCTCGAGGGCGGTCATCAAAGACCAACTCACCCCTGTCGATCTCGATGTTGTGGACTGCAAAGCGAGCCGGCGCCGAAGGTGGCGAGGCCGGCTGGCTGAGCGCCAATTGAATCAGATCGTCGAAATTGTAGTGGTGCGTTTCGAGCAAAACGAGATGCACGTAGGGCTTTTCCAGGCGCACGTGCTGCACAACGGGCGCCAGCCGAAAAAGGCTCTGTAGGGAGGCATTGACTTCCAGTGCATCGAAGGACGCAAACACCGTAGCGCCGTCCGGTTCCATGAGTTTGAGGTCATGAACCGTGATCGACAGGGTGTAGGGGCTGACGTCAATTTTTTGAATGCTCAGGCGACGGTGCAGCTTTTCGGCTACCTGCCGTTCAGCCTGGGAAATGATGACTGGCGGGAGCACGAAGTAGCCCACCACGCCGAAAAGCAGCAAAAATAGAACGCACCCTAACCCAATCTTTCTGGCAAGGGATCGTCGCGCAGAACCTCGCTGCGCTTGCGGGATCTCGTCTGTCATCTTGCTGACCGCCCGGCTACGATTTGCGCTCGAACAAGCTGTGATTGGATCGTGGGTTTTCGCGCATTCAACGAACGCTCGGATGCGACCTGCGCGCTTTCGACCGCTAAGCCTCGGTCGAGTTCTCTTGCCAGCCAAAGCCGAAACGGCCCCCACCCTCCAATCTAAGCTTCCAACTTGTTTTCATGATGCTCCGCTCATTTGAAGCAGGCTTGATTGACGTCAAGTTCACCCCGCCAGCGCGACGTGACGCCCAGCGGTAGATTTCCGCGGCTCTATCGGCCGAATACCCTGCGGCCACGGTGGCAATTCGATTCTGCGTCGCGCCCGATCGTCGAATCGCAAAACGCCGACCAGGTCGGCATCAGCGCCAGTTGTTCCGCGATGAATGCGCAGCCAAGGCAGCAGTAAGCCTGCGAGCGTTGGCGCACCTGCCGCTCCACCCGGTTCTTCGCCTTAGGAGGCTCGCCACAGTAGTCACATGCGGTAGCCCGCGCCGTTGGGTGCGCAGGTTGTATCAACGCCGCGGAAGAATGATGGCGCGGCGACTGCCGAACGACCATCAGGTAGGCTCTCGCAGCGTACAGCTCTGAAGACCCACAGGGCGCCGTGCACCCACCGCAAACAACCGCAACCGGATGATCGCAAGCCTCGTACAAACCGTTGGTTAAGCTTACGTCGATTTTTGCCCGCCATCGCGCACCAACAGGCATCGTCGTTGACCGCGGTCAAGCGATGGCGGGGCTCCAAAACGAGAAGTCACGGGCTTTCCCCGGATTCCTGGTCAGCGCGGCGTAGCACCTCCTCAAAGCCCAAAATGTTCGAAACCGAAGGCGCCTCACCGGCTAACGGCTAGTACTTCTCTTGCGTCGTGCTCTGACGTCGACATACCTCCTTTCTACGACCGCCTCTCCCAAAGAGTCAACATTACAATGGAACCTGTTATTACAGTTGCAAACGCCTCGGCCGCCATCGAATTTCTTTAAGAATCCAATGAAAGATCCTGGCTTGTCCAAAAAGGAATTCGAGGCACTGTCGAGTTTTCGGTATCAGCTGCGTCGCTTCCTGTTCTTCAGCGAGCAGTTGACCGAT
Organism: uncultured beta proteobacterium; assembly: GCA_963729785.1. Lineage (GTDB taxonomy): Bacteria > Pseudomonadota > Gammaproteobacteria > Burkholderiales > Burkholderiaceae_F > GJ-E10. The sequence continues at coordinate 67,899 of CAVSPM010000021.1, read as the reverse complement.
CGCGCAGGCATCACCAACTTGCAGTACCTGCTACTGCTTCACGTCAAAGGGTTTCCCGGCCGCGATTGGGCCACGATTACGGAACTGGCCGAGCGGCTGCAGGCAAAGCACCACGGCGTCGTTGCCCTGGTAACGCGATGCGAAAAGCTTGGACTGGTCAAGCGGCAACCAGGACGTTCCGATGGGCGCGAGGTCGAGGTTCACTTGACGCGCAGCGGCGCCAAGACCGTCGATCACCTCGCACGATTGCATCGCGACGAGCTGATTCGACTCGAGGATGTCTTCGCCGTACCGAGCAAAGTGCAGTTGACGCAGGGCGCGAGGAAGAGTGCCCCACCCCGCCGAGCCACCTAGGACACGCGGAACTTCGGCTCGTTGCCAAGGAGGGCCACAGTATCATTTGACCTTGGCCAGTGCGATGCCATTATTCGTCGGCACGCGCGACGCTGGAATTGACAGTCGGGCCGCTGATCCGGAGAGCTGCGAGTTGTTCCCTCTTCTAGGAGGTCATTGGCGCCCGTTTCCGATCTTGCCGGTCCCGGCCTTAGGCCCACCCGGGTTCACTGTGTGCCGGGTTGCGCGTGGAATGCCCAAGCGCACCATCGCGCTCAGAACTTGCCTAAAAGACACGGCCGACACGGATGCCGCAGAGCGCAGCGTCAAACGACGTCTAGCCCAGCACCCTTCTCGGCGTGTCGCATAAGAGCTCTGCATGACGGCCGCGGCTCTCGGCATCGCCAAGCGCTTTCGCCGAAAGCGCGTTGATTCCCCAATCGGCTACGGACCCGTACCCTGCCTTGGCACCGGCCAGATAGGCGTTCCCCCTCCCCTGGCAAGCACGCGTGAGTCCCGCCGCGCGCCGGTGAGCAGGTTCTCTAGCGTGTGCCGATCTAGTGTTGCCATGAAGCTGCCGTGCGCATCAGCAAGTACGGACTTGAGTGTGCACGAGGGTAGCAGCGGACAATTCTGAGGTTCGTCGTTGAAGCACTCGACGATGTCGAATCGGTCCTCCATCTGGCGTACGACTTCGCCAACGTTGATCCGGTCCGGCGCATGCGCCAGTCGCATCCCGCCACCCTTGCCGCGAACGGTCTCGACATAGCCAGCACAAGAAAGCCGGTTGACGACTTTCATCAAGTGATTCTCGGAAATGCGATAGGCGCGGGCAATTTCCGAGGTCGTGCACAGTCGATCGGGATGCGCACCAAGAAACATCAGCGCGCGCAACGAATAATCTGTAAAGCGGGTGAGCTGCATTTATTGCGGGCCAACCGGAAGCCGGCGGCCCGTGTCGCCATTGTTCGTTATCCAAAAGCGGTAGTCAATAGTCAATAAATAGTCAATGCGACATATTGACGCAGCTAGGTTTCACATTGTAAGATGTATTGAAGATGCTACTTATGGAGACGGAGCGAATGAAAGTCGATTCGTTGGGTTTATCCATTCCCCGTCTCGCACGGGTCTTCGTCACCCTTGCCCTGGCAGCGTCGGTTGCCGTGGCGCATGCGGAAAAGCGCGAATTTGATCTGACCATCGACGAGGTCTCGATTAACGTCGCTCCGGGCTTTTACGCCAACGTATTCGCCTTCAACGGGCAGGTGCCGGGTCCGCTCATTCACGTGCGCGAAGGAGATGAGCTAACGGTGCACGTGACCAACAACACGACGTTGCCCCATACGATCCATTGGCACGGCGTGAATCAGACTGGCACCTGGCAGAGCGACGGCGTGCCGGACGTCACGCAAAAGGCCATTCAACCAGGCGAACTATTCACCTTCCACTTCAAGACCGATCGCCCAGGCAGCCTCTGGTACCACTGCCACGTCAACGTTTGGGAGCACGTCGCCATACGGGGCATGTGGGGTCCGCTCATCGTCGATCCGAAGAATCCTAGCCCGCTGGAAAAGTCGGTCACCAAGGACGCCATCATGATGATGAGCACCTGGGAATCGCCCTATGCGCCCAGCTATGGCAAGGGAGGAGCCCCGGCTGACGTCGCGGACTACTTCTCCGTCAACGGCAGGTCCTTCCCCCTGAGTCAACCGATCCGCGTGCACCAGGGCGACGTCGTGCGCTTTCGCATGTTCGGTGCGGGCGACGAGGTCCATGCGATGCACCTGCATGGACACGACCAGCTGTTTTCGCACAAGGACGGCTACGCGATGGCCAACCCGTACTTCGTCGATACCGTTCCGGTCGGGCCTGGCGAACGCTACGACACCATCGTGCAGATGAACAATCCCGGCCGCTTCATCTTCCACGACCACGTCGATCGGCACCTCAACATGGGGGGCATGCTCGGCGGCCCGATCACGGTAATCGAGTACGACGGGGTTCCCTCTGATTCGTGGTATGCCTGGGCGGCAAAGGTATACGACCCGGATTTCTTTTATAGCGAATCGATGAAAAAGGGCTACGGCCTATTTGGCAACCCCAATTTCGTGGGTACACCGGTCGCCGCATCGCGCCGCCCCCGCCAACCATGAGGCGTTGCGTCATCAGTTTGCTGGTCTTCGGCGGTTTGGTCTCGACGCCCGCTCATGCGGCGGACGAGGGTTCGGCGCTTCTGGCCCAACGATGCGCCGGATGCCACAACCTGACGGGACCCGCGCCCCGGACACTCAAAGAACTGTGGGCGCGCAAGGCGCCGGATCTGTTTTACGCCGGCAACAAGTATCGACCGGAATGGCTGCGGGCCTGGCTGCAAAAGCCGGCTCGACTGCGCCCAGCTGGTGAGTTCTATGCCGAGCACGTGCGCAGCGGCGAAAAGAGCGACGCAGTTGACACGGCGACGCTAGCGCCGCATCTGCCGCTCTCAGCCGCGGAGGCCGGGGTCGCAGCCGACGCCCTCATGCGTCTTAAGCCGCACGACGATTTGATCGCTGCGGAAAAGATCGAAGACGGCTCCATTTCCAAGTCGATGGGTGAGATGGCATTCGACAAGTTCCTGGGCTGCATGGCTTGCCACGAGATCGAGCCCGATTTTGGAGGCGCCTCGGGCCCGGAGTTGTACACGGCGGGGCGGCGCCTTCAGCCCGAGTTCATCGCCAGCTACATCCGCAGCCCGCAGGCCTGGGACCCGAAGATCTGGATGCCCAACAAGCATGTCTCTGACCCGAACATACAGAAGATGGTCCGCTACCTTGCGGTCCTGACCAAGGAGCGAGGCGATGCCAAGTAGCCGCCTGATCTTGGTTGCGCTCGTGCTTGGATGGGGCATTGCCTTCTCGGCAGCGAGCAAGGAATCGGCTGCCGACAACTATCGCACCTACTGCACGCAGTGCCACGGCAAGGACGGCAACGGCAAGGGCATCAACATCCGCGACATGTCGGTGCAGCCGCGCGATCACACCGATGCCAAGGCGATGTCCGGACGCTCCGACGATGCGATTTTCAAGGTCATCAAGGAAGGCGGGCCCTCGATCGACAAGTCGGTCTTGATGCCACCCTGGGGCGACACCTTTGGTGATGACGAAATACGCGACTTGGTGGCCTACCTGCGCCAGCTTTGCAAGTGCTCCTTTGGCGCGAGCCCCTGATTCTGAGCTTTTACCGGCGCAATCGTAGGTGCGCAAGCTACACCCGCTCCAAACCATTTCATTCAACGTCCGGGCGCAAGCCCGCAAACACACGGAGGAGGCATCATGCATTTGTTCAATCGCACAGCAGCCGTTGTTGCAGCGTCATTCGCAATATTCGGCATTCAGGGCGTCTTTGCCAAGACGGTGGAAGTCACCATGACCGCCAAGGAGGTCGACCTGGCCATAGACAACAAGGGAACGAAGATGGCCGCGTGGACCTTCGACGGCACCATGCCGGGCAAGGTCGTAAGGGTCGAGCAAGGCGACACGGTCGACTTCACGCTGGTCAATCCCCCGGAGAACAAGAATTCCCATGCGATGGATTTTCATGCCGCGCAGGCCGACGTTCTGGGCGAGTTCGCTCCCATCAAGCCGGGCGAAACCAAGCACTTCAAGTTCGAGGCCAAGAGCCCAGGGGTATTCATGTACCACTGCGGCGCCAGTCCCATGGTCCAGCACATCGCCCGCGGCATGTACGGCGTAATCATCGTCGACCCGAAGGACAAGACGAACTACCCCAAGGCGGATCGTGAATACGTACTCGTGCAGCAGCAATACTTCCCCGACGTCGAGAACTATGGCGCGATGCTGGAGAACGCGGGCTGGAAGGGGTCACTCATTAACGGCAAGATCCTGCACTACGACCCCGTGCACGATACCAATGCGACCCAGGTTCTCGAGGCCAAGCCGGGCGAACGCGTGCGCATCTTCTTTGTCAACGCCAACATCAACATGCCCGTGGCCTTGCACCCGATCGGCGGCATCTGGGATCGCGTGTACATCAACGGCAACCCGAAGAACACGCTGTATGGTATCCAGACGTATAACGTCGCCGTAGCCGAAGGCGACACGTTCGATCTGGTATCGCCCAGCGACCGGCCCACGAACAACGCGATCGTCGACCATGACATGGGCGCGGCATTGCGAGGCGCCATCACGGTCATCATGTTCAAACCCGACGCCGACCCCAAGAAGGGTCACGGCGAACTTGTTGTGCAGTAGATCGGAGCCAACTTCGCTTGCGTGTCGCCAAGGCAAAGTTCGGCGCATCCGGGACGGCCCCGTCTGGGCCTCCGGGGTGCGCCGATTCTTACGCTGAAGCACAGCTTGATTTGCCAGGAAGATCAACATGAAACGCCTGCACGGAAGGCACGCACGGTACGCGCTGCCCGTCCTGCTTGCCCTAATTGCGGTCGGTTGCCTGAGCGCGACTGCCTATATCGCGCGCGGCACCTTGTTTGCCTCCGGCCCGAAGCAAGGGCCAAGCCCCGAAGAAGTGGCGGCAATCACGCAGGGATTTGCTTGTCCCATGCACCCGGAAATCACCTCTGATCACCCGGACAAATGCCCGATCTGCGGAATGGATCTCGTCAAATCCGGCAAGCGCTTGCATCGGCACGACTTGGAGGTTGCTGCGACGGCCCTGTCGAACCTGGGCGTGCGGATGGTCGCCGTGGAACGTAAGGAGGTGGCACATGAGGTGCGCACCTACGGTACGGTCGTTCCGGACGAGCAGGCGCAAGTCAGCGTCACGACCAAGTTCCCCGGCTGGATTCGAAAGCTCCACGTGCATTCCGTCGGGGAGCACGTTGAGCGCGGCCAAGTCCTGTATGAGATCTACTCTCCCGATTTGGTGATGAAGGAGCGCGAGTATTTCCAATTTCTCACTCGACGCAAGCAGATCCTGCAAAGCGTCGGCGACGTGTCACAGCAGGAAAACGAGTACGTGATGGATCTGTTGCGCGATTCGCAAAAGGAGCGCGAAGAGCTCATGCGAAACGACCTCGATATCGAGACGATCCAGCGTCTGGAGCAGTTTGGAACGACGATTGAGGTCCTCAAGGTGCGTGCACCGAGTAGCGGCGTGGTGACCCAGATCGGCGTGCGGGAAGGTGGCTTTGTCTCGCCGGCGGCGCCGATCCTGACGCTGGCCGATCCGGCCGCCGTTTGGATCGATGTTTCGCTGTCGTCAGGTCAAGCAGCACTCGTGCGTCCGGGCGACCGCGTTGCAATTCGCGCGGGCGACGCGGAGCCGATCGAGGCCAGACTGGATTTCATCAACCCGCTGTTGGATGCATTTCGAACGCACGCGCGAATCGTGTTGCACCGAGCTACGACCGACCTGCGCCTGGGGACGCTAGTCGATGTATCGATACGTGCCGCTGCGCACACGGCCCAGGTTCTGCCCAGTTCGGCGGTGCTGCGCACTGGGCACGGCGATTTCGTCATGCTGGCGCGCGCTTCGGGAGCCTTCCTGCCCGTGGCAGTGGTTACCGGGGTGGAAGACGGCGACGCGATCGAGATTCGCGGCGGCATTCAAGACGGAGTTCGGGTCGCTTCCAATGCTCAATTTCTGCTCGACCCGGCGGCCTCCCTGAGCGACGCTCTGGCGCGCGCCAGCGATGCGAAGACCGACATGGCCTCAGGGTCGGAATCCATGCAGTGATGGGCACGGCCGAGTCGCCCAACACGTCTGAGGGACGACCGTCGGGTTCGGCGCGGCGTCCTTTTCGTACGTAAACTCGGCGCTTTCGCGCTTTCTTTTCTGCACTAAGGGATCTTGGTGGTCGAGCAGGTCATCGCGTGGTCACTGCGCCACCGTGCCATCGTTTTGTTGTGTGCCGGCGCCATCGCGCTGCTCGGCGTTCTGGGCCTGCGCGAGCTTGCGCTCGATGCCATCCCCGACCTGTCCGAAATACAGGTCATCGTGCAGACAAGCTACCCTGGACAGCCGCCACAGTCGGTCGAAGATCAGGTCAGCTACCCGCTCGCATCCGCATTGCTGGGCGCGCCGTCCGTCTCCGCCGTGCGCGGCTTCTCGATGTTCGGCGAATCGTACTTGTACGTCATCTTCCGCGAAGGCACCGATGCCTACTGGGCGCGCTCGCGTGTCCTTGAGTACCTGGCGCAGATCGGCCCGCGGCTGCCAACCGGCGTCACGCCGACGTTAGGTCCTGACGCATCCGGAGTGGGCTGGGTATTCGAGTACGCCCTGGTGGACCGCCAGCATCGATACGAGCCCGATCGGCTGCGCGCGCTGCAGGACTTCTTCTTGAAGCTCGAACTGCAGAGCGTGCCGGGCGTGGCGGAGGTCGCCAGTATCGGTGGCGTGGCGCGCCAATTCCAGATCGAGGCAGATCCCGCCCTCCTGGCCGCCAATGGACTGGGACTGGGCCGGATCGCACGTGCGGTGCAAGATAGCAACCTCTCGAGCGGTGGCTCGACCCTGGAAATGGGTCGCGCGGAATACATGGTGCGCGCGCCGGGCTACCTGGCCACTCTCGAAGATTTTCGCAATATCCCCCTGGGAGCTGACCCCCATGGGCAAGCGTTGCGGCTGGCGGATGTGGCGCGCGTGCAGATCGGCGCCGAGCCGCGCCGCGGGCTGACCGACCTGGACGGCCTGGGCGAAGCGCCGGGCGGCATCGTCATCATGCGCTACGGGGAGAATGCGCTGGCCGTCGCTCAGCGGGTAAAGGCGCGCCTGGATGCCCTGCGCCGCAGCCTGCCGCCGGGTGTTGACATCGTCGTTACCTACGACAGGTCCGGGTTGATACGCGGCGCTATTGGCACGCTGGACCGCAGGTTGGTCGAGGAGTCGGTTGTCGTCGCGCTGGTCTGCGGCGCTTTCTTGCTGCACCTGCGATCGGCCCTGGTCATCATCGTGACCCTGCCTCTGGGTATCCTGATCGCCCTGGCAATCCTGGCAGCACAAGGCACCAGTGCCAATCTGATGTCCCTCGGTGGCATCGCGATCGCGATCGGCGCGATGGTAGATGCCGCCATCGTCATGGTGGAAAACCTGCACAAGCACCTCGAGCGTGCGCCTGCCGGCGTGGACCGGTGGGATATCGTCCGGCGCAGTGCCACCGAGGTCGGTCCGGCGCTCTTTTTCTCCCTGTTGGTGATCACCGTTTCCTTTCTTCCCGTTTTTGCGCTCACCGGACAGGAAGGTCGGCTCTTCCATCCGCTGGCGAGCACGAAAACCTATGCCATGGCGGCCAGCGCCCTGCTGGCCATAACCCTGACACCCGTCCTGATGGGTTACCTTGTCCGCGGCCGCATCCGCCCGGAACGCGCCAATGCCCTGCACCGCCTGCTGCATTCGGCGTATCAACACGCACTCACCGTGGCTCTGCGTCGGCCGCGCTGGGCGTTGGCCATTGCCGCGCTAGGTCTTTTGAGCACCATCTGGCCGCTGTGGCATCTGGGCAGCGAATTCATGCCACCCCTGTATGAGGGCAGCATCTTGTACATGCCCTCCACCTTGCCCGCGATTTCCGTCGACGAGGCTGCGCGCGTGCTGCAAGTCACCGATCGACTGATCCGGGAACTGCCGGAGGTCGACCAGGTCTACGGCAAAGCCGGCCGGGCCCAGACCGCGACCGATCCGGCGCCGTTGTCGATGTTCGAAACCGTGATTGCCCTAAAGCCGCAGGACAAGTGGCCTGCGGGCGAAGGTATCGAGCAACTGCTCGAAAAGCTCGACCGCCAGGTCCAGCTTCCGGGTCTCGCCAACGGCTGGGGCTATCCGATCCGCACGCGCATCGACATGCTCGCCAGTGGGATCCGCACGCCCCTTGGTTTGAAGGTCAGCGGCCCCGACCAGGAAATGGTGGTCGGCTTGGCGCGACGCGCGCAAGAGGCCCTGCGCGCCGTCCCGGGCACGAGGAGCGTGTTCGCCGACCGCATCGGCGGCGGACGCTACCTGGACATCGATCTGGACCGGCGCCACGCAGCACAACGCGGGGTGACCATGGCCGATGTTCAGCGCGTCGTGCAGGGCGCGATCGGTGGCGAGAACATCGCCAGCGTCATCAGTGGCCGCGAACGGTACTCGGTTAACTTGCGTTTTCCGCGCCGGTGGCGCGATTCGCCACAGTCGATCGCCGAAATCCCCATCGTTACGGAGCGCGGCGAAACCGTCCGTCTTGGTGATCTCGCCCACGTGGTCCTGCGCGACGGCACCAGCGAGATCAAGAGTGAAAACGCCCAGCTGGTCGCCTACGTCTACTTGAATCTGGGGGGAACCGATCTTGGCGGCTACGTCGAGGCCGCCAACCAAGTGCTCGCGCAAATCGCCCTGCCCCCCGGCTATACGATGAGCTGGTCGGGCCAATACGAACAGATGCAGCACGCGCGCGCCCGCCTGAGCTGGCTAATTCCCGCCACGATCGCTCTCGCCGTACTGCTGTTGTATGGGCACTTTCGCAGCTGGACACGGGTCGGCCTTGTCTTGCTTTGCCTGCCCTTTTCGCTGGTCGGCGGGGTGTGGTTGGTTTACGCCCTGGATTATCGGGCTTCGGTCGCCGTCGTCGTCGGGTTTCTCGCACTGGCGGGGGTTGCAACGGAATTCGGGGTCGTCATGCTGCTGTACCTGGACCAGGCAAGGGCTCAAGCGCAAGAGCGCTGTGGCGATGCGCCGCCAAGTCACTTTGTCCACGTTCGCGCCCTGATACGCGGCGCGTCCTCGCGCGTGCGCCCCAAAGCCATGACCGTTGCGGTGATCGTCGGCGGTCTGCTACCGGTCATGGCCGGCGAGGGGCTGGGTAGCGACGTCATGAAGCGAATCGCGGCCCCGTTGGTGGGCGGAATGCTGACGGCCCCGCTGCTTTCCTTGATTCTTCTGCCGGTGATTTACGAATGGTGGCAGCGGGGCAAGCGCCAATAATACTTTCCATTGCCTCGCGATCGGCTAGATGCGCCGTCTGACAGGGCGGCCCCTCCGGCAAATGCAGGCGCAAGGAGCACCAGCATGTTGTCTTTGGAAAACCCGGCGCAGCCGACCGGCGGCGCCAAGAGATTTGCGCTGTGGAACCTTGGTTTCCGGCCGTTTTACCTGCTAGCAAGCGTCTTTGCGGCCCTATCGGTGCTCTTTTGGGCGCTCGAATATGCCGGTTACCTGCCGGCGACCTACCTGCACACTCCGATCTGGCACGCCCACGAAATGCTATTTGGTTTCACCGTTGCGGTCATGACCGGATTCTTGTTCACTGCAGTGCGCAATTGGACTGGCCAAGCGACACCGACCGGACCGCTGCTGATGGCCTACGCGGCCCTTTGGGTCGCAGCGCGGGTTCTTGTGCTGACCCCCTACGTGCTCGCGGCCACTTTGGTGAACGCATTCTTTCCTGTGGCGGTGGCCATCGGCATCGGCGTACCGCTGGCGCGCAGCGCAAATCGGCGCAACTATTTCTTCGTCGCCTTGTTGCTCGGATTGGGCGCCGCAACGCTGGCTGTCCATTTCACCGCGCTGAACGTGCTTGCGTGGCCGGAACTGCTGAACGTGCAAATTGGACTGGACCTGGTGCTCTTCACGATGGCGGTGATGGGCGGGCGTGTCATACCGATGTTCACCAATAACGGCATTCCCGGTGTCAACGCCAGGCGCCACGCGCTCGTGGAGCGGCTTTCCCTTGGCGGCCTCCTGGCCCTGTTGGCCGCGGACCTGCTGCAGTCCGGCGCTACGACGATCGCCGCCGTCGCGCTGGCCGTGGCGATGGCTCACGCCGTGCGGCTTTTCTTGTGGCAGCCATGGCGTACCGGATCGGCGCCACTGGTGTGGATCTTGCATGCCGCCTACGGCTGGATTGTGGTCCACCTCTTGCTGCGAGCCGCCGCGAGCCTTGGATATGTCGCTGCGCCACTGGCCGTACACGCGCTGACGATAGGCGCAATCGGCGGCCTGACAATTGGCATGATGGTGCGCACCGCGCGCGGCCATACCGGACGCCCATTAACGACCGATCGCGCCGAACTGGCCTGTTTCGTGCTGGTCCAGCTGGCCGCGGCGATTCGCTTGGTGGGCGGCATGCTGCTGACGGAATTCTATTTGCTGACGGTCGTTGCTTCGGCGATCTGCTGGTCGAGCGCATACGCGCTGTATGCGATCCGCTATTGGGGCGTCTTGGCGCGACCACGCATCGACGGCAAACCGGGCTAGAAGGCCGGTGCCGGTCAACGAGGCAGGACGGGCTGGGTTGATCAGCGCGGCGCCCTGCGACACCATCCGGTCTCGCGCCACCGTGCAGTCGCGGACTGGACGTTGCATCGATGCGCCCGCTTCGCCCGACCCGTGCCGGCGTCATTTTGCTTGCCTCCCGAGAAGCCCAGCAGCGGTCGGACGCAATCGACCGCGCAGGCGCTGCTTGAGCGATGCGTCAGACCGGCTCTTGGCAAGCGTGTGCGCGATGTTTGGCGAGGCGCCGCCGGGGCTCGAATCCATCGTCGTCGTCGCGCTGCGGCATTGCGCCATACGCCGGATTCGCGTGGGCGTCTCACTGCGCCGTGCGGCGGCCGCGCATCATCGCGATGAGCATCACGCACGCAAACCACCCGAGTGCAACGGCGTGACCAACGCCGGCGATTGCCAGCCAGTGCCTTGAACCTGCCAATGCAGCCGCACCACGCAGGACCAGGCTTGCGCTCAAGATCCAGATCGGCGTTCGAGCCCAGGCCGAATATATTGGCCGCACGCTGGTGAGCGCCGGCAAGATGATGGGCGCGTGTCCAAAGACCATCGCAAGCACGAACCCCAGCAAAACGGCATGCAAGGCTAGCGCCGTCGCGCCGGCGGGCGACGCTAACCCGGCCAGGCCGAGTAAGGAGCCCGTCAGCAGCCAGCCGTATCCGATCGACAGGCACTGCGCCGTGTGCCCGCGCCACCCTGGACTTGCCCACTGCCGCGGCGCCATATCCCAGCGCAAGAGCCAGAGCGCGAGCCCCGCGCAGCCGATCCACCAGAGCAAGCAGACGCCGGCATTGGCAGCGCCATCGACATCGATATCGAACGCCGCCACCGTGGCCCCGGCGACCGCGGCCAGGATGATGACGATGATCGCGACGAAAAGGCGCTGGGCAAGAACCGAAAGATGCAGCATCTGCGTCAACTCCCGACGCTCGGCGGCAATGGTTGCAACGAGAAAAGCCGCCCATCCGATCACCGCCGCTGCCAGGTCACCCGCGATCCATGCAAGCGTGCCGGCCCCCCAGCACAGTGCCCCGCACAACTCCACAAACAGGTGCAGCGACCAGGCGCGGGAAACGCCGGCCTGAATGTACAGCCCGACTAAGGCGACGGCGGCAAGCAGCCAAGCCAGCTGTGCCGGCGTTGCCGTCTCTTGCACAAGCCACGCCAGCGCGCCGCCGATGCCGGCGGCCAGCGGCGCGGTCAGCCCGGCAAGCCGTCGCAGGGCCACGGCACGCTCGAGAGCGATCAGCGTTCCGAAAAAGCCGCAGGCCATTACGGCGCCATGGACGCCAATCGCGGCCTGCGGCGCGGGCAGCCCCAGGCGCGCCAGCCCGCCGCTCGCGCCAACCGTCAAGTTCAGCGCTGCAAGCGCTGCGCTAAACCCGACGCCCGCGCGCCAGAGCCGCGGCGCCATCGGGTGCTGACTTGCCCGTCGCTCACCCACATTCAGATCGCGTTGCATTCACCAGCCGAAGCGTGCCTGGAGATGCGGGCTCATGCGCTGCGGATCCCAGCTTGCCTGCCAGTCAAAAGCAACGCTAACCGCCACGTCTTCGGGGCAAGCGCTCCGAACCGCGTCGGTCGAGTCCTGCAGCAGCAGATCGCCCATAGGGCAGGTTGCGCTAGTCGGTATCAGCACCACATGAACGCTGCGCGGCGTCAGCTCGATGCTCTTGATCAAGCCGAGGTCCAGGATGTTCTCCCCGATCTCGGGATCGAGCACGTTCTGCAGCGCCAGTCGCACGCCGGCCTCCGTTGGAAACTGTTGCTGCATCGTTTTCCCTCCGCCAGGCTCGCTACCCGTGGCGCTGAACCCGCCGCACCTCGGGACGAGCGCCGGGCCCCCGCCCACGCGACGAGCTGGCCAGCGGCCACGCGAACACCATGGGGGCGAGCTGTCTGCGTTGGCTTCTCCTCCCCTCTTGCACTGGGTGGCGATGGCGCTCGAAAATCCGATCTCGGGCTTCCCACGGTCCAGCGAAAGCACCGCGCGCACGAGTTGCCGCCCAGCGATCTACGGTCCACCGGTCGTTGGCGCACGACGCGAACCGAACCCAACGCGACCGTCCATCAATGGCATCGAGCGGTGGTGCACGCTGGACCCTCGGTTGCGTCACGTCACGCGCCTCGCAGGGGCGCCTCACCGAATTGCGCCGAGACCACGGACAGGAGCGAATTGGGGGTTTGCCGGTCAACGCCGCCGTCGACGGCGGCCAGGACCCGATCCCGCAGGATCCGCGTGGACCGCTGCGCCGCTTGCGCCGCGTCTTGCACACGCATCCGGCCGTCGCCGTCCCTGCAGTAGATGCCGCTTTCGGTGACGATGAAGTCCATGGGAATGTCCCAGGGTTGCGGATCGATCGTCTCGATCCGGGACAGCTCGAAAGCGACGCCGATTTTGAGGGGCTGCACCTGCCAAGCGCCAAGCGTTCGATCGAAGTAACCTCCGCCATAACCGAGCCGGTAGCCCTGCAGGTCAAACCCGATCGGCGGGATAAGGAGTGCTTGCGGAAAGACGACCGCAGTTCCCTGGGGTACGGGCAGGTCAAACGCACCGCTGCTGACGCGCACGCCAGGGTGCCATTCACGAAATTGCAGCGGCGACCCTCTTTGGAGCACGACCGGCAGTGCGGCAGTTGCACCGAGCCGTCGGAGTCGACGGATCGCAAACCGAGGGTCGAACTCGCCTTGGAACGGCCAGTAGAAGCTGACGCTATGCGAACGTAATGCCGGGAATCCCTCGGCCAGCAGTTGCGTGATGCGTGAACTCCACAGTCGCCGATGCGCGTTGGAGATGGCCGTGCGCTGCACGAGCAGCGCGTTTCGCAGCGCTCTTCTCCACTGCGCCAACCGGTTCGGCTTGTCCATCGCTTCGGTCCGGACCCCGGTTACGAGCCGATCCGCCTGCCGACCGACCGTAGCTGCTCTTCGGCCTCCGCGCTGATCCGCGCAACCAGAGTCGCGGCGCTTTCGACGCTGCTGATCAGATCGACGACCTCGCCCGCCCAGACGACCGCGACATCGTGATTGCCGCCGGCCACAGCCGCTTGGTATGCCGCCCGTTCGGTGTCCAGGGCGGCCACCAGGTCGCGCTCGCGATGCTCCCAGTGGTCCAGAAAGCCATTGCGCAGAGCGCGCCCAAGATGCTGGGCGGGCCACGCATAGCCGCGGACAATGTCGAATGCTCGGGTCCGCGCAGTATCGGCCCCGGTGGCTGCCGCAATGCGCAGCTTGGCCTCATCGCGGCCCAAGGCTTCCGATGACGCATAGAAACGGGTCCCAAGCAACGCGCCGTGGGCGCCCAGGGCCAGTGCGGCCGCCAAGCCACGGCCGTCGCCAATTCCGCCTGCAGCGATGACAGGCGTCGGGGCGACCGTGTCCACCACCGCCGGAACCAGCGGCAGCGTCGACCGCGAACCACCGTGTCCGCCGGCTTCCGTGCCTTCGGCGATGATCAGATCGGCACCGGCGTCGCGGGCAACGCGAGCTTGATCCAGATCCTGGACCTGGCAAAGGAGCCGACATCCGGCGGATTTGACCGCCTGGGCATAAGGACGAGGGTCACCGAACGAGAGCATCAACGCAGCCGGTCGGAAGCTGAGCGCCAACTCGAGCACGGCCGGCGTTAGTGCCCACGTAATGAATCCGACGCCCCACGGCTGCCGCGCTTCGTCCGTGACGCGCGCCAACTCCATGCGCACCCACTCCGCATCCCCATACCCGCCGCCAACCAGGCCAAGCCCGCCGGCATTGGAGACCGCCGCCGCCAGATGACCGCCCGAGACCCCGCCCATCGGCGCCAGCACGATGGGATGCTTCAGATCGAACATTTCGGTCAACGCCGTGCGGATCATTTTCTTATCGACGCTTCCATCGTGATTCGTTCTTGCCCAAAGGGTCGATCATGAGTCGGTCAATTACATCATACTATGATGTATTTGCGCGATGGGAAGTCACGCCGTTGAGAGTCACTCGCTCAGCGCTCCACGCGGACGGTCTCCAAACCGAGACAAGATACGGCCGCCCATTGCCCCCAATCCGTTGCGGTGAATAGGGCCCGCGTCGATCGGCGTCAGGCCACGCACGGCCGGCCGCGGCATTTCATCGCCGCGCTCGAACGATGCCCCGACGCGACGATGGAATCGACGCAACGCAGGGTTGGCCCTGCCCGCTAGTCGCCCCTGCCGGCTGAAAATGTCAATCGACGCTTCCCATTGCGCTCCCAGGGTTCGGAATGCTTATCTCTGTGCGGGCGGTTTGTCTTAGGTCAAGAAATTTCGGCGCCGAAGGCGGACAATCATAAGTAGTATTTTTGATGTATGTTATTGGTGATTGACAACGGCTTGGTGTGCCCTCTTTGACGACGCAGCAAATGCAGGCTCTTAAAGTAGGCTGGGTAAGAGCGACCGCCCAAAGCAGGTTCACCGGACGCGCTGCTGTGCTGGCGTCTCCTGCAGTCGGCGCATTTGGCAAGAACCGCATCGGCATTGGCGTTCGCGGGGCATGCCGCCGGAGCGCCAGCGCCTTCGCTGACGCCGTAAGCGGTGTAGCAGCCACATCTGGCGTCGCGATCGCGCCCCGCACCTTTGATCCCGTCGCGGTGACCGGCGTTCGCTCTTTCTCGCTCTCGCCTGCCGCGCTTCGCACGTCGCCGCCCCAAAGGTGCGGCCCGGCGACGAAGTGCACGCGCCGGCGCGCGGCGCCTGCCGGAACGATCCGCGAATAAGTCCGAACCATATCTTCTTCGTCAGGAATCCCAATGAACGCCAGCACGAATTCCGCCAGCACGCCGCCGCCGCGAGCCGGTCGGGCCGATATCGTCGATTGGCGCCCGGAGGATCCAGCCTTCTGGGACGCCACGGGCAAGCGCATCGCCTACCGCAACCTGTGGATCTCGATACCCAGCCTGTTATGCGGTTTCGCGGTCTGGGGCATGTGGGGAATCATCACGGTCCAGATGCTCAACCTGGGCTTTCCGTTCAGCCAGGGAGAGTTGTTCACGCTCACCGCCATCTCCGGGCTGGCGGGTGCCACGATGCGGATCCCGGCCGCGTTTTTGATCCGCCTGGCGGGGGGCCGCAACACGATCTTTTTGACGACCGCAATGCTCCTGGCACCGGCCCTGGGAACGGGCATCGTGCTACAACACAAAGACTGGCCGCTGTGGGCCTTTCAACTGATGGCGCTGTGGTCGGGCGTGGGCGGGGGAAACTTTGCCAGCTCCATGTCCAACATCAGCACCTTCTTCCCGAAACGGCTCCAAGGCACGGCCTTGGGGCTCAACGCCGGACTCGGCAACTTCGGCGTGACAAGCATGCAAATTGTCATTCCGCTGGTCATGACCGTGGGCATCTTCGGCGGCCTCGGGGGTCAACCGATGACGCTCGTAAAGGACAGCGGCTGGATCTTTGGAAAGATCAGCGCGGGAACGCCAACGTATATCCAGAACGCGGGCTTTGCCTGGCTCTTGTCGCTGGTGCCGCTGGCCGGATTTTGCTGGTTCGGGATGAACAATCTAAAGAGCGTCTCGCCCAACACGGGCGGAACGATCGCGGCCTTTGTCAAGATCATCTGGCTGTACACGCTCTCCTTCGTGCCCGCCGGCATCGGCCTTTACCTATACCTGCCAGAACCCAGCGGGCTCGGACTGTTGAACATGTGGGCGGCCATGCCGCTGATCATTATCGGAACGCTGTTGGTCTTGAAGCTGACCGCCTTTGGCACGATGAAGGAGAATCTCGCCGCCCAATTCCGGATCTTTGGCAACAAGCATACGTGGTCGATGACCTTGCTCTACATCGTGACCTTCGGGTCCTTCATCGGGTTCTCGATGGCGTTGCCGCTGCGATAACGGTGATCTTCGGCATCAGCCATGCGCCCGACGCGAGCGGCGTCCTGCAGCACACGCTCAAGAATCCCAATGCACCCTCGGCACTCACGTATGCCTGGATGGGTCCCTTCGTCGGGGCGTTGGTGCGTCCGCTCGGGGGCTGGATCTCCGACAAGCTCGGTGGCTCGATCGTCACGCAGGTCATCTCGGCCGTCATGGTGCTGACCTCCGTCGCGCTGGGCTACCTGATGCTGCTCGCGTATCAATCGGCAACCCCGGAACAGTACTTTGTTGTCTTCATGGTCCTCTTCGTACTGCTGTTTACCGCCAGCGGCATCGGCAACGGATCCACCTTCCGCACGATCGGGGTGGTCTTTGATCGCCAACAGGCCGGTCCGGTTCTTGGTTGGACCTCCGCCATAGCGGCCTACGGGGCCTTCATCGCCCCGGTGGTCATCGGCGCCCAGATCAAGGCGGGCACGCCGCAAATCGCGATGTACGGCTTTGCGCTGTTCTACGCCTTGTGCCTGGTGCTCAACTGGTGGTTCTACCTGCGCCCGAACGCGTATGTAAAGAATCCCTGAGCCGCCGATACCGGAGACCGTCCATGAGCCACTTCCTCGACCGACTCGCCTACTTTCTTCAGCCGAAAGAGGCATTCTCCGGCAGCCACGGCCTCACTACGGGCGAAGACCGGACCTGGGAAGATGCTTACCGCAACCGCTGGGCACATGACAAAGTCGTGCGCTCAACGCACGGCGTGAACTGCACGGGCTCTTGCTCATGGAAGATCTACGTCAAGGGCGGACTCGTCACCTGGGAGACGCAGCAAACCGACTACCCGCGAACCCGCTGGGACATGCCCAACCATGAGCCGCGCGGCTGCGCGCGCGGTGCCAGCTACAGCTGGTACCTGTACAGCGCCAACCGAGTCAAATACCCGCTGGTGCGTGGCCGCCTTCTCAAGAGCTGGCGCGATGCGCGCCGGCAACGCGAACCGGTCGAAGCCTGGGCTCGCATCGTCGAGGATGATGCCAAGCGACGCGGCTACCAGCAGGTTCGCGGCCTCGGTGGCTTCGTGCGCTCGACCTGGGACGAGGTCAACGAGATCGTCACTGCCGCCAACGTCTACACGATAAAGCGATACGGTCCCGACCGGATCGTCGGGTTCTCCCCGATCCCGGCGATGTCCATGGTCAGCTACGCCGCGGGCACGCGCTACCTTAGTTTGATCGGCGGCGTGTGCATGAGCTTTTATGACTGGTACTGCGACCTGCCGCCCAGCAGCCCGCAGGTCTGGGGCGAGCAGACCGACGTGCCCGAGTCGGCCGACTGGTACAACTCGAGCTTTCTTATCGCCTGGGGTTCCAACGTGCCGCAGACGCGCACGCCGGACGCCCACTTCTTCACCGAGGTGCGCTACAAGGGCGCGAAGACCGTGGCGGTCACGCCGGACTACTCCGAGGTCGCGAAGCTCGCGGATATCTGGATGAATCCGAAGCAAGGCACCGATGCGGCCGTCGCCATGGCGATGGGACACGTGATTCTGAAGGAGTTCTATTTCCCCGACGGCGAGCGCACCCGCAGCGCCTACTTCGACGATTACGTGCGCCGGTATACCGACATGCCGATGCTGGTGATGCTCAAGGAACACACCCTACCCAGCGGCGAAGTGATTCACGTGCCCGACCGCTACGTGCGGGCGTCGGACTTTGACGGCGATCTGGGCCAGGCCAATAACCCGGATTGGAAGACCGTCGCCTTTGACGAAGCCGGCAAGGTGGTGTTGCCGCATGGCGCGATCGGATTTCGCTGGGGCCCGGACGGCAGGGCGGACCACGGCCAGTGGAATCTGGAGGCCAAGGAAGCGCGCCACGGACACGAGGTAAAGCTAAAGCTTTCAGTCCTGGAGGGCAAAACGCGGCCCGACGAACCGTCAAGGTCGGGTTCCCGTACTTCGGCGGCATCGTCAGCGAGCATTTCCCGCACAACCAGCAGACCGACGTGCTGGTGCGCACCGTGCCGGCGGAGCGCATCACGCTGGGCAAGGTCGGCGAGCAGCGCGAGGCGCTCGTCGCCACGGTATTTGACCTGCTGGTAGCCCACTACGGCATCGCCGCGGTCTCGGCGGCGAGCTCGGCGCGCAGCGATTTCGACGACGACACGCCCTACACGCCCGCCTGGCAGGAGCGCATCACCGGCACGCCGCGCGCGCAGCTGATCGCGGTGGCGCGCCAGTTTGCCGAGAACGCGCACAAGACCCAGGGCAAGTCGATGGTGATCATCGGCGCGGCGATGAACCACTGGTACCACAGCGACATGAACTACCGCGGCGTCATCAACATGCTGATGATGTGCGGCTGCATCGGCAAGAGCGGCGGCGGCTGGGCGCATTACGTCGGCCAGGAGAAGCTGCGGCCGCAGACCGGCTGGACGCGCGCTGGCCTTCGCGCTCGACTGGATCCGCCCGCCGCGCCAGATGAACAGCACGAGCTTCTTCTACGCCCACACCGACCAGTGGCGCTACGAGAAGCTCGGCATGGACGAGATCCTCTCGCCGCTGGCCGACAGCGACGCGTACGGCGGCAGCATGATCGACTACAACGTGCGCGCCGAGCGCATGGGCTGGCTGCCGAGCGCGCCGCAGTTGCAGACCAATCCCCTGCAGGTAGTGCGCGATGCCCAGGCGGCCGGCGTCGACCCAAGGACTATGCGGTCAAGGCGCTGCAAGACGGCTCGCTGAAGATGAGCTGCGACCGACCCGGACCACCCCGACAACTGGCCGCGCAACATGTTCGTCTGGCGCTCCAACCTGCTGGGCTCGTCCGGCAAGGGCCACGAATACTTCCTCAAGCACCTGCTGGGCACCAGCAACGGCGTGCAGGGCAAGGATCTGGGCCCCGAGCAAGCCAAGCCCGAGGAGGTCGTCTGGCACGAAAAGGCGCCGGAGGGCAAGCTCGACCTGCTGGTCACGCTCGACTTCCGCATGAGCACGACCTGCCTGTACAGCGATATCGTGCTGCCGACCGCGACCTGGTACGAGAAGAACGATCTCAACACCAGCGACATGCACCCTTTCATCCACCCGCTGTCCACCGCGGTGGATCCGGCCTGGCAAGCGCGCAGCGACTGGGAAATCTACAAGGGCTTCGCCAAGACATTCAGCGAAGTCTGCGTCGGCCATCTCGGCGTGGAAAAGCGAGCTGGTGCTGACGCCGCTGATGCACGACAGCCCGTCCGAGCTGGCGCAGCCCTTCGAGGTCAAGGACTGGAAGCGCGGCGAGTGCGAGCTGATTCCCGGCAAGACCGCGCCGCAATCTGCCGGTGGTCGAACGCGACTATCCCAACGTCTACAAGCGCTTCACCGCGCTCGGCCCGCTGATGGCCAAGGTCGGCAACGGCGGCAAGGGCATCGCCTGGAATACCCAGACCGAAGTGAGGCAGCTCGGCGAACTGAACGGCGCGGTCACGGCCGAAGGCGTCAGCCAGGGCATGCCGAGGATCGAGACCGACATCGACGCCGCCGAGGTGGTCCTGCTGCTGGCGCCGGAAACCAACGGCCATGTTGCGGTCAAGGCGTGGGAGGCGCTGGGCAAGCAGACCGGCCGCGACCACACGCATCTGGCAGTCCATCGCGAGGACGAGAAGATCCGCTTCCGCGATATCCAGGCGCAGCCGCGCAAGATCATCAGCTCGCCCACCTGGAGCGGTATCGAGAGCGAGACCGTCTCGCTACAACGCCGGCTATACCAACGTCCACGAACTGATCCCCTGGCGCACGCTGACCGGGCGCCAGCAGTTCTACCATGGACCACCCGTGGATGCTGCGCCTTCGGCGAGGGCTTCACCAGCTACCGCCCGCCGGTGGACCTCAAGACGACCGCTGGCATCCACGGCATCAAGCCCAACGGCAATCCCGAGATCGCGCTGAACTTCATCACGCCGCACCAGAAATGGGGCATCCACTCGACCTACACCGACAACCTGCTGATGCTCACGCTGAGCCGCGGCGGACCGTGCGTGTGGCTCAGCGAAGACGACGCCGAAGCGCGCCGGCATCGTCGACAACGACTGGATCGAGCTGTTCAACCTCAACGGCGCGATCGCCGCGCGCGCGGTGGTGAGCCAGCGCGTCAAGCCCGGCATGGTGATGATGTACCACGCGCAGGAAAAGATCGTCAACACGCCGGGATCCGAAATCACCGGCGTGCGCGGCGGCATCCACAACTCGGTGACGCGCATCGTGCTGAAGCCCACGCACATGATCGGCGGCTACGCGCAGTTGAGCTACGGCTTCAACTACTACGGGACGATCGGCACCAACCGCGACGAGTTCGTCGTCGTGCGCAAGATGGCCAAGGTCGACTGGCTCGACACGCCGGTCGACGACGAGCTCGCCGGCCGTGCAGGCCAAGGGAGAAGTCGCATGAAGATCCGCGCGCAGATCGGCATGGTGCTCAACCTGGACAAGTGCATCGGCTGCCACACCTGCTCGGTGACCTGCAAGAACGTCTGGACCAGCCGCCCCGGCATGGAATACGCCTGGTTCAACAACGTCGAGACCAAGCCCGGCATCGGCTACCCGAAGGAATGGGAGAACCAGGACAAGTGGAACGGCGGCTGGGTGCGCAAGGCGGACGGCGCGATCGAGCCGCGCCAGGGCGGCAAGTGGAAGCTGCTGATGCGCATCTTCGCCAACCCCAACCTGCCGCAGATCGACGACTACTACGAGCCCTACACCTTCGACTACGAGCCACCTGCAGTCGGCGCCGGAGATGCAGGCGCGCCGACGGCGCGGCCGCGCAGCCTGATCACCGGCCAGCGGATGGACAAGATCGTCTGGGGTCCGAACTGGGAGGAGATCCTCGGCGGCGAGTTCGCCAAGCGCAGCAAGGACCGCAACTTCGACGACATCCAGAAGGACATCTACGGCCAGTTCGAGAACACCTTCATGATGTACCTGCCGCGGCTGTGCGAGCACTGCCTGAATCCGGCCTGCGTCGCGTCGCTGCCCCTCGGGCTCGATCTACAAGCGCGAGGAAGACGGCATCGTGCTGATCGACCAGGACAAGTGCCGCGGCTGGCGCATGTGCGTGTCGCGGCTGCCCGTACAAGAAGATCTACTACAACTGGAAGAGCGGCAAGGCCGAGAAGTGCATCTTCTGCTACCCGCGGATCGAAGCCGGCCAGCCGACCGTGTGCAGCGAAACCTGCGTCGGCCGCATCCGCTATCTGGGCGTGCTGCTGTACGACGCCGACCGCATCCAGGAGGCAGCCAGCGTCGAGCACGACCACGACCTGTACCAGGCGCAGCTCGACATCTTCCTCGATCCGAACGATCCCAACGGTGATCGAGCAGGCGCGCACGCGACGGCATTCCGGACAACTGGATGGAAGCGGCGCAGCACAGCCCGGTCTACAAGATGGCGGTGCGAGTGGAAGGTGGCGCTGCCGCTGCATCCCGAGTACCGCACGCTGCCGATGGTCTGGTACGTGCCGCCGCTCTCGCCGATCACCGCGGCGGCGAATGCCGGCGCACCTGGGCGGCAACGGCGAAATTCCCGACGTCGGTCAGCTGCGCATTCCGGTGCAGTACCTTGCCAACCTGCTGACCGCCGGCGACACCGCGCCGGTCGTGCGCGCGCTCGAACGCATGCTGGCGATGCGCGCCTACCAGCGCGACAAGCATGTCGACGGGCGCATCAACCAGGCCGCTCTGCGAGCAGGTCGGGATCAGCCAAGCCGAGGTCGAGGAGATGTACCACGTCATGGCCATCGCCAACTACGAGGACCGCTTCGTCATCCCGACGACCCATCGCGAATATGCGGAAAACGCCTTCAACGTGCGCGGCGGCTGCGGCTTTAGTTTCGGCAACGGCTGCTCCGAGGGCACCGGCGAGACCAGCCTCTTCGGCAGCGAGAAGAAGCGCACGATCCCGATCAAGGCGGAGGTTTAGCGATGTTTGCCCCGAGCGGAGACCGGCCGATGACAAGGAGCCTGCGCGTGCTGGCGCTGCTGCTCGGCTACCCCGACGCCGCGCTGCGCGCTGCCTGCCGCAGATGCGCGACGTCCTGCACGGACGAACGCGCGCTTCCGCCGGCGCGCCGGCTCGAGCTCGACGCGCTGATCGATGCGCTGCGCGCACGCTGACCGCTCGATGCCGAGGCCGCTTACGTCGATCTCTTCGACCGCGGCCGCGCGACCTCGCTGCACCTGTTCGAGCATGTGCACGGCGACTCGCGCGACCGCGGCCCGGCGATGATCGATCTTGGCCAGACCTACGAGCAGCCGGCCTGGTCTCTGCGCGACGGGCGAGCTTCCCGACTACCTGCCGGCGGTGCTCGAATTCGCCTCGACCCAGCCGCCGCGCGAGGCGCGCGAGTTCCTGGCCGAAATGGCGCACATTTTGAACGCGATCTTCAGCGCGCTGCGCAAGCGCGACAGCGCCTACGCCAGCGTGCTCGCCGCGCTGCTGGAGCTGGCCGGCGAGAAGGCCGCAGCCGGTGCGCCGGCCGCCGAGGCGGTCGCTCGACGAGAGCTGGGCCGAACCGCCGGTGTTCGACGGCTGTTTGACCCAAGGACAGGCCAGGCCCGGCGCAGCCGCAGCCGATCCGCATCGTCCGCAAAACCGCCGGCCCCGGAGCCAACCTATGAGCGCCCTGCAAAACTACCTGCACAATTTCGCCTTCACCGTCTACCCGTACATCTGCCTGGCGGTATTCTTCATGGGCAGCCTCGCGCGCTTCGACCGCGATCAGTACACGTGGAAAAGCGATTCGTCGCAACTGCTGCGCGCGGGCTCGCTGCGCTGGGGCAGCAACCTGTTCCATGTCGGCATCCTGTTCCTGTTCTTCGGCCACTTTGCCGGGCTGCTGACGCCGCACTGGGTCTACGAGCCCTTCATCACGCCGCCGCACAAGCAGCTGCTCGCGGTCTTGTCCGGCGGCATCGCCGGCTTGATCTGCTTCATCGGTCTGAGCCTGCTGCTGCACCGGCGCCTGTTCGATCCACGCATCCGGCTGACGAGTCATCGAACCGATATCGCGATCCTTGTCGATCCTGTGGTTCCAACTCACCCTTGGGCTGATCACCCTGCCCTTCTCGCTCGAGCATGCGGACGGAAGCGCGATGCTCGCCCTGGCCGACTGGCCGCAGCACATCGTCACCTTGCGTCCCATCGCAGACGGTCTCGTCGCGCTCGATTGGCCCTACAAGGTGCACCTGCTGCTCGGCATGACGATCTTCTTGTTGTTTCCATTCAGCCGCCTGGTGCACGTCTGGAGCGGCTTTGCCACGATTGGCTTTTTGCTTCGTCCACATCAGATCGTGCGCAGCCGCCGCCTGAACGTGCCCCCAGGCCAGAATTCACCGAGCCGACCCGGCGCGAACATCTGAAGTAGCTGACGCATACTGGTCGGATCCTCCGAGGCGAATCAACGCGTCGATCAAGATTAATTTTGGCTTTGATGCAGATTAAATTACTTTGAAATACATGTTTCGACTGTGCTGGCCGTCTCGGCTTTTTCTAGAAAGCGGCCAGAGAAGTTGGTAGCCTAAGAAAGTAAGTTGTACCTTGCTTACCTCTTTCAAGGCCTCGAATCCGTCACCTATCGTTAGGAGGAGCAAATGCCAAAATGTCTATCGGCACGGCTGCTCCGTGTGATTTTCGTTGGTATGGCTCTTAGCTTCTGTTCAGCTCACGCATCGGCGGATGCGCCGACCGCAAAGAAATCCAAGGAGGATGTCGCTATCGGCAAGGAGTGTCTCGATTGTCACGTCGACGAGAGTCCCGGCATCGTGGGCGAATGGAGAAAGAGCCGTCACAGCGCCAAAGGCGTCGACTGCTTCGACTGCCACAGGGCCAAGGAAGGTGACAAAGGCGCCTACAAGCACAGAGAACACAATGGCAAGCCCATGTTCATCTCAACCATGGTGACCCCGAAGCGATGCGCCACGTGCCACGAGAAGGAGGTGGCCCAGCAGCAGCGATCGCACCATGCCAAGGCTGGACAGATCCTGGCTTCGCTGGACGGCATTCTGGGTGAGGTCATCGGTGGACCACAGGCCGTCACTGCCGGCTGCCGCCAGTGCCACGGCGCGAAGGTGGAGTTGGATCAAACCGGCAGGCCGACGCTGCTGACCTGGCCGAACACCGGGATCGGACGCATGAATCCGGACGATTCCCTCGGCTCCTGTGCCGCATGCCACGGACGTCATCGGTTTTCTTCGGCTCAGGCGCGCACGCCGGATACCTGCGGCAAGTGCCACATGGGACCGGATCATCCGCAGATCGAGATCTACGACGAATCCAAGCACGGCATTCTTTACCGGGCCAACATTGCCGATATGAACCTGAATGCCAAGAAGTGGGTCGTCGGCGTTGACTACAGCGCTGCTCCCACCTGCGCGACCTGCCACATGAGCGCGACCCGAGAGCAGGCGGTCACGCATGACGTTGGGGAACGCATCTCCTGGACATTGCGTCCTGCCATTTCCACGAAGCTCAACATGGTCCGGTTGGCCAACGGAGACGAGTTCGATCAGCCGGAGGGCGCACCGCTGCCCAACGTGGGAGATGAAATCAAGAGTTCCAAAGTGTCGGAAATCATTTCTTGGGAGCAGCGACGCAAGAACATGAAGGATGTGTGTCGCGCCTGTCACGCCCCAAGAACCATCGATGGACACTACAAGCAGTTCGATGACGTCGTCGGACTCTACAACGAGAAGTTCGCGCAGCCGATCGGCGCCATCATGAACGAACTGCAAGAGAAGGGCTACCTTACGGCGGCGCCCTTTGACGCGAAGATTAAGTGGACATGGTACGAGATCTGGCACCACGAAGGCCGGCGAGCGCGACATGGCGCATCGATGAGTGGTCCGGACTACACCTGGTGGCACGGTATCTACGAAGTCGCCCAGCATACGTACTTTGAGTGGATTCCTGAATTGAAGGAGGTGGTACGCAAGAAGGACGGCAACGAAGACTTCGCCGATGCCATGCTGGAGAAGTATTTCAAGCCGATCGACGGCCATGCCTGGTACTTCACAGGGATCAGCAAAGACACCCTCGACAAGGTTCGCAAAGGCTACGAAGAGCGGTACGGCAAGGGAACCCTGAAATGAGGCTGCGTCTCCTGTTGGCGGTTCTGCTCGCGTTCGGAATCAGCGGTCCGGTTTGTGCTCAATCGGTTGCCGACCTGATCGTCCAAGCCGATCGGTATTGGGCTGAGGGTCGGCTCGATGAGACCCAACGCGCCTTCGAAGCGGCGGCCGCGGCAGAGCCGGGCTCGGCAGCGGCCCAGCTAAGACTGGCGGGCTTCCAGTTGTCTCAGCGGCAGCTGGATGCCAGCGCTAGGAGCTATCGGCGGGCCATTAGCCTCGAACCCGACAATGCCAGGGCGTGGTTGGGATTGGGCTTAGCGTGCCTTCACCAGGGTAAGCGCGAATTGGCTAGATCTGCTTTCGAGCAGGCGACGCAGCTTGACTCGCGACAAGCGCAGCTGCTCGCGCCATTGCTGAGCGAGCTTGAAGCGCACTGAGCATCACCGACGCCAGCGCAGCGCGCGGCCGTTCACGGGTGGCGCGATCGAGCACCAACGGCACCGCGCTTCGTTCTTGGGCAACGGCGGCCCGATCGACTCCGTGGCCGCCGGGTCGGCCGGCGCACGAAATGAATCTGCAAGACATGAGGGCGCCGCGTGCCTTTTGTATCGCCGTCTTGGCGACGGTCTGCGGTGGGCGGAGTCTCCTTCGATCCGCTCTTAGCCCGCCAAGCCGGAGAAGAACCGCAGTTTCGCGGGAACAACAAATTTTGCCGGCGGCAATTTGACGCGTTGGGTCGCTGAAAGATGGGGGCAAATTGTTGCGTTGCGCTGCAGGAATGTCCTTGAACCACGAATGGCATCTCGATCGGTGCGCGGAACTTGAAACCGAGGAGCAGGGATGCGCGCACCTCCTCGCAACAGGAAGCGCCCAAGTGGGGCTACGGGCAGCCTGCACGGCGGAGGACCTATCCGTGCGGTCGGCTTTTCGATAGGATGGACGTAGGAATCACGCTGTCAGAGCATTGCCATGCCCACATCGCTTGTCCTAACGATCGTCGGCCCGGACCGTCCGGGACTGGTGAATCTGATTTCGGATCGCGCCGTCGTGCACGGCGCAAACTGGCTCGAATCGCGAATGGCGAACCTCGCGGGCCAGTTCGCAGGAATCGTTCTCCTGCAAATTCCCGATTCGAAGGTCGAAGCGTTCGTAAAATCGCTCGGGGAATTTGAGACCCAGGGGCTGCGCGTGACAGCCTTGCGCGGCGGTGGCGGCGGCGCCGGCAACATGCACAGGCTTCACCTGGAGCTGATCGGTCAGGATCGGCCTGGGATCGTCCGCGACATCTCTGGGGCGCTGGCGCGCCGAGGCGTTAGCATCGACGAGCTCGTCACGGACTGCGTGAGTGGCTCGATGTCGGGTGAGAGCCTGTTCCGTGCACGGGCGCAGCTACGCGTGCCGGCCGGGGTGGAAACGCGCGAATTGCGCCGCGCGCTCGAGGACCTCGCCAACGACCTGATGGTAGACGTAACCCTGGACGAAGGCGGCCAGTGATATGGTTGCGCCTTTGTAGCCAATTCCAGCGCGAGCATTCGGCACAATTAAGGCATTTCCTTTTGGACGAGGCTTTGCCAGGTCTCGGCGCCCCGATGTCGGCCAAACGTGTGGCAGAGAACAAGACTTCGCCTCTCTCGAGCGGTTAGCGCTGCAACAGCCTTCGTGTCGCCCTATGGTTTGCAGGCGTCAAAGGCCAAGATTCGGGACCGGGATCGTCAGCCCATCCGACTCGAAAGACCGGCACGCTCCTGCGTCTCGCCTTCGCTTTCGCCAAACCAACGTTGCACGACCCGAACTAGGGCCTGTTAACACTATCTGAGCGCATCAGCGATCAGGGCGAAATGAATAAATGCGGTGAACATCACGTCGAGCTTCTCGAACCGGGAAAAGATCCGGCGGAAGCCCTTGAGACGGCGAAACAGCCGCTCGATTTCGTTGCGCCGCTTGTAGATCGCCTTGCTGTAGTCCCAAGCAGTGATTCGGGTGATCTTGGGTGGCACGACGGGAGTAAATCCCAGGTCGAAGGCCAGTTGGCGGGTCTCGTCTCCCTCGTAAGCTCGGTCCATGATCAGGTGCATCGGACGGTCCGGACCACCCAGCTCGGAGAGAAGTTTGCGGCCCTCGGGCGCATCGTGCGCCTGGCCCGCCGACAGCGAAGAGGTTATTGCCGTTCGAGCATTCGCGGCAACCATATGAATCTTGGTTGTCCATCCGCCTCGGGATCTGCCGATCGATTGCGGGCCGTTTCTTTTAGCGCCCCCGTGCCGTCGGGATGCACCTTGACGACGGTGCTGTCGAGCGCGACCGATTCGATCTTGATGCGCACGATCTGAGCATGCTGCAGCGTCTCGAACACCCGATCGAGCACTCCCAACTTGGACCAGCGGTTCATGCGGGTGTAGATCGTGTGCCAGTTGCCAAAGCGCTTGGGCAGGCCGCGCCACTTGCAGCCGTGCTCGCACACATACAGGATGGCATTCAAGACCTGCAGGTTGGAAAGGCTGACGTTGCCCCTCTGTCGAGGAAGGCAACTCTCGATTTGTTCGTGCTGGGCAGGTGTGATTTCCATACCCAGAGTTTAATGGAAATTTAACCATTAGTGTGAACACGCCCTAGTTGAGCATCTGCATCTTCGCCAGCAGGACATCGAAGCGCGGGTCGCGATGCAGGTCCTTCAGGAAGGGATCAATCTTTAGCTCGGGCATGCCACCGTCATGCTGCCTGTAAGCTCGCTCCAGCCACTCGAACGCGTTGTCCGTTTCCCCGAGAAAGGCGTAGGCCAGTGCAATCTGATAGGCGTAGCTCTGTCGATAATTCTGGACTAGTTCCTCAAGCGCGCGCCTTGCCTTCGGCTCATGCCCAAGCGCGTGCTCGGCCAACGTCATGGGGAACAGACGCATCGGGGCAAAGCGTATCGGCCGGATAAGGTCCAGCGCGGCCTGCGGGTGGCCATCGAGTACCTCCGTTGCCGCCGCGTAAAAGCGGGCACCGTCCGAATCCGGGGCGATCTCTAGGGCTCGCTGACAGCTTTGGCGTGACGCGGCGTAATCGCCGCTCCATTGCAGACCCAGGCACAGCCCCTGCCACCGGAGGCTCGACAGCGGGTCGTACTCGACTGCTTTGCGAAATGCTACGACGGCGTCGGGCAGTCTTCCGAGCGGGACGAGCAGCGTCGCGTACACCTGCAGCGCCCACGCCGATTGAGGGGCAAGCGCAAGTGCTTTTTCGAGGTCCGCCCGCGCCGCGTTCCAGTCCCACAGAAATAGCGTCGTGAGCTCGCCGCGCGTGGCGTAGGCCGCCGACAGATCCGGCGCAAGCGCGATGGCCTTGTTTGCGTTGGAGATGGCCTCGCGCACCTTGGCGGTGTTGCCATCGTAGCCGGCGATATTTTGCTGCGCGTAGGCGAGGCCCGCGTAGGCGATTGCGTACCCCGAGTCCAGGGAAATCGCCTTGCGAAACTCGTCCTCCGCGCGTCGATCGTCGGCCGGATCGTAGCGGCTCAGCAACATGTGTCCCAGCAGGTAGTGGTCGAACGCTTGTGGACTGTCGGTGCGGTACGGGTTGGCGGTTGCGGGGGCTGGCAGCAGTTGGGCCTTGAGGGCGACGGCCACGGCCCCGGCGATGTCCTCCTGGATCTGGAAGACGTCCTTGAGGTTGCGGTCGTAGGTCTGGGTCCAGAGGCGGTAGCCCGTGTCGCCCCGTAGCAGTCCCACGGTCACACGCAACCGCTCGCCGGTCTGGTGCACGCTTCCTTCGAGCAGGTAGGCCACGTGCAGCTGGCGGGCGATGGACGCGGCGTCCTCGGACTTGCCTTTGAAATAAAAGGAGGAGGTGCGCGCCGGCACGTGCAGCTGGGGCGAGCGGGCCAACAGGTCGATGAGTTCCTCCGACAGGCCATCGGCCAGATTCTCGTGATTCTTATCGGTTTCCAGGCTCGCAAAGGGCAGCACCGCCACCGATTTGTCGCTCACGGGCCGGACCATGACGGCTGCATCTGCCTCGTCTGGTCGCGCGCCCGAACCGCTAGACAGCTCCGCGCCTGCCGGTGCGCGCGGTTGAACCATTTCATAGCTTAGCGCTCCGATCAGTGGCACGACGAGTGCCGTGGCCGTCAACCAGGCACGGTGCTCCCGCGCCAAGCGCGTCAAAAGATACGCGGGGCGCAGGCGCCGCGCGGCCACGCGGTTGCCCGCCAAGTGACGGCGCAGGTCGTCGGCCATGGCCTCGGCGCTCGCGTAACGCTCCTGGGCCCGGGCCAATAGAGCCTTCCGAGCAATCGCATCGATGTCCCCGCGCAACTGACGCGACACCTTCTGGACCGTGGTGCCCTGGATTGCGGCCAGCTGCGGCTGCACCGCCGCGCTCGGCCGCGGCATTGGCGCGCCATCGTGTGCCTGGACGACCGCAACGGCGCCTCCTGAGGCAACGTCGTTCGGCCGGCGGCCCGTCAGGAGTTCGCACAGCAGGATGCCGAGCGAGTAGATATCGCTGGCGGCGTCGGCCGGCCCACCTCGAAGAAGCTCCGGGCTGGCATATGCTGGCGTCAGTGCGCGGCCGTAAACCTGCGTGAGCTGTGTGTCGGCGGCATTGTCGGCCAGCAGCTTGGCAATGCCAAAGTCCAACAGCCGGACCTGGCCGGCGTCGGTGACCAGGACATTGGAGGGTTTAATGTCCCGGTGCAGCACGCCGCGGTCGTGCGCATACTGCACCGCGTCCAGAACCTGCAGGAACAGTTCGATGCGCGCCCGGGTTCCCAACCCCTGCACATCGCACCAGGTGGTGATCGGTTTGCCCGCAACGTATTCCATCGCGAGGTACGGCATCCGGTCCGCCTCGACACCGGCGTCGTAAAACCGCGCGATGTGCGGGTGCTCGAGCGACGCCAGGATGTCCCGCTCCCGCCCAAAGCGCCTGGCCACATCCCCGCGCAGATGCAACGATACGGGCAGCTTCAGTGCCACCTCGCGCGCGTAGGCTCCGTCGGCGCGCTTGGCTAGCCACACCTGCGCCATCCCGCCCTCACCAATCGCGCGCAGCAGTTCATACGGACCGACCCGCTGTCCCGGCGTGAATTCTCCTTCCCGCTCTAGGGCGCGATCCGCCCTTACCAGCGTCTTGAGTCGGTTGCCGCGCTCTTCGATCAGTGCCCTGTGCAATGCCGGACGCAGATCGTCGTCCGCCGGCGCCAATCGGTCCAACCAAGATCGGCGCTGCTCGGGATCCAGGTCCAAGGCCTGGTCAAGCAGCGCGCCCAGTCGGACCATCTGCCCGGAAGTCAATGCCATGGTCTGCGCGTTGATCTCAAGCAACGGCCGCCTTGCGCGGCTCGCGGCGCCTCCGAGCGGCCGTGCGTGCCGTTCATCGGAGCGCCTCTTCCAGAATGATGCGCGCCTTCTCCCAATCCCGCTCGATAGAGCGCTCCGTAAGGCCTAGCACGTTGGCAATTTCCTGGTTTGTGTAACCCCCGAAGTACCGCATCTGGGCCACCTCCGCGAGCCGTGGGTTCGCATCCTCGAGCACCAGGAGTGCCTCGTGCACCTTGAGAATGGTCTCCTCGTCACCTGCGAGATCCGCGACGATTTCCGTGATCAACGTCAGCTTCTGGATGTCGCTCCCTCTGCGCATCGTCTGGCGCTCCCGCACCGAATCAACGATCACGGAGCGCATCACTTGCGAGGCGTAGGAAAAGAAAGCCCGGCGATCCGCCGCCCGGAACTCCCCCGCCTGGGCGAAACGCAGATAGGACTCGTGCACCAGCGACGTCGGATTCAGTACGGTGTTGGCCCCGCCTTCGCGCAACCGTGCACCGGCGAGGCGCTTGAGCTCCGAATACGCCGCGGCAAATAGATCGTCTTGCGCCCAGGCCTCGCCAGCATCGACGCGCCGCAGCACCTGGGTGACGGTTTCCCTGACCAAGGCCACTCCCCGATGAAATTGTCTCAATTGAATCCCAGGAAGGCGCTATTTGCAAGGCTATTCCCAAACCCGCGCCAAGTTCATGTCGGTTTTGACCGGCAAAAGGCGTCTTTGGAGGTAAGCGGGACTTTTCTCAAAAGGGACAGCGGCAGCGGACAGCGGGACAGCGATGCAAATACCGGCACTAACCCTTGAGGATCGCTTGATGAAGTTCATTCATCTGCTGCCCATTCTGGCATGCGCCCTGCTTGCGGCCTGCAGTCCAGAGCCCAGCGAACAGGAAATAAGTGACGCACTGCAAAGCACCATGGATCAGGCCAAGGCCCAGATAGGTGCGTTGGGCAACACGATGGTCCCAACCATACGCAATGTGCGAAAGATCGGTTGCAAGTCCGCAGATCAAGGCGGTTACGCCTGCGACATCGAGTACGATGTAAGCGGCGGCCTGACCAGCGGCTCAAGACACGTCGTCAATAGCGGGCGGATGGTCAAGTCGAGCAAGGGGTGGACGTTCATGATGCAGTTGGAGCGTTGAGGTGGCTGCAGGCAAGCATGAGCTGCGATCGAGAGAATTCTAAGGAAGGGGAAAATCCAATGGCAGACTCTAGGTGGATGCTTGTCTTGGTCACAGCGGCGCTCGCGCTGGCTGCGTGCGGGCAAAAAAATGACTCCAAGACCGCGACGACTCCGGGATCGGCACCGGTCTCCTCGGCACCTGCCAGCGCCAATGCCACGGCCGACCAGGTGGCCGACGAAGCAAGGGGCAACGTGCGTTGCCCTGCAACGATTGCCTCTTCCCCACGCGCAGCCAATGCGCCGGTCGATGACGTGTTGAACGTACGTGCCGGTCAGACGTATGAAGAGGCGGCCAACATCGTGATGTGCACCAACAAGCTGATGGTAGTGACCGCCGATACCTCCCGGGGCTTCAATATTCCAACCTACGGTGTTGCCCTCCGGCAGGGCTTCCATGCCCGATTGGCCGAACCACGGATCGCCAAGACGTCCAGGGAGTACATGGCCGAGATGTCGGATGCTGCCCTGGCTCGAGGGTCGAACCGGGTGATCGAAGACATGAAGCCGGGCCAATCGAAGTGGTTCGTCGCCACCATGGGCATGCCCGGACAGGAACACGTCCTGAGCGTCGCGCGGGAGGAATGGTTCGAGGAGGGCCGCAATCCCACAATTGCCAGCGTCGAGGAAGCCCTGGCGGCAAAGTACGGCCCGCCAACGCACAAGCGGGTCGTCCAAAATAGTGCGTCTCCTCGTTCGATTTCGTGGGCCTACGATCCGCTGCAACGTCGGATAACCGAGACCTCTCCGCTGTTCAATCGATGTCACGGCGTCGCCAATCCGAACGCGGGCGTCAACCTCACGCCGAACTGCGGCCTCGTTATTGAGGTCGAAATTCAACCACTGCGCGACAACCCGCAAATTGCCAAGTTCCTACGAGTAGGAGTGGTGGACGAGGCCGGTGGATACGCGCTGCTCAAGGCCACGGAACAAGCGTTGCAACAGGGTGAGGCCGAGAGGCGGCGCAAGCAGGTCGAGAGCGCCGCCAAGGGTGCGAAAGGCCCGTCACTGTGAGGAGCCAGGTATGCAACGGTGGATATGCGTGACTCTCGTGTTGCTGGCCGCATCAGCCTGCGGGGAAAGGAGCGGATCGGCCGACGGCGGTGCGGCCACCAGCGCCAGTGCGGCTGCCGCCGGGGGTGCGAGACCGCAAGCTTCTTCTGCGAAGGCTGCTGGAAGCCAAAGCCCCGGCGCCGCTCCCGGCGGATCATTCGCCGGTCGGCACGGTGCGCTGGTCAATCCCGACGCCAACACCATGGTGTTCCTCTACTACGATCTGGCGGGCATCGCAGCGCCCGTTGATGCATGGGTCGAGGAAGACAGCCGGGTGGCATTCGCCGCCCCCGCCGACAAAGCCCAACGGCGCCAGCAAGTGCGGGCGGAACTGGCAGCCGGTCTTGCCAGTGTCCGTGACATCGGGATCATTCATCTCACCTTGAATACAAACCTGAGTGACTACGACCCAACGTACGGGGAGTTCACGGTTGCCGGCTTGGCGCCCGGCGCAAGGGTTTCGTACAACGCCTTGCGCCAAGAGGTATCGCTCAATTTTGGCAATGGCCTGCAAGCTCAAACATGGCGGCAATCAAAGGAGCAGGCCCAGGCCGTACGGGACAAGTTGGGGCCCGGCCGAGGCATCGTGGTCGATGCAGACGTGCGGGTTGTTTCCGTGCATCCCGGACCCCAGGAAGGAGAGATTTCGGTGGACGTTCTGGACTACGAGATGCGTGTGCCCCAGAAGGCGTTCACGATCGGCAGGGTCCATGTTGCCAGCTAGTGCGCAGGGACATTGACCTGCTGCGTCCAGCCAAGGCCTATTTCCGAGCCCGATGAGAAGGAGGCAAGATGAAACGTAACAGATTACTGATTGGTCCGATATGCGTGTTGATCACGGCCTGCAGCCCCGGTCCCAGTGAGCAGGACATCAGCGACGCCTTGCAAGACACCACGTCACAGGCAAAGGCGGGCATGGGGTCTTTGGGCAATGCGATCGTGCCGACCATCAAGAACGTCAGGAAGATCGGATGTAAATCTTCTGATCAGGGCGGTTACGTCTGCGACGTCGAGTACGACGTCAGCGGTGGCTTGATGCCGGGATCGCAGCATATGGTCAACAGCGGGCGGATGGTGAAGTCGAGCAAGGGATGGGCATTGATGATGCAGCCGGCGCAAAGATGACGTTGCGGTCAACTGCCAGATCCCGTCCTTTGCTTTCGCGACGATTGCTATTCGATGAACTTTGAGATTTCACTTTGGAGTCTTTCGATGTGCCTGATACGCGTGAACGCAGCAGTTCTATGCCTCTTGCTAGGAACGCATGCCGCCATGGCGGGGCCCGTCGAGAACACCAAGGCGGCCGCCGGCAAGCAGAGCCCGGCAAAGCCGGCTCAACAGGTGCCCGCGAATGTCTCCACGGGGCAAGCACCAACCCCTGCGAGCTCGCCCGAGACTGCGAGCAAGGCAACTGCGGCAAATTCGTCTGAAAAGGCGTCCGCCGACGCGCCGAAGACGATGGAGCCGGATATCGAGCGGCCGGGGGGTGATTACAAGAATTTCGCGCCCGCGCAGGCTAGCGCGGGACTGTGCCAGTCGGCTTGCGAAGGCGATGCCCAGTGCAAGGCATGGACCTATCTTAAGCCCGCGGACCATAGAGGAGGGACCGGGCAATGCTCGCTCAAGAGCAGCGTGCCGTCGGCCAAACACAATAAGTTAGCAATCTCTGGGGTGCCAGCCAAACATAGCGCGGCAGGCGCAAACGGCCCGCGACCGGAGCTTGTAGGCACTTGGGAGCTCATCCTCCCCGGGGGGCCCGATTTCGCGTATCACCTTCACATAACGTGGAACGAACAGGAACGACAATACGAAGGCCACCTCGTGAAGGAGGTGCAATTCACAAAGCTGCGTGGCTTCTCCGGCGGTGAATTGATCTGGAAGGCGAAGGTTTCGTCCGGCCGCATTACCGAAGAAATCAAGGGATACCTTGGAAACACCAATCACTCGCTGGGTGTTCGCTGGCCGTCCTATACCGTCAACATGACCTCCCACGATCAATTCGAGGTGGCACGTGGCCCCCAGTTGTGGCGCTACGGGCGGGTGGGCGAGTTTGGGCGGGAAGGGTCAGGTCTCCTGACCATTAGCCGAACGGACGAGCCAACCCAGCAGGATCAGAACAGTCCCCTCGGACAGGTAAGCGACACCAACGACTCGCTGCGGGAAGGGATGGAAATCGACACGGACAGGCACTCGATGGATTACCGGGGCTTTGAATTGCGCGAACCAAATCCAGCTCGGTGCCAAGCTGCCTGCATGGATGAAGCGCAATGCAAAGCTTGGACGTATGTGAAGCCGGGAATCCAGGGCCCTAACGCGCGCTGCTGGCTCAAGAACGGGGTGCCCAACCCCACCCAAAATACTTGCTGCGTTTCAGGCCTTAAGCTCGGTCCCGAACAGCGGGTCGAACAGCCCGCCGCGCCCGGATTGTTCGGACAGCTTCAAGGCGGGGTCAACTCATTAAAGGGTCTGATCGGCGGCGGTGTTTCGAGAATCACCGCGCGGAACGATGCGCCGGGCCAAGTCAGCGGTGGCGCGCCGAGTGCCAGTGAAGGCCCGGGCGTGGGTACGGTCGGACCCGGCGCAGCGATGGCGCCTGAATCTCCTGCTGTGCCAAATCAACCGATGCCCGTGGAAGCAGCGGAGAGCGGCGCTCGCGCCAACCTTGCCTATGGCTCGGTGACCGTCTCGCCAAAGGCCGATATCGTCGGCCTGCGCCTCGGAATGACGGCCGACGAAATCCGCCTCGAGTTGCGAAACCACAGCAAAGAGATGAGGATTACCGAGGAGCGAGGTACTCTTACCGATTTGCCGGGTGTTTCTTTTGTGAGGAGGGTTCTTGGGTCTCTGGAGCGCGGCGGCCCCAACGGACCGATGGACGCGATCGGTGTTCATTTCCCGCCCCCTCCAAGCAAACCCGTGGCGATATTCATCGATCGTTGGACTGGATTCGAAGAAGGGAAGCAACCTTTGTTTTCGTCGATGAGAGACGGGCTGGTCAAGAAATACGGTACTCCGAGCTTAGTGCGCGAGTCCGGACCGAAGACATATATGACTTGGGCCTTTCGCCCGTCCGGTGACCAGATCGTGGGCAGCACGGTCGAGAGCACGTGTCCGAGAATCAATCCTATAGCCCCTCAAAGCACGGAAAACGTATTCTTCTACGATGCCATTAAGGCCGACGATTGCGGCCTGACGATCTACGCAGAGCTATCGCGAAATGCCGTCGGGCGCGCCAGCTGGGGCCCATTGGCGACATACCTGACGATCTACATGATTGATGCCTCGGCATTCGCGAACATGCGCGCCGCAACTCGGTCATATGTAGACCAGGGGATGCGGGACTCGGCCAGCAAGGTCAAAGCGCCAGATCTCTAGGAGAGTCGTCGAGCCGCATCGACGCCGAGTCAGTCTGTGTTGCGAACTTTCATCAATTTCGACGTCGTAAGCTTGTTTGCCGTTTGACGCAGGGTCGGTTCTCGGTAGCGATCAATTGTCTGCAATGCACGTCGGCTTCGCGCCGGTCCCATCGGGGCAACAGGAACAAGACTTGCCAAAGGTGAAATGGACGCCGTATCCGATGGACCGCCCCCGATCTTCGATCAATGGCCACACATCTTCGCGGCGATACCAAGGCCACCAGCCACGGCGCCGACACCAGCGCCTACATCGTAAAAACCAAGGGGAAGTAGGCGAACGTGCACATGTGGCAGGCACGATCTACTCTATCCACAGTTTTTGGCCCGGAATCGGTCGGTCTTGTTCAGCCCCCGCACAGGTGGCGGGTTTCGTGGTGGATACGGCCGGAACCATTTTCCTAAATTCTTGACTGCACAGCATCGCTGGAAAGCACGATTGCCCAACGTATGCGACGAGCAGCGGGCTCTCTTCAAATCCCTGCTGAAATCCGGATAGCGGCGCGAGCAATCCCGCACACGATCGGTTCCTCGGAAAACGCGAACTCAGACCAGGCGCCAATTCCACGCCGATCCGGACCGTTATCGCGGAACAGAGATGTGCCCACTCCGCGGCTGGCCGCACCGCGCCGGCCTTTGGCCAAGTGGCAGCCAGAGACCAAAGAAAGACAGGCTACTTGGCGGTGGACGCAGTCCAAGGCTAGTCCGTCTCGAACGCAATTTCTCTGAAACGGGGGAAGATGCAGGGAATTTCAAGATCTACGGCGCATTTCTAAGCCCCAAGCGCCACGGGCAGCCGCACCAGAGTTCAATCCCCCGACGCTAGCGACGCCAACTGGAACATTGACCGGGGCAATTCTGCCACCGCAAGAGCCAAGATATGCCCAGATCCGGTCCGAGGACAAAATTAGATATGCGGCTAGCCATCGAGTCGGCAGCACACCATCCTCTTTCCGCCGATCTCCCCGGGGAAATCCAGCGTGCAATCGCCCGAATGCTCGTCGGCATCCATGGCGGGATCTGCGCCTAGCTCGTCCAAACGCGGCATCGGTCACACCGAAGAGATAGCTGAGCCATGTATCGAGCGCACGCCCGTCGAACCGCGCCTAGGAATCAAGGTTTAACCAGGATCAACGACGGCGCACGCATTAAGGGCTAGGCTTCTTACTTCGCGTCGAAGAACCTACATATAGAGATCATGAAACTCGCGCTTCAGGTAGTTTTTCGCGATGTGCCGGAGTCCGATGCGGTGGACGCGGCCATTCGCAAGCACGCGGCAAAGCTCGACCAGTATAGCGATCACATCATGAGTTGCCGCGTGACGGTTGGAGAATCTGCAAGACATAAGCATCAGGGCAAGGTGTACTCGGTCCACATCGATGCAAAGCTTCCCGGCAAGGAGATTTCCTCGTCCCACAGCCACGAACACGAGGACGTGTACGTCGCGATCCGCGATTCCTTCGATGCCGTGAAGCGTCAGCTCGAGGATCATGTGCGCAAACAGCGCGGGCAGACGAAGCTGCACGAACCCGTTGTGCAGGGCCGCGTGGTGCGTTTGTTCGAAGAGGGCCACGGATTTATCGAGGATGCCGAGGGCAACCAGTACTATTTCGACCGTGCGAACCTTGTTCACCCGAGCTTTGAAAAGCTCGAAATTGGAGCAGCAGTCGAGTTCCTTGCGGACCTGGCGGCTCAAGGTCGCCAGGCAAAGCGCGTGAGCACGATCAAGCACCAAGCTGCGTAGTCGACAAGCTGAACCGCCTCGGCAATCCCGAAGACAGCTTCGTTTGAGTCAGACCGGAATGGCCGAGTCGGTTTGCTGCTGCAGGTACGGCATTTCGATTTCCGCAGGTGGCATGTCGCCGATGGTCTCGAGCCGCCACCGCTTGTTGAATCCGTCCTCCCGCCCAAGGGTTGCCTCCAAGACGGCTTGGAGATTTCTCCACGGCCCGCGATGGTCGATAACTTCAATTTTGTAGAGTCCGATGATGGTCTTGGCAAGGGCGTTGTTGTAGGAACCGCCAATGGTACCGGTCGATGGCTCGACGCCAATCTCGGTCAAGCGCTCCGAGTACCGAATCGCAAGGCATCGGGTTCGAAGTGCTACAAATACAGTATCCAGGCCTTTACTGTGGCCTGATTTGTAAAATCGAGTGCCGGACGAAAAGCGACCCCACGATATCGCCCCGCCCGCTTCGCTTCGTACGATGCACGATCGACGCGTTCCAGCAGTCCGATTCATTCCTGCTTGCCGCAAGATTTGCGCAACCTGCTTATTTCTGCACCAGCTCTTCTACATCGCACCCTTTCCGTGAAGGGCCATCATCCCTAGATCCCTTTGATCCTGAGTCGATGGTCAGGTTAGAGCCCTCGACCGGAAATGGCGCCGCTAGCCGCATTTAGTTCGGATCGCAGGGCGGCGAACCGCGAGAGCACCGGTGCTCAGGACTGGACAGCATCGGCATCGGCCTAGAATTGGCGTCAAATCGCTGTGGGTCGGCGCTCAATCGCGAGTTCCGTGGCTGGCGGCACCAGTGCGGAAGGTATGGCCGCAAGCGTTCCTCGGTCGCAAGTTGGACGGGAGAAATCTGGAAGTGCAGAGCGTTACCACCGTGCAGCGTCCTGTCTCTGCCACCCACGGCACGGTTGCCGCAACTGGCGTCTTGTCGTTCCTGCTGGCGGTCGCCGTCGTAACGTCCGCCAGTCCCTTTGGCGAGAACATCGTGCCATCGGCCCTGTTGGTCATGGGCGCGAGCGCGACGGCGATAATCTTGGTCGACCTGACCTGGCGCAAGGTGCACCGGCGCCCGTCGACCGGAATGGACTTTGCGCACGACGATCCCTCGTTGCAGCGCAGTCGGATCAAGTTCGCAGGCCTTCTGGGCAGCCTAGCATTCGTGGCATTTCTTTACTGGCTGTTTCCTGAGTACCACGGCGCGTTCTACGACCGCTATTACACGATGCTGCGCATCGTGCTGCCGCCTTGGCTCCTGCTTGGGTTGCCTTATCTGTTCTTCATCGACCGGCGCATGCCGGCCCCGTGCGACGGCTATTGGCATATGGGCAAGCTAGCGACCCTCGAATGGGGCGAAGTCGATCGTGGCGTGGTCGGGCAGCACCTGCTGGGCTGGGTCATCAAGGGTTTTTTTCTGCCGCTGATGTTTACTTACACCTGCAACGATCTGGGAAGGTTCATGGCCTATGACTACGCCCGGCTCGCCTCGCCCGATTCTTGGTTCGACTTCCTGTACGACGCGTTCTATTTCGTTGATGTTGGCTTAGTGTCGATGGGTTACCTCATGTCGTTGCGCCTGGCCGACACCCACCTGCGTTGGGCCGAACCGACCACTCTGGGTTGGGCTGTGGCGCTCCTGTGCTACGAGCCTTTCTGGTCCTTGATAGGCGGGCAGTACCTGTCGTACGAGACGGGCTTTGCCTGGGGCGCCTGGCTCGGAAATGCACCAATTCTTTACGGCATCTGGGGCGCACTGATTCTGGCACTGACGGCGATCTACGTCTGGGCCACGATCATATTTGGTGCCCGCTTTTCGAATCTCACGCATCGCGGCATCATCACCAATGGCCCATACCGATGGACCAAGCATCCGGCATACATCGCCAAGAATCTGTCATGGTGGATGATTTCCATCCCGTTCATGGCGCGGGGAACTCCCAACGAAACGCTGCGCCACTGCCTGCTCTTGCTTTGTCTCAATTGCATCTATGCCTTGCGGGCCAAGACTGAGGAGCGTCACCTCTCAATGGATCCGGTATATGAGCAGTACGCTCACTGGATCGACAACCATGGCATCTTGCGCTCGCTCAACCGTATCCCGGTCCTGGCTGGATTCTTGCGGTGGCGTCCCCGCTTGCCCCCCGGGACGTTCATGCCCCCCAAGTGACAAAAGCAGGAGTCAAATCAGAGGGTTCCGATTTGTCGCGAGGCTCTTTCCGCCTTTGTACCTGGATCATCTTTTCGATTCACAGCTCAAAGAAGAGGCACGAAATTGTTGACACGGAAGATTATGTTGCAGTAGCTCAATGAGAATTTGATTGATTTTCCTTCTCAGTGTGTTACATAATCAACCAAAAGCAGACCCTTTAACGGGGCAAAAGAAGCGCGATTGGTCAACACCGGTATCGGCAACCCGCTGCTCGTGCCGAAGGCTAAAGAATCGTGAGGAGAATGTGATGACTCTGATTTCTCCGGTACTCAACAACGTGCGCCTGGCAGCAGTTGTATTGGTGGTCCCGATCGCTCTCACGGCTTGCCTGGGTGGAAGCGGTGGCAATTCAAGTAGCACGAGCAGCAGTGGCGGCAGCAGCAGCGGCGGAAGTACGAGCAGCAGCGGCGGCAGCACCAGCAGCAGCGGTGGAAGTACGAGCAGCAGTGGTGGCAGCACCAGTAGTAGTAGCGGTACCAGCGGTGGAAGCACAAGCAGCAGCGGCGGCAGCACCAGTAGCAGCAGCGGCACCAGCGGTGGTAGCAGCAGCGGTGGAAGCACAAGCAGCAGCGGCGGCAGCACCAGTAGTAGCAGCGGCACCAGCAGTGGCAGCAGCAGCGGTGGAAGTACGAGCAGCAGCGGCGGGAGCACAAGCAGCAGCGGTACTAGCAGTTCGTCGTCGAGCAGTTCCGGTTCTTCCAGCGGAACTAGCAGTTCGTCATCGAGCAGTTCTGGCTCCTCGAGTGGCGGAACGGGCAGCGGATTTTGGATTCCCTATACGGTATCGAGTTCCTCCGCTGTTGACGGGCCGGCCAGTCTGGTCGTGGTTCCGTCCAACGCATTGACGACTGCGCCGCAAACGGTCATGCCAACCGCGACCGCCTATAGGACTATGGGGTACTCCAGTACAGCTATCAGTATCGGCAACTACACGCCGTACGCCTTCATCTACGCTGCCACGGGTAATGACGGTAACGTGCATCTTTACAGCTTGAACATCAGTAACGCGTCAAGCGTCCCGGTGCCGCAGCAGATCAGCAGCCTTTCGTTGAGCTCAATGTCGCTGCTTTGCCAGGACCATTTCGTTGGCCAAACTTCGTCTGACCCGACAACGGGCTTTGGGGTTTTGCATATTGCTGGCAAGAATGGAACCTGCGGGACCAGCGCTGCCAACGGTGACGTCTGGGAGGTCGTGCACTACACCGATTCAGCTACCACCGCCCCAATTCCCGTGGGTATCACGACGACAACGATATCTGCACTGCATGCGCCCGCAGGTGGCGTCCAGACGGGACTGCTTCTCTTCGATTCGGCCAGTGGCAATTTGTACCTTTACGCCGATGACACTTTCACAAACCCCAAGACCCTGGTCAGCGGCGTTACGGCTACTACTCCGATTAATGCCGGTATCCAGTACTTTTGGGAGAGTGGCGAACAGGTTCCCGGGACCATCATTTTCCAGAGCGTTACCACGGCGACCGGTACCTACCTGTACCGGATCGACTACACGGGCGCCGCAAGCAATCTATATACCGCTCAGGGAAGCCTGTCTGGCGGCACGAGGGACGACAATAATTTCTACTTTGCCGATACCGTTGGCACGCCAAGCCCGACCTCCGAGACGTTCATACAGGTGCCGCTGGCGGGCGGCAGCACAACCAAACTTTATAGCTTCGCTCCAGGAGTCGGCAGTTTCTATAACTTGTGGGCTGCCAACGATTCCGTGCTGATTTTTAGTACAGTTGCAATAAGTGGAGCGTCGGAAACAACCACGGTCGCGACCGTGCCGGTAGGGAAAACTTCAAACAGCGCCAATACGATCGGCAGCTACTCTGGCATTGTTAGCGGCATTTTCCTAGTCAAAGCAAACGGCGCGCCCTTGTCGGCGGCGAACATTGTGGTTGACACGAGCGTGCTGTCGCCACCGGTAGGTCAGGCCAGCCACGTATTGACTCCGTCCGGCACGGTGGTTCTCGATACAAGCAATTCCGTGTACTTTCCAATAGTTGCGCTTGGGGGAATCGTTTGCCAGTTGAAGGGCATTACTGACACCAGCGGAGGATGGGGGGGAGGCACGCTCTACAACGTCGATGCGACCACGTTTGCGACGACGGGGCCGTTTACGACGTCTGGTGGCGGTGTGTATACCGTGCAGACAGGCGCGGCAATTTCGATGGGGACTGTGCTTAACGGGTCCACTATTGGAGCTGGATACATTCAAACGCTCACAGCCCCCGTAGCAACGTCCGGATCCGCTTACGATCTGTCCAAGCTGCTGATCGTGCCGGTCAGCGTATCGGGCAGCAACGTCCTGTTTTGATCAACGCTCGGTAAATCACGCACTCGGACCTATGGGTGCGTGATTGCTGCCTGCTTGCGCAGGGGCACGAAGGCCGCTTTGCAGGCCGGTGCGGGCACGACGTGGTAATCACCGACCGGCTCGTTTATCGGCGGCAAGGCTGGTGCGGCTGGCACCTCGTTGGTGATGCCCAGTGCCTTGCGGCTCGCGGCTCGCGGCTCGCGGTGAGGACATCGGCAAGGTCGCGGTCGCTTTGCGCACCAGGTGCCATTCGGCGCTGTTCACCCAGCGAGCGATAGCAGCGCTACAAATCCCGCCGGCTATCGGCACCTCGGAAAACACGAACTGAGACCGGGCGCCAATTCTGCGCCAATCCGGACTGTTATCGCGGAACAGAGCCTGCCCCACCCCGCGGCAGGCCGCACAAGTGCCGGCCTAGTGCGAGATAGCGGTCAGAGACCGCATAAAGACAGATTAATTGGCGGAGGCGGTGAGATTCGAACTCACGGAGGAGTTGCCCCCTCGTCAGTTTTCAAGACTGATCCATTAAACCGCTCTGGCACGCCTCCGGTTGCGCAGGTGAACCCCACGAAATTGCCCAGAAAAAGACCCTAGCCCGATGCAAGCATTCAAACACCCCTATCTTCGTACTGACGACCTTCAGGACCTCCGCGAGCAGCTTCCTAGTCAGACTTGTGCGGATCGCATGAAATCCCGCGAGGATTTGTTGCCGCGCCACAACTGCGACATTTTGCCGCATGTTGCGCGCGCGCACGTTTCGGTAGCCTCAGCCGAGCCCGCGCGATCCCTTGCGGGATTTTCAATCGAACGCCAGACCTGCCATTTGCCTGGCGAGAACCGGCACCCACCCAGCCATGATAGGGGGAATTGTAAGGTGGCAAATACACGTCTTTTCAAGGTGTCGCGTCCGTCTCGCAACTGGTCCGGCGCCGCTGTCGCCGCTGCGCTGGCTGCACTTGCCGCACTTCCGGGCACGGCCCTGGCCTGCGCCTGCGGTTGCGCCGTCTTCGACGTTGGTGCCAACGCGGCGTTTCCGAACACCTCAGATTCGGGGTGGAGCGCGTTTCTGCGCTACGACTACATGGATCAGGACAAGAATTGGGTCGGCGCTTCCAGCGCCCCCAGCGCTTGGAACGGGGACAAGTCCATCACGACGGACTTTTATACCGCCGGCGCCCAATACATGATCAATCATGACTGGGGCGTGATGGTCGAGTTGCCCATCTTCCATCGCACGCTCACGACGACCGGGGACGGGACGGCATACCCGAGCGGCCAGATCTACTCGAGCACCATCACAGACCTGGGTGACCTCATGGTCGAGGGCGTCTACTCGGGCTTCTCGCCTGACATGTCCACGGGCATTTCCTTCGGCCTCAAGCTGCCCACTGGAAACTACACCGGGCCCTTCGTCCCCCCAGGCCAATCCGTGGATGGCGG
Source organism: uncultured beta proteobacterium (assembly GCA_963729785.1). GTDB lineage: Bacteria > Pseudomonadota > Gammaproteobacteria > Burkholderiales > Burkholderiaceae_F > GJ-E10. The sequence continues at coordinate 23,759 of CAVSPM010000021.1, read as the reverse complement.
CAACGACCCTGCCTACGACCGCGACAGCCTCCCTGGCACCGGCAGCACGGACCTGATATTTGGCGGCTACCACGTCGGTACGCTGACCCAGGACGGTAAGCTCGCCTATTTCACCCAGGCGCGCTTCCAAATGGCTGTCATGGAGCGTGCCGGGGTTACCGGCACGTACCGCCCCGGCAACGAACTCGATCTGGGCATTGGTGTGACTTATACCTTGGGGGCAATAGGCCGCTGACAAAGGTTTCCCCGGTGCTGCAATTGCTTGCCAGCGACCGCAGTTCGGACGGTGGGACGGCATCCAACGTCAGCAGCGGCTACCGGCGCCTGATGATCGGGCCGGGGGTCGACGTGCGCATCGACAAGGTAAACATCTATGCCGATGCCCTGCTTCCTCTGGCCGTCGACACCACCGCCCCCAGCACGCCGTACGCGATTTCCCAAGGCAGTTCCGGTCAGCTCGTCGCATCCGTCATTTGGCGCCTGCAAATCGGGTACGATTTCTAGGTGCAAAGCAAGAACTCCATCGCGTTAGCTTCTCTGGTGACCGTCGCGGGCCTGCTCGCGGCGAGCGTGCGCGCCGAAGCGCCGCAAGTGCCGGCACTGACGGTAAAGACCCTCGCCGGTGCCGACTTCGACTTGGCGGGGCTCCGCGGCCAGGTGGTGCTCATCCATTTTTGGGCTACGTGGTGCCCGCCCTGCATCAAGGAAATGCCGGCGCTCGGGTCCTTCTACGACAAATACCATGCACGCGGTGTCGAGGTGATCGCGCTGAGTGAGGACCGAACGCGGGACCTGGCGGAGGTGCAGCACATGGTCCACCACATGGACGCCAACTACCCGGTGGCCATGGCGCACAAGGCGAGCACCAACAGCCTGGGTGACCCGAGCGCCCTGCCCGTCACCTATGTGCTCGACACCCATGGGGTCGTGCGCGCGGAAATGCGACCCGACACCGTACCAGTCACCGAGGAAAACCTGGCGCGCATCGTCGAACCGCTGCTGCCGGGGCGCTGAACGGCACCGCAAATCGGGGTTGCCGAGAATCAGCTGGCCTTCTTGATCAGCCTTGGTTCGCGCAGCAGCTCAGCAAAGCGTGCGCGGATGGCCGCCTCGATGCCCTCGGCGTCCAGTCCCTCGGCGGCCAAAAGGCGCGCGTGATCGCCGTGGTCGATGAATCGGTCGGGCAATCCCAGGCGTAGCAGCGGCACGAGCAGTCTGCAACTCTTCCAGAGCCTCGGCGCAGGCGCTGCCGGCCCCGCCCTGCAGGACATTTTCTTCGACGCTGACCAACAGCGTCGTGCGTCTGGGCCATTTGGCGCAGCAGCTCCAGGTCCAGCGGCTTGACAAAACGCATATCGACGACGCTGGCGTCGATCGCCTGCGCCGCGACGAGGGCCGGATGCACCAGCGGACCGAAGCCGAGGATGGCGATCCGGCTCCCGGGACGAGCGCTGGATTCGCGCAGGACCTGGCCGCGGCCGATGGCAACGGTTCCGAGCCCGGCCTCGATCGGCGCGCCGACGCCGGTGCCGCGCGGGTAGCGCACCGCAGCGGGTCCGTCGTGGACGAATGCCGTGCTCAGCATCTTGCGACACAGGTTCTCGTCGCTGGGCGCCATCACCACCAGGTTCGGTATGCAGCGCAGGTACGACAGATCGAAGGCGCCGTGGTGGGTGGCGCCGTCCGCCCCGACCAGACCGCCGCGATCGAGCGCGAAAACCACCGGCAGGTTTTGCAGGGCGACGTCATGGATCAGCTGGTCGTAAGCGCGCTGCAGGAACGTCGAGTAGATGGCCACCACCGGCTTGATGCCTTCACAGGCCAAGCCGGCGGCGAACGTGACCGCATGTTGCTCGGCGATGCCCACGTCGAAGTATCGCTGTGGGTATTCTCGTTCGAACCGCACCATGCCCGAGCCTTCGCGCATCGCCGGCGTGATGGCCACGAGGCGCCCATCGGCCGCAGCCATGTCGCACAGCCAATCGCCGAACACCTGCGTGTACGTCGGCTGGGGCGAGGCCGTAGCGCGAATGCCGACCGCCGGATCAAAACGCCCCGGGCCGTGGTACAGAATCGGATCGACCTCGGCGTGGACGTAGCCATGACCCTTGCGGGTGACCACGTGCAGAAACTGCGGGCCGACGAGCCCGCGCAGGTTCTGCAGGGTCGGAATCGAGCGACTCCAGGTCGTGGCCATCGATCGGTCCGATGTAATTGAAACCGAATTCCTCGAACAACGTTCCCGGAACGACCATGCCCTTGGCGTGTTCCTCGAGCTTGCGCGCCAATTCCAGCATCGGCGGCAGGTGCTTGAGCATCTGCCGGCCCGCGCTGCCTGGCGGCCATGTAGAAGCGCCCGCTCATCAGCCGCGCAAGATGACGGTTGAGCGCGCCGACGGCCGGCGAGATCGACATGTCGTTGTCGTTCAAGATGACCAGCAGGCGCACGTCCTCGGTGACGCCGGCGTTGTTGAGCGCCTCGAAGGCCATGCCGGCGGACATGCGCGCCGTCGCCGATCACGGCGATACTGTGGCGCGTCTCGCCCGCGATTGCGCGCGCGCCACCGCCATGCCCAGCGCGGCCGAGATCGAGGTCGACGAATGCGCCGTGCCGAAGGCGTCGTAGGGCGATTCCGTGCGCCGCGGGAAGCCCGGAAATGCCGCCGTCCTGGCGCAGCGTCTTCATCGCCTCGCGCCGGCCGGTCAGGATCTTGTGCGCATAGGTCTGGTGGCCGACGTCCCAGACGATGCGATCTTGACGGCGTGTCGAACACGTAGTGCAGGGCGATGCCAGCTCGACCGTGCCCAGGTTGGAACTCAGGTGGCCGCCCGTGCTGGCCACCGAACGCAGCAGGAAGTCGCGCAGTTCCGCGGCCAGCGGCGCCAGCTGCGCGCGGTCCAGGCGGCGCAGATCGGCTCGGGCGAATCGATGCCGGCAGACAGCAGCGAGTTCGGGCGGTAGCTGGTTCGTCGGCGATGCGGTGCCGCTGCGCTTCAGCCTGCGCCGCGCGACGATGAATCAGCCAGTTGCTGCAGCCGATGGGTGCGCACCGGCGACAAGCCGGTCTGCTCCAGGGCGAGGAGCGCGCGTTTCGCAGCAATTGCGCGGCCCGCTGTTTGGCCGCGGTCATACCGAGCACCGATACGTACGTGGACTTGTTCTGCGCCTGGTCCTTGCCGACGGTCTTGCCCAATTCGACCGCGTTCGACTCGACGTCCAGTATGTCGTCGACGATTTGAAAGGCGAGCCCGATCGCCTCGGCGTAGCGCTCCAGCGCGGCGAGCACCGGCGGATCCACGTGCCCGACGCGAGCACCCATGAGCACCGCGGCGCGCAACAGCGCGCCCGTCTTCATCCGATGCATGCGCTCGATCTCGTACGCGTCGAGGGCTTTGCCCAGCGCCGCCAGGTCTATGGCCTGACCGCCGCACATGCCCTCGGTGCCGGTGGCACCGGCTAGCGCCTGGATCAGCTCGAGGCGGACCGCCACTGGCGCAGGTGCGTCGGCCAAGATCCGGAATGCCTCGGCCTGCAGGGCGTCGCCGGCAAGCATGGCAGTTGCTTCGTCGAATGCAACGTGCACGGTGGGCTTGCCTCGACGCAGCACGTCGTCGTCCATGCAAGGCATGTCGTCATGCACCAGGGAATACGCATGCACGTACTCGAGCGCCAAGGCCACGGCATCGAGCGCGGCCCACGGCGCTTGCGCCAGCTCCCCGGCGGCGTAGGCCAGCAGCGGGCGTATGCGCTTGCCCCCGTCGAGCACGGCATAGCGCATGGCCCGGTGCAGGCGCTGCGGCTCGTCGCGCCGCCGACGGCAGGCTGCGATCGGCGACCGCTTCGAAGCGGTCCTGGCAGCGGCCCATCCATTCGGCCAGCGGTTCGAGGGCAGATGCGATCGGCCAGTGCCGGACCGCCGGCCCGACGGCCGGCAGCCGCCGAGATCGCGTTCACGGTTCTGTGCCCCGCAATTCGTCGTTGCCCAGCGGCGTCAAGACGTCACCATCGAGCTTGCGGATCTGCTGCTCGGCCGCACTCAGCCGAGCCTGGCAATGACGCGCCAGCTCCGCACCGCGCCGGTAGGCCGCGATGGAATCGTCCAGGCCCAGGGCTCCGGACTCCATCTTCCGCACCAGGGCGTCGAGCTCCTCCAGGGCCTGCTCAAAACTCAGTTCCTCAGGCGATTTGGGTTCGGGGGGTTTTTTCATGGGAAGTCGAATTCTAGCGGTTCGAGGCCGATCGCACCTACGGCGCAATCGATGACGCCGCCGACGCACCGCCAAGGTGCCCGCCCAAGGCAAAGTCCGCATCGCCCCAAGCGGCGCGCGACGGTGCCGCCGGCTCGGTCCGCCACCGGTCCAACCTCAGGGCCGGCGTACACTGCGCGCGTGATTTTCGTGCGCGGCAAAAGCGAGGCACCCATGGCAACAACCATCGTCAGCCAAACCGGCGGCCGGGCACCGCCCCACCTGGACGGGCTGATCGACGCAGCGACCCTGCAGGTGCTGGCGGGCCAGCCCGAAGTCTGCGTCCTGGACTGCCGTTTCGATTTGGCAGCGGCCCGAACTGGGACTGGAACAATACCGCCAAGGCCACGTTCCCGGTGCGATTTACGCGCACTTGGAGCGTGATCTTTCCGGCCTTAAAGACGGCCGCAACGGGCGCCACCCGCTGCCCGAACGCGATGCGCTGGTCAAGCGCCTGCGCGCGTGGGGTGTCCGAGCCACGACTCAGGTGGTCGCCTACGATGCCAGCGAAGGCTCCTTCGCCGCGCGGGCGTGGTGGTTATTGCGCTGGCTCGGGCACGAGCGCGTGGCCGTGCTCGATGGCGGTTGGCCCGCGTGGCTGGCCGCCGGCGGTCCTGTCAGCACGCGTGAAACCGTGCCCGAACCCGGCGACTTCGTGGCGCAGGCTGCCTTGCAGGCCAGCGTATCGCTCGAATCGGTTCTCGGCCTGGTGCAGGCCAGGCCGGCCGGACTCGGGCCGGGAGGAGCGGCTGCGACCGAGTCCGGCGACCGGCGCCTGATCGTCGATGCGCGCGCCTCAGACCGCTACGAAGGCCGCAACGAAACCCTCGACCGGATCGGCGGGCACATTCCGGGCGCGCGTGAACCGCTTCTGGAAACTCAACTTGGACGAGCGCGGGCGGTTCAAGGCGCCAGAACAGCTGCGTGCCGAATACGAGGCCCTGATGGCCGGCCGCACGCCGCCGCAACTGATCCTGCAGTGCGGCTCCGGCGTCACGGCCTGCCACGACCTGCTGGCCCTGCACGTCGCTCAATTGCCCGGCGCCGCGCTCTTTGCCGGGTTCCTGGAGCCAGTGGGTGGCCGATCGCGTCGCGCCCGGTGGCGCAGGGCCGGCAGCCGGCTGATCCTGGCATCGGCCAGGGCACGCCGGGACCGGGGTCTCAAGGAGTCGATCGCGGGCAGCGAACGACGGCGATGACCACGCCCAGCATCACGAAACCGACCTCGGGCAGCGAAGTGCCCAGGGATGAGCGCCGCATGAGCTCGGGCAGCAGGTCCGACAGGGCAATGTAGATGAAGCTGGCCGCCGCCAGTGCCAGAGCGTATGGCAGCAGCGATTGCATGCCCGCCAGGACGAAGTAGCCCAGGATGCCGCCGAGCACGGCCGCGCCGCCCGAAAGCAGCATGAACTGGAAGGAGCGGCGGCGCGAGAAACCCGCGTTGAGCAAGATCATGAAGTCGCCGATCTCGTGCGGGATCTCGTGCGCCAGAACGGCCAATGCCGTCATAAGCCCGGCGCGTACGTCGACCAAGAAAGCGGCGGCGATGACGATGCCATCGGTGAAGTTGTGGAAGGCATCGGCGATCAGTATGGGATAGGCGCCTCGTCCGAATTGCTGCGCGTCGTGGCCGCTGGCGTGATCATGGCCGTCGCCTTCGTGGTGATGCGTGTGGTGGATCAAAGTCATCTTCTCGAGCACGAACAGGCCCAGGATCCCCCCCAGCACGGTCCACCCGAGGTGGACCGGATGCAGGCCCGACGCCAGCGCCTCGGGGACGATGTGCACCAGGGCCGTGGCCAGCAGCAGGCCGATCGAAACGTGCACGAGCCGGTCGACCAAGCCCGAAAGCCAGCGAAAACTCAACTGTGCCGCCAGCGTGAGCGAAACGAGCGTCGAGGCCAGATTCGCCAGGACGACGAAGCACAAAGTCCACATCAATGAGCCTCGTCCCAGTTGCCGCCCACGCCCACGCCAACCTCCAGCGGCACCTGCCACTGCACGACGCTGGTCATCAGGCCGGGGACGGCCGCGCATACCAGCTCGAGCTCGCCTTCGGGGGCCTCGAACACGAGCTCGTCGTGTACCTGCATCACCAGGCGCGTCTGCAGCCGCTCGCGCTGCAGCCACGCGTCGGCAGCGATCATCGCCAGCTTGATCAGATCGGCGGCCGTGCCCTGCATCGGCGCGTTGATTGCCGCCCGTTCGGCCGCCTGCCGGCGCGGACCGTTGGCACCGTTGATTTCGCTGAGCCAGAGCCGGCGGCCGAAGACCGTCTGCACATAGCCGAGCTTGTGCGCCTGATCGCGCGTTGCTTCCATGTACTTGGCCACGCCCGGGTAGCGCGCGAAATACCGGTCGATGTACACCTTGGCGGACTCTTTGGATATGCCCAGATTGGCCGCCAATCCGAAGGAGCTCATGCCATACATCAATCCAAAGTTGATCGCCTTGGCCGCGCGGCGCTGGTCCTCGCCGACAGCGTCCGGTTCGACGCCGAAGACCTCGGCCGCAGTCGCGCGATGAACGTCCACACCGCGCTCGAAGGCCGCGATCAGGCCTGGGTCGCCGCTGATATGCGCCATGATGCGCAACTCGATCTGCGAGTAATCGGCCGAGACGATGCGCCGTCCGGGCGAGCGACGAAGGCTTCGCGGATGCGCCGGCCCTCGGCGGTGCGCACGGGGATGTTCTGCAGGTTCGGGTCCGAGGAGGCAAGGCGCCCGGTGATGGCGATGGCTTGCCCGTACGTCGTGTGCACACGTCCCGTGACGGGATGGATCATGCCGGGCCGCTTGAGTAAGTCGAGCGCAGTTTGGACAGCGCTCGATGCTCGAGTAGCTTGCGCGGCAGCGGATAGTCCTCGGCCAGCTTTTCGAGCACGTCTTCGTCCGTACTGGGGCGTTCCCGAAGCGGTTTTCTTGCGCACGGGCAGGCCGAGCTTGCCAAACAGGATCTCGCCCACCTGTTTGGGCGAGGCCAGATTGAACGGCTGTCCAGCCAGCTCGTGGGCCTCGCGCTCGATCTGCGCGATGCGCGTGCCGAGCTCGCCGCTTTGTCGGCGCAGGCGCTCCGGGTCCACCAGCACGCCGTTGCGTTCCATGGTAAAGAGCACGCGCGAAACGGGTATCTCGATGTCCTGGTAGATGTAGCGCAGGCCCGGATCGGCGGCCAGCCGCGGCCACAGCGCGTGGTGCACCGCCAGGGTCACCTCGGCGTCCTCGGCCGCATACTCGGTTGCGCGATCCAGTGTCACCTCGTCGAAGCCGATCTGCTTGGCGCCCTTGCCACACACGTCCTCAAAGCCGATCGTCGGCCGTCCCAGGTGGCGCAGTGCGAGCGACTCCAGATCGTGAGAGCGATGCGATTCAACCACGTACGACTGCAGCAGCGTGTCGTGCACGATGCCCGCCAGCTGCACCCCGGCGTTGGCAAAGACGTGCATGTCGTACTTGGCGTGCTGTCCGACTTTGGGCCGGTTCGCATCCTGCAGCCAGGGCCGCAGCCGCTCCAGCACCGCCTGCCGGTCAAGCTGCGGCAGCACACCCGGGTAGCGATGGGCCAGCGGAACATAGCAGGCCTCGCCGTCTTGCACGCAAAGGGAGATCCCCACCAGCTCGGCCCGCATGGGGTCAAGGGACGTGGTCTCCGTATCGATGCTGGTCAGCTCGGCTGCGCCGATGCGCTCGAGCCAGGCCGCAAATTGCTCTTGCGTGAGCACGCATTCGGCGCGGATTGCCAGCGGGGCGCGCGCGACGGCGTCCGGCGGCAGCATGGCCGCGACGACCGCCTCCGGCCGCGCCGCGGCCAAAGCGCGGTCCGCCGCCGGGGGCGCCGACGCGTCGGCTACTGCGCCGGGCTCTGCGTCCGGCGGCAAAGCCGCCGCCAAGTCGCGCTGCCAGCCGCGAAACTCGCAGCGCTGGAAGATCTGCTGCAGCTTTTCGCGGTCCGGTTGGCGCACGCGCAGCGCGTCGAGTGAACCCACATGTCCCGACAGATCCACGTCACTGCGGACCGTCACCAGCGTGCGCGCGGTCGGTAGCCAGTCGAGCGCCGCGCGCAGCTTCTCGCCGACCACGCCGCCGATGACCGCGGCGTTGGCCACCACGCCGTCGAGGGAACCGTACTGCTGCAACCATCTGCCGGCTGTTTTGGGTCCGACCTTCTCCACGCCGGGCACGTTGTCCACCGTGTCGCCCACGAGCGCCAGAAAGTCGACAATCTGCTCCGGGGCGACGCCGAATTTCTCGATCACCTGCGCCCGGTCCATGCGGCGCGGTGGCGCGCCGTCGCGACTCATCGTGTCGATGAGTTGAACCGAGTCCCCCACAAGCTGCGTAAGATCCTTGTCCCCGGTGGCGATCACCGTGCGCAGACCTTCGCGCCCCGCCCAGCTGGCCAAGGTGCCGATCACGTCGTCGGCCTCCACGCCACCGATTTGCAGGACCGGCCAGCCCAGGGCGGCCGTTACCTCCTGAATCGTCTCAACCTGTGCCGCGAGTTCGCCCGGCATCGCCAGCCGCTGCGCCTTGTAGGCCGGGAATATCTCGTCACGAAAGGCCTTGCCCTTGGCGTCGAACACGCAGGCGCAGTAGTCGCAGGGCACGACCATGCGCAGATTGCGTAACATGCTCACAAAACCACGGACGGCCCCGGTGGGTTCACCGCCGGATGTGCGCAGGTCCGGCATGGCGTGAAAGGCCCGGTACAGGTAGCCGGTGCCGTCAACGAGCAGAAGTGTTTTCATAGGAGTCTGACATGCTCGATCAGCAGAAGAACATCCCGACCCTGCGCGCGATCACGGCGCTGGATCAGGCTACCAAGGTCAAGGCAAGAGAGTCTTGGCACCTTTGGGGAATTATCTCGGAGTTTGTCGAGGCCGCAGAGCGGCTCGCAGAAATTCGCCCCGCGGTATCGATCTTCGGCAGTGCCCGACTGTCCACCGAAAGCTCCTTGTACCAGCAAACAGTGGAAATTGCCCGCTCGCTCTCGGACGCCGGATTTGCGGTGATCAGCGGCGGGGGCCCCGGATTGATGGAAGCGGCCAATCGCGGCGCCCATGCCGGCCGTTCGCCCAGCGTCGGCCTGAATATCGAGCTCCCCTTTGAGCAGCATGGCAACGATTTCCAGAACATCTCGCTGCGCTTTCGCCATTTTTTCGCTCGCAAGGTGGCCTTCGTTAAGTACGCCAGCGCCTACGTTGTCATGCCCGGCGGATTCGGCACCCTGGACGAGCTGACCGAGGCGCTGACCCTGATTCAAACGGGGGTCGGCCGCAAGATCCCGATCATCCTGGTGGGCAGCGCATTTTGGGCCGGCTTGCTGAGCTGGATGAAGGAGCGGCTGGTGGCCGACGGCATGATCGACGCGGTCGACCTTGACCTGATGCAGGTGGTCGACGACGCCCAGGTGGTCGCCGAAAGGATCTTCGATTTCTACGAAAAACGCGGCTTTGCCCAAAGTGGCGACGAGCGCGAGCAGTTGCTGCACCTCTGACGGTGCGCCGCAAGCGCGGTCGCCGGTCGTCGAGCCGGCGCGATGCGCCCGGTCGCGATAAAATGAACTTTTGATGGGTATGCTGCGGCGCTCGCCGCGCCCCCTGGGTTGGCTGAACCCGCCTGTTGGTCACCCCCGCATCGCAAAGGCGCCAAGGTGTTGCCCGTTCTATGGCCGTGTTCACCGACCTGACGCGCGACGAAGCCCTCGCGCTGCTCACACAATACCGGCTCGGGACACTGCGGGACCTGCGCGGGATCGCCAGCGGCATTGAAAATTCGAACTTCTTTCTGACCACCAGCACGGGCGATTTCGTGTTGACGGTGTTCGAGCGTTTACCGGCGAACAAGTTGCCGTTTTACCTGGGCCTGATGCGCCACTTGGCGCAACGTGGTCTGCCCGTGCCCGAACCCTTTGAGACGATCGCCGGAGCGCTCTTTACGCTGGTCCGCGCCAAGCCGGTGGCGATCGTCGCCCGTCTGCCGGGCAAGGCGGTCGAGGCACCCGACGCGCAGCATTGTGCCCAGGTTGGGGAGTTCATGGCGCGCATGCACCTCGCGGCGAGCGACTATCCGGTCTTTCAGCCTAATTTGCGCGGCATCGGCTGGTGGAAGGATGCCTCGGCAGCCCTCGAGCCGCACCTGCCCGCAGACACCTTCCACGACCTTGTCGAGGAGGTCATCTACCAGGACAGCGTTACCCGCAGCCCCGCCTATGAGCTGCTCCCGGCCGGGCCGATCCACGCTGATTTGTTCCGCGACAACGTCCTATTTGACGGCGATGGCATCGGCGGCGTGATCGACTTTTACTTCGCCGGCTGTGGTCCCTGGCTGTTCGACCTGGCGGTGGCGCTCAACGACTGGTGCGTCGACCCGGTCAGCGGCGCCGTGCATCGCGGTCGTGCCGGCGCTTTGCTGCAGGCCTATCATCGCGTACGGCCGCTGAGCCAGCAGGAGCACGCGCTGTGGCGGGCGACGCTGCGCGCCGCGGCCCTACGCTTTTGGATTTCGCGCCTGTACGATCTGCACCTGCCGCGAGTGGCCACGATGCTCCAGCCCAAGGATCCGAGCCCGTTTGCGCGCATGCTTCGGCTGCGCGCGCGCGAACCCGATCTGCCCTGGGTGTAGCAAGGCCAGCAACAGGACCCAAGAAAATTCCCATGCCCGGTGTGAATATTCGGACCCTCCCGGCGGCGACCGGATTCGCCTGGCTGCGCGCCGGCCTGCGCCTGTTTGCCCGTCAACCGATCGCGCTGGTGATGCTGGTAGCCCTCGGACCATTGCTCAGCCTGAGCCTGGCGCTGGTGCCCGTGGTAGGGCAGGGTCTGGGTCTGCTGCTGTTTCCGATGATCCTGCTGGGGCTGCTCACCGTGTGCCGAACCGCCGATCAGGGGGTCATGCCGGGCATCTCCAGTTACCTGGTGGGGCTACGCGATCCGAGAGTGCGCCTGCGCCTGCTGCAGATCGGCATCGTCTACGCGCTGGTCGTTGGTCTGGTCAGTCTGGCCTGGACCCTGGTGCCGGATCGGGCCGACACGCGCCCCAGCGTGGTGGCCGGGGCCGACGCGACCCATCCGGCTCCGGCTCCCGCGCCGGAGGCGACACCCGTCGCCCCGCCGTCGGATAACCCGGCCGATCGTGCTCACGGCGCCACTCCAAGCGCGCCACCAGCGTCCTCCGCACCGGCAAACGAGAGACCCGGTGCCGACGGCGAAGGCCCGAACGTGATGCTGACGCCCACGCGGGTGTTCGTCGTGCTGGCCACGCTGCTCATCTCGATTCCGTTGCAGTTCACGGTCCTTTTTGCCACGAGCCTCGTCGCTTGGCATGACCAGCCGAGCATCAAGGCGCTGTTTTTCGGGTTCTTCGCAACCTGGCGCAATCGCACACCCATCCTGTTCAACCTGCTGAGCTTGTTTGGCTTGAGCTTCGTCGTTCTGATGGCCGTTGCGGCGCTGATCGGCCTGCTCGGCCTGAGCGAGGAAACGGCGCAGATTCTGCTCGGCCCGGTCGTGCTGCTGCTGCTGCCCATCGGGACCGCTTCGAGCTACGCCATCGTGCGGGCTGTCATCGAGGAAGACAGCCCGCACGACGGCGGGGCAAACGCGATATCGACCGAGGCGTCCGCACCGGGCAGTTGATGGCCCGGCGTGCGGTCGAGGGGGCACGCAACCGCTGCGCTGGGATCCTGCGCTGAGATCCTGCGCTGAGATCTTTAGATCGGCACGCCCAGGCCGAGTCCGGCCCCCCAAACGCCCACGGGCATTCCCATGGCGACCCGGGGGGGCGCACAGGGTGCGGCGCCGTCGTCGTTGGGTCCGACAAATTCTCTCTCGGCGCTGGCGTCGAACTCTTGGTGCGTTGATACGGCCCATTGTAGGGGCCGCCACCACCGCTGAAGCCGATGATCTCGGCAAAGGCCCCGGTCCTTCGGTCGATGGCCGAGCGCGACGTCCGCCCTGCGTCGCTCCACTTCCAACGGACCGTCGGATTGCTGCAAGGTGCCCGACGACTTTTCCAGGCCCACCCAAAGATTCCGGGCGACCTTTCCTTGCAAAGGGCAGTTCAAGAAGACCGCCGCCGTCCCGGCACGGCCGGATAGGGCGGCCAACACGCCAAGCCCAAGCAGAGTCCAAGAATCGAACGGGCGCTGCGGCCGAACCGTAGCTAGGAGTCATCGGCGAGCGTGCATTTCTCCTGGGCAGGCAAATGGGTCAGCACATGCCGAAGGCGCAGCCCTGGCGCATTGTCGCCGGTACCAAGGCGCGCCGACCCGCCTTCGGGCGCGACCGAGGGCGAACCTTAGGGGTGCGCCTCAAGTTTTGCCACCGACAACAGCAACTCCTTTATGCCGAGCGCGCCAAAATTGATCTGGGCGCGAGCGTCGGCGCCGGAACCTTGCAAACGCACCACCACTCCATCACCGAACTTGGCATGGCGCACGCCTTGCCCGATATGTAGCCCGTGTCTGTCCTCGACGGCGGCGCGTGCCTGCACCCCGCTTGGCGTTACGAACGGCTCGGCGCGCCCGGCGCCAGCGTGCCAGCCGCCCTCAGCCGCGCTGGCAAATCCCGAGCGCAGGCGCGGCGTCAGGGCCTGGATGGTCTTGGCCGGCAGTTCGTCGACAAAGCGCGATCGCAGTCCGTAGCGGGTTTGCCCATGCAGCATCCGGCTTTGCGCGAAACTCAGGTTCAGCCTACGGCGTGCGCGCGTAATGGCCACATACATCAGGCGCCGCTCTTCCTCCAATCCGTCGGTCTCGCTCAAGCTGTTCTCGTGCGGGAACAGCCCTTCTTCCAGGCCCGTAAGGAACACGGTGTCAAACTCCAGGCCCTTGGCGGCGTGCACGGTCATCAGCTGCAGCGCGTCCTGGCCGGCACCCGCCTGGTTGTCGCCCGCCTCAAGTGCCGCGTGGGCCAAAAAGGATTGCAGCAGCGCCGGCACCTGCGACTGCTGGGAACCAGCGGCCTGCGTCACGGCGCCACCCTCGGCGCCCAGATCGGCCTCCGAGGCGGGCTCTTGCTCCAGAACGAATCCGGCTGCCGCATTGACCAGCTCGAGAAGATTCTCCAGCCGATCGGCACCGTCCTTCTCGTTGCGGTAATAGGCACTCAGGCCGCTGCGCTCGAGCGCTTCCTGAACGAGTTCGGCCAGGCTCAGCGCCGCCGCTGAAGCGCGCAGCCCGAGGATCAGCTGCGCGAACTGCGCGAAACTCGCGCCGGGACGCCCTCCCACCGAGGCGATGGCACCGAACAGGCTCGTGCCGGTCGCCCGCGCCGCCTGCTGCAGCTGCTCGATGCTGCGTGCGCCGATGCCGCGCGGCGGAAAGTTCACCACCCGTGCGAACGAAATGTCGTCGTCGGAATTGGCCACGAGCCGCAGGTAGGCCAGGGCGTGCTTGACCTCGGCGCGCTCAAAAAAGCGCAGGCCGCCGTACACGCGGTACGCCAGCCCGGCGTTGAACAAACCATGCTCGATCACGCGCGACTGGGCGTTGGAGCGGTACAAGATGGCGATCTCCCCCAGGCGTGCCCCCTGGCGCACGCGGTCACGCACCTCCTCCACGATCCAGGCCGCTTCCAGACCATCGGAACCGGCCTCGAACAGGCGCAACTTCTCCCCGGGCCCCGCATCGGTCCACAGCCGCTTGCCCATGCGCCGGGCATTGTGGCCGATGAGCTCGTTGGCCGCGTCCAGGATGTTGCCCTGCGAGCGGTAGTTCTGCTCGAGCTTGATCACGTGCTGCACATGGAATTCGCGCTGAAAATCCGCCATGTTGCCCACGTTGGCGCCGCGAAAGCGGTAGATCGACTGGTCGTCGTCGCCGACCGCAAAGATCGGCACCTTCTGGCCCGCCAGCAGCTTGAGCCAGCGATACTGCAAGGTATTGGTGTCCTGGAACTCGTCGACCAGGATGTGGCGAAAACGCTGTTGGTAATGCTGCCGCAGCGCTTCGTGCCGGGTGAGCAGTTCCACGCTGCGCAACAACAGTTCAGCAAAATCCACGCTGCCCTCGCGCTGGCACTGCGCGTCGTAGGCGGCGTAAAGCTCGACCCAGCGCTTGTCGTGCCCGCCGCCGGCCAGATCCGCCGCGCGGCGCCCGGACTCCTTGGCGCTGTTGATGAAGAACTGCAGTTCGCGCGGAGGACAGCGATCCTCGTCGACGTTGGCCGCCTTGACCAGGCGCTTGATCGAGGACAGTTGATCCTGCACGTCCAGGATCTGAAAGGTCTGCGGTAGGTTGGCGTCGCGATGGTGCGCGCGCAGCAGTCGGTTGCAAAGGCCATGGAACGTGCCAATCCACATGCCGCGTGGATTGATCGGCAGCATGGACTCGATGCGCGGGAGCATCTCGCGCGCCGCCTTGTTGGTGAAGGTCACCGCCAAGATACCGGACGGAAGGGCGCGACCGGTTTGCAGCAGCCAGGCGATCCGCGTAGTCAGCACGCGCGTCTTGCCGCTGCCGGCGCCGGCCAGGATCAGCGCCGGCTCGTCGGGCAGGGTTACCGCCGCCAGTTGCTGCGGATTGAGGTCGTCGAGAAGATTCATACGGGGCCTCACTATACCGACGCATATAATCCGAGGTTGCAGTTTTGGCAAAATCACCTGCGGATCGGACATGCAAGAAAAATATCTTCCCACGGAGGTCGAGGCGCAGGCGCAGGCGCACTGGCGCGCGATCGACGCGCACACGTCCAAGGAGAACGATCCGCGCTTTCCGAAGGGGAAGTTCTACGCCTGCTCGATGCTGCCCTACCCCAGCGGCAAGCTGCACATGGGCCACGTGCGCAACTACACCATCAACGACGTGATGGTCCGGCATCTGCGCATGCGCGGGTACAACGTGCTGATGCCGATGGGCTGGGACGCCTTCGGCCTGCCGGCCGAGAACGCGGCGATCGACAAGGTATCGCGCCGGCGCAGTGGACCTACGCCAACATCGCCGAGATGAAGGCGCAGATGCGAGCCGCTGGGCCTCGCCTTCGACTGGTCGCGCGAATTGGCCACCTGCAAGCCCGATTACTACAGCTGGAACCAGTGGCTGTTCCTGAAGATGCTGGACAAGGGCATCGCCTACCGCAGGACGCAGCTGGTCAACTGGGACCCGGTCGACCAGACCGTGCTCGCCAACGAGCAGGTGATCGACGGCCGCGGCTGGCGCTCCGGCGCGCCCGTCGAGAGGCGCGAGATCCCTGGCTACTACCTGGCGATCACGCGCTACGCCGACGAACTGCTCGAACGGCTGGCCATCGCTCGACGGCTGGCCCGACCGCAGTGCGCGCCGATGCAGGAGAACTGGATCGGCACGAGCGACGGGCGTGCGCTTTCGGCTTCCCGCTACGAGCATCGGACGGCGCCGACCGGCGACCGCTGCGCGTGTTCACCACCCGCGCCGACACGATCATGGGCGTGACCTTCTGTCGCCATCGCGGCCGAACACCCGCTGGCCGCACGCGGCTCGCGCAGGGCCAGCCGACGCTCGCGGCCTTCATCGAGGAGTGCCGCCGGGGCGCAGTCACCGAGGCCGACCTGGCGACGCATGGAAAAGCAGCGGCATGGCCACCGGGCTTTCACGTCGCGCCATCCGCTGACCGGCGAGCCGGTGCCGGTCTGGGTCGGCAACTACGTGCTGATGGGCTACGGCGAGGGCGCGGTGATGGGCGTGCCGGCGCACGACGAGCGCGATTTCGCGTTCGCCCAGAAGTACGGCCTGCCGATCCAGCCAGGTGATCGCCGTCGCCGGCGAGCGCGACTTCTTCGACCGCGGCCTGGGAGCCGTGGTACGCCGACAAGCAAGACGGCGTCTGCGTGCAACTCGGGCAACTACGACGGCCTGGGCCACGAGGCGGCGGTGCGACGCGATCGCCGCCGACGCTGGCCGCGCTCGGGCCTGGGCGAGAAGCAGACCAGCTGGCGCCTGCGCGACTGGGGCATCTCGCGCCAGCGCTACTGGGGCACGCCGATCCCGATCATCCACTGCGACGACCTGCGGCGTCGGTGCCGGTGCCCGAAGCCGACCTGCCGGTGCGTGCTGCCGGAGGACCTGGTGCCCGACGGCAGCGGCAACCCGCTGAACAAGCGCGCGGCCTTCCTGCGCGTGCGCCTGCCCGCGCTGCGGCCGAGCCGGCGCGGCGCGAGACCGACACGATGGACACGTTCGTCGATTCGTCGTGGTACTTCATGCGCTACTGCTCGCCCGGACGCGACACGCGGCGATGGTCGACGAGCGCAGCCGACTACTGGATGCCGATGGACCAGTACATCGGCGGCATCGAGCACGCGGTGCTGCACCTGCTGTACGCGCGCTTCTGGACCAAGGTGATGCGCGACCTGGGCCTGGTCGAGTTCGACGAGCCGTTCACGCCGCCTGTTCACGCAGGGCATGGTGCTCAACGACTGCTTCTATCGCGACGACGCGAACCGGCCGCAGGCGCTGGTTCTATCCGACCGAGGTCGAGTTGCGCAGCGACGAGCGCGGCCGCACCATCGGCGC
Source organism: uncultured beta proteobacterium (assembly GCA_963729785.1). Lineage (GTDB taxonomy): Bacteria > Pseudomonadota > Gammaproteobacteria > Burkholderiales > Burkholderiaceae_F > GJ-E10. Next base: position 7,022 of record CAVSPM010000021.1, on the reverse strand, counting down.
CGTGGCGCGCGAGGACGGCCTGCCGGTGGAGCTACGGCGGCATCGAGAAGATGTCCAAGAGCAAGAACAATGTCGTCGAGCCGCGCGACATCATCGCGCGCTTCGGCGCCGACACGGCCCGCGCCTTCGTGATGTTCGCCTGGCCCGCCGGAACAGAGCGCCGGCCTGGTCGGATGCCGGCGCCGAGGGCACGAACCGCTTCCTGCGGCGGCTGTGGAGCTTCGTCTACGCGATGCGGCCGATCGGCTGGCCGCAGCGCGCAGGCGAGCCGGCGACGGGCGATGCCCGGTGCGCCGATGCGCGCTTCGAGCTGCACCGGCTGCTGGGGCAGATCAACTACGACTACGAGCGGCTGCAGTACAACACCGTGGTTTCCGGGGCGATGAAGCTGCTCAACCTGCTGGAGAACTCGTCGCGCATGGACGGCGCCGCCGCCTTCATCGACGAGGGTCTTGGTGTCCTGCTGCGCGTGCTCTATCCGGTGACCCCGCATATCGCCCAGGCCCTCTGGGGCGACACTGGGGCTGGCGACGCGGCATGGCGAACTCATCTATGCGGCCTGGCCCGAGCCCGATCCGGCGGCCCTGCAGCGCGACCAGGTCGAGCTCGTGGTACAGGTCAACGGCAAGCTGCGCGGCTCGGTACGGCTCGCCGTCGATGCGACGCGCGAGGCCGTACTGGCGGCCGTCATGGCCGACGAGGGCTTGGCCCGCCACCTATCGGGCGTACCGAAGAAGGTGGTGATCGTGCCCGGAAAGCTCGTGAATGTCGTCGTCTAGCTTGCGCCGGTCGCTTGCCCGGCCATGCGGCGGCGCGCGGGCGTGCTGGCTGCTGGCATGCCTGGCACTGGGTGGATGCGGATTTACCCTGCGCGGCGTGCAGCCGCTGCCCTACCCGACGATTGCACTGAATGTGCCGGCCACCTCGCCGCTGGGCGTAGAGCTGGCGCGCAGCATCCGCACCGGGACCGGCACGCAGGTCGTCAGCGACCCGACCCAGGCGGCGGCGATCTTTGATCTGCTGTCGGACGTGCGCGAGCACGTCAACCTCATCGTCAACGCGCAAGGTCGCACCAGCGATTACACCTTGCGCGTACGACTGCGGTTTCGCCTGCGCGATGCGCAGGGCCGCGAAGTCATTGAGAGCACCGAGCTGCAAGCGCAGCGCGACGTGTCGTTCAACGATTCGCAGCGCCTGTCCAAGGAATCGGAGGAGACTTTGCTGCTGCGGGACATGCAGTCGGACCTGGTGCAGCAACTGCTGCGGCGCATTGCCGCGGCCAAACCTTATGCAGCTTCGAACTGAGCAGCTCGCCGCCCACCTGGAGCGCGCCCGCCTGGGGCACTGCTACGTCGTCAGCGGCGACGAGTCGTTGCTCGCGCTCGAGGCTCAGGACGCGATCCGCGCGGCTGCTCGCGCGCAGGGCTATGCCGAGCGCCAGGTACTGCATGCGGACGCGCACATGGACTGGTCGGAGCTCGACCAGGCGGCCAGCAGCCTTTCGCTTTTTTGCGCGCGCCAGCTGCTGGAGATTCGATTGCCGTCGGGCAAGCCGGGCAAGGCCGGCGCGCAGGCCCTGCAGGCGCACGCGCGGCGGAAGCAGGCGGACGTCCTGACGATCCTCAGCCTGCCGCGCCTGGACTGGTCAACGCGCAAGGCGGACTGGGTCGCCGCGCTGCAGGCGGAGGCGATCTGGATCGACGTGGCCCCGGTCGCCCGGGATCGGTTGCCCGATTGGATCGCCGCCCGCCTGGCTCGCCAGCGGCAGCACACCAGCCGCGAAGGCCTTGAATTTCTGGCCGACCGGGTCGAAGGCAACCTGCTGGCAGCGCACCAGGAGATCGGCAAGCTGCATCTGTTGTACGGCGACGGCGAGCTCGCGGTAGAGCAGATCCGTCAGGCCGTGTTCGACGTGGCGCGCTTTGACATCGCCACTTTGCCGGCGGCCATGCTCGCCGGCGACAAGAACCGTGTCGCGCGGCTGCTCGCGGGTCTGCGCGCCGAGGGCGAGCCCTTGCCGCTGCTGCTTTGGGTGCTCTCCGAAGAATTGCGTGGTCTGCTGCGCCTCAAACACGCCGTCGACGACGGTCGGCCGCTGGCCTCGGCCTTGCGCACCGTCCGCCTGAACGCGACCGCAAGCCAGCTGGAGCGGGCGCTTCCGCGCCTGGATGCCGGGCGCCTGGGCGAGCTGTTGGCGCGCTGCGCGCTGCTGGACCGACTGGTGAAGGGACTGGGCGTGGCCGAACTCGATGACGATCCGTGGTTAGAATTGGCCGAAGTCGCTTTGGGCCTATACGCGTAGATCAGGTCCCCGCGCAGCCGCACCCAAGAGCCGGGCGCACCGCCCCGTACGAGTTACCCAGAGAATCCGCCATGGCCGCCGTTCCGTTTCAAGATGACCTCGCCAAAGGCGACATTGCCGGTTACGTTCGCGGCGTCTGCCAGGCGGCACGGGAGGCGGCCGCGCCGCTGGCGCGCGCCCCCACGGCGCTCAAGGACCGCTGCCTGCTGGCCATTGCCGCATCCATCCGTGGCCGCAGCGCCGACATCGCACGCGCCAATACCCAGGATTTGGACCGCGCACGCGCCGCCGGGCTGGATCCGGCGGCGCTCGATCGGCTGGCGCTCACGCAAAAGGCGATTGAATCCATGGCCGCCGGCGTCGACCAGGTCGCGGGGTTGCCCGATCCGATCGGCGCGATCGAACAGGTGCGGCCCCAGCCCTCCGGGATCGAGGTTGGACGCATGCGCGTGCCGCTGGGCGTGATCGGCATCATCTACGAGAGCCGTCCCAACGTCACCATCGATGCCGCTGCTTTGTGTCTGAAAAGCGGCAACGCCACCGTGTTGCGGGGCGGCTCTGAGGCGATCGAGTCCAACCGCGTGCTCGCACAGATCGTCGCCGATGCGCTGGCCGCGGTCGGTCTGCCGCGCAGCGCCGTGCAGCTGATCGGCACCACCGACCGGGCCGCGGTCGGCCACCTGGTCAGTCTGCCGCAGTACATCGATGTCATTGTTCCGCGCGGTGGCCGCAGCCTCATCGAGCGGCTCATGCGCGAGAGTCGCGTGCCCATGATCAAGCACCTGGAGGGCATCTGCCACGTCTATGTCGATGATTCGGCCGACCGGGAGCAGGCCCTGCGCATCGCCGACAACGCCAAGACGCAGCGCTATGGCACGTGCAACACCATGGAGACACTGCTCGTGGCAGAGGCCATCGCTTCGGAGCTGCTGCCTGCGCTGGGCAAGATCTACGCCGACAAGGGCGTGGAACTGCGTTGCTGCCCGGCTTCGCTGGCCATCCTGGGACAGGCTGGCATCGGCAACCTGCACGCGGCGAGCGAACAGGACTGGAGCACCGAGTACCTGGCGCCGATACTCTCCATCCGGGTGGTACCTGGCCTGGACGCGGCTATCGAGCACATCAACCGCTACGGCAGCCGCCACACCGACGCCATCGTGACCACCAACCACGTGCACGCCATGCGCTTCTTGCGCGAGGTCGATTCGGCGTCGGTGATGATCAACGCCTCGACGCGATTTGCCGACGGTTTCGAGTATGGCTTGGGCGCAGAGATCGGCATTAGCAACGACAAGCTGCATGCCCGCGGTCCGGTCGGCCTGGAGGGTCTGACTTCCCTCAAATTCGTCGTGTTCGGCCACGGCGAGATCCGCAAATGATCACCATGCTCTGGGTGAAGGCCTTGCACGTGTTCTTTGTGATCGGCTGGTTTGCCGGGCTGTTTTACCTGCCGCGCATATTCGTCAACCTGGCCATGGTTCCGGAGCCGGGCGCGGAGCGATTGCGTCTGCTGCTGATGGCCGGCAAGCTGCAGCGCTTCTCCCACTTGCTCGCGGCGGTGGCGCTGTTGCTCGGTGCCGGGCTCTGGCTGGGCTACGGCGTCGGCGAGGGCGAGGGCTGGCTGCATGCCAAGCTCGCCCTGGTGCTGGCGCTGGTCGCCTACCAGGGCGCCTGCGGCCGCGAACTGCGGCTTCTGCGGGCCGGCCGCAGCACGCGCTCGCACGTCTGGTTCCGCTGGTTCAACGAGGTGCCCACACTGCTGCTGCTGGCCATCGTCGTGCTGGTCGTGGTCAAGCCATTTTGATGCTCCGAGCCAGGCTGAGCACCGGGCGTGGCAATCCGCAGCCAGCGCTCCGCGGCCGCGCCGGTGCGTTCGCACGGACATCGCGTGACTGAACATTTCTTCGCGGTCTGTCCTCGCGGTGTCGAGGTGCTGCTCGAGCGCGAATTGCGCAGCCTCAATGCCACCGAGGTCGCCACAACCGCTGGCGGTGTCTTGTTTTCTGGATCGCTGGCCACGGCGTATGCAGCCAATTTGTACTCACGCATCGCCAGCCGCATCCTTTGGCGCGCGATATCGGGCTACTACCGCAACGAAACGGATCTTTACGAACTGGCCATGGGCGTTCCGTGGGAGCGCGAATTCAGCCCCGAGCAGCGCCTGCGGGTCGACGTCACCGCTCACCGCTCCCCCTTGCGCAGCCTGCAATTTGCAACCCTGCGCATCAAGGACGCCATATGCGACCGCGCACGCGAGCGCAGCGGCGCGCGACCCTCGATCGATCGCCTGCAGCCCGACGTGCAGGTGCTCGCCCACCTCACCGAGCAGACCGCGCAGCTCTACCTGGACCTGTCGGGCGAAGCGCTGTTCAAACGCGGCTGGCGCGCGGACAAGGGCGAGGCGCCGATCAAGGAGAACTTGGCCGCCGCGCTGTTGATGATCAGCGGCTGGACGCCGCAGCAAAATCTGCTCGATCCGTTTTGCGGCAGCGGCACAATTGTCATTGAGGCCGCCTGCATGGCCATCGGCCGCGCACCCGGATTGCAGCGCCACTTCGGGTTCGAAAAACTGCGCAGCTTCGATCGCCCCGCGTGGGCCGCGCTGCAACAGCAGGCGCGTGCAGCCATAAAGGATGACGTCGGCGTGCGCCTGGTGGGGCGCGACATCTCCACGCGGGTGCTCGCCATTGCCAATGCCAATGCGGTGCGCGCCGGACTGGGCGGGCTGCTGCAATCGGGTGCCCTGCAGTTTGGCGCGGCCGACGCGCGCAGCGGCGATCCGCCCTCGCAGACCGGGATCATCGTCACCAACCCGCCGTACGGAGAACAGAGCAACCCCAAGTCGGCCAGCGTGCCGGCGATGATGGGCGACGTGGCCGCACAGTTCAAGCGCAAGTTCGCCGGTTGGCAGGCCTGGATGCTCAGTTCCGATCGCAAGCTGCCGCAGCACATGCGCCTCAAGGAGTCGGGCAAGACCGTGCTCTACAACGGCGCGCTGGAGTGCCGCCTGTTCCGCTTTGATATGGTGGCTGGCAGCATGCGCCGCGAAAGCGCCGGCGGCAAGCGGCCGGATGCGCCGTAATCGGCCACCGGGCGGCCGCCCGGTAAGGGTCCAGCCTGTGTGAAAACCCCTTGAAAAGTTTTTGAGTCGAGGTAGTCTCCTCCAGAGGAGGAAATCGCCTATGCCGGGGTTCATCGAGGGTGAGGAGAGGTCCCAAACCGTGCTCTTTCCGGAGCGGCTTGAGGACTGGATCTCCGAGGACAATCCGGTGCGGGTGATCGACGTTTTTGTCGAGGAACTCGATCTGGGGGTTTTGGGGTTTGAGCGCTCGCTGCCGGCGGCGACGGGGCGGCCGGGATACCACCCTTCGACGCTGCTCAAGATCTACATCTACGGATACCTGAACCGCGTGCAGTCGAGCCGGCGGCTGGAGCGCGAGGCGCAGCGCAACGTCGAACTGATGTGGCTGACCGGGCGCCTGGCACCGGACTTCAAGACGATTGCCGACTTCCGGCGGGACAATGGCGCGGCGATCCGCAAGGTGTGCGCGCAGTTCGTGGCGCTGTGTCGGCGCATGAACCTGTTCACCGAAGCCATCGTTGCCATCGACGGCAGCAAGTTCAAGGCGGTTAACAACCGGGACAAGAACTTCACGGCGCACAAGCTCAAGGAGCGGATGAAGCAGCTCGAGGAGAGCGCGGCCCGGTACCTGGACGAGTTGGACCGTGCCGATCGGCAGCCCGATCAAGTTCCGCAGGTCAAGGTGCAGGATTTGAAGGGCAAGCTCTCCAAGGTGCGCGAGCAGATGAAGACCTTGGGGCAGATTGAAGAAGAGCTCGCGAAGTCCCCCGACGGGCAGATCTCGCAGACCGACCCGGACGCCAGGTCCATGGCCACCAGCGGGCGCGGCACCGGGGTGGTCGGCTACAACGTGCAAACGGCCGTGGACACGAAGAGCCACATGATTGTGGCGCACGATGTGCTCAACGTCGGGCACGACCGCACGGCGCTGGCCGACATGGCCAAGCAGGCGCAGTTCGCGATGCTGCAGCCAAACCTGACGGTGTTGGCCGATCGCGGGTACTTCAGCGGCGAGCAGATCCGGGAGTGCGAGCGCGTTGGCATCAGCGCGCTGGTACCCAAGTCGATCACGTCGAACAACTGGGCCAAGGGCATGTTCGACAAGCGCGATTTCATCTACAACGCCAAGCGCGACGAGTTCCGCTGCCCGGCGGGCAAGCGGGCGATCTGGCGCCGGGCGATCGAAGATGACCGTGGGCAACTCCAGCACAAGTACTGGGCCTCGGAGTGTCCGAAGTGCCCGCTCAAGAACCGCTGCACGCCCTCCTATAACCGGATCATCAGCCGCTGGGAGCATGAAGACGTGCTCGATCGCATGGCGCAGCGCCTAAGCCACACGCCACAGGCATCGCGGTGGCGCCGGCAGACGGTTGAACACGTGTTTGGCACGCTCAAATCGTGGGCAGGATCGGCGCATTTGCTGACCAAGACCATACCGAAGGTGCGAACAGAGATCAGCTTGCACGTGTTGGCGTACAACATGAAGCGAGCGATGCAGATTCTGGGAGTGCAACCGCTGATGCAAGCGATGAGGGCCTAAGAGGCCTTTGCTCGTCCGGAATCTGGCGCGCGCAAAATGTGCACGAAACACCGCGCAAAGCCGCGCATTATGCGGTTAGGAAACGAGTTTCCACACGG
>CAVSPM010000020.1:0-178146 GCA_963729785.1 uncultured beta proteobacterium | reverse complement strand
ACTACTACAGCGTTCCCGACGGCACGCGCCGGCGTGTGCTGGAGGTCGAAACCACCGCAGACCAGGTACGCATCCACGAGGACGGCAAACTCATTGCCGTTCACGCCCGGCTTCACGGGCGCAGGCAGCGCTCCGTGCTTCCTGGGCACCGCCACGTGCTTCGCCCGGCACAGCGGCGCGGCAAGCACGTCGTCCGTTTGTTGCCCGGTCACGCCGTAGCCACGCGCCCGCTGGACATCTACGAGCAGATTGCCCGTCATCTGGGAGGTGTGCGATGAGTAGCAACACCACCGACCGTATACGGCGCCACCTCGTGGGTCTGAAGATGCCGCGGGCGCTCGAGGCGCTGCAAACGACGCTGGCGCGCATCGAGCAAGGCGAGGTGACTGCGCTCGAGGCCATCGACGCACTGCTGGGCGAGGAGTACTCGATCCGGGAGAGCCGGCGAATCAAGATGGCGCTGCAGACGGCTCGGCTGACCACGATCAAGACTCTGTCGGGCTACGACTTTAGCTTCCAGCCCAGCCTGGATCGGCACCGCGTGCTCGCGCTGGCCGAGCTCGACTTCATCAGCCGCCACCAGTGCGTGCACCTGCTTGGCCCGCCGGGGACCGGCAAAAGCCATCTAGCGATCGCACTGGGCGTCGAAGCGGTCAAGGCCGGCAAGAGCGTGTTCTTCGCCACCCTGGCCGAGCTGGTGGACTCCATGCGCAAGGCCGAACGCGAGGGCAAGCTGCGCGAACGGGTCAAGTTCCTGAGTCGCTACAGCCTGCTCATCGTTGACGAGATCGGCTACCTGCCCGTCGGATCGGGGGGCGGGAATCTGTTCTTCCAACTCGTCAACGCCTGTTATGAGCGCTGCGCCCTCATCATGACCGGCAACCGCGGATTCGGCGAATGGGCCGACATCTTCGGCGATCCCGTCGTCGCCACGGCGCTGCTGGACCGACTGCTGCACCACGCAGTCGTCATCCCAATCGAGGGCAACTCGTACCGGCTACGCGAGCATGCCGCCTTGGTTCCGGAACACCTGCGCGGCCGCCCCCTGATGAACGATGCCGCCACAGAGTTACCGACCAAACGACGGCCTGGTCGGCCAAAGAAGGAGCAGATCGCTTCCCTCGCGGGCTGAAAACCCTACATACACAGGGTGGGGAAATTTACTTCGGCCAAATTGGGGAAAACATGGTCGGCATTGACACCGTTTGCACGTTGTAGCCGACCACCCCGGTGCCGCGCCCGCTGGTGGCCATGGACCTGGCGTCCGGGTCGGTCTGCGAGATCTGCCCGTCGGGGGACTTCGCGAGCTCTTCTTCAATCTGCCCCAAGGTCTTCATCTGCTCGCGCACCTTGGAGAGCTTGCCCTTCAAATCCTGCACCTTGACCTGCGGAACTTGATCGGGCTGCCGATCGGCACGGTCCAACTCGTCCAGGTACCGGGCCGCGCTCTCCTCGAGCTGCTTCATCCGCTCCTTGAGCTTGTGCGCCGTGAAGTTCTTGTCCCGGTTGTTAACCGCCTTGAACTTGCTGCCGTCGATGGCAACGATGGCTTCGGTGAACAGGTTCATGCGCCGACACAGCGCCACGAACTGCGCGCACACCTTGCGGATCGCCGCGCCATTGTCCCGCCGGAAGTCGGCAATCGTCTTGAAGTCCGGTGCCAGGCGCCCGGTCAGCCACATCAGTTCGACGTTGCGCTGCGCCTCGCGCTCCAGCCGCCGGCTCGACTGCACGCGGTTCAGGTATCCGTAGATGTCAGTAGTGTCCCAACGTCAGAGCGTCGGCAACGCGTAGATTGTTGATCGAAAAAGAGAAAATGATATTTCTTCCTGGTCTCGATTTGAACTCGCTCGGCGAGTTCTGCCACCCTGCGGAGCTTGGCTTCGCGGGGTACGTCGATGAATCAAGGCAAGCTCGTTTTTGCGCAACTGATGCAGCATCTGCCGCTGACGACGTTTCGTCGCTGTGTGGCCCGGTACGACGGCGAGCACAAGGTCAAGTCCTTTTCGTGCCTGGACCAGTTCTTGAGCATGGCCTTCGCGCAGCTGACCTACCGCGAGAGTCTGCGCGATATCGAGGCCTGCCTGCGCGCGCAGCGCTCCAAGCTCTATCACCTCGGAATTCGATCGGCAGTGGCGCGCAATACCTTGGCCAACGCCAACGCAGTCCGGGACTGGCGTATCTACGCCGACTTTGCACAGAGCCTCATCGGGATCGCGCGTCGGTTGTATGCCGAGGAGCCGTTCGGTCTCGATCTGAAGGAATCGGTTTACGCGCTCGACACCACGACCATCGACCTGTGCCTGTCGGTGTTTCCGTGGGCGCCGTTTCGCACTACCAAAGCTGCGATCAAGCTGCATACGCTGCTCGATCTGCGAGGGAACATCCCGACGTTCATCCACATCTCCGACGGCAAGATGCACGAGGTGAACATTCTCGACCAGCTGTTGCCGGAGCCTGGCGCCTTCTACGTCATGGATCGGGGGTTTATCGATTTCGAGCGGCTGTATCGGTTCCACGAGGCCGGCAGCTTCTTCGTGACCCGCGGCAAATCGAATCTGCGTGCGCAACGCCGCTATTCCCATCCGGTGGATCGATCCACCGGGCTGATCTGCGACCAGACGGTCGTGCTCACCGGCTTTTACGCCAAAAAGGACTTCGAAACGCCGCTGCGGCGCATTCGATTCAAGGATCCCAAGACCGAGAAGACGCTGATCTTCATCACCAACAACTTTGCGTTGCCGGCCTTCACGATCACCGAGCTCTATCGCTGCCGCTGGCAGGTCGAGCTGTTCTTCAAATGGATCAAGCAGCATCTGCGAATCAAGGCCTTCTTCGGAACATCGGAAAACGCAGTCAAGTCCCAGATCTGGATTGCAGTGTCGGTCTATGTACTCGTCGCCATCGTCAAAAAGCGCCTGAGCATCCCGGCTTCCCTCTACGAAATGCTACAGATCTTGAGCTTGACCATGTTTGAGAAACTTCCACTGGATCAGCTACTTGCTGAAACCGTCTCGATGAGTATCGAGCGCGATTCGGTCAACCAGCTGATTTTGTTCGAATAACGTTGGGACACTACTGCGTAGATGTAGATCTTGAGCAGCGTCGAAGGGTGGTATCCCGGCCGCCCCGTCGCCGCCGGCAGCGAGCGCTCAAACCCCAAAACCCCCAGATCGAGTTCCTCGACAAAAACGTCGATCACCCGCACCGGATTGTCCTCGGAGATCCAGTCCTCAAGCCGCTCCGGAAAGAGCACGGTTTGGGACCTCTCCTCACCCTCGATGAACCCCGGCATAGGCGATTTCCTCCTCTGGAGGAGACTACCTCGACTCAAAAACTTTTCAAGGGGTTTTCACACAGGCTGGACCCGGAACCGACATCTAAGCCGGTCCGCTATTCAGCCGCGTAAAGCACACGCAACGCCCGATCTTCACAGGCCCTGTGCTCCAGGAGGTCACCGAGTTTCGACGAAACCGGAGTGAAGATATTTCCTGGAGAATTTGACGCCTCCGCATAGGACAAAAGGGTGCACCGCGAATTTGTAACGCAAAAAGTAAATTACGAGGGGGGTACTTAATCGATGATTTACCTCTGAAACCGGGTATACGCTTTCCGGATGACTTGCTAACCTGCGCGCGAATGCGCGGGCGCGCATTGATCGAAGGAGCCCGCGATGATACTGCGCCAAACTGGAATGACCGTAGCAACCTGCCTGCTTGCAGCGTGTGGAGGTGGCGGCGGCGGTGGCGGATCCAGTTCGACGCCAAATCCGCCTCCCGCTGCTCCAACGGTGACCCTCAGCTTTGCCTCTAACAAGACCCAGGTTGGGGTCGCCGATACGTTGACCTGGTCGACAACCGGCGCAGCAAGTTGCACAGGAACATCAGGATTGACCGGATCTCAGGCAACGAGCGGCAGTGCGCAAATTACACCAACTGCGGGAGGCGTATTTCAATACACGCTCAACTGTACCGGCGCAGGTGGCACGACAGCTGAGAGCACGACCTTAGTCGTGCCCCTTCCGGTCAACAAAACCTCTTACTTGAATGAAAAGACGGTAACCCTTCCGCCAGCCGTTCTTCCAATAATCAACGACGGCACTCTTGCAACGGGTGGAGCACAATTTTCGGCTCGTGCCTATGCGGATTTTGAACAAAGCGGATCATATTCCTTGTTCGAAATGACCATCGATTATGACGCTCAACAGCCGGCGGTGATGGGCAGCATTTACTTTTGGCACATCAATTCTGATGGCACATACACGGACATTACGGCGAAAATCCTTGGTAAGAGTGGTTTGCACGCCGGCTGCCTACATGCGCGAAAAGCGGTTGTCGCTGACTTCAATCAGGATGGCAAGCCCGACATTTTCGTCGCTTGTCATGGATATGACGGCAATCCTCCGGGAACGCCGGTTGGTCCTCCACCAGGCGAAATTCCGGTTTTGTTATTGAGTCAACCCGACGGCACTTACAAAATTTCCTTCCTGCCGTTGAGCGGCCCCGCTTACATGCACAGTGCCACTGCTGCTGACATCAACGGCGACGGTTACCCTGACATCGTGGTCGTTGATGATCGCGCCGCACTTCGCAATTTGCCAACCGTATATTCATTGATCAACAATACGGACGGCACCTTCACCGAAGATCACACGCAGTTCCAAAACACTCTCAATTTGGCCGTTTGGTCAACTGAGATGATCGATTTCAATGGCGACGGTAACCTTGAGCTGTGGATTTCTGGTCAAGATGCTGATCTAAACAATGGCGGCCTCCAATCCTCGGTGTATTCGATGACAGGTAAAGGCACCTTTAACTCGAATCCGATGATTACTTTCCCACCGAATCAGACCTACCAGACGCCGCTCGACGTCACCATTGCAAATGGTTACGCCTACTTCAACCGCACAGACGCAGCATATGACGGATACACCATCGAAAAGATTAACTTATCCACGTGCAGTTCAAGCACCTGTGCGGCAGGTACGGTTCTTTACACCAACACTGCTGACTTCAGCCAATTGGCTGCAACAAATTCTGCGTGCGTTGGATACGGTGGAAAATGGATTGATTTCTTCCGTATACTAAATAACAAGATCATTACCGACGATTCTTGTCGTAGCCCGAACGTAAACGAGTGACCTGTACGGGAAATCAATAAAGGCAATTTCACTGCTTGGGGTTGTTGGCTGCGGAGCTTTCAGCGCTACCGCACTTCTTGATTCGTCGAGGCCCTGAGATATGAAACCAATAAACAAGGACCGCTTTTCGAAGGTCAAATCAACTAGCGCGACGCCCGCTCCTGGCCGGTAGCGCCGCCCATCCTTACATTTCAAATGCGAAATGCGCATTGTCCCCTTGTGGCACGGTCAAGATGACGGTCGCAACCCCAAGAGGTCCTCGCGGGCCGCGGACAGCGTATCTTTCAGATTGCAAAAGCGGCCATCCCGGTTCCCACAGGCCCGGACGATTGCCGGATCGTCGGTCTCTGTGGCGACAAGAGCGCCCACTCTGACCCGAGGACCGCCCGACCGATCAGAGTTTGTTGGCTGATTCAAAGTCTTTCGGTCGCTGGGACTCCCAAGAAGCGGTAACCCTTGGACGTCATGCAGTCCTGGCGCAAATGCCGACGCTGCGAAATCCTGGCCCAATCCTCTGCCTTGTACCCAGCAACGTCGTGCGCCTCGGGATCTACCGCCAATTCGCCCACAAGACGATTCCCGAGAAGGGATGCTTTGCCAAGATCACGGGTCGTCTGCGCTCCAGTATCGGCTAGGGCCAACTGCTGACATTCTGCCCAATCGGCACGAGCAGCGAACAAATCCAAATCTGCCTTTTCATAGATTTCGTGCGCGGCACAGCCTGACAGGGCAAGAGCGCACAAGCTCATCTGCAGCGCGCGCAGCATTTCTGTTCCCCAAGCCAAGACGTGCTGAGCAATTCTGTCCGGTCGAATCCCGCTCTCAGGTTCAGCCGTCTCATGCTGACTCTTTGCCCTGAGACGACCGTTTCGGCGCTCTCCGCAATGTACCGTGGCGAGACCGCTCGTGGGAGACTCCCCAGATTGCGCAACGGGCGCACTCATTGCGACGGGTCGCGAAGCGATGCACGGCGGTCCCTTGAGAACTTGCCGCCCGCTTCCGACCAAACAGCCAACCCAGCGAGGCCAGCTCCATTGCGGGCCCGTCCTTGACGGCCGACTCTCCGCGCACTTTGGCACCCGAAGAAACCGGAATTCCGCGGAAACGTCAGGACGGTCTACAGTCCGCCGTGAAAGCGTCCAAACGCATGGGCAAGCATTAGCGACATCAGCAGGATGCCAGCTCCGAGCGTGAGCACATGCGAGGTCTTGCGCAGATCGAAGGTGCCCACGCGAAAGATGAGCAGGTAGGCAATGGCAAGGTTGAGCAGGCCCCAAAGGACATTGATCGTTGACGAGGACAAGCCTTCGCCGGGTGGCGACGCGAACGGGCTTTGAAAGGCATTGCCCGAGATTCCATTGACAAAATGAGGCACTGTGTTGGCCAGGAATGCGCCCCCAAAGAAGTAGGCGATGTAGAAATACCGGCGCATGGTCAGCTTCCTTCCAGCTTCGGATGTACGGATTGGCCTCTAGCTTGGCATGGAAGCGGCTGATCGACAGTCGCCGATTTGCGCTCGGTGGCAATTTTCGCGGAGCCGCTGGCTGTCCATTCATTGTTACATTTCACTTGCGAGATGCGCAACGCGCGGCTTTGCAACCGCCGAAATGAAGGTCACAAGCCTTTGCGAAGATAATCATTGCTGAAAAGGCGACCCGCCAACCGTCCACAGCGAACAGCCCAAACTGCCTGGCCTCTTCGGGCACCCGGCGGCGCGATGTAGGTCCTTTGGCTACGCACCGGCTCCATAGTATCCGCCCGGTGATCCCCTCTTGACGCCGGCCTCGTAAGACTGGCTGTCGCGTTAGGTTCGGCGGTCAGTTGGCCGAAGCCGGGGCCCAGCGGTGCGGAAGCAGGTCTTCGATCCGGCTGGCCGGCAACGTGGGCAGGCGCGTGAAGACGTCCGTGAGGTAGGCGTAGGGGTCGATGCCGTTCATCCGCGCCGATTGGATCAGGCTCATGATCGCGGCGGCGCGCTGGCCGGCGCGTAGCGACCCGGCGAACAGCCAGTTGGAACGCCCCAGCGCAATGGGCCGGATTCGATTCTCGATGTAGTTGTTGTCCGGTGGCAGCGTTCCGTCGTCCAGGTACCGGGTCAGCGCCTGCCATCGGTTGAGGCTGTAGTTCAGGGCCTTTGCGGTGGCCGATCCGTCCGGAACCTTCTGGCGGTGCACAACCATCCAGGTGTGCAGCGCATCGGCAATCGGCTTGGCCCTGGCCTGCCGAACCTCCCGCCGCGCCTGGGCGTCAAGATCCTGCACCGCGCGCTCGACGTCGTAGAGTTGGCCGAAGAGCTTCAGAGCGTCGGCGGCGATCTGGCTCTTGTTCGCCGCGTGCAAATCGAAGAACTTGCGTCGGGCGTGCGCCAGACACCCGCACTCGGTCACGCCGTCCTTGGCCAGCATCGCCTTGTAGCCCGAGTAGTCGTCGCACACGAGCTTGCCGCGCCAGGCACCGAGGAACTCCTCGGCGTTCTTGCCCGAGCGCGTCTCCGTGAAGTCGTAGATGACGGCCTTGACGTCCTCGAACGCCCCGGGGCTGTACGCCCACAGGTACGCGCGGTGCGTCTTGCCGTTTCCCGGCTTGAGCATCGCCACGGGCGTCTCGTCGGCGTGCAGCACCCGGTGCGAGAGGACCGTGCCGCGCAGGGCATCGACCAGGGGCTGCAGCTGCACCCCGCACACGCCAACCCACTCGCCCAGGGTCGAGCGCGGGATCGCGTAGCCGGCCCGGCCGAAGACCTCCTCCTGGCGATATAGGGGCATGTGGTCGGCGTACTTGGCCACCATCACCTGGGCGAGCAGACTCGGGGTGGCGATCCCCTTGTCGATGATCTGCGCGGGAACCGGCGCCTGAACCAGCTTCTCGCACTTGCCGCACACCCACTTGCCACGGATGTGGCGCTCAACGGTGAAGTCGCCGGGGATGTAGTGCAGTTTCTCGGCCACGTCCTCGCCGATGCGCTTCATCTGGCAGCCGCAGGCGCAGGTGGTCGATTCCGGCTCGTGCGGGATGACGACACGCGGCAGGTGCTCGGGCAGAACCTCGCGCCGCGGTTTGCTCTTCTCCCGAGCGGCCGGCGGCGTCGGTTGGAGCTGCTCGAGTTCTTCCTCGATCGCGCACAGGTCCTCGTCGAGGGCTTCTTCCAGCAAGCTTGCCTGCGTGCGGTCGAGCTTCTCGCTCGTGCGGTCGAACCGGATCCGCTTGTAGCGTGCCAGCTCGTAGGTGAGCTGATCGATGCGCGTGCTCTTGAACAGGATCTCGCGCTTGTCGGCTTCGGCCTGTCGCTGGTACGCGGCGATTTGCTCGACCAGTTCCCGATTCACCTCGCGCAGCTGCGGCTCGGAGAGCGAATCGATATCGGTGGCGTTCAGCATGCACCGCATGCTGCCAGAGGAACATCGAGAGCGCTACCGCCGATTCGAGCAATTGCGAGGGAGAAGAATCTTCCGATCAAATTAGTGCGATCTCGCGGGGCTGGTCGGCGTGCAACCACGGCAGGCCGATGATGAGCGCGTCGAACTGTGCGCGCGTCAGCAGCTTGCGTCCGACGCCGTCCTCATCAGCCCAAACGAACCGGCCGCGGTAAAGCCGGCGCGAGCACAGCCACAGGCCGAAGCCGTCGTGCACGAGAACCTTGATCCGATTCGCGCGCCGGTTCGTGAAGATGTACGCATGGTGTGGCCGCGCCGCCCCGAACACCCCCACGACGCGCGCCAACGCCTTATCGGGCCCTGCGCGCATGTCGATCGGCTCCGTGGCCAGCCACACCTGCTCGACCCGAATCACCGCAGCCAGTCGCGCAGCCAGGCGGCGCACTCGCTGGCGGCCTGCAACGGCCATGTCACGGTCACGATCGCGGTTCCGCGCCGCAGCTCGATCCGAATCTCGGCTGCACCGGTCGCCTTGGTCGCAGGACCGGCCACCAGTGGCACTTCGATAAATTCTTCCGGTGCAACCTTCGCGCGGCTGCGCGTCGGCACGCGAAGACCGTTGGCTTTGCTGTCCGCTACCAGCCAATTGCGCAGAAGGTTCGCGTTCAGGCCGTTGGCCATCGCTACCGACGCGATCGACACCCCTGGCCTACGGCATTCCTCGACCACCCGGGCCCGGAACTCGTCACTGTGACGGCGACGGCCTCGCCCAGAAACACCCGGCTTAATGTCCATGTGTCCACCTATTCTGATGGACACGATCCTCGACTATCCGCTTACCCCTAGGCAATATGTGTTTGCCGGGCGCTTACGCTCCATATGCCGGTTACGTTCTACGAAGTGACGGCTCCACCGCACCGAGCTTTGCATCGACGCTTTCGCTAGGATGCCGGCGATCACGGTTGCAGCTTGAACTCCAACAGTTCGCTTGTCGTGTTTGGCATGTACGTGCTTTGATGTTCCGCTTTCACAACCGCATGCGCGGCAGGAGCGTACCAATAGAGACTATGCAATTCCCCCGGGCCACCTTGGGGCGAAACCCAGGTTCCACGTGCGTCAAGCTTGAACGCGTCGAACTGCCCAGCGGAGACTTTCACCCTTTCGTATGCAGCGACCACCACGTCGATCTTGAAGTGGCCATTTATTCGGCCGAAATTGGGATCATTGAAGTAGATGTAGTCATCCTCGTACGTCCATTTCTTGCCGACTTCGAGCGGAAAATCGAGAGATCGCAGATTCGTCTGTTTTTCCCTCGGCGACTCGATTACGTTCAGATCCAGGGTCAACGCCAAAGGCTTGCCGTTTTCCTCGCCCACAATTCCGCCTTGATCAACTGAAGTGATGACCCATGTCCGTTGCCAGTTCATCAACTTCCCCCAGTCCGCTCGCTCCGCAAAGACCCAGCGGTCGCCGGCCTTGATGTTCGGCCTTTCTGCGTGTTCGCTCGACGGAATAATCGTCACCGTTGGCGCCGCAGCTTCCGGTAGTGGGGCTGGCTTTGGCAGCGACTCGATCAGTGCCAAGGCGCGACTAAGGGCATCTTTGGTGGCGGCCTCGTCGTACGCCTCCAGGCGTCCTTGGTACACCTCGTTCAAACCAGGCGCAGCAAATCCATGCGGTGCTTTCGGATAGATAGTGACATCGACGCTCTTGTCGCGATACCCTCTGCAAAGACTGGCCGGCACCCACGCGTCGGGCGCGCCAACGAGAATGATCGTTGGAACCGTGAACTTGCTTGAGGGAGCGCAATAAGGGTAATAGGCGACAACACCAGCGAACTTCTGTGAATGAGCGGCTGTGCGCGCCGGTTGGATTGCCTCGATCGCCGACATAGCGCCGTGGGAGTAACCCTGCAAGAAGATTTGCTTGGCATCAATCTCCGGCCGTGAGTCTAGCCACGCCATCGCCGCATACGCATCCTCTGCTCGATACGCGACCGTTGCGACAGCGGTCGCAGCATCGCAGACCGCTTCTACGCCGCGGGGAGTTAGCGAGTCGATGACAAGAGTTGCGATCCCTCTTGGCAAGTACTCGGAATTAACGCTCTTCACCACGGCCAGATCGTGGGGTCCGCCGACACCTCTGCAACCACCCAGGATGATCACGGCGGGAAACGGCCCATTACCTTCTGGCTTGAAGTACGCCCCTGTTACAAACTTTGTATGTGGATCGTCAACAGGTATCCGTACGACCGGGGAGTATCCCCCCCTCATTTCCAACCTCTCGCTGGTCGCTTGTGCGGCCGTGCCCGCCCCAGTTTCATGCGGGGCATTGGCGCAGCTTGCAAGTGCAGTTGAAATAATGATGGCCAGAGTTCTGCGCAGCATGATCCGTCTCTCCCTTTTTCCCCGACTTAGTCTGAGGCAGCAGCCGCATGCCGAAAGCCCGGCGCCCTAGACACTTAGATTCACGCTACACCCTGAACGAGGGTGCATATTGCGCGGGATCATGAAAGCGCGTTAGCTCCCGCGCATTCGGCATTTGATGTTCGGAAGGAAAGCGTCGGGGAGAAGACGCGAAGGCTCTAACTCGCGCCCCACGTTTTACAAGAATCAAGCGAGCGGCGCCCAACTGTGGGGTTCCAGAAAGAAGCTGACTCGCCGCGGGGATGAGCGCTCTAGGAGCGAGTCAAGGGCCGGCAAGCAAAGCCCGCTAGTGGCCGATATCCGGCTTCCCGGTTCGAAATCAATTCGTGCTTGAAGGCCACTTCGAAAACGCACGAACCCAAATCAAGATCAAGGCAAGAGGCGCAAAGACCACGGCTAGCGACCTGGCCCCAGAAAAGGCCCATCCGCGAAAGGATGCGCCATAGAGGTGGCCCGACGAGTACGTACAACAGCAGCATCGGCAACGGAACGCCAGCCATTGTTGCCTCCACTGAGGCCTGTTATCCGCACAATTTTCGAGCGACCTTTACGTTTCGACTGCCGGCCGGCAGCGCCGCTCGTTGTTGCGTTTCCATTGCGAAATGCGCAACGTCGCGTTATGCAACCGTCGCCATGACGGTCACAACCCGAAGCGCCCCTTGCCTCGCCGCCAAGAACGCACTCGACGTTTGTGCGCCTCCGCCAGTACTACGGGACGGTATTGCCACTCTTGGCGATGCGCACGGATGGGTCCTTGGCGAGCATCGCGTCGACATCCGCGACGTATGCAGGAATGAAGCCCGTAAGCTTGGCACCTTGCCACCATTCGCGGCCGCGCGCCGTATTGATCACTGTGCAAAGCATTGCGCCCCCGGTTTGCTCGAAGGTTCCCTTTGGAAAGATCCCGCGAGCCGTTCTATCCCAAATGTGGAACGAAGCCCATGCCATTTCCTGCAGCATTTGCTCGAGCCGCAGTTTGTCCGCGACATCGAGATTGCGTTCGCCGGACAATCCTGCAGTCATCAACTCCGAGACGTCGCGATTGGAAACAATTGCCTGACGAATGACTGTCCATTGCTCCATCGTCGAATTGTGTTCATTTCGCTGCAGCGCGATCGTGTTTTCCTTGACCTGTCGGCCGACAAAGATCAGGGACGCGACAACCGCGGTCGAGGCGATGATCTGCGACAGAAAGAACATCTGCTCAAGAGACATGGTCCAACCCCTATCGTCTGGGCTGCGCATGGCAGGACTACTGCGGATCGAGCGTGGCGTATTTGCGTTGATTCTTGAGGTCAAGTAGCAAGATGCAGATACCCGCTCCTGGCCGATTGCTGCTAGGGTCGCAGCCTGCCGGAATCCACGCCGCTGCGCAAGATCAAACGTCGTCCGCCCCCGGCGCCCGCATCCAGAACGCACACCCTGCCATCGGCCTCCCAATCACCTGGACGCCGCCCTGGTGTTCGCAGACCCGATGCGCGGCGAGGAACCGGCCCTGGAAGCTGGCGCATGTGTAGCAACCCCGCGCCCTGGCTGGCGTAGAAGCGGCATATGGGGTGAAGTGCATGGGCTGGGGCGTCATGCGCGCAGCGTACCGCTCCGGTTTCAGTCGACGCCAGGACCGAGCTTGGAATCGCCTACCACCCTGGCCGCAGCCCAGTCGGAGATTGCGCCCGGCTGTCCGGCCGGCGTCACCCCAACCAGAAATGGCAAAGGGCCACATCGCTGTAGCCCTTTGATTTGAATGGCGCGCCCGGCAGGATTCGAATCCACGGCCCCTTGGCTCGTAGCCAGACACTCTTGCCTAACGCATTGATCTAGTTACTTCTATTGCCGATCCAGCCGTCCGCTGCTTCGCTCAGTACCGGACTGTACTCGACAGCGCGAGGCCCTTCAAAGTCCCTTCAGCCTTTCAGGAGGCAGTCTTGGCCGGTCCATCCAATTCCGCTGACGCCAATACCGACTCATAGCATCGCGACCGCCGCAATGCCTTGTGGTCTTGGATCGCACGGACCTCCCCCTAACGCGCGTTCCACGCAGTTGAAGTCTGCCCTCCATCGCCTGGCATCTTGTCGAAACGCTCCACCACCGGAAAGGTCTTCCCCAGGCCCCTCATCACTCCGGCGGGACCAGGTCATCCACGACGCAGCGCCCGACCCTTGCGCTACCCCTTGACTTTGCGCAAGCTGACGGGCTCGAAGGTGGGCCACACTGGTCGAGTGGCGTCTTTGCCTCTCCTATTGCGATGGAGGTGGATCCATGAATGAACTTAGGCAGATCGTCGTCGCGACGGATCTTTCGGAACGCTCGGGATCGGCGGTGCGTCGGGGAGCGGTGCTTGCGCGGCAGCAAGGCGCCCAGTTGCGTCTATTACACGTGATTCCGCAATTTTCATTGAAAGACATGTCGGCGTCGTACCGGCCATACCAAATTCGCGCGGAAGACCAAACCCGTTGGGTCGACGCTGCGCGCGCGCAATTGCATACATTGGCTGAGTCTGTATCGGCAGAGTTCGGCATCGCCGTTATTGAAAATACGCTGGTCGGCAACGCGGTTAACGAAGTCGATGCGTTTGTGCGCGCTTTGCCTGCAGACCTGCTGGTGGTGGGCGCGCACGGTGAAGGCTTTCTGCGCGATCTGCTGCTTGGGTCGACCGCATTTTCAATCGTACAACGGGCCGCGTGCCCGTCGTTGATTGTCAAGGCGGAGGGTGCGAAGACTTACGCCAACGTGGTCGTCGGCATCGATCTCATGAGCGTCGGCCGGCGCGCGCTTGAGGCGGCGGCGCGTATCGCGCCGGGTGCGCATCTGGCGGCGCTATACGCCGTGCGAATTCCGTACGAGGGCATTTTCAATGCGCTCTCGGCCGAACCCGGCGAGCTCGAAGCATCGCGGCGCGAAACCATGGTTGCGGCTCGACCGGCCCTCGACGAATTTGTCGATAGTTCGGGCGCCCCGCGCGGTGTCCGGCGGATCACCGAGTACGGACACGCCGCGCACGTGCTGGTCAGTCACGCCCGCACGGCGCACGCCGACCTGATCGTAGTCGGCCGGCATTCCTCGAGTTCGCCAGAGGCGCGGTTCGGGGGCGTGGCCAAACGCGTCGCCGAGGTGGCCGAGTGCGACGTGCTCGTCGTACCGTAAGCGCGTTTATTCATCTTCGCCTGCGCAAAGAAGCCGGTCGGTGTGACCAAGCTGCTTCTGCGCTTGCAAAATCTGTCGAATTTGACTCGGCGGCCAATGGTTTGTGCCCTTGCAAACCCGCGTCCTTGGTCGGTTCTCAAATCGCGACTCGCCAAAGTTCGATCTGCGCGATGGACCTTCATTCGCGCGATTTCACGATTGCATTGCAGCCGTAGCAAGAACTTGCGAGATCAGCCCTATCGGACCGAAGTTTGCATCGAACTCATGAGCGTTCCCTGCTCGTTGGTGATGTCCGCTTGACGCAGCGCGGCATGACACTGTCGCAGAACCTGGCCCAGTCCATCGAGCTGATCCTGCGCGCGTTGCATCTGCGACAAGCACCACCGATTCTCCTGCTTAAGAAAATCATCCCGTCCGCCCTGCAGCAACAGGCGCACCGCTTGGCGAACGAGCGCCGGATGCAGCGCCTGAACCGGCAGATAGCGCATGGGCGGATTCGTTGGGTTGGCCGCCGAAGTCGTACCTGTCGCGCTTACCGGCAGCAGGGGATCAGGCAAGAGGCGCACCCGCACGATCCCAGCCTCACCCACGTGCAGAAGGCAGACCGCACGGTACTGTGGCGCCTTCCTTGCGAGGGTGTCGACCAGCGTTGGCATTACCGTAGAGAGCAGCGGCGATCGCCTTGAAGAAGGGACCTGCGACCAAGTACGGGTAGCCTTGCGGACATGGCGCACACCCGCCTAAAGGTCCTTCAAATCAAAATCGATCAGCGGTGGCCTGGTTCGTGCCTACAATTGGTCTGGCGACAGGCGAAGAAGACAGGCGAAGAAACTTGGGACGAACGCAGCGCAGCAGTAAGAGCTGCGCTAATAGATGCCATGACGAATGCGACGCAGCGTGACTACGTAATTCGCACGACCTCACCGGGGTGGCTGGCTTCCTTGGCTCATGCCTACCGCCGGCGGCAGTCCCTGGAATTGATTGATGACGCGCAGATTGGCGTTGATCCGATTCGTGACACCTTGTTCGACATGGGGAAGAAGGCAAAACTTTCCCGCCGCGAGTGGATGGCGGTGCTGATCGCCCTAGGCATCGGATTTTCTGGTGCATACCTATTGATTATGGCGATCCTCGACCCGGAACCTTTTAGCAAGATTGCGATTGCCCTGACCACAGGCGGCCTCCTGGTGGCGGGCGGCGGCCTTGCCGCAATTCGCGTGCTCGTCGGACACAAGCCACCCAACATCCGCATTTCACCGAGGGGCGGCTTCGAGATCTTCTTTGAATAGACGATGCGAGCGACGCGCGGGTCGTATCACGCCGACTCCTTCTTTGCCGGAAAGCGATTCCGCAGCGCGATCGATCTAATTGCACGGCGCCAGGGACAGGTCAGGAGTCCCTGCAAAGCCCCTTCAGCAAGAAAAAGGGCCTAGCAGCGTTAGCTCCTAAGCCCTTGAATTTTTTTGTTGTTATTGGCGCGCCCGGCAGGATTCGAACCCACGACCCCTTGGTTCGTAGCCAAGTACTCTATCCAACTGAGCTACGGGCGCAAGGGGCTGGAGTTTACATGAACCCGAGCGCTTTGACCGTATCCGACCCGCGCTTGACAAGCTCGTGCCAGGCAAATATATTGCTGCCTAGACAGCAATTGCCCATGCAATCATCACGGTCTCGATGACAAAGCCGCTTGCACCCGCAAATCCGCGCGAAACTGCCCGCCCCGTCGACAAGCGCCATGGCAAAGCGGCCATCCTGCCCACCGTCCGAGCCGGCTACTACCGCGGAGATCAATACCGCCCCGAGGAGAGCGTCGGCTTCTTGATGCGTCAGACGGTCGAATTCCTCTCACGGTCCCTCGACGCCCGCATGATCGAATATGGACTGACCGACGCGCAGTGGCGCCCGCTGCTCTTGTTGTCGTTGCATGCCGAATCCACAGCGAGCCAGCTGGCCCGCTCCGTCGGATGCGACACCGGCGCCACGACACGCATGCTCGACCGACTCGAGGACAAGGGCCTGCTGCGGCGCGTGCGCAGCACCGATGATCGGCGCGTGCAGCGGCTCGAACTCACGGACGAGGGGCGCAAGGCCGCTGCGGTTGTCCCCTACGTCATCGCCGATGTGCTCAACGCGCATCTGGCCGACCTGACGCGCGCCGAGGTTGAGCAGCTACGCGGATTGCTCGAGCGCGTGCTGGCGACGGCACGCAGGGAAGCGGCCGTGGCGCCCGCAAGGAAATCATGAGGGTCGCCGCGGCGCTCTTGCCAACAATGCTGCTGGCGGTTGGCCTTGCCGGACTTGGCGGCTGCGCCGCGGAACGTTCCTTAGGTCCACGGGAGTCGTTGCCCACGCAGCAGCAGTGGGCGACCAAGCTCCAATTGGGTGCGCCGGCAGGCGCCGCGCCGGCGCTGCCCATGCCGGCCTGGTGGACGGCGTACGAAGATCCGGAACTGACCCGCTGGATCGAAATGGGCCTGGCCGATAGCCCGACGTTGCGCGAGGCTGCGGCCCGCTTGGGACGCGCGCAGGCGTACTTCGAGTCGGCACGGGCGGCCCAAGGTGCGACGGTCGGTTTTGCCGCCGACGTGGATCAGCAGCGTATCTCGAGCAACGGCATCTTTCCGCCACCACTGGCCGGGATGATCGGCACCGTCGACGACATCGGGCTATCGGGTTCGATCGAGTTCGACATCTTCGGCCGTCTGGCCGCGCGCTCCGATGCCGCGCGCAAGGCAGCCGAGGCCAGCGACGAAGATCAACAACTGGCGCGCATCCGCCTGGCCGGTGCCATCGGTCACGCCTATTTCGAACTGGCGCGCGCGCAGCAGACTCAGCGCATTCTGGTCGAACTCGAAGCGTCGCGTTCAAAGATGCTGCAGCTGGTGCGCCAGCGGGTCTCCGCCGGCTTTGACACCCAGGTCGAGCGGCGTCTTGCCGAAGTGCCGGTGCCGCAAATCCGCGTCGAAATCGAGCACGCCGCCGAGCAGATCGAACTGGCGCGACATGCGCTGGCGATGCTCGCGGGCCAGGGACCCCAGGCCGCCGACGGCGTCGAGGCCAGGCTGCCGGCGGGCAGTACGCTCGTTCCGCCCCAAACACTACCCCTGGACCTGCTCGCGCGGCGCGCCGACGTGGCGGCGGCCCAGACCCGCGTGATGTCGGCGCTGCGCAATGTCGACGCGGCCCGCGCCGACTTTTATCCCAATGTGAATCTCACGGCACTCGTCGGCCTCGATGCGCTGTCGACGCAGATGCTGTTCCGGCGCAACAGTCTGGTATGGCAGATCGAGCCGGCGATCCACCTGCCCTTGTTCGACAGCGGATTGCTGCGTGCCAACCTGCGTGCCGCCAGCGCCGAGACGGACGAGGCCATCGCCGCCTACAACTCGACCGTGCTGCAGGCCGCCGCCGAGGTTGCCGACGCGTTGAGCTCGATCGCCTCGGTGCAGCGCCAGCGCGAGCAGCAGGAACTGGCGACGCAAAGCGCGCAGGCCGCCTCGGATCTGGCCGGCATCCGCTATCGGGCCGGCCTGGGCAACGTGCTGGCGGTGCTAGCCGCGCAAGCGACCGTACTCACGCAGCGCCGTGCCGAACTCGACCTGGCAGCCCGCTCCGCGGCTTTGAACGTAACCTTGGCCGTCGCCCTGGGCGGCGGATATGGCGCCGGCCAGGACGCGGGGTCGAGCACGGACGCCACGGCGCCATCCAGGCAGTAGATACCTCGCCCAGCCCGGCAGCAGCCCGCCCAGAGCAAGAACGATCCTTCTTCGGCAGAACGACATGACGCCAGCTGATACCAACGCCACGCACGACCAAGCCGCGCCGGACGGCGCAGCGCCCACGCCGGCGACACAGGACCGGCGCCAGCGCGGCTCGGTGCGGCGACCGGCCCTGATACTCACCGCAATCGTGGTGCTGGCGGTAGCGATCGGCGCCATCGGCTATTACCTGCTTGTCGGCCGCTACTACGAGGATACCGACGACGCCTACGTCAACGGCCGCGTGGTCAGCATCACGCCGATGACCGGCGGTACGGTCGTCGCCATCGGCGCCGACGAGACCGACACGGTGACGCCTGGGCAGATGCTGGTGCGTCTGGACCCCAACGATGCGCGCATCGAGCTCATGGGTCGCGAAGCGCAGCTGGCGCAGGCCGTGCGCGAGACCCGCACGCTGTACGCCAACAATGACGTGCTCCAGGCGAATGTCGCGCTGCGCGAAGCCGAGCTCGAACGCGCCAATGACGATCTGCAGCGGCGCAAGAGCGTGCAGGACCTGGGCGTTGTCTCCGACGAGGAGATCCGTCACGCCGAGCTGGGAGTGGCCACCGCAACCGCCGCGCTGGCCAGCGCACGCCAGCAGCTGCTATCGAACCGCTCGCTCACGACGGGCACGCAAGTGACCTCGCACCCGAACGTCCTTGCGGCGGCGGCGCGCGTGCGCGAAGCCTTCTTGGCCGCTAAGCGCGGCGAGATCGTGGCACCGGTGCGCGGCCAGATTGCACGGCGCAACGTGCAGGTCGGACAGCGCTTGGTTTCCGGTACGCCGATCATGGCCCTCGTGCCGATGGAAAACCTCTGGGTCGACGCCAACTTCAAGGAAGTCCAGTTGGAGCACATGCGCATCGGCCAGCCCGTCAAGGTCATCGCCGACGTGTACGGAAGTCAAGTCGCGTTCCACGGAAAGATCATCGGCCTGGGCGCCGGAACCGGCGCGGCGTTCGCCTTGCTGCCGGCGCAAAACGCCACGGGCAACTGGATCAAGGTCGTGCAGCGCGTGCCCGTGAAGATTGCGCTCGACCCCAAAGAGCTGCGCGAACACCCCTTGCGGGTCGGGCTTTCCATCCGCGCCACGGTCGACGTGCACAATCGCGATGGCGCCGTGGTATCCGCGCACGACGAAAGTTCGCCGGACAACCGCACCCAGGTATACGAGGGTGTCGATCGCGAGGCCGATGCGCTGGTCGCGCGCATCATCGCCAGCAATCTTGCCGGTGCCCTGCCGCCGGCCCCGGCCACCGGCGCTCGGCGCTGACGCGGCGCGACGCAACCACGAGCCACCGGGCATGCTACCCATCGCCAAGTTGAGCGCCGCCGCAGCGCAAAACCCCGCCGCCGGCCATGGCAGCTGACAGCCCAACGGCAGGAACGGCCGGCGCCGAGCCAAGCAGGGTTCCGGAACGCATCGCGCCACTGCAGGGCGGCAAGCTGATCGCCGGGACGATTGCCCTTTCTCTGGCGACATTCATGAACGTGCTGGACACGTCGATCGCCAACGTTTCCATACCCGCCATCGCCGGCGACAACGGCGTAAGTCCGACGCAGGGCACATGGGTCATCACCTCCTTTGCGGTCTCCAGCGCCATCTGCGTCCCGCTGACCGGCTGGTTGGCGCAGCGCTTTGGCCAGGTGAGGGTCTTTCTCTGGTCGACGGTCATGTTCACGATCGCCTCGCTGCTGTGCGGGCTGGCGCCCAACCTGCAGACGCTGATCGCGTTCCGGGTGCTGCAAGGCGGCGTTGCCGGACCCATGATCCCGATGTCGCAGGCCCTGCTGCTTTCGAGCTACCCGCCGGCGCGCGCCGGCATGGCAATGGCGCTGTGGGCCATGACGACGCTGGTCGCGCCGATCGTCGGACCGCCGCTGGGGGGCTGGATCTCGGACAACCTGACCTGGCCGTGGATCTTCTACATCAATGGACCGGTGGGGGTGATCGCGGGCTGGGTCACGTGGAAGATCTACCACGATCGCGAAACGAAGACGCGCATTCTGCCGGTCGACTTCCTTGGACTCATCCTGCTCGTGGTCTGGGTCGGCGCCATGCAGATCACGCTCGACAAGGGGCGTGAACTGGACTGGTTCGCGTCGCCCGAGATCGTCGCACTGTCCGTGATCGCGGTGATCGGCTTCGTCGTATTTTTGATTTGGGAGCTGACCGACGAGCACCCGGTGGTGGACCTGTCGCTTTTTCGAAGGCGCAATTTCGCCATTGGTACGACCGCGTTGGCCCTGGCCTATGGCGTCTTCTTCGGCAATGTCGTGCTGCTGCCGCTGTGGTTGCAGCAGTACATGGGCTACACCGCCACCGATGCCGGCCTGGTGCTTGCGCCGGTAGGCTTGCTCGCGTTGTTGTTCTCCCCTTGGGTCGGGCGCAACGTAAGCCGCTTCGATCCTCGCCTGCTGGCGAGCGTAGCCTTCGTGGTCTTTGCCATCGTGCTCACGATGCGATCTTGGTTCACGACCGATGCCGACCACGTCACGATCACCCTTCCGGCCATCTTGCAGGGCGTTGCCATGGCGTTCATGTTCGTGCCCATGACCACCATCGTGCTGTCGGGCCTGCCGCCCGAGCGCATTGCCGCCGCCACGGGACTGTCGAATTTCTTTCGCATGACGGCCGGGGCCTTCGGCACCTCGGTGACGACGACGCTCTGGGATAACCGCGCGCAGCTGCATCACTCGCAGCTGGCCGAGCACATCTCCGACTTCGATGCGACGGCCGCGCAGTCGCTGTCGCAGTTGCAAGCGCAGGGGATGAATCACGAACAGTCGCTGGCGCTCATCAACCGCCTCATCGACGTGCAGTCCTACACCCTGGCGGCCGATGAACTGTTTTTTGGCGCCGCGGCGCTGTTTATCCTGTTGATCGCCTTCATCTGGCTGGCACACCCAGGCACCGGGCGCCCAGGCATCGGCGTCAGCGACGCGCACTGAAACGTCCTGTCACAAACGCGACGCCAAGACACGCCAAAAACGCCGGATCACGTAGCAAAATACGCACAAAGTCAATCGTGCCGGCTCCCGCAGCCGGCCGCCGGTCCGACGGGAGGGCCGCCGGTCCGACGGGAGGTTCCTCATGTATGTGCAAGGCAAATCTGCTTTCCATCGCGGCACCCGCCGCCTGGCGCTAACCGCAGCCCTGAGCGTGGCGGCGCTGACCGCCGCGCTTGGCCCCGGGGCAGCGCAGGCCCATGGACACTGGGTGCACGGCTGGCACGGCGGCTCGGTGGGCTGGTGGTGGGTCAACGCCGGCATCTGGTCGGCGGCGGCCTATCCCTACTACCTTGGTTACTACCCGGGTTACCCGTACGCGCCGCCGTATTACTACGCCCCGCCTTACTACGCGCCGCCTTACTACGCGCCGCCCTACTACGCGCCGCCCTACTACGCGCCACCGGCACAGGTGGCACCGACCAATGTTCCGGCCCAACCGCCGACCTGGTATTACTGCGATGCGGCCAAGGGCTACTATCCGCAGGTTCCCAACTGCCCCACGGGGTGGCGCGCAGTGTCCGCCGTTCCGCCGGCGCAGACGGCCACGCCAGCGCCCACGCTCCCGCCCCCAGGCCCGGCGCAGTGATCAAAGCGCGATGATCGATGCCGGGCGCAGGCGCAGCGTGCCTGCGTGGCGCCGCCGAATTTGAGCCTGCCCGCCGCGCGCTTGCGCCCCTAGTTGGCGGTCCGGACAACGGCAGGACCAGAGC
Source organism: uncultured beta proteobacterium (assembly GCA_963729785.1). Lineage (GTDB taxonomy): Bacteria > Pseudomonadota > Gammaproteobacteria > Burkholderiales > Burkholderiaceae_F > GJ-E10. The sequence continues at coordinate 156,579 of CAVSPM010000020.1, read as the reverse complement.
TCGATAGCACCTGGTCGTTCCAGCCGCCGCCCAGTGCCGCAACCAGCGCCACGCTGGCGTTCAGACGGTTGCCCAAGGTCGTGAGCAGGTTCTGCTCGTCCGTGAGGGCGATCGCCTGGACGGTGACGACGTTGGTGTACGCCACGGTTCCGGCTTCATACTGGAAGAGCGTCAGGCGAACCGCCTCGCGCGCCGACGCGACCGCCAGCTGCTGGATTTCGGCCTGCTTTTCGAGAATCCGCAATGCCACCAGCTGATCTTCGACCTGCTGGAACGCCAACAGCACGGTCTGCCGGTAGGTTGCCACGCTGGCTTCATAAGCCGCTCTGGCTGCCGCCACCTGGGCGCGCCGCAATCCGCCGTCAAAAAGCGTCTCGGACAGCTGTGGTCCCACCGACCAGACCTCATTGGCCGCCTTGAAGAGCCCGCCCAGCGCCGATCCCACGTAGCCGACCGACCCCGTCAAGTTGATGCTCGGGTAGTAGGCGGCGATCGCCACGCCAATCTGCGCGCTGGCAGCCGCGGCCGATCGCTCGGCTGCCGCGATGTCGGGCCGGCGCTCCAGCAGCGTCGAGGGCATGCCCGCAGGGATAACGGCGACCTCGCGCGACAACGGCGCCGGAGCGACGGAAAACTCGTCCGGCCGCTTGCCGATCAGCACGCCGATGGCGTGCTCGAGCTGCGCACGCTGAACCCCAAGGCCGATCAGCTGCGCCTGGGCGCCCTGGAGCTGCGTCAGGGCGGTGATGACATCGGTTTCGGCTGCCGTTCCGGCCTCGAACTGGTTGCGCGTGATGTCGAGCGTTGCTTGGTAGGCGGCGACGGTTTCCTCGAACAAGCGCTTGAGCTCGTCGTCCATGCGCAGCGAGAAATAGTCCGTGGCCAGCGTGCTTTGCAGCGACAGCCGGGCAGCGGCCAGATCGGCCGCGCTGGCTTGCGCGCTGGCGGTGCTGCTTTCGACGGTCCGGCGGATGCGCCCCCAGATGTCCGGCGCCCAGCTTGCGCCCAGCGTGGCGCTGACCTGGTCGGCCACCGTTCGGGAACTGGTCGCCGTCACCGGTGCCGTCGCATTCGCCGGATTGACCGTGATCCTGCTCACCGTGGTCGGCGTGCGCTGGCCCGCGGCGCTGGCCGTGACGGTGGGGAAATACCCGGCACGGCTCTGCTCGACGATCTCCAGGGCCTGGCGGTAGCTCGCCTCCGCGGCCTTGAGCGATTCGTTGGACACGGCGACCTGCCGCTCGAGCTCGTCGAGCTTGGCATCGTTGTAGATCGACCACCAGGGCAGATCGCTGGCCGCCGGCTTGGGTTCGATCGGCTTCCAGTCGCCCAGCTCCTTGTATTGCTGGGGCGCTGGCGCCACGGTCGGACGCTGGTAATCGGGCCCGACCGACATGCAGGCTGACAGCGCCGGCAAACAGCAGGCCGCCGCGATGCCCCTCATCCTCGGTTTGATGCAGCGCAGTCTCTTCATGGGTCGGTCTCAGCCTATCTTCGGTGGTTGCCGCATCGCGCGCACTCAGGAGCTACCGGGCACGTCGGTGGCCGGCGCGGAGGGATCGGCACCGCGGCGCCATCTGGCGCTGATCCAGCCGCGCAGCCGGTCGAGCAGCAGGTAGGTGACCGGCGTCGTGTACAGCGTCAGCACCTGGCTGAGCATCAGTCCGCCGATGATCGTGATGCCCAGCGGGCGGCGCAGCTCGGCGCCCTCGCCGGTGCCCAACGCAAGCGGCAAGGCGCCCAGCATCGCGGCCATCGTCGTCATCATGATGGGCCGAAACCGCAGCACGCAGGCGCGGATGATCGCCTCGCGCGCCGACAGTCCATCCTGGCGCTGCGCGGCCAGCGCCAAATCGATCATCATGATCGCGTTCTTCTTGACGATGCCGATCAGTAGAATCAGGCCGATCAGCGAGAACACGTCGAACTCGATGCCGCAGATCAGCGCGAGCACCGCCCCGACCCCGGCCGACGGCAGCGTCGACATGATCGTGATCGGATGAATCGTAGCTCTCGTACAGTATGCCGAGCACGATGTAGATCGCGGCCAGCGCGGCGGCAATCAGCATGGGTTCGTTGTCCAGCGACTGCTGAAACGCCCTGCGCCGTGCCCTGGAAGCCGCCGTGCAGCGTAGCCGGCACGGCCAGCTGCGCATCTCGGCGCGGATCCGGGCCACGGCCTCGCTCAGCGATGCCCCCGGCACCAGGTTGAAGGAGATGGTCGTGGCCACGAAGGACCCTGGTGATTGACCGCCAGCGGCGTCTTGCCCAGCTCGTAGTGCGTGAACGCCGCCAGCGGCACCATCGTCTCGGTGTACGTGCTGACCGCCGCTCCCGTCGACGCCGTCGTGTGGCCGCTGGCGGCGATCGAGTTGGTGGCCAGATTGCGCAGCGTGTCCTGCGGCGATCGACGCGGCCGCGCTGGCCTGACCGCTGCCGCTCGACGGTCCCGGCAATGGCGTTCGTCGATCTGCGGTGCCGCCGACGCCACCGCCGGCGGTGCTGACGTAGACGTCCTTGAGTGTCTCCGGATCCTGCCAGTACTGCGGCGCGACCTCCATGACCACGTGGTACTGGTTGAGCGCGTGTAGATCGTCGAGACCTGGCGCTGGCCGAACGCGTCGTACAGCGTCGTTGTCGATCTGACTCGCGGTGATGCCCAGCCGGCGCGGTGTCGCGGTCGATGACCAGGTCGGCTCTAGCCCCCTTGCTGCTGGTCGGAGTTGACGTCGGTGAGCTGCGGCAGCGCCTGCAGCGCCTTCAATTCTTGGGCCCCAGCTCATACAGTTCGTGCAGATCCGTCGTCCTGCAGCGTGTACTGGTACTGCGCGTTGCTCTGGCGCCCGCCGATGCGGATGTCCTGCACCGACTGCAGGAACAGCTCGCGCCCGGCGACCTTGGACAGTTGCTGCCGCAGGCGCGCGATGACCTGTGTCGGCGAGTCTCCGTCGCGCTCGGCCGAGCGGCTTCAGCGACGACGAACATGAAACCCGAGTTGGTCTGCGCCGCCGCCGGTGAAGCCGACGACGTGTCTCATCGCCGGATCCGTCGCGCAGGATCGTCAGCGAACTGCTGCAGCTTCTTGCTGCATTGCCTGGAACGAGATGCTCTGGTCGGCCTGGATGCCGCCGACGATCCGGCCGGTGTCCTGCTGCGGGAAAAGCCCTTGGGAGATCACAGAATACAGCACGACGTTGAGCGCGATCGCTCGCGATCAGCACGCACCATCACCAGCGCCGGAGCAGCGCCAGCGTCGGAGCGTGCGGCCGTACAGCGTCGTGGATCGACGGTGAACCAGCGCTCGCTCAGCCGATGAACACGCGGCATCTGCCGCTCCTTGCGGTGCGCTGGCAGCAGGTGCGCGCACATCATCGGCGTCGTCGTCAGCGAGACGACCAGGAGACCAAGATGGCGACCGACAGCGTCACCGCGAACTCGCGGAACAGGCGGCCGACGATGCCGCCCATGAGCAGGATCGGCATGAACACGGCGACCAGCGACACGCTCATCGACAGCACGGTGAAGCCGACCTCGCGCGCGCCGAGCAGCGCCGCCTGCAGCGGCGGCATGCCCTGCTCGACGTGGCGGGTGATGTTCTCCAGCACGACGATGGCGTCGTCGACGACGAAGCCGGTGGCGATGGTCAGCGCCATCAGCGACAGGTTGTCGAGGCTGTAGCCGAGCAGGTACATCACGCCGAACGTGCCGATCAGCGACACCGGCACGGCGACCGCCGGCATCAGCGTCGCCGCGCCGTTGCGCAGGAACACGAAGACGACCAGGATCACCAGCACGATCGACAGCAGCAGCGCGCGTCTCGACGTCGCGCAGCGACGCGCGGATCGTCGTGGTGCGGTCCATCGCGACCGTGAGCATCGATGCGTCGCTCGGGATCGACGCCCGCAGCTGCGGCAGCAGCCGCCTTCACCCGGTCGACCGTCTCGATGATGTTGGCGCCCGGCTGGCGGTAGATGATCACCAGCACCGACGGCTTGCCGTTGGCGATGCCGGCGTTGCGCAGGTCCTCGACCGAATCGACGACCTCGGCCACGTCGGCCAGGCGCACCGGCGGCGCCGTTGCGCTAGGCGACGATCAGCGGCGCGTATTCGTCGGCGCGTCTGCGCCTGGTCGTTGGCGTAGATCTGGCAGTGCCGGCCGCCGTCCTCGATCGCGCCCTTGGGCGCAGTTGGCGTTGGCCGACGCCAGCGCCGCGCGCACGTCCTCCAGGCCGATGCCGTACTTGATCAGCGCGTGCGGGTTGAGCTCGACGCGCACCGCCGGCAGCGAGCTGCCGCCCACGCTGACCTGCGCCGACGCCCTCGACCTGCGACAGCTTCTGCTGCAGGATCGTTGGAGGCCGCGTCGTAGATCTGGCCCTGCGTCAGCGTCGTCCGACGTCAGCGCCAGGATCAGGATCGGCGCGTCGGCCGGGTTGACCTTGCGGTAGGTCGGATTGCTGGGCAGGCTGGTCGGCAGGTCGGCGCGCGCGGCGTTGATCGCCGCCTGCACGTCGCGCGCCGCGCCGTCGATGTCGCGGATCGAGGTCGAACTGCAGCGTGATGCGCGTCGAGCCCAGCGAGCTCGATGCGAGGTCATCTCGGTGACGCCGGCGATGCTGGCCGAGCTGGCGCTCGAGCGGCGTGGCGACGGTGGTCGCCATCGTCTCCGGGCTGGCCCCGGGCAGCGTCGCCTGAACCGAGATGGTCGGGAAATCGACCTGCGGCAGCGGCGCGACCGGCAGCAGCCGAGAAGGCGATCGCGCCCGCCAGCGCGACGCCGAGCGTCAGCAGCGTGGTCGCGACCGGCCGCTCGATGAACGGCGCCGAGAGGTTCATGGCCGGCGCTCCGGTCCGGGACCGCGCTGCCGGCCGGCGCCGCGCCGGCCGCGACGCCGCGCGCACGCGCCGCGCCAGCCGGTCGAACGCGAGATAGATCACCGGCGTGGTGAACAGCGTCAGCATCTGGCTGACGATCAGGCCGCCGACGATGGTGATGCCCAGCGGACGGCGCAGCTCGAGCCGTGCCGGTGCCGAGCATCAGCGGCAGCGCGCCGAGCAGCGCCGCCATCGTCGTCATCAGGATCGGCCGGAAGCGCAGCAGGCAGGCCTGGTAGATCGCCTCGCGCGGCGGTCTTGCCCTCGTTGCGCTCGGCGTCGAGCGCGAAGTCGATCATCATGATCGCGTTCTTCTTGACGATGCCGATCAGCAGGATGATGCCGATGATGCGCGATGATGCCGAGATCGTTGCCGGCGAGCATCAGCGCGAGCAGCGCGCCGACGCCGGCCGACGGCAGCGTCGACAGGATCGTGATCGGGTGGATGTAGCTCTCGTAGAGCACGCCCAGCACGATGTACACGTGACGATCGCCGCCAGGATCAGCAGCAGCTCGTTGCCGAGCGACGCCTGGAAGGCCGAGCGCCGCGCCCTGGAACTGGTCTGAACGCTCGCCGGCATGCCGATGCTCGGTCTCGGCCTGCCGGATCGCCTCGACCGCGTCGCCGAGCGAGGCGCCGGGCGCGAGATTGAAGGAGATCGTCGCGGCCGGGAACTGGCCGAGTGTTGATCTGCAGCGGCGCGGTCGCTGCTCGACCATGTCGGCGATCGCGCTGACAGCGGCACCTGCGCGCCGCTGCTCGTCGACGGACGGCAGATAGATCGCGAGCGCAGTCCGAGCGAGCGCTGCGGACTCGCGGGTCGGCCTCGAGGATCACGCGGTACTGGTTCGACTGCGTGAAGATCGTCGAGACGATGCGCTGGCCGAAGGCGTCGTACAGCGCGTTGTCGACCGTCGCCGGCGTGATGCCGAAGCGCGCCGCGGTGTCGCGGTCGATCTCGACGTAGGCGCGAGGCCGCTCGCTGCAGGTCGCTCGCGACGTCGCGCGAGCTCGCGGCAGCTGCTCAGCCGGTCGATGAGCTTGGGCACCCAGGCGTCGAGCTCGTCGGGTCGGCGTCTCGAGCACGAACTGGTACTGCGTGCGGCTGACCGTCGGTATCGATCGTGAGGTCCTGCACCGGCTGCAGGTAGAGCGCGATGCCCGGCACCTCGGCGAGCTTGCGGCTGCAGGCGGCGGATGATCGTCGCTGCGCGCTGGCGCTGCGCGTCGTCGCGCGGCTTCAGGTTGATCAGGAAGCGGCCGCTGTTCAGCGTCGCGTTGGTGCCGTCGACGCCGATGAACGACGTCAGGCTGGCGACGTCCGGGTCTTGCAGGATGACCGCGGCCAGCGCCTGCTGCCGCTCGGCCATCGCGGCGAAGGAGATCGTCTGCGGCGCCTCGCGAAATGCCCTGGATCAGGCCGGTGTCCTGGACCGGGAAAAAGCCCTTGGGGATGACGACGTACAGCACGACGGTCAGCGCCAGCGTGCCGACGCGCGACCAGCAGCGTCAGCGCGCTGCCGGTCGAGCACCCACGTCGAGCGCGCGGCCGTAGCGCTCGATCAGCCGCTCGAACCAGCCGCCGCTCCGCGCCCGGTAGCGCCGGCGTCTGCCGCTCCGGCCGGCGTGTGGCGCAGCAGCGCGCGCACATCATCGGCACCAGCGTCAGCGAGACGACGGCCGAAATCACGATCGTCACCGCGAGCGTGATCGCGAATTCGCGGAACAGCCGCCCGACGACGTCGCCCATGAACAGCAGCGGGATCAGCACGGCGATCAGCGACACCGTCAGCGAGATGATGGTGAAGCCGATCTGCTCGCGAGCCCTTCAGCGCCGCCTCGAGCGGCTGTCGCCCTCCTCGACGTAGCGGGCGATGTTCTCGATCATCACGATCGCGTCGTCGACGACGAAGCCGGTGGCGATCGTCAGCGCCATCAGCGACAGGTTGTTGATGCTGAAGCCCAGCAGGTACATCACGCCGAACGTGCCGACCAGCGACAGCGGCACCGACAGCGCTCGGGATGAGCGTCGCCGGCAGGTTGCGCAGGAACAGGAAGATCACCAGCACCACCAGCGCCACCGCGAGCACCGAGCTCGAACTCGCACGTCGGCACCGACGCGCGGATCGTGGTCGTGCGGTCGCTCAGCAGCGCGACGTCGATGGCCGGCGGCAGCGCCGCCTGCAGCTGCGGCAGCAGCGCCTTGATGCCGTCGACCACCTCGATGACGTTGGCGCCCGGCTGGCGCTGGATGTTGACGATGATCGCCGGCGTGCGTGCCGGCCCAGGCCGCGAGCTTGGTGTTCTCGGCGCCGTCGATCGACGCTGCGCCACGTCCGACAGCCGCACCGGCGCGCCGTTGCGGTAGGCGACGACGAGGTTGCGGTACTCGTCGGCGCTTCGCAGCTGGTCGTTGGCGTTGATCGTCTACGACGCGCGTCGGCCCGTCGAAACTGCCCTTGGCGCTGTCGACGTTGGCGTTGCCGATCGTCGTGCGCAGATCGTCGATGTTCAGGCCGTACGCGGCCAGCGCGCGCAGGTCGGCCTGGATGCGCACCGCCGGGCGCTGGCCGCCGCTGATGCTGACGAGGCCGACGCCGGGCAGCTGCGAGATCTTCTGCGCGAGGCGCGTGTCGGCCAGATCCTCGACCTGGGTCAGCGGCATCGTCTGCGACGTCAGCGCCAGCGTCAGGACCGGCGCATCGGCCGGATTGACCTTGGCATAGATCGGCGGCGCGGGCAGATCGGCCGGCAGCAGGTTGCCGGCCGCGTTGATCGCCGCCTGCACCTCCTGCTCGGCGACGTCGAGACTCGAGCGCCAGATTGAATTGCAGCGTGATCACCGACGCGCCGGCCGAACTCGTCGACGACATCTGCGTAAGCCCGGGCATCTGCCCGAACTGCCGCTCGAGCGGCGCGGTGACCGAGGTACGTCATCACGTCCGGGCTGGCGCCCGGGATAGAACGTCTGCACCTGGATCGTCGGGTAATCGACCTCGGGCAGCGCCGACAGCGGCAGAAAGCGGAACGCAACGATGCCCGACAGCAAGATCGCGACCATCAGCAGCGAGGTCGCCACCGGCCGCAGGATGAAGGGACGCGACGGGCTCATCGCCTACTTCGCCTGGGGGACGTTCACCTGCATGCCGTCGCGCAACTTGTCCGCGCCGTCGACCACGACCCGGTCGCCCGGGCTCACGCCGGACAACGCTGCCGCCACGGCCCCGTCGGTCGCGCCGATCTTGACCGGCGTCATGACGACCGTGTTGTCCGCTTTCACGGCGTAGACGAAGGTGCCGTTGACGCCACGCTGGATGGCCGCGGTCGGCAGCGCCGTGGCGGCCTTGAGCTCGTCGACGCGCAGCACGACGTTGACGAACTGGTTGGGAAACAGCACCCCGCCGGCGTTGGGAAAGAGCGCCTTCAAGTTCACCGTTCCGGTGCTGGTATTGATCTGGCTGTCGACGGCCAGCAAGGTACCGGTATCGAGTAGATGCAACCCGCTGCGGTCGTAGGCCTGGACCTGCAATTTGGCACCAGCGCGCTGGCGCCCCAGAACCGCCGGAAGACTATCCTCGGGCAGGGCAAAAACCACGGTCATCGGCTGCATGCGCGTGATCACCCCCAGGCTCGCACTGCTGCTGCCGACTTGGACGATGTTGCCTGGATCGACCAGCCGCAGTCCGATGCGGCCATCGGTGGGCGAGACGATGTGGCAGTAGCCCAGGTTGATCCGGGCCGTCGCCACCTGAGCCTGATCGACCTGCACCGCGCCCTCGTCCTGCGCGACGATCCACTTCTGGTCCTCGGCCTGCTGGCGCATGATCGATTTTTTTTGCACCAGGTCCTCGTAGCGCACCAGATCCATCCTGGCCATCTCGAGCGCTGCCTGATCCTTGGCCAGCTGTCCCTGCGCCTGCGCCAGCGCGGCCTCGTACGGACGGGGGTCAATTTCCACGAGAAGATCGCCCTTGTGCACCGTCTGGCCCTCGACGAACGTCACCTTGGTCAACTGGCCACCGACCTGCGCTTGCAGCGTGACGGTAACCAGCGGCGTTGCCGTGCCCAGCGCATTTTGGGTGACGCGAATGTCCTGCGAACCGACGGTAGCGACCGCCACCGATATGGCCTGGTTCGCGCCGCGTCCCGCGCGACGAGCGCCCTGAACATCGGCGGCGGCGTCGGCCTTGGCCCCGGAGGACGGATCCGGCCTGGACGCGCGCTGCCCATACCAGAGGGCCGCCCCGATCGCGATGGCCAAGAGCACGATCAGCATGGGCCAGCGCCGCCGCCGGGAGCGCCGCGCATCGGAAGGTTCGGACAGCACTGCGGAGCGGGCGTCGTTCATCGCGATCGGTTCACCGTGGGTAATCGAAACGGGCCGAAACGACCCGCAGAGGGTTGCCGGCCGCGCCAAATCAATCAAGCCGCGCGCGCACCCGAACTGGGAGGCCATTCTAGGCGAAGGCACCAGCGCCAAAGAGAGCGGCCCGGGAAAAAAGAGTGAGATATTGCTACGTAACCTGCGCAACGCGCTGCGCCGGCGCCGGATAGTGCGATATGATTTTTTCTCACGGTCGGCCCTTTGTGCTTCCGGCGCGCCTCCTTGCCCCGCTGCGCCGGCTTCTTCGACAACAAGGCAACCTCCAAATGGCCGACGCCGATGAAGCGCAATCGCCGGCGGCGCTCGAACCGGCGCCACGCCAGGCCGAGCCGGTGCCGCCATCGCTGTCGGACGGGACGTCGCAGGGACACGTCACCACGGCGCGCTTTCTGCAGCTGTTTTCCGCAATCATGGTACCCATGTTTCTTGCCGTCGCCGACCAGACGCTGCTGGCGACGGCGACGCCGCGCATCGCCCACGATCTGGGCGGGCTGCGCGACACGACCTGGATCGCGCTGGGCTACATGATCGCCATGACGGTCACCGCACCGTTGTACGGGCGGCTGGGCGACCGCTACGGAAGACGCGACATGCTGCTGCTGGCAATGGCCCTCTTTGCCGCCGGCTCGCTGTGTTGCGGCATCGCGCAGAACATGATCGAGCTGGTGGGCAGCCGCGTGCTCCAGGGCCTGGGTGGCGGGGGCCTGATCGTACTGTCGCAGGCCATGGTCGGGGAGCTGGTTCCGCCGCGCCAGCGGGCGCGCTTTCAGGGGTACTTCGCCACCAATTACTCGCTGGGCAGTATTGGCGGTCCCATCATCGGCGGCCTGGTGGTGCACCATGGCAGCTGGCGCTGGCTGTTTCTTGCGAATCTGCCGCTGTGCCTGCTCGCCGCCTGGCGCGTGCGCAAGCTGCCCCAGATGCACAATCTGGATGCGCGTCCCATGACCGACGCCGCCGGCGCGGCACTGTTTGCCCTGGCCGCGACCGCCACGCTGTTGTGGGTGAGCTTTGCCGGGCACCGTTTCGCTTGGCTCTCGCCGGGCAGCGCTTTGCTGCTCGTGGCCGCGGCCGCGTTCTGGGCCCTGCTGGTGCGGCGCGAACGGCGGCACATCGACCCGTTCTTGCCCGTTGAGCTGCTGCGCGATCCGTCGATCCTGCGCATGACCCTGACCGTCGTGTGCTTTGGAGCTTGTATGTTTTCGCTGGTGTTCTTTCTGCCGATCTTCTTGCAGCTGGCCCGCGGGCAGGATGCGCGCGAATCGGGCCTGCTGCTGCTACCGGTAACCATCGGCATCGTATTTGGCGCGACGCTCACGGGGCGTCTCATCGCGCGCTTTGGCCGGCCCACCGTCCTGCCGGTCGCCGGTATGAGCCTGGCCAGCGCGGCACTGCTGCTGCTGGCCTTGTTGCCCCTGGAGCACACGCTGCTGACGGCGCTCGGATTCTTGTGTGGCACCGGGCTGGGCAGCGTCATGCCCACCGCGCAGATCGTCGTCCAGTGGCTGGCCGGTCGCGAACGCCTGGGCGCCGCCACGGCGATCGTCACGCTGTCGCGAGCCACCGGCGCCGCGCTGGGCACGGCCAGCTTCGGCGCCGTGGTCTTTGCCCTGCTGCCCGGCACGCAATTGGCATCGCTCGAGGAGGTCGGCCACCCGGGCGTGGTGTTGGCATCGGCAGGCACGGCGGAGGCCGTCACGCTGGCCTTTCGCATCGCGTTTGCCGGCGCGGCAGCCGTTGCCTGCGTCGGTGCGCTCGTGGCGGCACGCATGCGCACCCTGAGAATCTAAGTCGAGCCGTTTTGGGCAAGCGCTCGGGCACTTTGTGCCCTGTTACAGGACCTGGGCGGACCGCGTTTTGGCTCCGGCGCATTTGTGTATCATCCCGAGGTTGCGCTTTTCCCCTCCACCCCCTTCAAGGTGAATGCATGTCCCGAGCCACTGCTTTACTAGCCGCTGCGATGACTGCAGCGGCGCTATCCGCCGGCGCCTACGCCCAAACCACCGAGCCGGCCGCTGCCCCGGCGACCGCTGCCAAGGACGCCGCTGCTGCTGGGGCCAAGGACGCCGCTGCGCCCAGCGGCAACATCGCGGTCGTCAACGGCACGCCGATCAAGCGCTCGGAACTCGAAACGGTCATCCGCCAGATCAAGCAGCCCGATACGCCCGAGTTGCGCAAGGCGTTGAAGCAAAAGCTCATCGAGCTGGAGGTCCTGAACCAGGAGGCCAAGCGGCGCAAGCTGCTGCAGCGCGAAGACGTCAAGTTCCAGGTCGACAACGCTACCCGCCAGACCCTGATCCAGGCGCTGGTGCGTGATGAGCTGTCGCAGCACAAGCTGACCGACGAGCAAATCAAGGCCGAATACGATCGCGAGGTCGCCGCATCCGCGGGCGAACACGAATACAAGGTCCACCACATACTGGTTGGCTCCGAGGCCGAGGCCAAGGACATCATCGGCAAGCTCGACAAGGGCGGAAAGTTCGAGGATCTGGCCAAGGGCACCAAGGACGCCGGATCGGCCGCCAATGGTGGCGCACTCGATTGGGCCTCCCCCGCGGCCTACGTCAAGCCTTTCTCCGAAGCCATGGTCAAGCTGGAAAAAGGCAAGTACACCGAGACGCCGGTGCAAAGCCAGTTTGGCTGGCATGTGATCCGGCTGGACGATGTTCGCGACGTGACGCCCCCTCCTTTTGACCAGGTGAAATCGCACATCGCTGATAACATGCAACAAAAGCAGATCAAGGAGTTCGTTGACGGCCTCGTGAGCAAGGCTTCGATCAAGTAATCTGCTCTTTATCCCGGCTCTGCCAGGGCTTTCCCGCGCGAGCGGGGAAGCCCTTTGTTTTTATTGAGCTTTTCCCGTTCCCGGGTAGCAAAAGGAAGAAAACAAGGCGCAAATTTGCCCTCTGTAGTCATCGATCCGGCTCCCAATGCGTTATGCTGCTATGCAACATGCACATCACGCATGGCCCAAAAGAAAGGGGAGCGTGCCAACATGAATCCGATCTCGACCGAATTTGCCATGGAGCCCAATTCCGCGGCGCATTTGACTTCGCATCCGGTGCCCAACGTCGACGACACGGTGCGACTGCCGCTAGCACTGGGCGCACGAGTGGCCAACATCTTGTACACCACGCAATTTCAGATGGCCTACGCCTGCGCGATCAATGCGCGCAAGAGCGCAGAGCGCGCGATCGCCAGCATCGAGGCCAGCTGGCCCGCTTCGCCGATTCGGGAGCTGACCCTGGACATCTACCGCGCCCAGGCCCGTTCGGCGGATGCGATGGCGCACGAAGTGCTCGCGGGAGCGCGGCGCAATTGCGGCCTGGCCTTTGCCCAATACGGCTATGGTCGCAACGAAGATCGCGCCAAACGAGGGCCCAATTAAGCGCTAGGCGCGAGGGCGGCGAGTTTGCGCGCTGGCCAGCCCCTCGCGGTAGCAGGGCACGCCTTTGGGGTCATCGCTCACCGGTCCGTGTTCATGCTAAAAACGGCGATCGCCACGGATTGATCCGGCCGCGCCCGCGCTCGCGCCGGCGGCATGAACGGGAATTTGCATGGACACCATGAAGACCGTGCTGGGGGCGTTCCTCGTGACCTTCGGCGCCTTGTTTCCCATCGTCAATCCGATCGAAGGCGCGCCGTTTTACCACGTACTCACCCGCGGCCTGAGCACGGCGCGCCAGCGCACGCTTGCGCGCCAGGTCGCGATCAACGGTTTTGCGCTGCTGCTCGGCTGCATGGTCTTGGGGCCCTGGCTGCTGGTCTTCTTCGGCATCGAGCTGCCCGTCGTGCGCATCGCCGGCGGACTGGTGCTGAGCACGCTGGGCTGGAAACTGCTCACGCAGGAGCGCTGGTCGGATCATTCCTCGGAGCAGGTGTCACCCGACGCGATGGAACGGGCCGGCGCTTTTTATCCTCTGACCATGCCCCTAACGGTCGGTCCCGGTTCGATGTCGGTAGCCATCAGCATCGGCACGCGCAAACCGGTCGCGGTGGTCGGACTGGCCGACATCGCCTTGCACGCGGCGGGCGCCATATCCGGCCTGATGGCCATTGCCCTGAGCATCTATGTGGCGTATCGCTTTTCCGGGAACTTCTCGCGCTTCTTGGGGACCTCCGGCGTCGAAGTGCTGGTGCGCCTCTCGGCCTTCTTGCTCATGTGCATCGGCATCGAATTTCTCTGGAGCGGCTACTTGGCCCTCACCGCCGCCCATGGCGCAGGGTAGGAGTACCCGCTCCGGCCCGGTCTGCGGCCGACTTGCAGTCCTGCGGCCAGCGCACCCGGCGCGGCCGGATTGCCCCGGATAACCCAGGGAAAACCGGGCATTTTGTGCCGCCGCATGCCGTGCGCCGCGTCCAAAATGTAGGCGGCGGATTATCTGTCCGTCAACGGCTGCGTGAGTTGTCTACCGACCTGGCAAGCGACCTTGTTAAAACGTATCCCCACCACCGAGCTGCGCATCGGCATGTACATCGACGAGTTCTGCGGATCGTGGATGGACCATCCGTTTTGGCGCGCGCGGTTCGTCGTAAAGACCGACGCCGAACTCGCTCAGATACACAATAGCGACGTGCGCGAGGTCTGGATCGACTCGTCCAAGGGGCTCGATAGCGCCTCGGGTGCGACCTCTGCCGACCGGCGAACCACCGAATCCCAGGTCGAAGACAGCCTGCAAAGCGCCGCCCGCAACGCCCCGGTGCGCGACCAACGGCGCGCCGATCTGCATGGCGAGTTTGCGCGTGCGTCCAAGATCTTTCGCGCCTCGCGGGGAGTCGTAGCCAATTTGTTCGGCGAAGCCCGCCTGGGCAAAGTGTCATCGATCGATGCCGCCCAGAACGTGGTCGGCGAGATCTCCGAGTCCGTGAGCCGCAATCCGTCGGCGCTGATCGGTTTGGCGCGGCTCAAGACCGCCGACGATTACACCTTCATGCATTCGATGGCCGCTTCCGCGCTGATGGTCGCCCTGGCACGCGCCCTTGGCATGGACGAGGCCGCGGTCCACGAGGCCGGCGTTGCGGGCCTGCTGCACGACGTCGGCAAGTCACAGATACCGCAGGCCGTGCTCAACAAGCCCGACACGCTCGACGACGAGGAATGGCAGCTGATGCGGTCGCATCCGGAGCGCGGTCACGCGATGCTCCTGGACACGCCGGGGATCAGCGTGGGAACGCTCGACGCCGTTTTGCACCATCACGAAAAGATGGATGGTTCCGGTTACCCGCACAGACTTCCGGGCGACCAGCTCACGCAGCTGGCCCGAATGGCGGCGATCTGCGACGTCTATGACGCGGTGACCTCGGTGCGTGTCTACAAGGCCGGCTGGGAACCGACGGTCGCGGTACGCAAGATGGCCGAGTGGACCGGCCACTTCGACGAATCGATCTTCCAGTGCTTCGTACGCACGGTCGGCATCTATCCGCTTGGCTCGATGGTGCGCCTCAAATCCCAGCGCCTGGCCGTAGTCGTCGACCACGATCCGACGCACCTGCTGCAGCCTATCGTCAAGGTCTTTTTCTCGCTCAAGTCCAAGATGCACATCCAGCCCTTCATCGTCAACCTGGGCAAGACGCCTAACGACCGCATCGTCAGTTGCGAGGATCCGGCAGCCTACGGCTTCAAGCACATCCCCGAACTCTGGTTGCCCCCGGGCGCGACGGCCTAGCCGTTCATCCGCGCCGCAGGAGGCAACGCCAAGACAACAACGCCCCGCATCGCGGGGCGTTTTGCCTGTGGCCGGACGCCAGCGCACTGGCCGCCGGCTGCCGCAAGCCGTCTACGACTTTTTGAGCAGATCGCGGATTTCGGTCAGCAACACCTCCTGCGCCGGTGGCGCCGCCGGAGCGGCGGCTGCCTGTTTCTTCATCGAGTTGATGGCCTTGACCACCATGAAGATCACCGCGCCGACGATAAGAAAATCCACCACGGTCTGCACGAATTTGCCATAGCTCACCACCACGGCCGACGCAGAGGCCGATCCGGGCACCAGGGTCAGCGCGAGCTTGGAGAAGTCGACGCCGCCGATCAGCACACCGATGGGCGGCATGATCACGTCGGTCACCAACGACGTGACGATCTTGCCAAAGGCCGCGCCGATGATGACACCGACCGCCATGTCGACCACATTCCCCTTGATCGCAAAGTCCTTAAATTCCTGTAGGAGTTTCATCGCGTCTTTCCTCTAAATTGGTTCTTGTTGGACTGCCTTTGCGCAGTCGCCGCAACGGCCGCAGCCCCGCGAGGATAAGCCATTCCCGGCCGCGCCTCCGGTCAAGCGCCCTATCGTGCCACCGCACGGCGGGCGCCGAGCCCGAAACTCCCCGCCAGGAAGCGTTATTGACTTTGCCCGGCCAATTGGGCCGCTCGGCGGCTGAGAACACGAGCCAGCGCGCGTGAAACGCCTTGCCTTCCGGGCCCTCGAGGAAGAAAGTGCCGCCGTGGCGGTCGATGACGTCGATGACGTCGATGAACAGCTGCGTGTGTTTCCAATACCCGTACTGCGACTTGCTGATGCAAAACGGGCTGCCGCCGATGTCGCCTAGGTACTCGTCGCCGGCACCGATGGTCAGTTCCCCCGGCAGGTAGCAATTTGCCGCGCCGTTGTCGCAACAGCCGCCCGAATGGTCAAAGATGACCGGGCCGTGTTTGCGCTTGAGCTCCTCGATCAACGCCAGCGCCGCGGGCGTCGCGATCACCTTCTCAACCCTACGTACCTCGCGGGCTTGGTCGGCAAATGACACCACGGGGCAAGAAGTTGGCCCGTGGTGTTCGTCTCTCCGAGCCTGTTTGTCTCTGCGAGCCAATCGGCCGATGACGGCCCTGCCCATTCCCGGCGGGAGCAGGCAACGCTTGTCCGGTCAAGAGAAACCGAGCTTTTGCTCCGCGTAGCTCACCAACAGGTTCTTGGTCTGCGGGCAATGATCGAGCATGACCTTGTGCGTCTCGCGCCCGATGCCCGATGCCTTGTAGCCGCCGAAGGCTGCGTGTGCCGGGTAGGCATGGTGGCAATTGATCCAGACCCGACCGGCCTTGATGGCCCGTCCCAGGCGATAGGCCTTGTTGCCGTCGCGGATCCATACCCCGGCACCGAGACCATACCGGGTGCCGTTGGCGATTTCCAAGGCCTGCGCCTCGTGCCTGAACGTCGTCACGGCCAGTACCGGCCCGAAGACTTTTTCCTGGAAGATGCGCATCTTGTTGTGGCCCTTGAACCGCGTGGGCTGCACGTAGTAGCCGCCGGCCAGCTCGCCGCCCGGCTTGGCCTGCGAGCCGCCGCACAGCAGCTTGGTGTCCTGCTGCCGGCCCAGCTCGAGGTAGGACAGGATCTTGGTCAACTGCGCCTTGGAGGCCTGCGCGCCCATCATTGTGTCGGTGTCCAGCGGGTTGCCCTGCTTGATCGCGGCCACCCGCTTGAGCACCTATTCCAGGAACTTGTCGTAGATCGACTCCTGGATCAGGGCACGCGAGGGGCAGGTGCAGACTTCACCCCGATGGAAGGCGAACAGCACCAGGCCTTCGATCGCCTTGTCCAGGAAACCGTCGTCGGCCTTCATCACATCGGCGCAGAAGATGTCGGGCGACCTGCCGCCCAGCTCCAGAAAGGCCGGGATGAGGTTGCCGGCCGCGGGCCGAGCCATCACTCGGCCCGACACCAGGTGCGCCCGCATCGCGTTCCGGGCCCACGCCCGAGCCGCTGCGGGCGAACCGCCCGGTGCTCGTTCGTTGCCGGTCGACTCAAGTCGTGCGGCGCGGCTGGCCTTGACCTCGAATCTGGCGTTCCGGATTCCGCATGTCGTTGGCCTAGATTGCGGGGTCAGACAAAAATCCCTGCAAAATCATACCGTTGAAATCGCAGCCCAGTCGCACAACGGACGAACGGCGCACGCCGCGGGGCTGCCGGGCGGGATATGGATCGAGCGCGGCATCGGCGCTGGCACCCGGCTGTTGCGTGCTTTGCCTGCAAAGTACGGCGCTTTTTTGCGCTTAACCGACGGTCGCAAAAGCCGATACTTTTTGCGATAAGCGTGCGTTTCGCAAGACCAGCAAAGCAAGCGATGGGAACACCATAAATGCCGATCATTTGGAACCGAACGCTGGAGACCGGGATCGACGTCATCGACGCGCAACACCGGCGCATCGTTACGTATATCAATGAACTGGAAGATGTCCGGCGTTCCAAGGACCGGGCTCGCGTGGGCGATGTCATCGAACAGTTGGTCGACTACACGCAGTCTCACTTCGGCTTCGAAGAGTCGCTGATGGAAGAGGCCAAGTACAAGTTCTTGAAACCCCATCAGAAAGTGCACGAGCTCTTCATCCGGCGCGTAAACGGCTTCACGGTCCGCGCCGCCAAGGGCGAAGACATCACCGATGAATTGCACAAGATGCTTTGTACCTGGCTGCTCAATCACATCGCCAACGAGGATAACGACTACGCACCCGCTGTGAAGAAGATGACCGAGGCCGAGGAAAAGTCCCAGTCCCAGCCTATCGTTCAGCAAAAGCGGCGCGGCCTGTTGCAGCGGTTTTTCGGTTCCAGGGACTAAGCCCCCTTCGGAGGCGCCCCCTCCTCGTCCCACGGGCCCGCGGCCGAGGGCCGCACAGGCGCGCCGCTTCTTGCTCCACAGAAAGCCGCCGAACGGGTCGCGGCTTGCGTATTCCTAAGCCTTGCCGTGACGCGTGCCCGCCGCGCCCCGGCCTGCCCGACGCAGCAAAAATCGCGCCGGTGCGACCGATGGGCCAGCTCGCGCGTTGCCGCCATCCGGCAAATGCAGGGCCTGCTGCTTTGTCGACTCCGGCGGTTCGTGGCCCCGACCAGAACCGTGACCTGCCCGCAACGGCGCTGGCTGCGCACCGCCTCGCGCATCGCCGGCCTCGGTCGAATCGGCGCAACCCGGGTTTGTGCTGCCGCTTGCCGATGAGCTCGCATTGCGCCGCAAACAAAAGAATCATGCACGGGCAGCATTTTGTGACCGCGACGTCATCAAGATGTCATAATTTCGTCATGAATCTCATCGCGACGCGCGCTCGTCTCTTGCCGCCGGCTCGCTTGTCTCAGCCCCTAGCGATGGGTGCAAGGGCACGCATCCTGTTGGCGTGCTTGCTCCTGCCGTTGTTCGCCGCCGCAATCCTGGCGCTGGAGTTGTGGAACTCGCCCCTGTGGGTGGACCTGCAAATTACCCGGGCGCGGTATTTTCTCGCGGGGATACACGGCGACTCGTTGCTGATCGACGGTCAGCAGGTGCATTACGTGGAGGGGGGAAGCGGATCGCCGGTGGTGCTCATACACGGACTGGGCGGCTCCGCGCATCTTGACTGGGCGGAACTTCTGCCGCAGCTCGTGCGCGGCGGTCATCACGTGTACGCACTGGATCTGTTGGGATTTGGCGAGTCTGCCAAGCCTACCGACCGCGGCTACTCGATCGCGGAACAAGCCCAGCTGGTGGTGAAGTTTCTCGACACCAAACACCTGCCGCTGGTCGCCTTGGCGGGCGACTCCATGGGTGGCTGGATCGCATCCATGGTCGCACTCAACCAATCGCATCGGGTCAAGCAGCTCGTGCTGTTCGACAGCGCAGGGCTGACGTTTAAGCCGAGCTTCGACGTCTCGCTATTCACGCCAAGAACCAAGGACGACGTCGATGCGCTGCTGGCGATACTCATACCGCAGGCGGTGCGCTTGCCGGATTTTGTAAAAGAGGACCTGATACGCGAAACCGAGCGCGACGGCTGGGTGATCAAACGCGCGGTCGCCTCGATGCTCACCGGCGCGGACGTGCTCGACGCCAAGTTTTCCTCGTTGAAGGTGCCGCTGCTCATCGTTTGGGGCAAGCAGGACGTGCTCACGCCACTTGCGTTGGCCGAAACCATGCACCGGGCGGCGCCCCAGTCGGTGCTCGAGGTGTATGACGGCTGTGGCCACATCTCGGTGAAGACTTGTTCCGACCGCGTCGGCCCGATGACAGTGAGCTTTCTCAATGGGGCGGCACCGCAGTTCGGCACGAGAATCGAAATACCCGCAGGCAGCCTGCCCTAGCGGGCAGCAAGCGGCGGGACACCCGCCAGCAAGCGCCGAAGCAAGTGCGACCCGGCGGGCGCAAAGGTCCTCTGGTCTTGCACCTTGCCGACGGGTCCGTTGCGGTTCGGCCCCTGGGCACTTGGCCGGGCTCGGGTTAGGCGCTTTGGCGACGCGCGACAAAGAATGGACGGCTTCGTCAGACGAGCGCAGCGGCCATGCGCGCCGGCGGCCGTCGTGCCGCGCAACCCGATCGTCAACAGGCGATTTTTGGGCGCGCTTTGGACGCCCGGTTTCGGCTGACAGATCCGGCCCGTGACTCGACACGTGCCGGGCGCGCGGGCCGGGTGACCGGCTTCGCCGCGGTCAGGCCGCTCCGATCCAGCTCGATCGCGAGCTGCCCGAACTCGTCGATCGGCACGGGTCGGCCAAACAAGAAGCCCTGGTAGGCATTGCAGCCGTTGCAGGCCAAAAAGTGTCTTTGCTCCTGCGTCTCCACGCCTTCGGCGACCACGTGCAAGCCCAGCGAATGACTCATGGCCAAGATGGCACAAACGATCGCCGCGTTATTCGGATCCGCCGGTATGTCGCGAACAAACGACTGATCGATCTTCACGCCATCCAATGGCAGGCGCTTGAGATACGACAGCGATGAATACCCGGTGCCGAAGTCGTCGAGCGAAAAGCGCACGCCCAGTTCGATCAATTGACGCATCCGGCTGATGACGGCCTCGACATGGTCGAGCACGACGCTTTCGGTCAGTTCCAGCTTCAAACGCGCCGGGTCGGCACCGCTGGCCAGCAGGCTCTGGCGCACCTGTTCGACGAAATCGGGCTGGTGAAACTGCCGGGCGCTGACGTTCACCGACAGGTGCAGGTTGCGGGTCAGGGGATCGCGCTCCCACGCCTTGAGCTGGCTGCACGCGGTGTCGAGGACCCATTGGCCCATCGGCAGGATTAGTCCGGACTCTTCGGCCAGAGGAATGAACTGCGCCGGCGATACCAATCCCTTGTCCGAAGACATCCAGCGTATCAATGCCTCGGCACCCATCAGCCGGCCATCTTGATTGACCTCGGGTTGGTAGTAGAGGCGAAACTCGCTGCGGTCCAGTCCGCGCCGCAACGCCCCTTCCAATGCGGTGCGGATTTCGATGCTCGATTGCATCGCCGGGCTAAAGAAGCGCACGGCATTGCGGCCCGCATCCTTGGCCTGATACAAGGCGACGTCGGCCTGCTTCAACAGCACTTCGGCCGAGTCATCGTGTCCGCAAAAAAGTGTGAGGCCGATGCTGATCGTGCTGAAGTATTCGGCCTCGCTGCCGCCCAGCACGTAAGGCAGGTTAACGCAGCTGCGCATCTTCTCGGCCAAGGCCTCCGCCGCCGCCACCGCGTTTCGTTCGACGGTACCCAGCCCCTCAACGAGTACGACGTATTCGTCGCCGCCAAGTCGGGCGACGGTGTCCTCCTGCCGCAGGCGACCGACCAGGCGGTGGGCAACTTCCACCAACAGGCGGTCACCGACATCGTGACCCTGGGTATCGTTGATGCTCTTGAAGTGATCCAGATCCAGGATCATCAGCGCGCCGAATTCCCGGCTGCGGGTGCTGGCCGTCATCGCGTGCCCCAGGCGGTCGAGCAGCAAACGTCGATTGGGCAGACGCGTCAGCGGATCGAAGTAGGCCAGGTTGCGTATCTCATCCTCCGATCGCCTGCGGTCGCTGACATCCTCGACGATGGCGATGCCTCCTTCGATCTGGCCGTTGACGCCGGCAAACGGCGTACACGACATGCCGACCCAGACCTGGGCGCCGCTTTGCGTGGCGATGTACTCGCCATCGTAGGCGCCTTGCCTGCCTTCGAGTGCGGTGCGCAAGGCCGGCAGAACGCGCTGGTCCTGCAGCGTCTGCATGTCCACGCCGACGAGCAGTTCGCGCGGGACTTGCAGAATCTGCGCGAGCCGATCGTTGCAATAGGTGATGACAAGATCCTTGTCGTAGTGCAGGATGCCGGTGGGCGAGTGCTTCAGGATGAGCCGATAGCGCTCCTCACTGGCCTGCAAGGTTTCCTCCGCCCGCTTTTGCTGGGCAAGCGCATGTTCCAGGTTTTCGACCAAGCCGCCCTGTTCAAGTCCGAGCCGGATCGATACGTCGAGCGTCTCGTGCAGATAGCGCGCGCTCGCGTTCGTAGCGACGAAGAAGACGATGGTCATCAGGCCAAATGCCCATTCCAGCGCGGAAGTCGCCTGCCAAAGGATGGCCGCCGACAAAGGCAGCAGCACCGACAGCGTGAACGTCCGAAATACCGCCGGGACCGGTGCCAATACGGGCACGGCACCGGCGACCATCCCGGAGATGACGAGTCCCGTGAACAGGCGCGCCCCCACGGGCGCATTCCAGACAAACAGAATCGCTCCCACGCTCCATACGGCAGCGGCAATTGCCGTCCCGAGGACATAGCGGCGCCGCCAGACCATCGCCATGGCGGCATCCACCTCGGACGCTTGGAAGCGGCGCACCAAGCCGTAGCGAACGGCGGTGATGGCTACCAGCAGGCACCACCAGGACAACGCCATTGCCGCCGACGCGTGCAGCGTGGCATTGACATAGGCAAGTAGCGTGGCGTTGATGATCGTTACCGCGGATGCAATTCCTGCATTGCGGTAAAGCAGCGCGGTGCTTTTTCTCTGCGTCTGCGATTCGATGTCCAAAGCCTCATCCCGGCCAGCCAAAGCGCCGCTCATTTGGGATGGATCCAACGGAAAATCGGAGAGCGCTTTGGACATCGGCCGCCCTTGAACCTTACAAGACGCCTATGCCGCGTGCAAAGCGAACGCCGGCACGCCGAAAGCAGAGTGGTTCCAACAGCGCGTCGGCAAGCGGCTTCTCGATTACGCACATCGGTTCGGTCGAGCGTCCAAAAAGGGGAGCGCGGAGGCGCTTCGCAAGAAGCCGCCCAGGTCGGTCGATTCTGCGATTTTTCGCTTCCGTCAAATCGTCAAATTGTGGGGAATTGGGGTGGCATCTTGCCCGGCCAGGCTGCGCACGTCGCTGCAGGTCAATGGCTCCCGGCTAAGCAGGGTTTACGCCATCGAGGACCCTGAGGCCGCCGCGCAGCGGCCGCTCGAATTGAGCGTGGGGATGCGACGACCTGGAGCGGGCCGGTCGGCAGGATACCGACGAGCCGCTGCAATTGGGTCGAGCGCCCATCGGGGCGGCCAGGGCCGGCGGCGCGACATGACATCTACCGGTCACAAACCGACCCCAGAATTGTCGGTCCTGCGTCCGACATCGGCTGCGCCGCCGCCGGCGCATTCTCACGAAAAGAAGGGCCATCCATGAGTGCCAATATCAGCCCGGCTGGGTCCGCTCCGCACCCGCTGCACCACCCCGGTCGGCCCGCGCTCGATGGCAAGCCTAGCCCACTGACGGCGATCGTGTTTCTCGGCCTGCTGGGCGTCGGACTCGTCTTTGCGGGGCAGGGGCTGTTCTCCGATGTGGGCGCCACCCATGCTGTTGGCAAATCGGCCTCCTATCTTTCCTACATCTTGCTGATCGTCGCGCTGCTGATCGCGCTGGGCTTCGAATTCGTCAACGGCTTCCACGACACCGCCAACGCGGTCGCCACGGTCATCTATACCCATTCGCTGCCGCCGAACTTCGCCGTCGTCTGGTCCGGGCCTGTTCAATTTCCTCGGCGTGCTGCTCTCCAGCGGCGCGGTGGCCTTCGGCATCATTTCGCTGCTGCCGGTCGAGCTGATCCTGCAGGTCGGGTCGAGCGCCGGCTTTGCCATGGTCTTCGCCCTGCTGATCGCGGCCATCATCTGGAACCTGGGCACCTGGTGGCTTCGGGCTGCCGGCCTCCTCCTCGCACACGCTGATCGGCTCGATCATCGGCGTCGGCATCGCCAACGCGCTGATGCACGGCCGCGACGGCACCAGCGGCGTCGACTGGGCGCAGGCCACCAAGGTCGGCTACTCGCTGCTGCTCTCGCCGCTCGTCGGCTTCGGCTGCGCCGCGCTGCTGCTGCTGCTGCTGCGCGCGCTGGTCAAGAACAAGGCGCTGTTCGAGGAGCCCAAGGGCAACCGCGCCGCCGCCCTGGTGGATCCGCGGCATCCTGTCCTGACCTGCACCGGCGTGTCCTTCGCGCACGGCTCCAACGACGGCCAGAAGGGCATGGGCCTGATCATGCTGATCCTGGTCGGTACGGTGCCGCTGGCCTATGCGCTGAACCGCGCGATGCCCGCCGAGCAAGATCGACGCAGTTCGTCGCGGTCTGCGCAGGTCACGCAGCAGTCGCTGGCCAAGATCGCACCCGGCCATGCGGCGATCGGCCGACCCGCGCGCCGAGCTGTCCGAGTACGTGCGCACCAAGGATACAGCGCCCGAGGTGTCTCGACGCCCTGGCGGCGATGACCGGCAGCATCGGCGCCAGGTCAAGGAGTACGGGCACGCTGGCCAACGTTGCCGGCCGCCGCGGTGGCCAACGTGCGCAACGACATGTACCTGGCCTCCGAGGCGATCCGCCTGATCGAGAAAGAGCGGCGTCGTCGCCCTCGATGCCGACGCCAAGGCCAACCTCAAGGCCTTTCGCAAGGAGATCGACGACGCGACCAAGTTCATCCCGCTCTGGGTCAAGGTGGCGGTGGCGGTCGCGCTGGGCCTGGGCACGATGGTGGGCTGGAAGCGCATCGTCGTCACGGTCGGCGAGAAGATCGGCAAGACGCACCTGACCTATGCGCAGGGCGCCTCGGCCGAACTGGTGGCCATGGCGACCATCGGCGCGGCCGACATGCTACGGCCTGCCGGTGTCGACGACGCACGTGCTTTCCTCCGGCGTCGCCGGCACGATGGCGGCCAACAGGTCCGGACTGCAGATGGCGACGATCCGCAACCTGGTGCATGGCCTGGGTGCTGACCCTGCCGGCGGCGATCGTGCTCTCCGGGCCTGCTCTACTGGCTGTTCACGCACCTATTTTGATCCGGCGCGGGGCGCGCAGGCGATCGCCCAGAGAGCCCCAAGACGCGGGCGGCCGCCTTGGCTGAGCGCTTGCTCGGATCCCCACGCAAAAATCGATGCCCAGAAAGCGCGTCAGGCGCTGCAGGCCGCGCGCAATTACACCCTCCTCAGCCGGCTCTTGATCGTTGCCGCAAGGAACGCGGCAGCGCGCCAGTGGTGTTGGCCCAGCGTCTCGAAGCGCGACCCGCTGCTGGGTCGGGCAGGCTTTGTTGCGTCCTGGGCAAAGCGCCCTGGCCCCTCTAACGCGGTCCCGTAGCGGCAAAGCCACGTTTGCATTATTCCATCTTTCGATTATCATCGAACAATGGAAGAACACGATGCCGTCAAATCCCTCGCCGCGCTTGCCCAACCCTTGCGCCTGCGCATATTTCGCGCACTCGTCGCCGTCGGCCGGAACGGGCTGACCCCTGGGACGATGTCCGAAGCGTTGGGCATCCCGGCTGCAACGCTATCTTTTCATCTCAAGGAATTGACCAACGCCGGTCTGGTGACGCAGGAGCGGGCCAGCCGCCACCTGATCTACCGCGCGCACTACGACCGCATGAACCGGCTGCTCGGGTATCTGACGGAAAACTGCTGTCAAGGTGCCCAATGCATTGAAAAGACACCGACCGCCTGCGCTTGCTAAAGGAGATGAAATGAAACGCTTCCACGTTCATGTGCAAGTTCAAGACCTGCAGGCGAGCCTGGTTTCTTACACAAGGCTATTTGCGGCCGAACCCGACCGAGTGGAAGGCGACTACGCCAAATGGATGCTCGAAGACCCGCGCATCCACTTTGCCATATCAAGTCGCGGTGGCAAGCCGGGCATCGACCACCTGGGCATCCAAACCGACACGGAGTCAGAGCTCGAAGACCTCAAGGCACGGGTTCAGGACGCTGGCTTGGAATTGCTCGACGAAGGCGAAACGACCTGCTGCTATGCCCGCAGCGACAAATGCTGGACGACCGACCCGCAGGGAATTGCTTGGGAGCACTTTCATACGCTGAACAACGTTGCGGTCTTTGGTGGAGAGAGCCTGGATGCAAGCTCCGGGTCGGCATGCTGCGCGAGCGCGGCCCCGCGCGGCAAGCCGATCGGCATTGCCGTAAAGCCAGCGTCTTCCTGTTGCTGACCCGGCGGCATCGCCCACACCGCCCCGTGACGATGAACGTCCTGATCCTGTGCACGCACAACTCCGCGCGCAGCGTGCTCGGCGAAGCCATGCTCAATCATTGGGCAAAGAAGCTGCGAAGGGACGTGCGTGCGTACAGCGCCGGCAGCACGCCGAGCGGGCGCATCAATCCTCACGCCCTGGAGGCTCTTGCCGATGCGGGCGTCGACACTTCGGGCTACCGCAGCAAGAGCTGGAACGAGTTTGTCGGCGACAGCGCCCCACCGATGCGCATCGTCATAACGGTCTGCGACAACGCCGCCGCGGAGACCTGCCCATTTTGGCCCGGCGCACCGGTGCAGGCGCATTGGGGCTACCCGGACCCATCCAACGCGGCAGAAGTCGACAGGAAGGTTGCCTTCGAATTGACGCGCCAGGCCATCGGCTACCGCATGCTCCAGCTGCTCGCCCTGCCTCTGGACTCCATGAGCAACGAGGAGCTGCACGCGACCCTCCTCGACATCGGGCGCAGCTGACCCGTTGCCGCAATGAACGTCAACCCTGCTGTTGCGCCGCGCGTCGTTGCAGTCCGTATGACGGTCTTCGAGCGCTACCTGACGTTTTGGGTCTTTTTGTGCATCCTCGCCGGAATCCTCCTTGGGCAGACGCTACCCGGTCCGTTCCAGGCGGTCGGTCGCATGGAAATTGCGCGCGTCAACGTTCCGGTCGGCCTGCTGATCTGGGTGATGATCATCCCGATGCTGCTCAAGGTCGATTTCGGCGCGCTGCATCAGGTGAAGAGCCATTGGCGCGGGATCGGCGTGACCTTGTTTGTCAATTGGGCCGTCAAGCCCTTTTCGATGGCGCTGCTCGGCTGGATCTTTGTTCGCCACGTGTTTGCGGCCTACCTGCCGGGCGGGCAGCAGGACAGCTACGTTGCAGGCCTGATCCTGCTGGCCGCCGCACCCTGCACGGCGATGGTCTTCGTATGGAGCCGGCTCACTGGCGGTGATCCGCTGTTTACGCTGTCCCAAGTGGCCCTCAACGACACAGTGATGGTGTTCGCCTTTGCGCCCATCGTCGCGCTGTTGTTGGGACTGTCCTCGATCCGCGTCCCGTGGGACACGCTGATTACCTCTGTGGTCCTGTACATCGTCATCCCGGTAGCACTGGCCCAGGGCTGGCGCAGGACGCTGCTTCGCCGCGGGCAGGCCGCGCTGGACGCCGCTTTGGTCCGCGTCGGACCCTGGTCGATCACGGCGCTGCTGGCAACGCTGGTCTTGTTGTTCGCCTTTCAGGGCAAGGCGATCCTGGCGCAACCGCTGGTCATCGCCATGTTGGCGGTACCGATTCTGATACAGGTCTTCTTCAACGCGGCGCTGGCTTATGGACTGAACCGGCGTCTTGGCGAAGCGCACAACGTGGCTTGTCCCTCGGCCTTGATCGGCGCCAGCAATTTCTTCGAGCTTGCCGTGGCCGCTGCGATCAGCCTGTTCGGCTTCGAATCCGGCGCGGCATTGGCGACCGTTGTTGGCGTGCTGATCGAAGTGCCGGTGATGCTGCTGGTGGTCTACGTCGTCAACTCCAGCAAGGGCTGGTACGAATCGAGCGCACCCTCGGCATGATCCGGACCCTCACGATCCGACCCGCCAGCGGCAGCGACTGGCCGGCCGTCAAGTCACTGCTGGAGGAAAACGGGTTGCCGCTCGATGGCGCCCGCCAGCATCTGGCCGCCTACCTGCTGGCCATCGACGACGGTCAAGTCGTCGGTTGTGTCGGCACCGAGGTCTACGCCGATGTGGCGCTGATGCGCTCGGTGGCGGTTGCGCCATTGCGTAAGCGCGCGGGAATAGGAAAGATGCTGGTAAGCCGGATACTTGAACGGGCCAAAGCAGCAGGGACTTTCCCGCATCTATCTGGTAACCGTCACAGCTGCACAGTTTTTCACCCGGTTCGGCTTTCAGCCGTTGCCCATCGACGGCGCTCCCGGGGCGCTGAAGGTCTCGGCTGAATTCAATGGCGCCTGCCCAACCAGCGCGACACTGATGTCCCTGTGCCTGCGATCCTCAATTTGATGGTGCCGAGCTGCGCCTCGAGCGAGCCGCACACGCCAGCGCATCGAAGAGGTAATCAAGTCCCCTTATGCAGCCGGTCCGGACGCTTGCTCTCGTCGCCAGCCCGACGCACAGACGCCGGGCGGCCGCGATCGCGGACTACGCCTGCTCTTTCCGGGTCGACTTCGCCTTCTCCAAGAGATTCCCAGATATGCCGTCGATTGGGTCCATCCGGCGAGATCAGCTGCACGCCCCGGTTGGTCTGAACGCCCGCCTTGGCTTGCCGGCCCGGAAGGCTGCGCCACGCGCCGAGCACGCAAAGGCATCGACGGGAATACAGGTTCTGGCGATCAAAGCGGTGCCGGCCTTCGTCCCATCTCCATCGAATATCCCCCACAACAGCAGCTTGGGTCGGCGCTCCCATTTGGTGCAATGCCCGGCCGGCTCTGACTGGCATGCATCATGAACAAGCACCGCCGATTGCAACTCATCAATCGACCTGCTCCAGGCCGCAATCGCCGCTGCTCGGATGGTGTCCGACCCTAGGTTTAGGTTGGCGCGGACAGTCCCAGCGTGCCATTGCAAGCGACAGCGCGCGCGCGCAAGCGCCCCATAAAGTAGACCAGCGACAGCGTCACAAGAACGATGCCCACGACCGATGTTGAATAGACTGCGCCCCTGAAAACGGCCAGCCACTTGAACTGCGGCAGTCCGAAGTTTCTCCATAACAGCAGCGCGCAACTACCTGCGTAGCCTGCAGCATCCGCCACATAGATCAGGAACCCTGCATTCGCGACGCGGCCGCCCGCTGCGACCAGGCGGTCGAACAGCATCGCGTTAAAGGGCGTGTACACGACATACAGACCAGCTCCGCTTGCGACCATCCAAGGCAGCGGTCCTAGCCACCCGGCGTCAAACGCAAGCGTCGACGCAGCCAGCAACACCAGCCCCGCCAAGATCAGGCCATGGGTGACTGCGAGCGCCCGAACGTTGTCCTTGACCTTGACAATGACGCCCAGAGCGACCAATGCAACGACGGCCACTGGCAGTTCGGCCGATGTGAACACTGTGGCAGCATCGGCATATCCCAGTGCCGCCCAAATCTCTGCTGCAAAGTTATCGCGAAAATCGCGCAACGCCGTGGCAAAGACGTAGGTCGTGACGAGCAACCCAACCCCGATACCATATTCGAGCAGGAACGCCCGAACCTCCTGCCCGGTCATCGGCGCCCTGCGTACGCGGGCCGCTTCGTCCTCCGCGCTGGGCGGAGGAAGCGAAGCCAGTCCCCAGACGGATAGGAGCAATACCGGAACGAACAGCATCCCGGTCGCGGCCGGCATCCAGAACACCGACACATGAAGATGGTGCATCAGCAAGATCCCAGCGGATTTGACAGCACCCGATGAAACAATGAAGCTTGCGCACAAAACGGCGCCAAGTATCTCCGAAGTGCGCCGCCCCTCCATGTAGGAAAAGACCAACCCCCATATGAGTCCAAGACTCAAGCCGTTGACAAACATGGCCAGAACCTTCAAGTGCGCCGGCGCCATTGCAAACACGAGCAACGCGAGCCAAGACATTCCGATCAAGCCCAAGATGGCTCGCGCTCGGTAAGCGTGGCGCATCGCAGAAATGACTTTGATCCCGATGAACTTAGACGCCGCGTAGCCAAGCACCTGGGCGATTACCAGCGCAATCTTGAAGTCCAGCGTGTAATGCCAACCGTCGACGTCGCCAAAGCTCGCGGCGCTGAACGGCTTGCGAAACGCGTACATCGAAAAATACGTCGCGAATCCCGCCAGCGAGGCAAAGGCGGTAAATGTCCATGCAGAAGCGTTGCTAAGCCTTCGGGCAAGCAGTGTTGGCATCTCGAATCGAAGGCAGCGATGGGGGATAACCATTTAGCCACGCAATTGTGACTGTCTGGTAACACCAGCGGCGGGACGACATAAAATTGCCAGTTCATTTCGCTATGCTGCCGGATCGATCCTCGCATTCCCAACGACATGTCGCCCAACTCGTCGTCAAAGCGCTTTGACCTTGCCGTGATCGGTGCCGGAATCGTCGGACTGGCCACGGCGCTTGCGGCCGCGCGGCGCGGTTTGCGCGTCATCGTGATCGACCGGGACCCGCAAGCCCGTGGTGCATCGGTGCGCAACTTTGGCTTCGTCACCGTCACCGGGCAGGAACGCGCGCGGATGTGGGAGCGCGCCAAGCGCAGCCGGGAGGTGTGGCGCGAAATTTCGAGCGCAGCGGGTATCACGGTCGTGCATTCGGGCCTTTGGATGACGGCGCGTCGCACCGAATCGCTTGCCCTGCTCGAAGCATTCTTGGCCACGGACATGGCCGACGGCTGCCGGCTGCTTAGTCCGGCCGAAGCTCGGCGTCGCTGCCCGCAATTGCGCGCGCCGGACATGGTGGCGGTTCTAGAGAGCACGCTCGAACTGCGTGTCGAGTCGCGGGAAGCGATACCGCGCCTTGCCGCTTGGCTCGCCAGTGCCTACGACGTGCAATTTATGCGCCCCGCCGTGGCACTGACCATCGACGTGCCCAAGGTCTTAACCTCGCGCGGCATGGTAGAAGCAGAGCGGGTTGCCGTATGTCCCGGCGATGACTTTGGCGTCTTGTACGCCGCGCGCCTGGCCTCCTACCCGCTGAGGCGCTGCAAGCTGCAGATGCTCAGACTGGCTGATCCCGGCTTCAAGCTGCCCGCAACGCTGATGTCGGACCTGGGACTGGGACGCTACGCTGGGTACGCAGACCTGCCGGCGGCAGTCCCACTCTTGGAACGGCTTGCCCGGGAACAGCCAGAACACCTCAAGCACGGGGTCCACCTCATCGTCGTGCAAAATTCCGACGGCAGCCTCATCGTTGGCGACAGTCACCACTACGCTGCCACGCCCGATCCCTTCTCGCACGAAGAAGTGGACTCCCTGATCCTGGATGAATTGCGTTGCGCACTTGGAATCGAGCCACCGCCGACAATCGAGCGTTGGATCGGAACGTATGCCACGGCGCCGGATCGGCCGGTATTGATTGACGCTCCCGAACCGTCGGTTCGAATCGCGATCGTGACCAGCGGGGCCGGCGCCTCCATTGGCTTCGCCCTTGGTGATGAACTGGTTGCGAGCTTGTTCGGTCCCGACACGACCTGAAGCCGGACGCCGGCCAATTACTGGTGGTACCGGACCAGGGCGTCACCCAGTGCGTCCTTTAGCGGGCCCAGCCATGCCTCGTAGTTCTTCCATTGGTCTAGGCCTTCACGAAAGATCGGCCGACGGACCTGCTCCGAGCTTGGCGTTCGTACGCTGCGCTTCGTCTTGTAGTACTCGACGCACGTCGACTCAAACGGCAAACCGCAGTAGTCCAGAATCCGCCGCACGTTGCCTTCCAGGTCCTCCACCACGTCTTCGTGCCATACCCGAAGAACCCGTCCCGGAAGCGCCTCGTCCCAGTGCTGCATCAAATCGAGATAGGTCCTGTAATAGCGCGCGATGTCCTCAACGCTATAGGCGAACTCCTGGCCCTTGGCGAATAGTTGCTTGAGGTTGGAGAAGCAGCAGGCCATCGGCTCGCGGCGCGCATCGATGATGCGCGCGTTGGGCAGGATCAGATTGGATGAGCCCAATATGTCGGAAGTTGTTGGGCATTTTGTCGATGAAATTCGGCCGATCACTGCGGAACGCGCGGGTGTCCGCAAGATACTTCTCGCCCATGCGACGAACATCTTCCTGAACCAGCGCAGCCAGCACGCCAGGGTAGCGCGGGTTATCCAAGTCTGGGTCGCGGCCCTGCAGGTGAGCCACGAGGCGCGGTATTTCGGCCAGCTCCTGAGTGCCCTCGACCTTCGAGTGCGAGGCCAGAATCTGCTCGATCAAAGTGGAGCCCGAGCGCGGCAAGCCAAGCACGAAGATCGGATCGCGGGCGCCCGCTCCCCAACCTCGCCGAGTCTCAAAGAATTCTCGTCGTGCAAATCCCTTTCTGCAACCGTGTGTTGTTCTCGAGATCTGAGGCCGGTAGCGACTCTCGGTGCGCTTCAGCGCATTGCCACGCGCGTAATAGCGCCAGGAGGCTTCATATTCGCCGCGATCTTCTAGCGCTTTGCCGAGGGCGAAGCACAGATGATACTGGTCCACCGCCGGTGTGTCGGGGGAGGAAGCCTGGGCACGCATACGCTCGATCTCCTCCTCCGGGAATCGGTAGGTCTTGAGGTTGGCAAGACTCCAGTAGGCATCGCCGAAACCCGGACGCGCGGCGGCGGAATCGCGGTAGGAGGCGATGGCCTCGGGCGCGCGCCCGAGCGTCTTGAGCGCGTGCGCGATCGACAGATGCAAATCGGAGACGTCCATGCCCGTCGGTGCGTCCCCGATCAGCGGCGGAACAGCCCAATCGCCTCTTCGTGCTCTCCCAAACCGACGGCCACCGTGGCGGCGAGTGTGCGCTGCGGTCTGTCCAGCGGCTGTACCCGCGCCAATTTCGTGAGTTCCTCGCGCGCCTGCAGGTATTTGTTGCGATCGACCAGGGTCTGAATGTAATCGGTGCGCGCGGCGACGTAGTCGGGCGCGAGCCTCAGCACACCGGCGAGCAGCAGCTCGGCATCGTCGAGCACGCCGCGCGCCAGGCCGATGCGAGCCAGCAGGCGCATGCCCTCGACATGATCGCCATTGCGCATCAAGAATGCGCGAATCAGCTGTTCTGCGTGGTCGAGGTCGCCATCGCTAAACAGCGAGTCGGCGTGAAGCACCTCGGCGGGCAGGGCGCGCAGCGTTGTACCGTGGGCAGCCGCCGTGGCGGCGCTTTCGTGCTGTCCGGTCAAACGGTACAGGCTCTCGAGCATGCCCCAGCTCGCCGGCAGCGCGGGATTGATGTTGACCGCGCGCAGGAAGCTGTCGATTGCCGCCGGCGCGTCGCGTAGCGCGACATAGCAATGGCCGCGCTCCTGAAACTGGCGGCTGAAACCCGGGTGCAAAGCCCGCAGCCGGTCGAGCACGACGAGCGCCTCCGGAACGCGACCCAGGAAGCGCAGCGCGATCGCCATCAGGTAGAGGACGTCGCGGTTCTCGGGCACCTCCTCGGAGAGCGCCTCCGCGGAGCGCAGGGCGCCAGCCAAATCGCGCCGGTCGAGCATCTCCTGCAACTCGTGCAAACGCTGCTCCACACGCGAAAGCCCGGTCAAGTGCACTTCCGTTGTCATCGCATCCTCAAAAAAAAAGCAGCGGGCATCGCTGCCCGCCACCAAAATTACCACACGCAGCCCGCCGGGCCGCCGGCACCGCCGTATGCTTCAGAAGCTGTAGCCGAGCGTCAGCCCGATGACGCGTGGGCGTACGGGCACCTCCTGCTTGATGAACTGCGTGGAGGAAGTAAACGTGCTGGCGTTCGAATTGCTCAGGTTCGAGCCGTTGATCTGAACGCGCCATCTATCCTTGGAGATACCAAAGGCGGCGTCGTACAGCGTGTAGGACGGCATTGTGTAGCGCAGCAGCGTGGTATTTGGCACGCCGGTAAACGCATCGCCCGAAGGATAGGAGTTAGGCTGGTTGGACATCTCGCCGGTGTGGTTTGCGCCTAGCATGAAGAAGGCCTTGTACTGGTCGAGATTCCAGTCGTAACGAGCACGCAGGCTGAATTGCAGCTTCGGCGAAAAGCCGGAGTATCGCCGGAGACACCATAGGGGTTGGCGAAGGGATGGCCCTTGATCTGAGTTATGCATTGTCCGTAGGTCGGGCTGGACGCCAGATTGCTGTCTATGCAGGGACTGCTCGACAATTTCGCATTGTTGTACGAGCCTGAGCCCTGTAGTGTCAGCTCATGGGTCACCTTCGCGGCCAGTTGCAACTCCACGCCGTTGATCTTGTAGTCCGGGCCGTTCATCACGAAGCTGGTGTTCGCGAACTGCGTGGGATCGAAGAACAGGAACTGCACATCCTTCCAAACCATGTGGTAGGCGGTCGCGTCAAACTGTAATTTGCGATTGAGAAAGTCGGCCTTGTAGCCCACCTCAAAATTGGTCAGCGTATCGGGCTCGAAGGTATGCGGGCGCGAGAACTGGTAGTTGCCGGCTGCCTTGGTCGTATACAGCGCTTCGGGCGAGTGCGGACGGTTGAAGGCGCCGGGCCGGAAGCCTTGCGAGAAGGTCGCGTAGGCCATCGTGTCCGCATCGATGTGCCACGTCAAACCCAAGCGACTCCTGAAGCCGCTGTACTTGGAGCTCAGACCCGCTGCGTCCATGTTGGTCATGCCGCTCTTGCATCCGCCGTTGGGCACGTTGACGCAGCCAGTGGTGGTCGCGTATACGGAGCCAGTCTGATATTCGCTATAGTTGTAGTAGCGTGTGCCAGCCGTCACCGTCAGCACCTTCGGTAGAAGGTCGTAGTCAAGCGAACCGAACACCGCCGTTTGCTTGTAGCCGCGCTGCGCGTCCTCGCCGAAGGCAGTCGCGTCACCGCGTACGCCCGGATTGGTGGCAGTGCTGCCTGGGGCGGTTCGCACGTTCGCAACGCAGATCGGACCGCCGCTCAAGGCAGCGGCCAGATTGCCCGGGGTGCACGAGGGAATCGACTTGTAATTGAAGTTCATCACATCGAAGATCTTGAAGTCTTCCCAAAACAATCCGCCCGTGCCGCGCAAACGCCACGTCTCCGGCGTGGACAGGCGCAGCTCGTGGCTCTGGTGCTGGTTCTTGACCGTGTCGCGCCAGGAGGCGACCGGCGAGTAGCACTTCGGCACGGTACCGGCGACACCAAGGCCTCCAGAGTTGGCGCAGATGTAATACGCTCCGCCCATGGTCCGCGAATAGTTCGAATAGTCCGTCTGCTGGTCGATGTTGCGACTCAAGTAGCTGCCGGTGTAGACCGCCTTGAAGTCGCCGATCGTGCCGTTTACCGTCCACGAGGTGTTCTCGTAGTTGTCGTGGTCCCACGAAGGCGAAAACGTCGTGATCTGGTCTGCGCCCAGCGGCTGCCCATCGGATCCGACTGGGTACTGCGCCGCGATGCCAAGCGCGTCCATATTCTGGTAACTTTGCGAAAGCAGCACATCCCAACTGTCATTGATCTCGTACAGTGCCGAAAGGCGCAGGCCGCGGTAGTCCACCGGGTTGGACGCGGCGCCTGTGAGCGCCGAGTTGCTGCCTACTGGGGTACCGGCCGGCACGCAGAAGCCGGACGAGGTCGGCAGGCCGTTGGGGCACTTGCCGGCAACCGGCGAGCTGCCGTAGGCCGCGATGCCCGGATCGTTGTTGTTGAACGTGAAGTTGCTGGAAACGTTGGTGATGTAGCCGCCACGGTGGTCGTTGTACACAACCGCGCGAACGGCCAGCTTTTCAGGCGCCAAGGCTAGATTGAGGACGGCATTGGCGGAGCTGTTCGGAGCGCCTCCAGCCGTTACGCCATAGCCCGCCTCCGCCGAACCGGAATCGGCATTGAGCTTGGGCTTATTGGTGATGTAACGCACGACGCCGGCCTGCGCACCGCCACCGAACAGCGTGCCCTGCGGCCCCTCCAGCACCTCGATGCGCTCCATGTCGACGAGATACACGTCGACGTTGCGCGCCGGGAACTGCATCGACTCGTCGTCCACATAAAGGGCGACGTTGGGGAAGGGGGCGATCGTTGCGCTCGACTGGTTTCCCTGCGCGCCGGAACTCAAGCCACGCATGTAGATGGTGCCCTGGCCAGGCCCGTTTGAACCGAGCGTGACGTTGGGCAGGTACTTGACCGCGTCCTCGATCGAGGTGACGCCCAGATCTCTCATCTGGTCACCGGTGATGGCCTGGATGGTGATCGGCACATCCTGGATCGACTCGACGCGACGCTGCGCCGTGACCGTGATCGAGGGAAGCGAATTGGTGTCGGCCGCCAGCTGCTCATCGGCAGCGTGCGCGACCCCAAAGCCAGCAGTTGACGCACTGAAGATGGCCGCAATCGATTGTGCTACCGCGGTACGCGTGAGTTGTCTTCTCGTCTTCACAGTGAACCCCCCCAGCAGTTGTTAATCTTGTTTAGCGGCCGAATGTAGATACGAGATTTGACCGATGCGTGACGGAAGCTCTTTTCACACAGTGGGGTCTTGAGGGTTTACCTACAAAACTGCGTGTCGTGTCATATGACGCATCGATGACTCGCTCTGTCTGGCCCATTGACACT
Organism: uncultured beta proteobacterium; assembly: GCA_963729785.1. Classification (GTDB taxonomy): domain Bacteria; phylum Pseudomonadota; class Gammaproteobacteria; order Burkholderiales; family Burkholderiaceae_F; genus GJ-E10. Next base: position 120,991 of record CAVSPM010000020.1, on the reverse strand, counting down.
GGTCCGGGGGTTGCCGTACCTTGCTACGGACTTGGCGGGGAAGCCGCACGAACCGATTCACGGAGGAAACTTGACACGAATGATTGAAGTCAACGGACGCCGCTATCGCACACCGGCGCAGCCCTGCGTCGTGGTCTGCGTCGACGGTTGCGAGCCCGACTACATCGCGCAGGCGGTGGCCGGCGGGCACATGCCATGGATGCGAACGACCCTAGCCATGGGAACCGCGGCCATCGCCGACTGCGTGGTGCCAAGCTTTACGAATCCGAACAACCTGTCGATCGTGACGGGTGTGCCACCGAGCGTGCACGGCATCAGTGGCAACTACCTGTTCGATGTCGAGTCGGGTTCGGAACTGATGATGAACGACCCCAAATGGCTACGGGCGCCGACGATCCTGGCCGCGCTCGCCGATGCCGGCTGCGCGGTTGCCGCGATCACCGCCAAGGACAAGCTGCGCCGGCTCCTCGGTCACGGCTTGAAAGGGGTCTGCTTTTCCTCGGAGAAGGCGGACCAAGTGACACAGCAAGAACATGGCATCTCGGAGGTGCTAAGCTGGGTCGGACTCCCCGTGCCAAACATCTACAGCGCGGCGCTCTCGGAGTTCGTCTTCGCCGCCGGCCTCAAGCTGATCGAAAGGGAAAGGCCCGACGCGCTTTACCTTTCGACGACCGACTTCATACAACACAAGCACGCGCCGGGCACCCCGGAAGCCAACGCCTTCTACCGGATGGTGGATGGCTATCTCGGGCAAATGGACGCCTTGGGCTGCGCGATCGCTCTTACTGCCGATCACGGAATGAACGCCAAGACGCGGCTGGACGCCAGCCCCGATGTTATCTATTTGCTCGATCTGCTTGACGTCTGGTTGGGAGCGGGGCAGGCGCGCGTCATATTGCCCATCACCGATCCGTATGTCGTGCACCATGGGGCGCTGGGCTCGTACGCAACGGTCTATCTGCCGCCAGGATCCGACCCGGGCGCCATTGGATCGCGCCTTGCTGCGTTGCGCGGCATCGAGACGGTCCTCGTCCGCGCCGACGCGGTCCAACGTTTTGAACTGCCTGCCGATCGCATCGGGGACCTCGTCATCGTCTCGGAGCGCTCGACCGTCCTGGGAACGGCGGCCGCAAGGCACGATCTATCCGGGCTCGACCGTCCGCTGCGCTCGCATGGGGGCGTATCGGAGCAGCGCGTGCCGCTGATCATGAACCGGCGCATCGCGGAGTTCGACCCGCAGCGGCGCTGGCGCAACTTCGACGCCTTCGACTGGGTGCTCAACCATGCCCAGTGAGCCCACGCCAGCCTCCATCCGCCACGAGACGCTGCGCATCGCCGGAGAGCGCGTAGCGACCAAGCAATCGGTGCCGGTGCGCAACCCCTATACCGGCGCGGTGGTCGGCACCGTTGCGCAAGCGGGCGTCGCCGACATGCGACGCGCGCTGGCGGCGGCAAAGGCGTTCCGTCCGAAGCTCACGCGCTACGACCGCTACAGGATCTGCCAAAGCGCGGCCGAATTGCTCCGTGCGCGGACCGAAGAGATTTCCGATCTGATCACCGCTGAAAGCGGCTTGTGCAAGAAGGACACGCGCTACGAGGTCGGCCGCGCCTGCGACGTATTTTTGTTTGCCGGCAATGCCGCCTTGCAGGACGACGGGCAGATCTTCTCCTGCGACATCACGCCGCATGGACGCCAGCGCAAGGTCCTGACCTTGCGCGAGCCGTTGCAGGGCGTCATCGCGGCGATTACGCCATTTAATCACCCACTAAACCAGGTCGCGCACAAGGTCGCCCCATCGATTGCCACCAACAACCGCATGGTACTCAAGCCGAGCGAAAAGACGCCACTGAGCGCGCTGCTGCTGGCGGACATCCTGTACGAGGCAGGGCTGCCGCCGGAGATGTTTTCGGTCGTTACCGGCGACCCGAGGCAGATCGCCGACGAAATGCTCACGCACGAGGCCGTGGACCTGGTTACGTTCACCGGAGGCGTGTCCGTCGGCAAGTACATCGCCGCCAAGGCGGTCTACAAGCGCCAGGTGTTGGAACTCGGAGGAAACGACCCCCTGATCGTGCTCGAAGACGCGGACATCGAGGAAGCGGCATCGCTTGCGGCTTCAGGCTCGTACAAGAACTCCGGCCAGCGCTGCACGGCCATCAAGCGGATGCTGGTGCACCGGTCAATCGCGGACGCCTTCGTCGAATTGCTGGTCCAAAAGTCGCGCGCGCTGCAGTTTGGCGATCCGATGGACGGGCGCACCGACATGGGCACCGTCATCGATGAGGCCGCCGCGCTCACCATCGAGCAAAGAGTCGATGAGGCGGTCGCCCAAGGGGCGCGCCTGCTCTACGGCAACATCCGCCGCGGGGCGCTCTACTCCCCAACGGTACTCGACCACGTAACGCCGGAAATGGCCGTCGTAAAGACGGAAACGTTCGGCCCGGTCTCGCCGGTCATCCGCTTCGACACGATCGAGGAGGCGATCCAGGTCACCAACGGAACCGCCTATGGACTGTCCTCGGCCGTTTGCACGAATCGACTCGATTACATCACTCGCCTCGTCGCCGAGCTCCACGTGGGCAGCGTGAATGTGCGCGAAGTTCCGGGGTATCGTCTCGAACTGACGCCCTTTGGCGGCATTAAGGACTCGGGGCTGGGATACAAGGAGGGCGTGCAAGAGGCAATGAAGAGCTTCACGAACGTGAAGACGTGTTCGCTGCCCTGGTAAATTGCAGCCTTGCCGGCGGCGTTTACGGTCCGCTTTCAGCGGACCATTGAGCGCGCGGGCAGCGCGCCGGCGCTGTGCGAACGACGCGTCGGTGCGACAATTGACCGGATACACCGCGCCCTGGCGCGGGCGAGGCGGTACGTGCGAGCGCCTGCCACCCGCAGGGCAACGGCAGCCGCGCGTGCCTTGCTCGTAAACCGATCGTTATATGCCGCCCAATGCCGGATCGCTAAAGCTGTGCCCGCCGTCTTCGACGTGGCCCGCAAAATGCCACCGCGGCACTTGCTCTCCCAAGGCGCCAACGGCGATGTCGTACCACCCGTGCTGGTCCTGCAGCCCATACATACGCTCGATCCTTTCGTTCGGTGCCAACGTCTGCTCCACCTCGTGGCCGATGGCGTGATCCCGAATCCACAGCGTTAACGGCTGCGCGGCATGGCTTTCAAGAGCGATGGTCGCGCTTCCTGACGGTTCACAACGAATCAGCACCCTCACCAGCGCCGCGGGCGACGGGTATGCATGACACGCAAACCTGCGGAAAAACCCATTGGCACCGTACACACTGAAATCGTAGATGCCCGTTCGCGCTGCCGGCAGATCCCACGTCCAGCTCAGCGATTTACCGGCCTCGATCGTGAAGCTCCATGGGCCGCCCTCCGCCTTGCCCGATCGCACCTGAAACCACGCTCCGGCCGTGCCGGTATTTGAGAGGTTCAGGCGGAACACGGCGCCATCCTTGGTGATTTGCCCGTCCGCCTGCAGTCTGTAGGGCAGTGCACGCGCTGGCCGCAACCCGGCTTCCTGTCGCACCAAGACAGCGAGGCCTGCCGGGGGAACGATCACGGCGTCGGGATGGCGGTCCCTTGATTCGGGCGCAGCAACCCTCGGCAGTTCGAATTTGTGCGTATTCGCATTGGCAAAATCAAACGCCGATGTCAGATCACCGCAGATCGCCCGCCGCCATGCGGAGATCTTTACCAATTCCGACAGTTCAGGGTGCTCGGCTGCGTGGCGCCGTTGGATGAAGCGTATCAGGGACGTGTGGTCGAAGACCTCCGAGCACACCCACCCTCCGCGGCTCCACGGGGAGACGACGATCATCGGAACCCGCACCCCAAGACCCAAAGGCGTAGCAACGAGCGACGTTGGGCTGCGATAGATTTCGTCCTCGGCGTACACCGTAGATGCCCCGGCCGCACCCGAGACCGGCGGATACGGTGGCACCACATGGTCGAAAAATCCCCCCGCTTCGTCATAGCATAGGAAGAGCACCGTTTTGCGCCACACGTCCGGATTGGCCGTCAGCGCGTCGAGCAAGCGGCAGATGTACCAGGCGCCATAGGCCGGCGGCCAACTCGGATGCTCCGAAAATGCCTCCGGTGCAACGATCCAGGAAACTTGCGGCAATCGATTGTTGTACGCATCGCCGAGCAGGGCGTCGAAGAGCGGTTCGCCTGCGGCCGCGCGGGTACCCGTCCGGGCGCCCTCGTACAAAACCTCGCCCGGCCGTGCGTCCCGGTACTGCTGGAAATTTAGCAGGACGTTGTCGCCGAAGTTTCCGCTGAAGGCGTCTTCGCTCTGACCCCACTGACCCGTAGCGGTCAGGCCGGTGCCGGCATCCTGGTAGACCTTCCACGAGATTCTTGCTCGCGTCAGAATCTCGGGCAGCGTCGTCCACGAATAGGGCCCTTCGGAATTGTCGATGACCGGACCGCCGTTGGCGCCGCCTTGTCCGGCGCTGCCACTCATCAGGTAGTAGCGGTTAGGGTTCGTGGGCCCCATGACCGATGCGTGGTACGCATCGCACACCGTGAAGGCGTCGGCCAGCGCGCAGTGAAACGGGATATCGCCGCGGGCGTAGTGCACCATGCTGGCCGCTCCCTTGGCGCTCACCCATCGATCGCATGCGCCCCCGTTCCAGGCATCATGCGAGCTGCTCCAGCCGTGGTCGATATCCGGCAGAAACTGCGTGGCCAGGTTGCCCAACGCAGGTCGAAACGGCGTCACGACGGCATCGCCCGCGTGCTGCTCGAAGACTGACCGGCCCGACGGCAACCGCACGGCGCGCGGATCGCCGAAGCCGCGAACCCCGCGCAGCGTCCCGAAGTACTGGTCAAACGATCGATTCTCCTGGACCAGGATGACGATGTGCGCGACGTCCCGGATCGTGCCCGTCGCTGAGGCCGGGTCGATGGCCAAGGCCTTGGCAATGGCGCGTGGCAGCATCTGTGCCAGCGTCGAACCGGCCACAGTATGCAAGAACCGGCGACGATCTATTGATTTCACGATTTGCTGCCAAGCGCCTGCAAGGCAGGCTAGCCTAGGCTCGTCGAGTTACTCATTGTTTTCACCGCAGACGCAGCCACACTCACAAGTTGGCCTGAGCAGCTTGGAATCGTCCGAATTCGTTGCATCGGTCATCTGCAGGCTCTCTGCCAGCGGTTCGCAGCAGGACATTCGGTGCACCTTCTTGAACTCGCCGCGGCATCGCACCTGCAGCGTGCCCGCACCGGTGCCTTGTGCTGCACGCGGGCGCACCCGACGCTCCTTTCGTAAAGCGCAACGCTCGTCGCCGAATCGATCAAGCCGACGCTTGCTTGCTCTGGCGCCGCCGTCGGAACGATCGTCGATCGTCCACGGTGCGCAAAATCGAATCGCGACGGGTTTGCGACGATGCGCTGGCACACGGCCGTGTCCACAGCGCAACCATAGCGCCGCGCCGTCGATAACACGCGAGAAGATGGCGCGCAAGCCACCGCGCTCAGCTGCTGCAAGGACTGTGTCATTGGCAAGACCGTCTAAGCGATCGGCAGCGATATGCCCATCTGCGTCAACGACGCGCCGATCGCACTTACCGCCCGCTGCATTACGGTCGCATCGATCGCTCCGATGCATCCCACCCGGAACGTCTCTATCTGTGTCAACTTCCCCGGGTAGAGGAGAAATCCGCGCTCCTTCACCAGGTCGTACAGCCTGGCAAATGCATATCCTTCGTGCCTGGGGGCGTGAAACGTGACGATGATCGGCGCCTGATTCTTGTCGTCCAGAAATGTTCTTAGTCCAAATGCCCGCAGGCCGCGCACGAGAGTCCCGCAGTTGTCCGAGTAACGCCGCAGCCGGGCGGCCTGTCCACCCTCTTCCTTGTATTGGTCCAAGGCGCTGCGCAGCGCGGCGACAACGTGGGTCGGCGGCGTAAAGCGCCACTGTCCCGTGCGGCAGAGGTAGATCCACTGGTCGTGCAGGTCCATCGCCAGGGAGTGCGAATTACCCTGCGCGGCGCGCAGGGCTTCCTCGCGTGCGATGACAAAGCCCATGCCAGGCACGCCTTCCAGGCACTTGCCCGACGCGGCGATGACCGCGTCTACCGGTAGCGAGGCCAGGTCCATCGGCAAGGCGGCAAACGAACTCATGGCGTCGACGATCAGGCCACGGCCGTGGCGCGCGGTGACCTGCGCGATGGCCGCCAGCGGATTGAGCATCCCGGTTCCCGTCTCACAGTGCACCAGCGCGACGTGACGGATCGTGCGGTCCTGCGCCAATGCCGCCTCCACGAGCGCTGGATCGACAGGCGTGTCTTCCGCGAAGTCGAGCGTTACACAGTCGCGTCCCAGATAACGCAAGATCCTGGCAATTCTCTGGCAGTAGGCTCCATTGTTCGGCACCAGGACCTTACCCGCCTTGGGAACCAGCGTACCTAGGCTGGCCTCGACGGCAAACGTGCCACTGCCCTGCAGCGGAATGCACACATGGGTCCCCGATCCTTTGGCGATCTCGACCAAATCGGCGCAGACCGACGCCGTGAGGCGGTTGAAGTCGCTATCCCACGAACCCCAGTCGTGCAGCATCGCTTCCTTGGTGGCGCGACTGGTCGTTAGCGGACCCGGCGTTAGCAGTACACGACCCGCTTGTGCCGCAGGCGCGTCGCCATGAACTGGGCCTTTCGGTTTAGCGGCACTTTGGCTTTGCGATCGCACCATAGTTGTGTTCCATCCACCGTGTAGTTATCGATCTTGCTGCGCTGCCCGTTACGCATCCCCCGACCCGATATCGTGCCTGCCCGGGCAAATGAAATGCCATCGTAAGGATGGGATGCCAGCGCTACAAGAATAAGACAGCCCTTCCGGGCGAGAAGTAGGGTCGACTTGTGTACCGACCTGCGCTTTGACTTCGCCAAGCCGCGGTCCGGGCTCATTTTTCGCATTCATGGAACGCAGCGATCCAATTGCTAAGGCGGCTCGGGCGCTGCGCCGCACAAAGCCCCAAGTCATTGCCGTGTTCGGCCGAAAGTTCGGTCCGTTCTTTAGCCCCGCCGACGCGCGCGAAACGCGCGTCGGGTGATGGCTGTCACCTTGCCGTCATAAAGCTCAAAGACGATGGCAGTCTTGCTTGATCTGCCAACTGCCAGAGTGACACATTGCCCATCCGCCGAGATGCTTGGGTTGCGATGCCTCGACAACCGGGTGATGGGGCGTCTCCAAGCCGTCAAGACCGCGCATGGAGCGCCTGCGGAGTGCGCAACCGGCATCTTGCCAGATCGCGGCGAGCGCAATTCGCCGGAACCTCGCCAGCGCGGCGGTGCCCAGAACTACCTCGTCATTCGCTCGCCGTGCCGGCGACAAGAGCAACGCGACAGCCGAGCGACATCGACCCGCTTCGAAACTTGGACAGAACCAGCTTGATTACGCTAAATGACGACAATGAAAGTGAATACGGCCCCGCCCGTTCAAAGCAGACCTGGCCGGCACACCGCCTCGGTCCGCGGCCGGCGGGAATGCCGACGCTGGAGGCCGTTGGCGCGCACAACGGCGATCTTGCGTTTGCTATGGCGCAACTGGACGTCATTGCCATGCACGCATCTTTTTCCCTGGCCTGATCTGGCGCCTGGTTGGTGATGCCGGTCATCGAGGACGCGGACCCGGCACTAGGCATGCGGTTACGATGTGCTTGATCGACCGGTGGCGCGCACTGAGACGGCTGATCGTCGATAACAGGAGCAACAATGAAACGTGTTCTAGAGCCAGCGCGCACGGTCGACGTATGCCACGAGACCGAAGTCCTGGTGGTGGGCTCGGGCCCCGGCGGGCTCGCCGCGGCGCTTGCCAGCGCGCGGGCGGGTGCGCAGACGACGCTCCTCGAGCGCTACGGCTGTTTCGGCGGCAACATAACCCAAGTGGGCGTGGAGGGCTTCGCTTGGTATCGCCATCCGACAACGGTCGACAGCGAAGGCATCGGGCGCGAGTTCGAGGAACGCGCCAAATCCATGGGAGCCGCCTCCCCTGAGCCCCAGTCGACCAGCCACGCCCTTGACGCCGAAGGATTCAAATGCGTCGCCGACCTGCTGGTGCAGGAGGCGGGGGTCCGACCCCTGCTGCACCGGATGTTCGTGGCTCCGATCGTCGAAGATGGCATCATCAAGGGCGTGATCACCGAGAGCAAGGCGGGCCGGGAGGCCATCTTGGCTCGCAGGGTCGTCGACGCGACGGGAGACGCCGATGTCGCGCACCGCTGCGACGCCCCGACTTTCAAGACGCGCAAGGAGGAGATGCTGTCCGTCTCCGTGATGTTCTCCATGTGCGGCGTGAACAAGACCCGCTTCATCGAGCAGGTGAGGGCCGATCCGCAGACCTATCGGGACTGGGCCGGCAATTCGGAATGGGATATCACGACCGACGGCAAGGAGGACCAGCTGTTTTCGCCGTTTTTGCGTAAGCCATTCAAAAAGGCGCTGGAAGCCGGAATCCTTCCGCCCAACCTGAGCACCATCGCCGGCACCTGGGGAACCGTGTCCGACCAGGGCGACCTCACCTACCTGAACCTGGTTCACCTCAACCTGGACGGCACCGATCCGGGCGAGCTGACTCGCGGCGAAATGGAAGGGCGCAAGCAGGCCATGCTGGCGATCGAGGCGCTGCGACGCTTCATGCCCGGCTGCGAGGGCGCCAAGCTGCGCAACTTCGGCATGACGCTGGGTATCCGCGACACGCGCAAGATCGATGCCCTATACAACCTGAGCGCCGAGGATGTGCGCGGCCAGGCGCGATTCGACGATTCCATCGGGATTTTTCCGGAATTCATCGACGGGTACGGGATCCTCATCCTGCCGACGACCGGACGCTACTTTCACGTTCCCTACCGTGCGCTCGTGCCCAAGGGGATCGGCAACCTTCTGGTCGCCGGCCGATCCATCGGCGGGGACAAGGTCAGCCATGCGGCGGTGCGCAACATGATGTGCTGCACGGTTTCGGGACAGGGCGCTGGCGTGGCTGCGGCGGTATCGCTACGGACCGAGCAACCCTTTGATCGTCTGGACCTCGCGCCAGTCCAGGCGGAATTGCGCCGCCAAGGCGCGCGATTGCAATAGGAGGTACGTCCGAATGCACGCGTTTTGTACAGCCGCCACCGGGCGACCTTCTCGCGCCTGCGCCGCGCTTGCCGCCGTGGTGGCGCTGGGCCTGCTCGCAGCGGTCTCGACTGCCTCCGCCGCTTCCGGCCGCCTGCGGCTGCTCACCTGGTCCGACTACGCGCCCGCCGACGTGATCGCGCAGTTCGAGAAGGAAACCGGAATCAAGGTGGAGCTCACGCTATCGAACAACGAAGAGATCATCGCCAAGCTGCGCGCCACGGGCGGGGCCGGCTACGATGTCGTGCAGCCCTCGATCGATCGCATCGCCGGAGCGCAGCGCGAGTACGGCATCTACAAGGCCATCGATCTAGACCGTGTAGATACTGCCGCGATCGATCCCGAGCTGATGGCGGCGGCCCGCGCCAGCGCAGCCGTCGATGGGCAGGTCTACGGCCTGCCCTATATCTGGGGCACCGACGGTCTCGTGGCCGACATAACGAAGGCGCCGGTTACCGATTACCTGGACGTATGCGACCCGCGTTACCGCGGCCGAACCTCGCTGCGGCTCAGGCGGCCGGCCCTGATGGCCTTTGCATTCGCAATGGGGAAGGATCCGTTCGCGCTCTACAACGAGCCTGCGAAATATGCCGCGCTGATGAGCGAGGTCGGCGCGAAGCTCGCCGCCTGCAAGAAGAATCTGCGCTTTTTCTACGACAACAAGGATCAACTGCTCAATGCGATCCGCAGCGGAGAGATTGTGGCCGCGCTGATGTGGGACACCGGCGGATGGAAGCTCAACGCCGAATTCCCCAACATCCACTACATTGCGCCCCGATCCGGCGCGCTGGGGTGGATCGACACGTTTGCGATACCGGCCAAGGGACGCAACGACGAGGCCGCCTACGCCTGGATCAACTTCAACCTGCGGCCGGAGATCGCCGCGCGGGTCTCCGCTTCGGTGGGAAGCTTCACCTCGGTCAAGGCCGCCGAGCAGCGGATGCCCGCCCGTATCCGCGAACAGTTCGCCCTCAGCTTCCCTCCTGCGGCGCGCAAGGCAATCCGCTGGTACCCTGCGGTGCCGCCCGGTATCGAGGAGATCGAAGGCAAGGTGCTCGACCGGGTCCGGGCCGCCGACTGAAGGCGCGAACAACACCAAGAGGGGCGAGCGCGGCCCGCCATCGGAGGAAATCATGTCGCAGGCCGGGCTCGAGGTCGAAGGCGTCTGCAAACAATATGGAAGCTTTGCCGCGGTCCGGGAGCTTAGCCTGCGCGTCGAGCCGGGAAAATTCTTCTCGATCCTTGGACCTTCCGGCTGTGGCAAAACAACCCTGCTGCGCATGATCGCGGGTTTCCTCGATCCCGACGCGGGCGACATCCGCATCGGCGGGCGTTCACAGATCGGCATGCCGCCGAACCGGCGCCCGGTGAATCTCGTGTTCCAGCACCTGGCGCTCTTTCCGATGATGTCGGTGGGCGAGAACGTCGCCTACGGCCTGGCGCGGCGCGGTGTGCCGCGTATTCGGGCGCGCGAACTGACAACGGCGATGCTCGCGCGGGTGGGCCTGCCGGGAAGCGCGGACAAGCGCGTCGATCAACTCTCCGGCGGGCAGCGCCAGCGCGTCGCGCTGGCGCGCTGCCTCGTGCTCGAACCTTCGCTGCTGCTGCTCGACGAGCCACTGGGCGCGCTCGACCTCAAGCTGCGCGAGCAGATGAAAGTCGAATTGAAGCAGCTGCAGGCCGACTTCGGCACGACCTTCGTCTATATCACGCACGACCAGTCCGAGGCCCTGGTGCTGTCGGACCAGCTCGCCGTAATGAATGCCGGGCGCTTTGAGCAGGTCGGCACCCCCGAGGAGGTTTACCACGCGCCAGCCAGCGCCTTTGTCGCCGGTTTCGTCGGCGAGGCGAACCGCGTCGCCGGACGCGTCCTCGCTGTGCGTGACGGGTGCGCCGACGTCGAACTCGATGGCGGGCTGCGCGTGACGGTGAAAAGCGGCTCGGGCTTGTCGCCCGATGTGCGAGCGCAGGTTTTCCTGCGCCCGGAGTCCATCCGCCTCGACACCGACCGCGAGGGCGCCAGCAGCGCCGATACGGTGACCGCAGGCACTGTTGAGGCCTCGCTGTTTGACGGTGCACGCTCGACCCTACTGGTGCGCACCGAAACCGTGGGCGCCAATCTTCGCGTTGCCTGGCCCCACGAAGCGACGGGGCCATTTGCACGCGGGTCTGCATTGCGCCTTTCGATCCGCGCGGGTGCCGGCTGGGCGTTTGCGCAATGAATCCGCGCAGGCTCGGCGTGCTGCTCCTGCTGGCACCGGTGCTGGTGTGGCTGCTTGGGCTGATCGTCATTCCGCAAGTCGACCTTGCACTGCTTTCGCTGCGGGAGCGCACCGGGGTGCAGCAACACGCGTTTGGTCTGGCGCAATACCGCACCTTCTTCGACGAGCCGCAGTACTGGCGCTCCTACATACGCACGGCGGCGATGTCGCTGCTGGCGACCGCCTGCACGCTGGGGATCGGCTTTCCGGTCGCATGGTACGTGGCCAAGATCGCACGCGGGCGCGTGCGCACGGCACTGATGGTGGCGCTGCTCGTCCCGTTCTGGGCGAGCGAAACGGTGCGTTCGCTCGGCTGGATGCTGCTGCTGCGCGAGTCGGGGGTGCTGCCGCATTGGCTCGTCGCCATGGGCCTAACGCACGAGCCACCCGAGCTGCTTTACCACGACGCAACCATACTCGTCGGTCTCGTCTACACCTCGCTGCTCTTCATGATCGTCCCGCTCGTAGGAGTCTTCGAGACGCTCGACGATTCCTTGCTGGAGGCTTCTTACGATCTGGGCGGGAGCCGCTGGCCGACACTTTGGCATATCGTCATTCCGCACGCCGCGCCCGGCATCGCCGCAGGCAGCATCGTCGTGTTCATGCTGGCCGTCGGAAACTACCTTACCCCGACGTTGCTGGGCGGCAAGAACTCGCGCTGGTTCACCGAGGCGATATACGAGCAGTTCATCGTGCGCTCGAACTGGGAGCAGGGCGCGGCCTTCGGCCTGTTGCTGCTCGCCCTTTCAAGCGCCATCGTCTGGGCTGCGCTCAGACTGACCGGCCAAGAGTTGGGCCAGGTCATGCGACGCACCTAACCGGGCGCACGGACCATCCCCTCACGATGATTCCCGCGCTCGAACCCAGGTTCTCGGCGATACGCCTGCTGTTTCTCGTGGCGTTCCTCGTCTTCCTGTTCGCTCCGCTCGCGGTGGTCGCGGCATTTGCCTTCAACGACGCCGGCTACCCTGCCCCGCCCTGGCGCGGCTTTGTTCTGGACTGGTTTGTGGGCAATGTCGAACGGGGCCGGGTCGGCTTGCTGCAGGACGCACCGCTGCTCGCCAGCATCGGCACCAGCTGCGTCATTGCGCTGTGGGTGGCAGCGTCTGCCGTTGGTTTGGGCACCGCAAGTGCCATGCTGTTCGAGCGCACCCGGTTTCCCGGCAAGGGCCTGTTGGGGATGCTGCTGCTCGTGCCGCTCGTGATCCCGGGAGTCATCCTGGGTGTTTCGATCCTTTCGTTCGCAAGCCGCGTAGCGCAGTTCGCCGAGGACGTTTGGGGGATGGAGCTCGATTTTCTGCGGCCCGGGCTGCCGCTCGTGGTGGCCGGACAAGTCTCCTTCATGGCCGCGATTGCCACGCTCACCATCGCGGCGCGTCTTAAGCGGTTGGACCCAGAGCTGGAGGAGGCGGCGCTCGACCTGGGTGCAAGCCATTGGACAGCATTTCGCACGGTCGTGCTTCCCTTTCTTCGGCCGGCAATCGTCGGCAGCGCGGTGATCGCTTTTTTGATGTCGTTCGAGAATTTCAACACGACCCTGCTGCTTGCGGGCTCGGATCCGCCGCTCACCGTATTCCTGTATGGCCGCATGCGCGAAGGGGCGACGCCCGTCGTCAACGCCGTCAGCCTGCTGCTGATGATCGCTTCGGCCATTGCCGCACTGGTCACTCGCCGGCGCTCAAAAGGCCGCTCATAGGCATCCTCAACCCAGCCGCGCACCCGCGTCGCGGCGGGCGCAAGGGCCGCTCGCGCTCCTGCCGATTGCCCTGTCTCTGCAAGCACGAGCGGGCAGGGCGCGCTGCCGCGCGGCCCGCTGCGCTTCGGGACGGCCGGCAGCGATCATCGGCGACGCCCAGTTGACGGCGCAATCGATGGCGGCAACTTCGCGCACCCTGGGGGTAACCTAATAGGAAGTGCTCGAAGCGGCATTTGCCGTGGCGCCGCGCAGACTCGTTGCGGCGGCGCTTCGTAGGCACCGCCAAAGGATTCAGCAGCGACCCGAGGGCCGGTGCTCCAGGAGTTCAAGCTACCGTGCAAGGGATCGGCGCCAAATTCGCGGTCACTTGATCGGACTTCCGCGCTGCAAACCCGCGCAAGGCGCTTGCGGCAACGCGTGCATGCGCGCCACGCCAATCAAACCCGGAAATTTCCCACGCCCCTTGCATTTTCGGTCACATCCCTAACGATGATCGGGTCCAAGAACAAGTCCGAGGACGCTAGCACGCTCGAATGCCACCTTGGCCGGTCAGCGGGTGCCCATGGAGCCCGTCCGAAGACGTCTCATAGCCAAGTAAGGCGGCGGGGCTGGGACAACGTGAGAACAATGTCCCTTTGGTCACGGCGGTGGTCCGGCCAGCTTGATGCGCTCCAGAGGCAGTGCGCGCCGATGGGCTAGCCTCGCGCGTGGCGCAGCGTTTCCCGCGTGTGGCGCGTTGCGCAAACACTCAAGAAATCTCGCAGGCGCGCACCGTCCTGAAGGCGTTCGTATTCGCGCTCGTAATGCATCCTGATTTCCGCAATCGGACGGTGCATTTCGTTTGCCAAGGATTCGATCGCAGCCTCGTGCAGCGCCTTTTCGCTGGCGTCTGGATAACGCGCCCCCATGAAATCAACCCCCTGTGGCTAGATCAACCGTCGGCAGAAAATCGCAGTTCAATGCACTGGACTCACCCAGCAGCGACGTCGGAAATGATAGTGTGGCGCAGCGGGCCAAGGGTGACAGTTCTTTGTCCTGAATCAAAATCCGGTCGCGCGGAACGAACGCAATTCGAACTCGCTGGAGTAATTGCGTGACACGACACATCAATGTCATAAATCGGCATGAAGATCGGGCGTGGAGATTCCGCAAACCGCTCGAGTAACGTTACGACCAGTTAGGTTCGCGCTCGGGTCATGATCTGGCGTCACGGCGACGTCCGGCAGACGGCTCTTGGGCTGGCGCAAGAGACCGCGCAGCCAGAGTCGTAACGCGCAAGCAATTACCAGGTATTGTCGACACACGGAAGCGAGGACGGTTACAAGATGGCAGCTACCAAGCGTCGCGCAGGCGTTGACGCGTGGGATCCGGGAGTATGCAAATCATTGATCGACGAGCTGTGGGAATTGCGCGCCTCCATGCTCGACTATCAAGCCCGGCTCGAGCCCTGGCTCAAGGATGCAGACCCGGCCCACGCCGCGAGCGCGTGCAATCTGGCGCACTACCTGGCGATGCGCCGCCTGGACATGCGGCACTTGCAGGAGCGACTTGCCTGGATCGGCGTTTCATCCCTTGGTCGAGCCGAAACGCATGTGCTGGCCAATCTCGACAAGGTACTGGGCATCCTCCACCGGCTGGTTGGCCGCAGCTGGACGCCGCATACGCTGGACGAACCGGCCGGCTCCCAGCTCGGACCGGCGCTGCTCGAAAGGCACGCCCAGGCGCTCTTCGGCTCGGCACCGGCCGAACGCACCGTGCGCATCATGGTCACGCTCCCCAGCGAGGCAGCTTCCGACCCGTCGCTCATCGATGACCTGGTCCTTGCCGGCATGGACGTCGCTCGCATCAATTGCGCCCACGATGAGCCGAGCGCATGGGCGACCATGGCCAAGCGCACCCGCCAGGCCGCGCGCGCCGCAGGCCGGCCGGTGCGGATCCTGATGGATCTGGCCGGCCCCAAGCTGCGCACCGGACCGATCGCCAGCGCAACGGCAGTGCTGAAGCTCAAACCCGAACGCGATGACCTGGGTCTCGTGACCAAACCGGTGCAAATCGGCTTGCGGCCCGTTGGTTCGAGCGAGCTTATCGATGGCGCATCCGTATATCTTGGCGTCGACCCGCCGTGGCTAGCGCAGCTTGAGCCGGGCGATCGGATCGATTTCATTGATGCCCGTCTAGCAAGACGGCGCCTAGCGGTCCGCAGTCGGCACAATGGCGGCGTCCTGGCCGAGTGCACGCGAACAGCGTATCTGACGGACGCAGTCCGGTTGCGTCTGCACGGGCGTGGCCACGGCACGAACGAGTCCGGTCTGTTTGATTTTTCCGCGGCCGAGGGACGGATCCGCCTGCAGCGCGGCGATACGCTGCGCTTGATCCGCGGTGGTATCGGTCACGGCGCGGGAAAGCGGGTACACGGGGGGCGCGGCGACGTGGCCACGGTCTCCTGCACACTGCCGCAGGTGCTCGATCAGGTCCGCAAGGGCGAGCACATCTGGTTCGATGACGGGCGCATCGGCGGTCGGATTCGACGCATCGGCGCCAAAGGCGTGGACGTCGAGATCATCTCCGTCCGTGACGGCGGCGAGAACCTGGCCGCCGACAAGGGCATCAACCTGCCCGACAGCGAACTCGACTTGCCTGCGCTCACGGCCAAGGACATCGAGGATCTCGAGGTCGTGATCCAGCATGCCGATCTCGTTGGACTTTCGTTCGCCCAATCGGCAAATGACGTATACGACCTGCGCGGGCATCTGCAGCGGCTTGGCGCCGGCGACCTGGGGCTGATACTTAAGATCGAAACGCGACGCGGCTTCGAGCGCTTGCCGCAGATGCTGTTTGCCGCGATGGGATGCAAAGCGGCCGGCGTGATGATCGCGCGCGGTGACCTTGCCGTGGAGTGCGGCTTTGAGCGCATGGCCGAAATACAGGAGGAAATCCTGTGGGCATGCGAGGCGGCACACATGCCGGTGGTGTGGGCCACCCAGGTGCTCGAGTCGCTGGCCAAGACCGGGCTGCCTTCGCGTGCCGAGATCACCGATGCGGCGATGGGCGTACGCGCCGAATGCGTGATGCTCAACAAGGGGCCCTACATCCTCGAGACCGTACGTACGCTGGACGATATCTTGCGGCGCATGCAAGCCCACCAGTCAAAGAAGCGGTCGCTACTGCGCGCCCTAAAGGCCTGGTCGCCACCCATCCAAGAAAAGGATGCCCCGCCGCCGGTGGATCTGAGGCAAGCCGCGAAAACCAAGCGCAAGGGCAAGGATGACTGAAGCCTGAAGTCTTCAAAGGCCCGGCCCGGTCGATCTCCCGGCGTTGGAGGATGGTTCGGTCCGCGGGCACGCGCTGCGAGGCCACGACGATCTCAACCTCTCGATATGCCTCGCTGTGCTCGATGCAGTGACCCCGGATCGATTCGCGCGGCAGGCAACCTCCGCCTCGCGCAGGGCGCCGCCCTCATGGCGCAATCACGAGTATGCCGAAGGTTCCGGCAATCAGCGGAGCGCGCGGCTCGGGTACGGCCGACGTGGGGGCTGGCCTGGGGCCGAACCGGCCTGTCGGCAGGAACAACCGGCCCGTCTTGTCGTCCAGGGCGATGGTACGCGCGCCGGGTGCCGTCGCGACCGTCTGCAGCAGCGCATAGTGTCCGGGCGAGCGCTCGCCCACCACCGACAGCGTGCCGTCTCGATTCGACGTGAAGACGCGCCCGGACTTGCGGTCGAACGCGGCTCCGTCCGGATCGAGACCAATCGGCACCGTATCCAGCATCCTTCCGGTGTCGGTATCGAGCACCGCGAGCAGCCGGTTCGCGCACGCCGCGAAAAGCCGGTGATGCTCGCGATCGATCGCTAGGCCGGTCGGACCCTCGGCCGGCGCCAGCGGCCACGACCCGACGCGCTTGAGCGTCCTTGTGTCGAACACGTGTACCACGCTCTTTTGCTCGTCATTGACGAATCCGCGCCCGGCGCCGTCGAAGGATATTTCCTCGAGCTTTCCTCCTTCGAGATCGATCGTGCCGACGATGGAGCCGGTGGCAGGATCGATAACGCTCAGGTCGCCCGTCGCGCCGCCGTTGACGACGAACAGCAGTCCGCTGCTCGGGTCGTATTGCAGCGCATCGGGCTTCGCACCCAGGTACTTGATCGTCTTGACGACCTGCAGCGTGTTCGGGTCGAACATCGCGACCGAGCGATCGGCGCCGCTGGTCGCAAAAACCTTTTGCACCCGCTCGACGATCTCGATGCCATGGACGCCGTCGAGGTTCGGCACTTCGCCCACGCGAGCGCCGGTATCGGCATCGAGGACCTCGACGCGGGTTCCGTGAGCGACGTAGAGCCGGCGGCTTCGGACGTCGACCCGCAGGTAGTCGTACGCGACGTCGGCGCCGCCAACTTCGTAGCGCGCGACAACGCGATAGGTGGATTCCTGCGGACCCGCCGCGTCGCCGAGGCACGGCGCCGGCAGGATCGCCGCAAGCAGCAAAGCCGCCGCAAGGCGAGCGGTGTCATTCTTCATTTTCAGCACTTTCCGACAGCGGCACATTCACGCACTCGCGAACCCGTCCGCACGACCGCCGCGACCGCGGGCCGCCGGCCAAGGCCGGCCCGCGACGGACGTCGGTCCTGGACTCGCGCGCAACGGCAGATTTTGCAAGATACCCGATGCAAAGGACTTGCGCAAAAAAGGCCGGACGCCGGCCAGTGGCCGGCGTCCGCATCCCCTTTGGCGCCAACTGCACCAATACGGCAGTCCGCCGCCCCGCATGAATAACCCGCTCAGAAGCGATAGGTTCCGCTCAGAGCGTACATCCGGGGCCGGTTGATGCGGGCGAAGCTGTGATTGTCCGGGACGCCGACGTCCGTGGCATCCCAATACATCGTGTTAAACCGGGTACCGGTCAGGTTCGACACGTGTGCGATCCAGGTCCAGCTGCCCGCATCCAGGTGAGCGCCGGCATTCATCAGCTGATAGGCCTTTTGTCGTGCCATGTCATTCGGATCCCAATAGGACTGCCCGACGGCCGAGCCATCCACGCGTGCACCCACCTTGTAGCCGTTGCTCAGTACGTGGTTCCAGTCGAGCGCGAGATTGGCCGAATACGCCGGCGTAAACGGCGCCGTGAAGCCGTTGAGGTTGCGATAGACCGGGACGCCGTTGTTGGCCGCCGTCAGCTGCGGGTCACCGTACTGGGCATTGCCCCACACGGCACGCGTAGTTCCGACGCCTCCGCTCAATTTGAATTCAGACGCGAGCGGCAACAGGAATTCGATCTCGATCCCGCTGTTACGCGAGGGACCGATATTGGTCGTGATGTCCTGGAATCCCCCCGGCGCGGCGACCATCGTCTGATACAGGCGATCCTTGTAATCCATGAAGAATACGGCGGCATTGAGCTGTGCCCCATGCGCCAGCTTGGATTTGATGCCTAGTTCGTAACTGGTCGTGGTTTCCGCGCGGATCGTAGCGATCGCCAGATTCTGTTCCTGCAGGTCGGCGGGCTGGAATCCGCGCGCGACGGTCCCGTAGAGGTTCGTCGCGGGACTGTACTTGTACTGGACCGAAACACGCGGCGATATCATGTTTCCAGTAAGGCTTTGCGGCGCCATGACGATCAGGCCGGGGGGCAGCGTGCCGGGGCCTGTTGAAGGCTGGTTTTGCGCCTGCAGGTCGCTGCTGTAGTTTTCCGCACGCAGTCCGAGTTCGTACTGCCAGTTGCCGACGTAGTAGGTGGCATCGCCGAACACGGCGAGCTGCTTCTGAACCTTGTTCTGGATGTCGTAGTCGAACGGCAGCTGTAGGTCAGCGAGCCACGTGGTGGGCGTCGCCGGAATGCTCCCCTCGAAGTTGAGGTCGCTGTTCGTGATATCCGACTTGTGCCGCTGAGCGAATACGCCGACGAGCCAGTCCAGGCTCGAGTGCTCCTTCGACGCCAGGCGGAACTCCTGGCTGACGACCCGCTGGTCCAGGTTCTGGAACAACAGATCCAGCGGGATCGGCTTCTTGGTAAAGTCCGTGATGCCGCGGTTGTATGACCAGAATTGCGCCGTGATCGAGGTGAACGAAACGCCCGTGCCGAATTCATGGTCGACCTGCAGCGTGGACGATTCGGTCTTGCGGGTGAACGACGGATTGAAGAAGTCGTCCACCGAGTACCGGTAGTTGTCCGCGGTGTAGGGCAGCAGCGGCGCGTTGAATTGAGTGATCTTGTACTGCAGATTCTGGTTCTGCGAGTCGTAGCCCTCGGCGTTGACGGCAAAGCGAACATTGGTTGTGCTCTGGGGTTCGGCCAGGAACACCAGGCGGCCGCCGCGGTCGTGCGTCCCACCGATGGTCTTTTCCTGGTAGGTATCCCAGATGTAGCCCTCGCGGTTGTCGCTGTAGACACTGAGCCGCATGCCCAGCTTGTCGGCGATCGGACCGGAGAGCACGGCCGAGACATTCCCCGTCCTGTAATTGCCGACTTCCGCGGTCACCTCGTTCTCCCAGGTGGCCGTCGGGTCCTTGGTCACGTACTTGATCGCGCCGCCGATGTTGGCGCCGCCATACAAGGTGCCCTGCGGGCCCTTGAGGACCTCGATGCGCGCGATATCCATGGGCCGTGCGGTCTGGCCTTCGAACAGCTGCACGTCGTTCATGTAGAAACCGACGCCCACGACCTGCTCGAATGAGCCCGCGCCGCGCATGACGACGGCCGGAGAGTTATCGTGCGCCTCGAAGATGTTCAGGTTCGTCACCATCGAGCCGATGTCATCGAGCGCCGTCATGTGGTTTTCGATGATGGACGTCCCCGAAATCGCCTGAACCGTCGCCGGGATGTCGTGGATGCTTTCCGAGCGCTTGCGCGCCGTGACGACGATCTCCTCGAACGTGTTCTCGCCGGCGCTCTCCGGCGAGGTTGCGGCAGCCAGCGCGGGCACAGCGGCGGGCTGGCTCGCGCCCGAAGGCACGGGGCTTTCCTGTGCGCGCGCCGCCGGATTGCCGAGACCGAACGCGGCACCCACCAGGAACGTGACCGCACTGCCTCGTAGCCATGGCCCGCGGTCTGACCCCACTGCGGCCGCTAGACTTAGAACATCGCGCATAGCGTCTCCTCACCGTTAGTTTCTTGAGCGTCTTCGACCGACCTCGATCGGGTCGATGCGTACTTCGTTACCAGCCTCGGCTGAACAAGGTGCGGCGCATGCTGCCGCCTCCATCACTGCCACCGCACGAATGCCCGCCCCGGCACGCGCGCGCCTGGGCGCAAATCCGTGCAAGCGCCCGCATGAGATGGACAAGAAACACAGCGACCACGCCACGACATCCGGCTTCGCCGACCGGGCCCTTCCTGTCGACGTGCAGCACGGACAGCAAATAGACTGCAACCGGTTGCATATTCGTTGCGAAAGCCGACGCTGTCAAGAAATTACGCCCGTCTGGTGCAAATGCGCAACATGGGTGCGCGGCCGGTTGCGATGCTGCGCTGCGATTGCGGGCGCGCGCGCCGCCGGCCTGCGCGCCGGCTGCGTCGGCCACCGGCAAGCGGCCCGCCGGGGATGACGGCCCCGACCTTGGGTACGCTAGCCGCTGCGAGGTGCGGCCGTCGATCCGCGGACCACGATTTCCGGCGAGAGCGTGACGCGCACGGGTTTGGCGTCTTCGGTGGAAATGCGCTCCAACAGGATCCGCGCGGCCTGCCGCCCCATCTCCCGGTGCTGGATGCGCAGCGTCGTCAGTGGAGGGTTCACCATATCGACCAGCGGAATGTCGTTGTGACCGACAATGGAGACGTCCCGCGGACACAGCAGCCCAAGCGCCGCCAGCGAGTCATAGCAGCCCAGGGCAAGAAGGTCATTGGCCGCCACGATGGCCGTCGTAGAGCGGTGGCGCTTGAGCAACTCGGCGCACGCGATTCGGCCCGCCTCGCGGGTGTACTCCGTCGCCTCCACCATGCGGTTGCTCGGGACCCGGTTGCGCTGCGCCGCCACCTGGAACCCCTGCCAGCGCGCATACCCGGTGGACAGGTGGATGGGGCCCGCCACGTGGCCGATCTTCCGGTGGCCCAGGCCCACCAGGTGATCGATGGCCATCTGCATCGAATAAAAGTCGTCGTTCACCACTTCCGGCGCGAGCCGGTGCTCCTCGGAACGGTTCACCAGGACGACGGGGACGTGCTCCAGAATGCAACGGCGCACCACCTGGTCGTCCCGGCTGGCGGTGGCCACGACCAGCCCGTCGACCTGGCGCTCGAACATCTGCTCCAGCACGCGCTCCCGGTCGGCAGCGCTGCCGGCGGCATTGGCGATCAGCACGGCGTAGCCCTCCGCCGCCAAGCGTTCCTCGATTCCGCGAACGATGGGCGGGAAGACGGCGTTCTCGATATCCGGCAGCAGTACGCCAATGACATGCGAGCGCCCGCTGGTCAGCGCCGACGCCAGCTTGTTCTGGCGATAGCCCAGCGTCCGCGCCGATTCGATCACGCGCACCACCGCCTCGTCGCTAATGAGGTGGCGTGCCTCCGGGTTGAGTGCGCGCGAGACGGTTGAAATGCTGACGTGCGCATGCGCGGCGACGTCGCGGATGGTTACCCGCGAGGCCGGCTTGGCGCGCGCCCGTGTCTTCGTCATGGCGATGATTGTAGCCATTGGCCCACCCGCCGCACCATTGACAGCCCATTCCACCGTGCCTAATATTGCACCCCGGTATGCATCCGTTTGCATAGTTCTTTGCAAACCGACGCGCCACCGAACGGCCCGTCCAGGGGACGGGCCCCCGATTTTTCTTGCCGCCGGTGCCGGTACCCGGGCCGCGGCGTCTTGCCGAAGGCAGCCGTATGACCCACGCGCATCACGACCACGATCACGATCACGGACACCACGGCGACGACGTATCCCCCGCCCGCGGTGCCAGCCGCGAGCCGCAGATCATCCTGCCCGGAGACATCGACCCGCATCATCACTGGGATCGCCCGCTGCAGGCACCGGGCCAGATGCAGGTTGATTTCGAGGAGCGCGTGAACTTCCGACGCCTGCACGCGTACCGCCTGGCACGGGTGCGCCAGGCGCTCGCCGGCTCGGGACTGGGCGCGCTGCTGAGCTTCGACCAGCACAACATCCGCTACACCACGAGCACCGTGATCGGCGATTGGGCCCGCGACAAGCTCACGCGCTACTCGCTGCTCACCGGCAACGGCGACCCTTACATCTGGGACTTCGGCTCGGCAGCCAGGCACCACCGACTGCACGCGCCCTGGCTGCACCAGGACCACTGCAAGGCGGGCCTGCTGGGTCTGCGCGGCGCGGTCCATTCGGACGCGGGACTGTTTCGCCGCGCCGCCGAGGAAATCAAGTCGATCCTGCAGGCCGAGGGCGTAGCCAACATGCCGCTGGGCGTGGACGTCATAGAGCCCCCGATGATGTTCGAACTGCAGCGAGCCGGCATCGAGGTGCGCGACAGCCAGCAGGTGATGCTGGATGCGCGGCAAATCAAGAGCGGCGACGAGATCACTCTGCTCAACATCGCCGCCTCAATGGTGGACGGGGTCTACCAAGACATCTACGAGGCGCTCAAGCCCGGAATCCGCGAGAACCAGGTCGTCGCGCATGGCCAACAAGCGCCTCTACGAGATGGGCTCGGACTGCGTCGAGGCCATCAACTCCATTTCGGGCGAACGCTGCTGCCCGCACCCGCACAACTTCACCGACCGGCTGATCCGTCCCGGCGACCAGGCTTTTTTCGACATCATCCAGTCCTTTATGGGCTACCGCACCTGCTACTACCGCACCTTCAGCGTCGGGCGCGCGTCAGAACCGCAACTCACCGCCTACAAGCGCGCGCGCGAGTGGATGGACCGCGCGATCGAGCTCATCCGGCCGGGAGTGACCACCGACAAGATCGCGCAGGCATTCCCGACCTGCGACGAGATCGGATTCGAAACGGAGATGGCGGCGTTCGGCCTGAACTTCTGCCATGGCCTGGGGCTGGGCCTGCACGAACGGCCGATCATCTCGCGGCTCACGTCGCTGGACGACCCGATGGAGCTCCGCGAGGGAATGGTGTTCGCCGTCGAGACCTACTGCCCCGCGACGGACGGCATTTCGGCAGCGCGGATCGAGGAGGAAATCGTCGTGACGCCGCGCGGCGCCCAGGTCATCAGCCTCTTCCCGGCGCAGGAACTGCCTATCGCCAACCGTTATTGACGCCGGGCCGGATGAGACGGAACCACGCGACTGCCTGCGCCGCGAATGCCCGGCGCTTCCCCAGATGTCAAGAGAAAGCACGAAGACCATGAGCAGTACAACCACGCACAAGGCGCCGCCGCCGGCTCTTTCCCCGGAAACCCGGCTCGCGCTCTACCGCCTGCTGGTCGAGCTGCGTTACTGCGAAAAGCGCGCGTACGACCTTTTTCTGCAGAACTTGATCAAGGGCACCAGCCACCTGGCGTTGGGCCAGGAGGCTGTTGCCGCCGGCTTCGGCCAGGCGATGGAAAAGGACGACTACACGTTCTGTACCTACCGCGGCCACCACCACACGCTGGCGCGCGGCGCCTCGATGACCGGGGTGCTGGGCGAACTGATGGGTCGCGAGTGCGGACTGCTCGCGGGCAAAGGCGGCTCCATGCACCTGACGAGCGTAGAACACGGCGTGATGGGCTCGTACGCGATCGTCGGCGGCCATCTGCCGATCGCCGTGGGGGCTGCCTGGTCGGCCCAGTACCGCGGCACGCGGCAGGCGGCGGTTGCCTTCTTTGGCGACGGCACGACCAACATCGGCGCGTTCCATGAGGCCGTCAATCTCGCGGCGGTCTGGAAGCTGCCCGTCATCTTCGTGTGCGAGAACAACCTCTATATGGAGTACACGCCGATCCGCAGCGTGACGGCGGTCGAGCACCCCGCGGCTGACCGCGCGGCGGCGTACGGACTGGCGTCGATCATCGTCGACGGCAACGACGTCGAAGCCGTGTACCGGACGGCGCTGCAGGCGCTGGGCCGGGCGCGCGCGGGCGAGGGACCGTCGATCATCGAGTGCAAGACCTATCGGCACAGCGGGCATTCGCGCGCCGATCCGGCCAAGTACCGTCCGCCCGAGGAGGTGCAGGCATGGCTCGAACGCGATCCGCTGCCAAACTACCGGCAGCGGCTCGTCGCCGACGGCGTGCCCGAGGCCACGCTCGAGGCCATCGAGCACACGGCCATGGCACAGGTTGACGCGGCCACGGAAGCGTGCAAGGCCTCCCCGGCGCCGGCGATTGCCACGGCGTTCACCGATCTATGGGCCGATGGAGGAACAGCATGGCGGAACTGAGCTATCGCGACGCCGTCGCCGCGGCCATCGCCCAGGAGATGGAGCGCGACGAGCGCGTGGTGTTCCTCGGCGAAGACATCGGCAGCGCCGGCGGGGTATTCAAGGCGACGGTGGGGCTGTTGGAGCGGTTCGGCCCGCGCCGCGTGCGCGACACGCCCATCTCGGAGCTGGCGATCCTGGGCGCGGCCATGGGTGCGGCCATGACCGGCCTGCGCCCGATCGCGGAAATCATGTTCTCCGACTTTCTCGCGTGCTGCTGGGACTACGTCGCCAACGAGATTCCCAAGACGCGCTACATGACCAACGGGCAGTTCACGATGCCTCTGGTGATCCGTACCGCCAACGGCGCGGGGTCGCGCTTTGGCGCACAGCATTCGCAGAGCGTCGAAAACTGGGCCATGGCAATTCCCGGCATCAAGGTGGTGGCTCCGTCTAGCCCGGCGGACGTCAAAGGACTGCTTGCCGCGGCGATCCGAGATCCGGACCCGGTGCTCTTCTTCGAGCACAAATCGCTCTACGCGACCAAGGGCGAGGTACCCGACGGCGAGCATGTCGAGCCGCTGGGAACGGCGAAGGTATTGCGGCGCGGTAGCGACATCACCATCGTCGCGCTAGCGGCCATGGTGCCCCGCGCGCTGCAGGCCGCGGAGATTTTGGCCGCCCAGCACCGCATCGCGGCGACGGTGATCGACCTGCGTTCGCTGGTGCCGCTGGATACCCAGACGGTGCTGGCCGAAACCATACGCACCGGGCGACTCTTCACGGTGGAAGAAAATCCGCGCCTGTGCGGATGGGGTGCCGAGATTTCCTCGATCGTCACCGAGGAGTGCTTTTACGACCTGGACCAGCCGGTGGTGCGCATCACCACGCCGCACATCCCGCTGCCGGCGGCCGATGCCCTCGAGGACGCCGTCGTACCATCGGTGCAGCGTATCGTCGACCAAGTGGTGCGCGCAGCAGACTTTCGCGCTCGGAGCGGCCGTGGACTATAGCCTCGCATCGATCCGAAAGGAGTTGTACGTGCGTGGGGCATGGCGCCCGGCGCACGACGGCGCGTACCTGGCGGTGATCGATCCGGCAACGGAACAGGTCATCGCGCAGGTCGCCGACGCCGGGGTGAGCGACGCTCTGGATGCCGTCGACGCCGCCGCCGCCGCAGGGCCCGCCTGGGCGGCACGGCCGCCGCGTGAACGCGGCGAGATCCTGCGACGCGCGTTCGAGCTCATCATCCGGCACCGCGATGCCATCGCGCGCCTGATCACCCTGGAGAGCGGCAAGGCGCTGGCCGAGGCGCGGGCGGAAGCCACCTACGCGGCCGAATTCCTGCGCTGGTATTCGGAAGAGTCGGTGCGGGCTCAAGGCGAGATCGGCACCGCTCCGTCGGGCACCAACCGCATGATCATCCTGCGCCAGCCCATCGGCGTGTGCGTCTTTATCACGCCGTGGAATTTCCCGGCGGCAATGGCCACGCGCAAAATCGGCCCGGCGCTGGCCGCGGGCTGCACGGTCGTGCTCAAGCCCGCCAAGGAAACACCCCTCACGGCGCTGGCCATGGCTTCCATTTTTGAAGAAGCGGGCGTGCCCCCGGGCGTGGTCAACGTGCTGCCCTCGCGACGGTCGTCGAAGATCGTCGCCCAGATGCTGCGCGACCCGCGGGTGCGCAAGCTGTCGTTCACCGGTTCAACGCAGACCGGCCGCGTGCTGCTGGCCCAGGCAGCCGAGGGCATCGTGAAGTGCTCGATGGAACTGGGCGGCAATGCGCCCTTCCTCGTGTTCGCCGACGCCGACCTCGACGTTGCCGTTGCCAGTGCCATGGTCGCCAAGCTGCGCAATGGCGGCGAGTCCTGCACGGCGGCCAACCGCTTCTACGTCCAGGCGCCCGTGGCAGAGGAATTCGCACGCCGCTTCGCCGAGGCAATGGCTGCGGTGAAGATCGGGCCGGGACTCGACGATGGCGTCCAGATGGGACCCCTGGTCAATGCGGCGACACGCGACAAGGTTGCCGAACTGGTGGCTGACGCGCGCGATCGGGGCGGCCGAATCCTCACCGGCGGCAAAATGCCGGCGCGCGCCGGGTTCTTCTACGAACCCACCGTCATCGCCGGCCTGCCAACGGATGCACGCGCCTTTCGCGAGGAGATCTTCGGCCCGGTGGCGCCGATCGCGAGCTTCGAGTCGGTCGACGAAGCCGTGGCGCTCGCCAACGACACCGAGTTCGGACTGGTGGCCTTCGTTCACACGCGCGACCTGGCCAAAGCGCTGTCCGTCGCCGAGCGCATCGAGTCGGGCATGGTCGGCATCAACCGGGGTGTGGTATCCGACCCGGCGGCTCCATTTGGCGGCTGGAAGCAAAGCGGCGTCGGGCGCGAGGGTGCCCACGATGGCCTGCTCGAGTACCTGGAAACGAAGTACATCGCGGCCAGCTGGTGAACCGGAACGACGCCATGGACATCATCATGCCGCAGCTGGGAGAGACCGTTCTGGAAGGGACGGTCGCCGCCTGGTACAAGAAGCCGGGCGAGGCGGTCGCCGCGGACGAGTCGCTGTTCGAGGTGGAGACCGACAAGGTCGCCATGGAAATTCCATCGCCCGTGGCCGGAATCGTGCGGGAAATACTGGTTCCGGCCGGCACCACGGTCAAGGTGGGAACCACCCTGGCCATCGTGGAGACTGCCGCCGGCCCGGGCGTGAGCGCCCCCGCCGTCGAGCCGGGTCAAATGCATCCGGCCGCGGTGGCGACCGCGCCCCGCGCGACGGTCCCGGCGCCGCTGGCGCGCAGCGCCGCGGCCAAACTCTCCCCGGTGGTGCGCCGGCTGCTGGGCGAGTCGGGGTTGCGGCCCGACCAGATTCAGGGGACCGGGCGCGACGGACGCATTACGCGCGAGGACGTCCTTGCCGCGATCGCCGCGGGCGCCGCTGCGCCAGCCGCGACGTCGGCTCGCGCCGCCCTCGAACCCCCGCCCGCGCCCCCGCCCGGCGCCGGCGCCGATGACCGCATCGTCGCGCTCAACAAGGTACGCCGCGCGACCGCCGCACATATGGTGCGGTCGGTGGCAACCAGCCCGCACACGTTGCAGGCCATCGAAGTGGACTTTCACCGGGTCGAACAGGCGCGCAAGGCGCGGGGCGCCGACTGGAAGGCACAGGAGGGTTTTGCGTTGACCTACCTGCCCTTCGTCTGCGCAGCCGTGTGCGCGGCGATCGCCGAATTTCCGTACATCAATTCGAGCTTTGGCAACGACGAACTGATCGTCCACCGGCGCGTGCATCTGGGAATCGCCGTGGACCTGTCTTTTGAGGGCCTGCTGGCCCCGGTGCTGCGCGACGCCAACCGGCGCAACCTGCGCGGGCTGGCGGTGCAGATCGCGGCACTGGTGGCGCGCGCCCGCGCCGGCAGCCTGTCGCCCGACGATCTCAGGGGCGGAACGTACACGGTCTCCAACTCCGGGTCCTTCGGGACCCTGATCACCGCGCCGATCATCAACCAGCCCCAGGCGGCGATACTTTCCACCGACGGCGTGCACAAGAAGCCCGTCGTGATCGAGGGACCCGATGGCGACGCAATCGCGGTGCGGCCGATCGGGATCCTGGCGCAATCCTTTGATCACCGCGCCTTCGACGGCGCGTACTCCGCGGCGTTCCTGCGGCGCCTCAAGCAGGAACTCGAGGAGCGCGCCTGGCTGGCGGAACTGAACTGAGCCCGGGGGCAGCGACGCCCTCAAGGGGCCCTTGGCCCGGCAGCGTCTTGCGGGAAGAACAACTGAGCGGGAACGACTAGAAAGGAATTGCGGAAATGAACAAGGCAGTGGAGACCGGCGCGAAGCTCGGTTGGATTGGTACCGGACGCATGGGCTACGAAATGGCCTCGCGTCTCGGCCGTGCCGGTTTCGACGTGATGGCCTGGAACCGCACCAAGGCCAAGGCCGAGCCGCTGGGGGCCTATGGCGTGAAGATCGCCGAGCAGCTCTCCGAACTGGCCGCCCGCGACATCGTCTTCACGATGGTCTCAACCTCCGATGACCTCCGGCAAGTCCTCTACGGCCCCGATGGTCTTCTGGGCTCCGGTGGCGCCCAGCCGCGCATCGTTGTCGATTGCTCATCGATCTCCATCGAGGCGTCGGCGGCAATCCGTGCGGACCTTTGGGCCCAGGGTATCGGCTTTCTGGCAGCGCCGGTTTCGGGCAACGCCAAGGTGATCAAGGCCGGGAAGCTCTCCGTGGTCTGCTCCGGCCCGCGCAACGTCTTTGATGAGTGCGAACCGTTCCTGCGCGTCTTCGGGCCAGGCGGTGTCAGCTACGTGGACGAGGGCGAACTGGCCCGTATCGCCAAGATCTGCCACAACGTCTTTCTGGGCGTCGTCACGCAGTCGCTGGCCGAAATCACGGTACTCGCGCAAAAAGCGGGGCTTCCGCGCAGCGCGTTTCTGGACTTCATGAACAACAGCGTCATGGGCTCGATCTTCAGCCGTTACAAGACCCCGGCGTTCGTGAACCTCGACTTCAAGGTCACTTTCACGC
Organism: uncultured beta proteobacterium; assembly: GCA_963729785.1. GTDB lineage: Bacteria > Pseudomonadota > Gammaproteobacteria > Burkholderiales > Burkholderiaceae_F > GJ-E10. The sequence continues at coordinate 92,105 of CAVSPM010000020.1, read as the reverse complement.
CCTACCTGCTGCGCAAGGACATGGATCTGGGCCTGGAGGCAGGACGGCGTTTCGAGGTGCCCATGCCCCTGGCGTCGGTGACACGCGACCTCATCCAGGCGCAAATGGGCAACGGTTTTACCGAACAGGACTTTTCCACCTTGCTGCTGATGCAGGCGCGCGCGTCGGGCCTGGAGCTCAAGCCGGAGAACGTCCCGGTAAATGACGGCCTGGCTTGACCCGGCGAAGGGGCGGCCGTGGGATTAGACGAAACGCCCTGCCGTGCCGGCGGCAACGGCGGACGCAGCAACGACGCAAGGCAGCGCGTCGATCAACCGGGGAGGAGCGGGACCATGGAGCGGGCACTTGCACTGATCTTCTGCGCAGCCGCGCTGGTCTGCGGCACCGCGCACGCCGAGCAACCCATCAAGATCAAGTTCCCGCACGTCGTATCGGAAAAGTCGCCCAAGGGCCAGGCGGCCCTCAAGTTCAAGCAACGCGCCGAGACGCTTCTGCCGGGCCGCGTGAAGGTCGAGGTGTATCCCAACTCGCAGCTGATGGGCGACGACGAGTCGCTTGAGGCGCTCGTCAACGGCGACATCCAGATGATCGCGGTCTCCCTTTCCAAGTTCGATCGGCTGACCAAGAAGGTGCAACTTTTCGACCTGCCATTTCTCTTCAAGGACATCGCGGCGGTCAACCGGTTCCAGCAGTCTCCACCGGGCCAGGCCCTGCTCAGGGAGGTCGAGCCCAAGGGGTTACTCGGGCTGGCCTACTGGCACAGCGGCATGAAGCAGTTATCGGCCAACAAGCCGCTGATCGTCCCGGCGGACGCGGCCGGATTGAAGTTCCGGATCCAGGAGTCGGATTTGCTCGAAGCGCAGTTCCGAGCGCTCAAGGCCAACCCGCAGAAGATGGCTCTGGGCGAGGTCTACCAGGCCCTGATGAACGGCGTCATCGACGGGCAGGAGAACACCTGGTCGAACATCTACCGCCTGAAGTTCTTCGAGGCGCAAAAGCACATCACCGAGACCAATCACGGGGTGATCGACTACATGGTCACGGTCAATGCGAAGTGGTGGAACGGCCTGCCGCCCGACATTCGTTCCGGCCTCGCGCAAGCCATAAAGGACGCCACCGAAGACAACAACGCCAATGCCGAGCGGAGCGTTCTGGCCGATCGCGACAAGGTCATCGCCAGCGGCAAGACCACCGTCCACACCCTCACTGCAGAACAGCTGGCCGCATGGCGCACGTCGATGGTTCCCGTGTGGAAGCAATTCGAAGCACAGATCGGCGCCGATCTGATCAAGGCCGCGCAGGCCGCCAACAACTGATGGGACGGACGGGAGTGCACTCGTGCTGGCGGCGCTGAACCGGGGGCTCGGTCACCTGGAAGAGTGGTTGATCGGGCTGCTATTGGTGGGGATGACCCTGCTGACCTTCTCCCAGGTCATCACCCGGTACGGTTTTAACGCCGGTTGGGTCTGGTCGCTCGAAGCGACGACCTACATGTTCGGCGCCTTGCTAATGGTCGGGATTTCCTACGCCATGCGCCTGCACGCCCATATGAATGTCGACGCCTTCGTCAACACGCTGCCTCGACCCTGGAAGCGCGCTGCCACGCTGCTGGCGATCGCGCTGTGCTTTGTCTACCTCGTGCTGATGATCTGGGGCGCCTTCGAACTCGTCAGCCACCTGCGATCCCTGGGCACCAACGCGCGGGACCTGCCCGTCAAGCGCTGGATGATCATGTCCATGATCCCGGCGGGATTCGCCCTGCTCGGCCTGCGGCTGGTGCAGGTGACGATGGAGGTGTTGCGCGGGGACCGCGACAGCCTGGGCGGCATCCATCAACTCCCCAGGGAAGTTGCCGCCCCGCCCCAGGCCGCGGCACCCCGATGAATATCGCCTTCTTGTTCTTCACGCTGCTGGCAACCATGCTGATTGGCGTGCCGATCGCCATGGCATTGGGTTTGACCAGCGTTCTGACCCTGCTGATCTTCGGGCAGGAATCGCTGGCCGCGCTGGCCCTGAAATTCTTCCAGGCAACGCAGAAGTACGAACTGCTGGCGGTTCCGTTCTTCATACTCGCGGGCACATTCCTGACCACGGGCGGAGTGGCGCGTCGCCTCATCGACTTTGCCAATGCGGCGGTTGGTCATTTTCACGGCGGCCTGGCGCTTGCCTCCATCGTCGCCTGCATGCTATTCGCATCCATATCCGGCTCGAGCCCGGCCACCGTAATTGCGGTCGGCTCGATTGCCATTGCCGGGATGGTGCGCAACGGCTACACGCTCAAGTACGCAACCGGCGTGGTGATCAATGCCGGAACGCTGGGCATCCTTCTGCCGCCGTCCATCGTGATGGTGGTCTATGCCGCCGCAACCGAGCAGTCGATCGGCCGCCTGTTCGTGGCCGGGATCGTCCCGGGGATCATCCTGGCGTTGATGTTGATGGTGGCCACCTACGTCTCGTCGCGTCGGCTGAACACGCCGAGGATTGCGTGGGGCGGCTGGCGCAAGCTGGCGGGCAGCGCCCTCAACGCGATCTGGGGACTCTTGCTGATCGTCATTGTCCTGGGCGGAATCTACATCGGCGCATTTACGCCAACCGAGGCGGCGGCGGTGTCGGCCGTCTACGCGTTCATCGTCGCGGTGTTCATCTACCGCGACCTCAAGTTCCGGGACATCTTTCCGGTTCTGTTGCAAGGCGGCCGGGTGATCGTGATGCTGATGTTCATCATCAGCAATGCGGGCCTGTTCGCCTACGTCTTGACGTCGCAGCAAATTCCGCAGACGCTCACCGAGGCCCTGGCCAGCGGCAATGTGCAACCTTGGATGTTCCTACTGACCATCAACATTGCCATGCTGATTGCTGGCAACTTCATGGAGCCGACGTCGATCGTGCTCATCTTTGCGCCGATCGTGTTTCCGATTGCGACGAAGCTGGGCATCAATCCGATCCATCTGGGCGTGCTGATGACCGTCAACATGGAGATCGGGCTGGTTCATCCGCCAGTGGGGCTCAATCTGTTTGTCGCTGCGGGCGTAACCCGGCAATCGCTCTGGGATGTGACCAAGGCGGCGCTGCCGTGGCTTGCGATACTCGTGGTCTTCCTCGTGCTCGTCACCTACGTGCCGATTCTCTCCACGTGGCTGCCGGACCTGGCCTTCGGCAAGGATCCCTTCCTCAACGATCAGTAAAGAGCGCACGCCCTTGCATCGAGGTCGGCCTGCCAGGCGGCTGACCGCGAAACGCGGGTGCCATTTCCTAATGTCGGGACGAACACGATGACGGCAGCCGATAGGGTACTAGAGACCGATCTTGCGGTCCTCGGGGCGGGACCGGGCGGCTACACCGCCGCATTTCGGGCCGCGGACCTGGGCCAGAAGGTCGTTCTCATTGAAGAGTCGGCGCAACTGGGCGGGGTCTGCCTCAACCAGGGCTGCATTCCCTCCAAAACGCTGCTGCACACCGCCAAGGTCATTACCGAGGCAGGCACCCTCGACGGCGTTCGCTTCCTGCCGCCGCAAGTCGATCTTCACGCGATGCGCACCGCCAAGAACGGCATCATTGCAAGGCTGACGCGCGGGCTGGCGGCGCTGGCGCGACAGCGCGGGATCACCGTGGTCCGTGGAAGGGGCATGTTCACGTCGGCGCACGAGTTTCGTGTCGCCTCTGCCGATGGGACAACGCGAGTGCGGTTCGCCAGCGCGATCATCGCCTGCGGTTCATCACCGGCTCGGATTCCCGGTCTGCCGTACGATGACCCGCGGGTGATGGATTCGACCGCAGCGCTGGAGCTGCCGGACATACCGCGGCGCATGCTCGTCATCGGCGGCGGCGTCATCGGGCTGGAGATGGCGGCGATCTATCACGCCCTGGGAACACGCATCACGGTCGTCGAACGCTTGCCGCAACTGCTCCCAGGCGCCGACGCCGACCTCGTGCAACCGCTGGCCAAGAGGATCGGTGCGCGCTACGAGCGGATCGTCCTGGGCGCCCAAATGCAGTTCGTCGCCGCGGAGCAGGACGGTATCCGCGTCCGCCTGGTCGACCCAAACGGCAGCACCGAGGAAACCTACGACCGGATACTGGTCGCAGTCGGACGCAGGCCCAACGGCAGCAGCATCGATGCCGGTTGCGCGGGCGTACTGGTCGATTCACGCGGCTTCATCCCGGTTGATGCGCAGATGCGCACCAATGTCGAGCACGTCTTCGCGATCGGGGACGTCGTGGGCGAGCCGATGCTGGCGCACAAGGCAACCCACGAAGCGCGGGTTGCCGCCGAGGTCATCTGCGGTCGCAACGTGCGCTTTGACGCCCGCACGATCCCCTCGGTCGCGTATACCGACCCGGAGATCGCATGGATGGGCCTTACCGAAGCCGAAGCGATACGCCGCGGCGTCGCGTTCGAGAAATCCGCGATACCGTGGCAAGTCAGCGGACGCGCGCAGTCATCGGCCGCCCAGGGCGGCCTCACCAAGCTGCTGGTCGACCCGGCGACACGCAGAGTCCTGGGTGCCGGCATCGTCGGTACCTCGGCCGGCGACCTGATTTCGGAGGCCGTACTGGCGCTGGAAATGGACGCCGAAGCCGGTGACCTGGCCCTCGCCATCCACCCGCACCCGACGTTTTCTGAAACCCTCGCACTTGCCGCGGAACTGGCCGAAGGAACCATAACGGACTTGGTGCCGCCAAAGCGCAGCAAATGAAGCGGCAGCACCGAGGCCTCCGCGTTGCCCCGCAATTTGCGGCCTTCAGCGGCCGTTTCCTCATTTGCTGTGTGCCAGCCAGGCTGGATGGCGCTGGACGTAGTGGCGGCAAAACCCGTCTTCGGTCCAAATTCCCCGCAACAGGGAAATATGCAGACAATTTCGAGGCGGATAGCCTGGTTCCCAGATCCAATATCGCAGCCACGCCGCGACGAGATCCATCTCCCTTCAACTTGATTGATGGCGCTCAGAAATTGAGCAGGGAATTTCCTCCCCCTAGCAGGGAATCGGTTCGTCCAAGACGGGGACAAAGTGCCACGCATGCAGCCCTGGACTATCCGGCACAAGCCGGATCTCTCGACGGTCGATGGAAGCATCGACGGGGCTGTTCGACAGCATTGAAGCAGGCGCGCAAGCGTATCGTTTGCACCCGATCCCGCAAACCGAAGGAATCAAGCTGATGTCGATCCTGAACGCGCACAAGCGCCGTTTCAGGCATCAGCAGGTGTGAGCTGCATCCGTACAGTTGGCGGCGAATGCCTTGTGCCTTTTCCACGCCCGCGTCTCTGGTCGGTCCTCAAATTGCGATTCGCCAAAGTTCGGTCTGCGCTGTTGACTTCTAATTTTGGGATTTGACGTCCGCACTGGCCTCGTAGCCAAGCCGTGCGGGATCATCGCTATCGCATTGAGGTTTGCATCGAACTCATCAGCGTTTCCTGCTCATTGGTGATGTCCGCTTGACGCAGTGCGGCATTACGCCGTCGTAGGACCTGGCCCAGTTCATCCAGGTGGTCCTGCGCACGTTGCATCTGCGACAAGCGCCATCGATTCTCCTGCTGAAGGGAATCACACAGTCCGCCTTGCAGCAACAGGCGCAGCGCTTGGCGAACCAGCGCCGGATACAGCACCTGGATCGGCAGGTAGCGCAGCGGCGGATTCGCTGCGTCGGTCGGCGAAGTCGTACCGGTCGTGCCCACCGGCGGCACGGGATCGGGCAAGAGGCGCACGCGCACCATCCCGGCCTCCCCCGCATGCAGCAGCCAGACCGCACGGCAGTGCGGCGCTTCCCTGGCGAGCGCCGCGACCCATTCGTCGAGGACCGCGTCCGCATCTTCAAGCGTTGTGCAGCCGGCAAGAGAAAGCACGTTGCCAGACTCAGGCCGCAAGGCTTCGTAGAGCCGCTGGCTGGCGACAAGAAGGCGCGCCCGCGGCTCCTCGCGCAACACAGCAATCGCCTCAGCAGCAAGGCGGTCATTGAAAGCGCCACAGAAGCCGCGCTCTGCGCCGATCAGCAGCCAGCACACGGGCGCGTCCGTGTCCGCCGCCGGGCCGCCAGCAGGGGCCGCGTCGCCCGAAAACGCACGCAGCGCTCGCATGACAGCATCGCGTGCCTGCGCCTGCACGGGCTGCATGTGCGACAGCCGCTGGATTTCTGCAAAGGCCAGGTTCTTCATCGCCTGCACTATCTGGCGAAGTTCTTCGAGCAACTCGCGGCGCTCGCGCAACTCGCGTTGCCCGCTCATGATGTCCGGCCAAGCCAGTTGCCAACGGCGGCGACCCACTGCTCGCGAGGCGCCTCCAGCGCCGGCGCATGGTCGACGTTCGCTTGCAGGCGCTCGAGCGAGGCTTCCAGTGTCTGCGATTCGAGCCCATCCAGCCAGTTTTCATTGAGCGCGACCAGCCAGGCCATCTGGTAGGAGATCGGGCGCGGCGCCAGGCGGCCCTGGCGCAGCAGGCGGCGAAGCAGCTGGCCACGCCGCAGCCGCGCCATCATTTCCTCATCGAGGCGGGTGCCAAAGCGCGTGAACAGTTCCAGTTCCATGAACTGCAGGTAATCGAGGCGCAGGCGCTGGCATTCGCGGGCGATCGCTGTCTCCTGCGCCTTGCCGCCAATGCGCGAAACCGACGTGCCCACGTCGATCGCCGGAAACATCCCGGCCGCCACGAGCTTGCTGCTCAGGTAGATCTGGCCATCGGTGATCGAGATAAGGTTCGTGGGGATGTAGCTGGCCAGCTCGCCGAGCTGGGTCGGCACGATCGGTAACGCGGTCATGCTGCCGCCGCCCAGCGCCGCGCTCAGCTGCGTGGAGCGCTCCAAGAGACGCGAATGAAGGTAGAAGATGTCGCCCGGATACGCCTCCCGCCCCGGCGGACGCCGCAACAGCAGCGAGAGTTCCCGGTAGGCCTGCGCGTGCTTGCCCAGGTCGTCGTACACGATCAGCGTGTCGCGGCCCGCATGCATCCACGACTCGGCCAGCGCGCAGCCGGCAAACGGCGCCAAGTATTGCAGGCCCGGCAGCGTCCCGGCTTCGGCAACCACCACCGTGGTATGGGCCAAGGCATTGTTTGCCGCCAGCACGTGCAAGGTCTCCGCGACCTCGGTGCGGCGCTGGCCAACGAGCACGAGAACGCAGCGCACGCCCTGGCCGCGCTGGTGAATCACCGCATCCAACGCGATGGCGCTTTTGCCGGTGCCGTCGTCGCCGATGAGCAGTTCTCGCTGGCCGCGACCGATCGGCAACAGGGTGTCGATGACCGTGTTGCCGGTGTACAGTGGCCGCGTCACCGCATCGCGCTCCACGATGGCCGGCGAGCGCGATTCGAGCGGGCGCTGCTCCGCGACCAGGGGTGCAGGCAAGCCGTCGAGCGGGCGGCCCAGCGGATCGATCACCCGGCCCAGCAGCGCGTCGCCGCAGCCAATCGTCAGGCGCTGGCGGCTGCGCCGCATACGCAATCCGGCCACGAGGTCTTCAGACTGATCGAGCAAAATGCAGCCGGCAAGGCGCTCGTCGAGCTGAAATACCCAGGCCCGGCTGCCCTGAGCCGAACGCAGCACCTCGCCCATCGGTACCGAAGGCAAACCTTGCAGCCAAGCGATGCCGTCAGCCACGCCGATCACGGTACCGACCTCCTCGATGGCGAGCCCGATTTCAGCCATGTTCATGCCGTCCCAGCCGCAAAGGCATCCACGCCGCGGCGCAGGCTGGCCTCGAGCGAATGCCCAGGCAGATGCACGCAGATTCCCGCAAGCAGGGCCGGATCGATGCGCCACTCCATCTGTGCTGCCTGTCCGTAGAAGGCGTTGACCTGCATCTCAACGCGCTTGCGAAGGTCCAACGGTGGCTCATACGCCGTCGAAACGTCGATCATCGCAGTCCCATCGCGACGTGCCGTCCAACCGTCACGCAGCGCGGCACGCGCATCCTCCGACTGTTCGGTCAAATCCGACAGAAACAACTCGATCACCGCGGCCTCGACCGATGGCGACGCGAGCCGCTTTAGGTAGCTAGCAACGAAGCCGGCCGCGCGCTGCCGAAGCTCGCGATCGCTTCTTTGACGGATCCTGGTCTCGTCTTGTTCCAGTCGAACATGCGCCTTCTCCCGCTCGGCATCAAGCTCGCGGTTCAGATCGACCAGGAGCTTTTGCCGCTGGACGGCCATCTCGTCGGCCAAATCACGCTGCGCGGCATCGCGCCGGGCTTCGAGCGCCAGCCGTTGCGCGTCAAGGTCGCTCGACTTCGCGTTGAGCGCCGCACGCTGGCTATCGAGCTCCATCCGCAACTTCGCGGTTGCCTCCGTGCGTGCGTCGAGCGCCGTCTTCACCGGCTTGTAAAGGAATCGCGCCAGCAGCCACACGAGTACAAGGAAATTGACAACTTCCAGGATAAAAGTGGTGAGGTCGAGTTCCATGCCTGCCCCTCTTACTTAAGCACGTACTCCAGCAGGGGATTGCGAAACAAGATGATCAAGGCAACGACCAGACAATAGATCGCCAGCGACTCGATCATCGCCAGGCCGATAAACAGCGTCCGGCTGATGGACTTCTCTGCCTCGGGTTGGCGCGCCAACGCATCGAGAGCTCCCGAGATTGCGCGGCCCATGGCGAGGGCCGGGAAAAAGACGCCGAGCACGATGGCCAACGCGGCCGCAACGGTCGAAACCATACTGAATAGATGCAGATCGCTCATGACATTTCCTGAGGAGGTGGGGGGTTCGTGGCTGGCGCGCCATCGGCGCCCAGGTGATGATGACTGACCTCAAGCGCGCTGCCGATGTAAATCAAGGCCAACATGCCGAAAATGTAGGCCTGGACGAGCGCTTCAATGACGTGCAACAGCAAAAGGGGCACCGGCACCAGCAAACCGGCCACGAGCAGCACCAACGCGGCCGCCATCTGCAAGCTCATCATGTTGCCGAAGAGTCGAATCGCCAGGGCCAGGGTGCGCGTGACCTCGCTCACCAGATTGAACGGCAGCAGGAGCGGATTGGGCGACAGGTAGTGCCGCAGGTAGGGCCCCACGCCGGCCGCGCGGACCCCGTAAACATGCACGGCGACGAAGACGATGACCGCCAACGCGCTGGTGACGGACAAGTCTCCCGTCGGAGACGATAGTCCGGGAATCAGGCCCACCAGATTGGAAAGGACGATAAACAGCCACAGGGTTCCAATGAAAGGCAAAACGGCTTCCACGTCCTTGGCCGGCACCACCTCGGCGATGGCATTGCGCATGAGCGTATCGATCACCTCGGCAAGGGGCGGCACGTCGCTGTTAGGCTTCCCCAGCCGGTGCCGGAGCAGCAACGCAAGCAAAAAAATGGAACCGGAAACCAGCACGGACATCAAGAGCGGTTCGCGCAGCACCAGTCCATGAAAACGCCACCAGACCTCTGCGGTCATCGGCTTCATCGGCCGCGCTCCTTGAAGAAGCGGTACACGTTGTAGACCCCCACCGCCAGTCCTAGCAGGATTAGATTGACCGTCCAGCGCACCGAATATCCGGGGGACCGCTCGTCGATCCAACGACCCAGGTATGCACCAAGAACGAGCGGAACCGTCAGCAGCAGTCCGGCCGTGCCGCCGCTGACCAACAGCCCCAGCACGCCGGCGCCCCGCGCCTCGCGCAGCCGCCGGATCTGCCCCGGCAGCGTCTGGCGCAGTTTGTCGTCGTCGGTGCTCACGATTGCGTCTCGGCCAGCTGTTGCATCCGGCGGTAAAGCGCCAGATCGAGTTGCTCGCGGCTTGCGCGGGTACTCAGACGCAGGACGCCTTCTCGTTCGAGCAGTGCGTCCAGTTTTGTCTGCAGGGCTTCGGGTTCGTCGCCCTGCAAGAAGCGCCGGCTGACGATGCTCACCAGGGTCCCCTGATCGGCGCACCTTCCGCACATCAGCAATCCACCGGCGCTGGCACCGAAGGTCCACGCGGTATGCCCCGCGCGGCGATAGCGGAACAGCCCGGGCTCGAGCACCGTCACCAGCGGCGCGTGCCCGGGCAGCAAGCCGAACTGCCCGGATGCGTCAGCCGCCACGATGCTGGCCACATCGCCCATGCCGAGGCTGCTCTTGCCGTCGAGCAAGGTCAACGTGAGCACGGCAGCGTTCATGACGGCATCGCCCCCTTCATGTAGCAGGCCTCTTCCGTGCGTGCATCATAGGCGCCGTCGAGAAAGCGCTCGCAGTCAGCCAGCGTCACCTCCAACGGCACCGACGCGCCCGCTACTCCCACATGGTCGGCCATGACGTGAAACGGTTGCGTTAGGTAGCGCTGCAGGCGCCTGGCCCGCCGGACGACGCGCCGGTCATCGACCGAGAGTTCTTCGACGCCAAGCATCGCGATGATGTCCTCGAGCTCCTTGTAGCGCGCAAGGTGCCCCCGCACGGCCGTGGCAATCCGATGGTGGCGCTCACCCACCAGACGCACGTCCATCATCCGGCTGTTGGAAGCCAACGGGTCCACAGCGGGGTAAATGCCCCGCGCCGCCTGGTTGCGGGACAAAACGACGATCGAATCGAGGTGGGCCTGGATCGCGGCGATCGACGGATCGCTCATGTCGTCGGCCGGCACATACACCGCCTGAACGGCCGTGATCGCGCCTTTGGTAGTCGACAAGATGCGCTCCTCGAGGCTCGCCACCTCGGTGAGCAGCGTCGGTTGATAGCCCACGCTCGAAGGCATGCGGCCGAGCAGGCCGGAAATTTCCGTTCCGGCCTGCACGAAGCGAAATAAGTTGTCCATCAGGAAGAGGACTTCGCCCCGTCCGGCGTCGCGCAGCGACTCGGCGCAGGTCAGCGCCGTAAAGCCGGTGTAAAAGCGCACCCCAGGCGTCTCGTCCATCTGCCCGAAGACCATAATCGTGCGTTGCATCACGCCGGCCGCACGCATCTGGTGCCACAGTTCGTGACCCTCCCGGATGCGCTCACCCACCCCAGCGAATACGGAGGCCCCCTGGTACATGCTGCTGACGGCGTGCATGAATTCCATCATCAGCACCGTCTTGCCAACACCCGCGCCGCCAAACAGGCCGGTCTTGCCACCCCGAACAAAAGGACATAGCAGATCGATGACCTTCACGCCCGTGGGGAGGATGCGATTGCCCGGCACCGTGTCGACCAGCGCTGGTGGCGCCGCGATCACCGGCGCCCATTTTCCGCCGGTCATCGGCGGGCCGGCATCGAGCGGCTGGCCCAGGACGTCGAGCAGGCGCCCCAGGCAACGCTCGCCGACGGGCACCGAAAGGGGGGCCCCGCTATCCGTCGCCTTCATACCGCGCGCCATGCCTTCGGTCGTCTGCAAGGCGATCGTACGCACGGAATCCTCGGACACATGCTGTACGACGACCAGCATGACAGCATGGCCATCCAACTCGACACTCAGCACGTGGCCCAATTGCGGCAGCGGCGCTCCTCGCACTTCGACCACGGGACCATGCACCGCCGACACCCGATGCGGGTTCAAACTCGCCTTTGCTGGAAAAGTGGAGACATCCATATCGAGCGCATCTGTTTCTGCCCGCTTTGTGTAGCTTAGACCCGGTTTTTAGGATAGGTCCGAACTGCGCCGGTGTTCTGGGCAGTTGCAACACGAAACTTGACAGGCATCAAGCAACCGCGGCGCGACTGCGGCTCGGTGCCCCTTGGGCGTCGCAGGATCTACCGCGCCCTAGCCCAGACCAGTATTGCGGACAGCCTAGGTCCAATGTTCATCAAATTGTGCTTCAGTAACTTACTCGGTATTGGGTAACGACGCATGAAAGGCGATGGCACGAACCGGCGTGGCGATCCGTTGACCGTCCCTCCGGTGACGAATGACGCGCACCTCCCGACATGCGCCCCGAATGTAAGCATCCGGCGGCAAGCCGATGGGATTTTGCGGATGTTACATTTCACCAAATATATTCGTGCTGTATCAGACAATGTCAAACCGCGCCGGCAGCGATGGGTCTGCCGTGTAAGACGCCACGGCAGTGTGTTCGTGACAGACGAGAGGCAATGTCGCTAAGCACGCCGGCGACACCCATGCTGCTGTTCCCTTGAGGGAGCGGCGTGTGGCATGCAGGAAGGGAACTCGGTGATTGCACCTTCAACGCAAATATCGCGCACGGCGCGACGACGCAGATCAATCGGGCAGCTGGCTCGGCGCGGCGATCGGCGCCGGCAATACCGTGAAATGCACCGGCGATCGAGCTGAAAAGGTGCCCTACGAGCGTGGCGGCGTTACGTTGCGGACATAGCGGACGTCGGCTGTAAGGCGCTTTAATTGACGGCGATGAGGGAGGGACTGGTTCGTGCCTACAATTGGTCAGCTGCGGGGCAACGACCTTTTCTGTGTAGCGCGGCGCAGCAATAAGAGCTGCACTGATCAATGCCATGACGAATTCGACGCAGCGTGACTTCGTAATTCGCACGACCTCACCAGCCTGGTTGGCTCCGTTGGCTCACGCATACCGCCGGCGACAGTCCCTGGAATTGATTGATGACGCGCAAATCGGCATCGACCCGATTCATGACACGTTGCTGGATATGGGGAAAAAGGCAAAGCTTTCCCACCGCGAGTGGATCGCAGCGCCGATCGCCCTAGGCATCGGGCTTTCCGGTGCATACCTTTTGATCATGGCGATTCTCGACCCGGAACTTTTTAGCAAGATTGCCATTGCCCTGACCACGGGCGGCCTCCTGGTGGCGGGCGGCGGCTAGGCCGGACTCGCACCACCCTTGGATGTTCGCCTGCAGGATCTGCATCGAGCATGCGCTCCACCCTACTTCTTCGCTATGAAGTAAACGGCGATACCCAATACCAAGAGCCCTATCGTCAGTTCAAGCATGCTTGCCCCTTGCTTTCCATTGCCCGATCGTAGCCCCGCACAGCTTCCGACGCGATATCAACTCACGCCGCAAGGCGGGAGCCTCTGCGCCGCCGTCTCCCACGGTAGCTCACCAAATCTAAATCCAAAATGCGCGTCCACCTGCCTAACCCATGGCGGCATCGCACGGCAGCCAGCCATGGAGCGTCCCTCGCCTCAGACAATCTTTGCCCGAAAGACCACCAAGCACTCGCGAACCACCTTTGCGTTTGCTTTTCCCATTCGCAATAGGATCTTTTGCCCCGCCGACAGCGATTCAAGATCCGGGTCCACATATCGCCACATGACGCTTGGCAATTCAACTTGAAGCGGACCGGATATCTCAGAGGTTGCCAAGATATCGTCAATTGCGTCAACCAATCGATCGTTGAAATAGCCCCTTGGGTAACCGAGTTCCCGGTACGCACTCTGAAAAAGGGGGTAGAAACGGCGATACGCCGTCGCCGCCGAAGATGGGTTCACCGACATCAGGATGCGGATCCAGGGGAGATACCGCTGCGCGTTATCGTCGCTGACGACGTCTTCGCTCGCAACTCGTGAAACGATCAGACTTCCCGGTACTGGCGTGATCGGCACAACCTGCACCGGCACTTGTCGCCGAGGCGAAGCATCCACCGTCGCGACGATATGGCGGACGATCTGCGTCGGCCGAATCCCTCCATACAGCCCGCGAATTCCAGAAAGTCGAGACAACTCCGCCATGATCGTCGCGTCGCTACTTTCCAGCGTCAGCGAAATGGCCGGCTCGCCGGCTTCGATCGGATAGCTCGGTGCGATCTCGGGCACCGAAGCCGGGGCGGTCGGCACCGGTACGGTTGCCATGCTTGGAATTGCGGCAGCCGGCGGCGGCGATGCCACCTCCATTCGATGAACTCTATACCAATGCATCCCCCAAAACAGGCCTGCGACAGCCAGCAGCATTCCCATCAAGCTCAGGCCGGTCCTAATCCAATCCGTGTCGGCTTCGTCTGCTTCGACCGGTACTCTGTCCATCTTGGCCCTCGCCTGCGCTGCAAACTTTCCTGATCGACGCGGAGAACTCGCCCCCAGCCGGGACTCTTCCAGCCGCAAGCGTCCCTTGAACCCGCCCTTGCGCCTCTCTGCAGAATCAGGCGAGGCGGGCGGCAATATCGTCGACACCTACCTGGTCCAGCACCTTCCAACTTCGTTTCGGCGTGCAGTAGGACATCCGGCCGGAGGCCCTGCTTCATGGCCGCGAATTTCGAATCCCACCCACGCTCAAATTGAAGATCAATCCACGAAATCCCTTCGATGATTACATTTGACCAAATGTATTATACCAACCTGCCAATTCGCTTGGCGCAGTCAAATCGCCCGTAACCTTGCGCGCGCAACGCCGGAGTTGAGCTGGCCGACCCACTGCAGAACACGCACCGCCAGGCTCGCGTGACCACCGCTGTCTGGTTCAAGCGCGCTTCCTGAGGCGTGTCGGTTGTTGGCCCCTGCCTTGCGACTCCAAACTCCTGGTCGCTGCCACCGCCGGCATCTGCCTCATCGCCAGCACTCCCGCCGCTTGCGCAGCTGCGTTCTTTCGATAGTTGGGCGCTCCATGGCTCGGCCTGCCGAGCAAACCCGCTCGCGCGCCGGTGGTGCAAGACGCCGTTTGCCATAATCGATTCAAGAAGCGGACCAGCGCTCGCGCTATTCGCCCGCCCAGTCCGGCAAGACTGCGACCGACGACTGACGCGGAGCATCCGCACTCGAATGCGCAGCCGTCGCCGCCCCCTTCGCTCATTGCTTCATCAGATTCCCGGTTTCGTAGAAGGCATACCTTTCACCTGCTAGAGATCGTTGTGTAGTGAGAAGGCCACTCTTTGACCGTCTTGGAACGGATTGGCAGGCTTGCCCTCACTTTTGCCGCGTTCTTATTGGGAAGTTAGCCGTCGAGCGAAAGTGGATTCACAACCGACTTCGATCCATTATTGGGGGGTCTTGGGCGCATCAGCGCCTTTGGGCGGTTCAACGATGGGCGCGCAAACCAGGCCCCAGAAGATTCGGCCGCTGCCACGATGAAATCTTTTGCGAAACGAGAGGTTCTGAGCTTGAATTGTCACCTTTTCTTGCGCCTGCCCTTGCAGGACGTAGGTCACCTCCGTTAATGCCGCCTTTTCCTCCTCGCAGTTGACCCGCAGCAGCACTTGCATTTCATCGTAGTCCTTTAGCCGCGGATTCTTGTGCAAAGCCGTGAAGACTTCGCGAGTCTTCACGTTCTTCAGTTTCCCCACCGGCGCCACGCTTTGTAAATCAACATCAACAGTCGATGAGGGACGATCCTCGAGACGCCTCCAGTCCGCAGCCGGGGAAGTCAGCGGATAGCATGCGATTGCGATAGCAAATGCAAAGAGACGGACCGCTCTTGGCCGGCTTGCCGACTGCTTCGATGAGATGCATTGACCGGTACGCGTTCGATGGGTTCTTTCAAAAGCCAAGTCTTTCATTCAAGAAGTTCCAATATTGCAATGCAAAGCGCGACGCACGAACTTTTGTACTGACGCCCTAAACCCCCGGACGTCGATTAGTAGAACCACGGCGAGAAAGCCTTCTTGTATCGAGCGGATGGCGCCGCAACGCGGTCCGGTCGCCAGAGTTGCCTCTTCTTTGGCCTTCTTCCTTTCCGTCGAAATCATGATAATATATTTGAGCAAATTCAATTTGCGGGAATGCTATAATTTTCATAATTTGCTCCAATATAAGGATCTGATCCGATCATGAGACGAATTGCCATCCTGTCGTTTGCTGCCCTCATGGCCGCCTGCTCAACGACGGCACCGCCGGCGCCGAGCGTCCCCCCCAAGCAACAGGCCCAGGCGCCCGTGGCCCCGCCGGTTGCACCTCCGCCGATGGCCAAGGCGGCGCCGGTCGTGCCAGTAGAGCCGCCGATGCAGGTTTTCAATCGCCAGCGGTCTTCCCTGGACGAGCGCAGCGTGTACTTCGACTTTGACAAGTCGGCAATCCTGCCAGAATGGATTTCCACGATCGAAGACCACGCGAAGCTTGCACAAACATTTCCCAACGATCAGATCACGTTACAGGGAAACTGCGATGAGCGGGGTGGCCGCGAATACAACTTGGCACTGGGCGACCGGCGCGCCAATGCCGTCAAGGAACGACTGCTTGCCCTCGGTGTTTCCGGGTCGCGCATTTCGACGGTGAGTTTCGGAAAGGAGAAGCCCCGCGCCCTGTGTCACGAGGAAAAGTGCTGGGCCCAGAACCGGCGCGCAGACTTCGTCGATACGTGGAAGTGATAGGCAAGGGGGAGACGAGAGCGCTATTACGGTAGCAGCGAGCGACTTGGCGGCTGTCGCTAGCGGCAGCCGCCACCTTTTTTACATCTCTGCCAAGGGGATGCGCTTTCCACCTCTGTCGCGCACCTTCATCGACCTCGTGAGCCTTTCGAGGTGCTGCTGCAATTCCAACAAGCTCTTATGGGGGAGCGAGTTCAGGGCATCTGGCAGCACTCCCTCCAAGGGCAGCGGAGCGGCGACGATCGCCTTGCGCCCCGACTTGGTCAGTGACAAATGCACGACACGTTGATCCGCAGCCGAGCGGTCGCGTTGGATCAAACCGGCTTTTTCGAGCCGGTCGATGAGGTTGCTTGCCGTCGATTGGTGCACCGCCATTGCGCGAGCCAGTTCCGTCACCCGTATCCCCGGGGTTCGGTGAATTTCGGCCAGGACCCACACCTGTGCTCCGCTAACCCCGGTTCGCTCCTGAACCCACTGGAAGTGCTTCTTTACGGAACGGAAAATCACGCGAAATTGCCCCAGTACGGCAAGTGAGAGTTCACGGTGGCCGTCCGCATGCTTGGCAATTGCCACTGGTTCGCGTGCTGTCCCGGATCCACGGCGCGCCACGGCTGTCCCGCCGAGCAATTTTGACGCGTTGGCAGGAGGCGTCGACTTAACGACTCTCTTCGATTGCTTCGTAACCATGATTGGCAGGTAGCTGAATGCTACTTTCACGCAAACGCAAGCGTACCGCTCGCTACTATCAGGCCCATCCTAAACTCCGACAAAGCGCCCGCACCTCAAACAAATGAACCTCACCTCGCTCTTGCCCAAAAGGCTATTTAGCTCGGTGCGCTGGCGTACCCGTGCGGTAATCTGGCTTGCCGCGGCCATTTCCGGATTGGTCGCGGTCGGATTTGCGGCGTTGTCTGACTTGGCATTAACTGGCTTCAACGCCATGATACGTGACCGGCTGTGGATATCGCTGCTGTTGACGCCGACGATTGGCATGTTCGTCGTCTGGGCGACACAGCGCTTTTTTCCGGGAGCGCAGGGTAGCGGAATTCCGCAGACAATTGCCGCAACGCGCCTACTCAAGCACCACGCCTCGGTCCCCGGCATGTTGTCGCTGCGCATCGTCTGTGGCAAGGTTGGCCTCGGCGGCTTGGCCCTGCTTGGCGGATTTTCGGCAGGTCGCGAGGGACCGTCGGTGCAGATCGCCGCGTCTATCATGCAGTACGCACATCGCTTCCTGCCAAATGCCCGCACCATCCGCGCCGCCGACCTCGCTCTTGCCGGCGGCGCCGCAGGCATCGCGGCAGCCTTCAATACACCGCTGGCGGGTATCACTTTTGCGATAGAGGAACTCGGGCGACGCTTCGAATCGCGCACCAGTGGCGTACTGCTCAGCACCATCATCATTGCGGGACTGACCTCGATGGCGCTGGAAGGCAACTATCGCTATTTCGGCCAGTTGGCGATCGGAAGTATCGGTCCCGGCATCGTTCCGGCGGTCCTGGTGGGGGGCGTCGTATGCGGATTGGCCGGTGGAGCATTCAGCTGGCTTCTCTTGTGGTCGCAACGCGCCAAAGACGCTCGGATATGGCAGTTTCGCAAAAGTCATCCGGTGTGGTTTGCCGGGGCGTGTGGCCTGACCGTAGCTATGATCGGATGGCTTGGTGGAGGAATCTCGCTGGGAAGCGGCTATGCCATCACTGCGCAGGCCATCGACGGAGCGACGGTGCTGCCCTGGTACACACCAATCGCGCGCTTTGCTGCCACCGTAATCACCTACTACAGCGGAATACCGGGCGGGATATTCGCACCAGCCCTGGCGGTCGGAGCGGCCGTTGGTTTTGACCTGGCGCGTTGGCTTGACTTTGGTCTAATGGCTCACCCATTTGTTGCGATCTGCATGGCGGGTTTCCTTGCCGCAGTCACCCAATCGCCGATCACCTCGGCCATCATCGTGATGGAGATGATCGATGGACACGCCATGGTCATCAGCCTGATGGCGACGGCGCTGCTTGCCAAGGCGACCAGCGAACGGCTTGGGCCGGAGCTCTATCAGCAACTGGCCCTGGATTTTCAGCGCCCGTCCGTTTCAAGGGACAGTGCGCCAGGGACGACATAACGTGGGCGTCTGAACCGCTGAAGCCCGTTACGGGCGAAATGCCTCAAGCTTCAATTTGCGGTGCGGAATGCTGGCGCGGCCTTCCCGGTCGTGGCCGAATCTTCCCGATAGACGCAACGTCCGACCACCATCGCTCGTTTTGTCTTCGATGGCCAGACGCCGGTCTCACCGTCGTGACCTGCCGATTTTCTTAGGTCCAATAATTCCTAGAAATCGATGGCTTTTGAAGCGGAATCGGGCACCACAGAGAAGTGCGAAAACGCGAAGGCCCGCGCTTTGCGGGCCTCAGCGTGGATATTTTCTATTGCTGCGTGCCAGACTGGGTGGCGGAGACGGACGGATTCGAACCGTCGATGCGAGTTTTTGCCCGCATGCTCCCTTAGCAGGGGAGTGCCTTCGACCACTCGGCCACGTCTCCGGGAATCGGCTTTCCAGGGTGCACCCGGGGCGCCTCCCTTGGTCATTTGCCCGGCAGTGTAGAGCTTGACTGCGGCCGGGTCAACGCGAGCCGGCCACAGGCGCGATGTGCAATCTACGTCGCGTTCGCCTGCTCCAGACCAAACGCCTTGTGCAACGCGCGCACCGCCAGTTCCATGTACTTGTCCTCGATGACGCAGGAGATCTTGATCTCGCTGGTGGAGATCATCTGGATGTTGATTCCCTCTTCCGACAGCGTGCGGAACATGATGCTGGCGATGCCCACGTGCGAGCGCATGCCGATGCCGACCACGGAGACCTTGCAGATCTTGGCGTCGCCAACCACGGCCTTGGCATTGACATGCGCCTTGACCTTCTCGTTGAGGACGTCCATCGCCTTGGCATATTCGCCGCGGTTGACCGTGAACGAAAAATCGGTCATGCCGCCGATGCTGTTGTTCTGGATGATCATGTCGACGTCGATGTTGGCATCGGCAATCGGCCCGAGGATCTGGTAGGCGATGCCAGGCCGGTCCGGGACGCTGGTCAGCGTGATCTTGGCCTCGTCGCGAGTAAAGGCGATGCCGGAAATGGCAGCGTGTTCCATCTGAGAATCTTCCTCAAAAGAGATCAGCGTTCCGGATTCGGCCTCGACCGCCAGCGGCAGGTCCGGATCGGTCAGGCTCGAGAGCACGCGCAGGCGCACCCGGTATTTTCCGGCGAACTCGACGGAGCGAATCTGCAAGACCTTGGAGCCCAGGCTCGCCATTTCGAGCATTTCCTCGAAGGTCACCGTGTGCAGGCGCCGCGCCTCGGGCACGATGCGCGGGTCGGTCGTATAGACCCCGTCGACGTCGGTATAGATCAGGCACTCGTCGGCGTTCAACGCCGCCGCCAGCGCCACCGCGGAGGTATCCGAACCGCCGCGCCCCAAGGTGGTGATGTTGCCGAGCTCGTCCTCGCCCTGGAACCCGGCCACGGCGACGACCAGGCCCGCATCCAAGTCGGCCTTGATCCGGTCGGCATCGATGGAAACGATGCGCGCCTTGGTAAAGGAGCTGTCCGTGAGCACGCGCACCTGGGCGCCGGTATAGCTCTTGGCCGGGACGCCGATCGCTTTGAGTGCCATCGCCAGCAGCCCGATCGTTACCTGCTCGCCGGTCGATGCAACGACGTCGAGCTCGCGCGGATCCGGCTCGGCTTGGATCTGGCGGGCCAAATCGATGAGTCGATTGGTCTCGCCGCTCATCGCGGAGACGACCACCACGACCTGGTGACCGGCACGCTGCCATTTGGCGACGCGACGCGCGACGTTCTTGATGCGATCGACACTGCCGACCGAGGTGCCGCCGTACTTGTGGACGATGAGCGACATGGCGTTGGGCGGTTAGGCTATCCGAAGGTCAAAACCGGCGATTATAGGAGGTCGCGGCCGGCGGCCCGGCGGGGCCGCCAGGCGACAGCGCTTTATGCGTCGATGAGACTCGGTTCGCCCGACCACTCGATGCGCACGCGCCCCGGACCCGGCTCGACCAGCCGGGCGTCGCCGCCGAGCCCGGCGACAAAGATCAGTTGCCCGTCGCGCCACAGCAGGGGCAGGCCGGCGCGCTCGAACTCGGGTACTCCGGCCTCCTGAAACAGGTGCTTGAGGCGCTTGGACGGACGCAGCGCGTGGGGTTTGAAGCGTTCGCCGCCGGTGCGGGCACGCACTTCCAGCGGGCGCTCGCGCAGCCAGTCCGGATCAAAACCAGCCAGTTCGACGGCCGCCGCAGCGGCGGCGTTCCGTCCGTGCGGCGTGCGCGCGGCGGCATCGCCACCCACCACAAAACGCAGCACCCCGCCCCAGCCACCGAGGACCCGTTCGGGCTCGCCCTGCCAGTAGAAGGGCTCGCCGGCGTGCGCGGGCCTGCGCGCCTTGCCGGCCGCACGCAGGCAGAGCAGGCCGCGATGGCGGCGCAGTTCCTGGCTGCCAATGCGAATGAGCATGCGCCCGTCGCCGCCGGCGCCCAGCGCCTGGTCCAATGCCTCGAGCAGGCGTGCGCGCGACGGCGCATCGACGCCGCAACCGGCCAGCCAGGCGCGCAGCACCAAGGGCCGGCGCGCCGGTGCCAGCGAACCCAACCGGTCAATGCGCAGCATCCGCGGCGGCGCGCCCTCCGTGCAGGTGGCCAGCCCCTCCTGCGCCAGCTCCTGGAGCACGTCGGCTGCCTCGCCGATGAGCTCGATCGAGCGCGTCGTGGACTTGCGAAATCCGCTGCGGATGCGCTCCAGCGGCGGCAGCACGTGCAAACGCAACGCGTTGCGCGCAAAGCGCGGGTCGGCGTTGCTCGGATCGGTGACCGCCGCCAGCGCGTGCCGCTCCAGGTACTGTTCGATCTGCCGACGCGGTATCTCGAGCAAAGGCCGCAGCAGTTGCACCGGCAGGCCCGGGCCCGTGCGCTCGAGCGCGCGCTGCTCGGCGATGCCGGCCAGCCCGTCCAGGCCCGCGCCGCGCAGCCACTGCAACAAGAACGTCTCGATGCGATCGTCGGCATTGTGCGCCGTGAGCAGGGCGCGGGCGCCGATGCGCTCGGCCGCTTGCGCCAGGGCGCCGTAGCGCGCACGCCGGGCGCCGTCTTCCCAGCCCCGCTTGGGCAGCACACGCACGCGGCACACCGTCAATTCGACTCCGCGCCGGCGGCACTGCTGCTCGCAATGGGTCACCCAGGCGTCGGCGTCGACCTGCAAACCGTGGTGCACGTGCACCGCCTGTACCGAGGCGAATCCGCTGGCCGCGGCATCGCGCAGCCGACACGCCAAGTCGAGCAGCACGGTCGAATCGGGTCCGCCGCTATAGGCCACCACCACGGGTTCGTCGACCGCGCAAGCAGGACGATCGGTTGGCCGGCGGGCGGAGCGGGACCGTGGACCCGAAGGACCTTCGAGCCCGGCGGCGCCCGCGGGGAAAGCCGACGCGAAGCCGGCGGCGCCCTCGTGCGCGCGCCGCGCGTGCGCGTCCGTGACGACGCGCTGCACTGCCGCCAGCAGAACCGCGTCGGCCGGATCAGGTTTCGGCGGACGTTTCCTTGAATTTGCCATAGCCCATCAGGCGCGTATGGCGTCCGGCCAACAAGTCCTTGGTCTTGACGCCCTGGAACTGGCGCAGCGCGTCCGTCAGCGCGCGCTTGAGCAAGGCGGCCATCTGCGCCGGATCGCGGTGCGCGCCGCCCAGGGGCTCGGCGACGATGCGATCGACCAGGCCCAGCGTCTTGAGCCGGCTGGCGGTAAGGCCCAGCGCCTCCGCCGCTTCGGGAGCCCTCTCGGCGCTCTTCCACAGGATCGAGGCACACCCTTCGGGCGAGATCACCGAGTAGGTGGCGTACTGGAGCATCAGCACCATGTCCGCCACGGCGATGGCCAGCGCGCCGCCAGACCCGCCTTCGCCGATGATGGTCGTGATGATGGGCACCTGCAGCTGGGCCATCGCGAACAGATTGTGGCCGATCGCCTCGGACTGACCGCGCTCCTCGGCGTCGATGCCCGGGTAGGCGCCGGGCGTATCGACGAAGGTGAACACCGGCAGGCCGAACTTCTCCGCAAGCTTCATCAGCCGCAGCGCCTTGCGGTAGCCCTCGGGCTTGCGGCATGCCGAAGTTGCGCAGCGCGCGCTCCTTGGTGTCGCGCCCTTTTTGCTGCCCGATGCACCATGCACCGGCTGGCCGTTAAAGCGCGCCAGGCCGCCGACCATGGAAAGGTCGTCGGCGTAGGTTCGGTCGCCGTGCAGCTCGTGAAAATCGGTGAAGATTTCGTTGACGTAATCGAGCGTGTAGGGCCGCTGGGGGTGGCGCGCGAGCTGGGACACCTGCCAGGGCGTGAGCTTGGCGAAGATGTCCTTCGTCAGCGCCTGGCTCTTGGCCTGCAGCCGGACGATCTCATCGGAGATGTCGACCGCCGAATCGTCCTGGACGAAGCGCAACTCGTCGATCTTGGCCTCCAAATCGGCGATCGGCTGTTCGAAGTCAAGAAAGCTGGTCTTGGCGGCGGCCATCGATAATCCCTGTGTGCTGTTCGCGGTCTCGATCCTGGCCCCGGTCGGGGTGCGGATCGTTCCGTGCTTGCGTACTTGCCGACTACTGCACTTCAGTACTCTACCGGCACCGGATCGAGGCTGCGCCACAGATACCAAGTCGCCACGCTGCGGTATGGCGCCCACCCGGCCCCCAATTGGACCACCTTTTCGCGCCCGGCGCCGCGCAACAAACCGGCCGTCGGCTCGCCGTCCAGGTAATGACGGCTGATCGCCTTGAGCAATCCCAGGTCGTCCGCCGGGAAAACATCCGGCCGGAGCAGATTAAAGATCAAAAACATCTCCGCTGTCCAGCGGCCAATGCCGCGGATGTCCGTCAGGCATTCGATGACCTCCTGGTCGGGCATGCGCACCAGCTGCGGCATCCGCACCAGCCCCCGGTCAAAATGGCGGGCCAGATCGTGCAGGTACTCGGCCTTGCGCTCGGAAAGGCCGCAGGCACGCAGGGTCGCCACGCGGCGGCGCAGCAGCGCCTGTGGCGTGATTTGCGGACAGCGCTGCTGCAGCCGCGCCCAGACCGAGTCGGCGGCCTTGACGGAGATCTGTTGCCCGACGATGGAGCGCGCCAGCGTGGTGAACCCGTCGCCGCGCGACACCAGGCGTACCCGCGGATGGCCGGCGATGATCCCGGCCATCGTCGCGTCCGATGCGGCCAGCGTGCGCTTGGCACGCGCCCAAAACGCCGGCAGCGCCACCGTCGCCGGCGACTTGGCTACCGGCGCCATGCGCCCCTCCGCCACCCGCCTGCGACATTTGCCGGCACGGGTACAGTGGCCAGCGGCACCTTGCCCGGGTCCCAACCGGCCGCGCTCATTGCCGGCGCCAACTGGTTCCGCCCGGACCGTCTTCGAGCGCGATGCCCTCGCTGGCCAGCAGCGCGCGTATGCGGTCGGACTCGGCAAAATCGCGCGCTTTCTTTGCCGCGGTGCGCTGTTCGACCAGCTCCTGCACGCGAGCCGCTGGCAGGCCGCCCGGCGCTGCACCGGCTTGCAAAAAGCCCTCGGCGTCCTGCTGCAGCAAGCCGAGCACCCCGCCGAGCGCACGCAGCTGCGCGGCCGCCGCAGGCGCCTTGCCGCGGTTGAGCTCGCCGGCCAGGTCGAAGAGCTCGGCCACCGCCGCGGCCGTATTGAAGTCCTCGTCCATCGCGGCGGCAAAGCGCTGCGCGCGAGCTTCGCTCCAATCCACCGGCAGTTCGGAACCGGCAGGCGGCGCAGCAAAGCCGCGCAGCGCCGTGTACAGCCGGCTCAGGCCGGCCGCGGCATCGGCCAACAGGTCCTCGGTAAAGGCGATCTGCCCGCGGTAGTGAGAGCGCACCAAGAAGAACCGCACCACCTCGGCACGGTAGCGCTTGAGCGCATCGCGGATCGTCAGGAAGTTGCCCAGAGACTTGGACATCTTCTCCTCGCCCATGCGCAGCGCGCCGCAATGCATCCACAGCCGGCTTAAGGGGACGCCGTAGGCGCCTTCGCTCTGGGCGATCTCGTTTTCATGGTGCGGGAAGATCAGATCCGGCCCGCCCCCGTGGATGTCAAAGGTGCGTCCCAGCGTCGCAGCGGCCATCGCCGAGCACTCGATGTGCCAGCCGGGGCGCCCCGGCCCCCACGGCGAGGGCCACTGCGGCTCGCCCGGCTTGGCACGTTTCCACAGCACGAAGTCGAGCGGATCGCGCTTGGACTGGTTGACGCCGATGCGCTCGCCGGAGCGCAGTTCGTCGATCGACTTGCCCGAGAGCCTGCCGTAGCCGGGAAACTTGCGCACCGCGAAATCGACGTCGCCGTCGTCGGCCTGGTAGGCCAGGCCCTCGCGCTCGAGCGTCCCGATCAAGTCGAGCATCTGCGCGATGTACTGCGTGGCACGCGGCTCGATGTCCGGACGGCGCATTCCTAGGGCATCGAAGTCTTCATGCATCGCCCGAATGTTGCGCTCGGTCAGGGTCGATATGGATTCGCCGCTCTCGAGCGCGCGGCGGATGATCTTGTCGTCCACGTCGGTGATGTTGCGCACGTACGTGACGCGCAACCCGCGCGTGCGCAGCCAGCGCGTGACCACATCGAAGGCCAGAAACAGGCGCGCATGTCCCAGGTGGCAAAGATCATAGGTCGTCATGCCACAGACGTACAGGCGCACGTGGCCGGGTTCGAGCGGCACCAGGTCTTCCAATCGCCGCGACAGCGTGTTGTAGATGCGTACGGTCATGCGCGCCAGCAAAGAAGATTGGGCATGGGTAAGTTCGCAAGACGTCCGTGCCGCCGGCGCCGGCCGCCGCGCTTTGCCCCCGCGCGCCGCGCCGACCCTGGCACCAGCGCACCGCGCAAGCGGCGGCGCGCACCGGGCGACGACCGCGCCATGCGCCCCGGGGCAGCTGGCAGCGGACCCGGCGCAGGGCCTTCAAGGAGCCTTGTTAGAATGGGGGCCGATTATATCAGCGCTCCCCTCACCCCTTGCTGCCCTTGCCTGGTTGCCCGCGCACCGCGGCCCCCGTCGTACTGCTTGCGCTGCTGGCGCTGGCGCTGTTCGTCGCGCCGGTGGCGCAGGCGCCAGCCCAGACCTCGAGCGTCAATTCGACGCCCGTGGTGCCGCCGAACGTGCAGGCGCTGGAGGCCATCAACCTGAGCCTGCGCACTGGCGACAAGCCCGCAGCCCTGAAGCTAGCCGAGGAAGCGGTGCTTAAGTTTCCGCGCGATGCGCAGTTGCGCTTCGTGCACGCCGTCGTACTGGGCGACCTGGGGCGAACCGGCGAGGCGACGGCGGCCTTCGAAGCGATGTGCAGCGAGTTTCCCGAGTTGCCCGAACCCTATAACAACCTGGCGGCGATCCGCGCCAACGAAGGCAAGTACGCCGAGGCGGTGGGCCTGCTGCAGCAGGCGATCACCGCCCAGCCGGGCTACATCACCGCGCGGGAAAACCTGGGCGACATGTACATCGCCATGGCGATGTCGACCTACGAGAAGGCGGGCAAGCTCGACCCGGCCAACGCCATCTTGAAAAAGAAGCTGGCGCTGGCGCGCGAAGTCAGCGGCAAACTGCGCAGCGCGCGCGCGCACTGACCCGCATCGGTCAACCGCCTTCGCCGAGCCCCAACCCGCAACGGAGCACACCACCATGCATCCAAACTGCCGACTGGCCCGCGTTGCCGCGATGGTCGCCTGCGCCATCGGCCTGAGCGTCGCAATTCATGCCCAGGCCATGGCCCAGGTTTCGGCCCCGGTCCAAGCCCAGGTCTCCCATCCGGGCGCCGGACCCGATCGGCCGGCGGGTGCGGATTCGAACGCGGCGGTTGCCAACGCCGCAGCGCCCACGATCGCGCCGGTGGTTGTCACGCTCGAGACGTCGCTAGGCGCCATCGCGCTCGAACTCGACGCGCAAAAGGCGCCGCGCACCGTGGCCAACTTCGTGCGGTACGTCAAGGAAGGCTTTTACGACGAGACGCTGTTTCACCGCGTGATCCCGGGCTTCATGATCCAGGGCGGCGGCTATGGCGGCGGGCTGCAGCACAAGCCGACCCACGAAGCGATCGCCATCGAGAGCAACAACGGTCTGCACAACGAACGCGGCACGATTGCCATGGCGCGCACCAGCGACCCGAATTCGGCGACGTCGCAGTTCTTCATCAATGTCGCCGACAATAACAACCTGGACTACCCCGGCAGCGACGGCAACGGCTACACGGTTTTCGGTCGGGTCGTCGACGGCATGGATACCGTGGACAAGATCGTTGCCACGCCGACCCGGGCCAAAGGGTATGAATTTCAGAATCTTCCGGTTCAACCGGTCTTCCTTCGCAAGGCGCACCTGGGCAAGTAGCCAGCCCTGCCGGACGCCGCAAGCGCCGGCCCGGCAAACCTCCATCTACATCCACGCGGGAGAAAGCAAATATGGTCCGACTGCATACCAATCACGGCGTCATCGGCATCGAACTGGACGCCGAGCGCGCGCCCAAGACGGTCGAAAACTTCCTCGAGTACGTCAGGTCGGGGCACTTCGACAACACGATCTTCCATCGGGTGATCAACGGCTTCATGATCCAAGGCGGCGGATTCGAGCCGGGCATGAGTCAAAAGCCCACGCGCGCGCCGATCCCAAACGAGGCGGCCAACGGTCTGCGCAACACCAAGTACACGCTGGCCATGGCGCGCACGTCCGATCCCCATTCGGCCACGGCGCAGTTCTTCATCAACGTCGCTGACAACGACTTTCTCAACCATACGGCGCCCAGCGGCCAGGGCTGGGGCTACTGCGTGTTCGGCAAGGTCGTCGAAGGCACCGATGTGGTGGACAAGATCCGCACGGTACGCACCGGGCGCAGCGGCGGCCACCAGGACGTGCCCGAAGAGGACGTGCTGATCGAGCGCGCCGAGGTCGACGCCTGATCGGACCGCACCAGGTTCCCGAGGCCCCAGCGCCCGAGGCTCGCGCCCCACATGTCGCCGCCGGCCGATCGACCTGCGCCCGAAGCGTCGCCACCCGTGCCGGCCCGGGTGGCGACGATCGACCGGCTGGCGCTGCACGCGCCGGTATTCGTTTCGGATCTGCACCTGACCGGCGCGCGTACGCGCACGGTGGCGGGCTTTCTTGGCCTGGTCGGTCAAATCGGGGGCAAAGCCGCCGAGCTTGTCATCCTGGGCGACCTCTTCGAGGTCTGGGCCGGGGACGACGCCTTGACCCAGGCCGATTCGCTGGGCCGCGAAGTTGCGCACGCCTTGCACGCGCTGGCGGCGCGCGGCACGCAGGTCTACCTCATGCATGGCAATCGCGATCTGTTGCTGGGCGCCCAGTTCCTGCAGGCGAGCGGGGCGCGGCTACTGGCCGACCCGTGCATCGCCATCGTGGGAGACCGAGTCGATGCCGCAGACACGCCGGTGCTGCTCAGTCACGGCGATGCCTATTGCACCCTGGACCTGCCCTACCAGGCATTTCGCCGCCAGGCCCGCGACGCGCAGTTTCAGGCCGCCTTCTTGTCCCGGCCCTTGGCCGAGCGCCAGGCCCTGCTCGACCAGGTGCGCATGCGCAGCGAGGCCGGCAAGCAGCAGATGGACGAACAGATCATGGACGTCACGCCGTCGGCGATCGATGCGGCCATGCGCGCGGCCGGCGTGCGCCGGATGATCCACGGCCATACACACCGCCCGGCGCTCCATCAATTCGAACTCGATGGACACAGTGCGCTGCGCTGGGTCTTGCCCGATTGGGAGTTGGACGCCGCAACGGCCCGCGGCGGCGGGCTGCGCTGGGCCGACGCAGCGCTGCAGGTGTTCTCGGTTTGACGGCGCCGGCAGCGGGCGCCGGGCCCCCGCTACCCGTACGGTCTAGCCTTTGGTCTTGCGGCCGGCGCGCTCGCGGCGCGGCTGCACCATCGCCGCGGCGATCCCGCGCAAGATGTCGATTTCGGTGCGGCTGGGACGGGCTCGCAGCAGCAGGTGGCGTATGCGCGCCATCAGATGCTTGGGCTGGTGCGGATCCAGATAGCCAAGCGCGGCCAGGCCCTGCTCGAGGTGCGCAAACATCGCCTCAGCCTGCTCGACGCTGGCCGCTGGCTCTTGCGGGCGCGGGTCGCTATGAGTGTGGTCGCGGCGCGGCGCCGGTCGATCGCTGATCTGCGCCAGCGCCAGAAACTCTCGGCGCGTCTCATAGGCCACGACCTGCGCGGCCTGCGCCAGGTTGAGCGATCCACGCGCCGGGTCGGCCGGAATGGTGCAACAATGGTGGCAACGCTGCACGTCGGCGTTGGCCAGCCCGGTACGCTCCGGTCCAAAGACGAAGGCGATCTGGGCGCCCTGTCGCTGCGCCATGAGCGCGGCGCGTTGCGCCGCGCTGCGGATCTCGATGGGTTGCGGGCCGTGCTCGCGCGCGTAGCCGGTGGTGGCAAAGGCCAAATGCACCCCCTGCAGCGCCTCGGCGAGACTGGGATACGCCTCGGACTGGGCCAGGACCTCGGCCGCGCCCGCCGCCAGTGCGACGGCCTCGGGCGCCGTGCGAAACTGTGGATCGCGTGGCTGCACCACGCACAGGCGTGAAAAACCCATGGCCCGCAATGCCCGGGCGCAGGAGCCGATGTTGCCCACGTGACTGGGCTCGACCAGAACAAATCGCACCTGAGACAGGCCGGCGGCACGATTTGCGCCTTCGATGGCAGGATCCGCAGCACCAAGACCTATAGAATCGGACTTTGCCGCCTGCGCCGTCTTTTCGCTTTTCGGCCCCCCCTCGCACCCAGCCGCCTCTTCCATGCATCCACTCCTAAACACTGCCGTAAAGGCTGCTCGCAAAGCCGGCGCCATCATCAACCGGGCCAGCCTCGACCTGGATCTGCTGCGCGTTACCACCAAGGGTCACGCCGATTTTGTCACGGAGGTGGACAAGGCGGCCGAACAGGCCATCATCGAGACGCTCTCCCAAGCCTATCCGGACCACGGCTTCTTGGCCGAGGAATCCGGAGCCCAGCGCCCGGACGGTGCGTCCGACTTCACCTGGATCATCGACCCGCTCGACGGGACGACCAATTTCATCCATGGCTTTCCCCAGTATGCCGTATCGATCGCCTGCCAGCACGCCGGTCAGATCACGCAGGCGGTGATCTACGATCCGTCCCGTAATGATTTGTTCACGGCCACGCGCGGCCGCGGCGCCTTCCTCAACGACCGACGCCTGCGCGTTTCCAAACGCAGCCAGTTGCAGGACAGCCTCATCGCAACCGGCTTTCCCTACCGAAATTTCGAGCGCATCGACGAGTACCTGCAATTGTTCAAGCGAGTCGCTGCCCGCACCGCCGGCATCCGTCGGCCGGGCGCCGCAGCCCTGGACCTGGCCTACGTGGCCGCGGGACGCTTCGACGGCTTCTGGGAATTTGGCCTGTCCCCCTGGGACATGGCGGCCGGCAGCCTGCTGGTCGTCGAAGCGGGGGGCCTGATCTCGGACGATCAAGGAAATGCCGACCACTTGAGCAGCGGCAACGTGGTGTGTGGCTCGCCCAAGGTCTACGCCCAGCTGCTGAGCCTGGTGCGCGGATTGGATCCGGAAGCAGCCGATGGAGGCGCCGCATGAGCGCGGCCACGCTGGCAAGGCGCCTGATGCGCCCGCGCATCTTGTACCTGACGGTGTTCGTGGCTGCCGCCGCGCTCATCGGCTACGGGCTCTACCTGCAGCAGGTCGAACACCTGGAGCCGTGCCCGCTTTGCATCCTGCAGCGCTACGCGCATGTCTCGGTCGGCCTGCTGGCCCTGCTGGCGGCCCTGCTGCCGCGCTTGCTGGCCCGCTTCGTCGGCGCGATCGCCATCGTGGCGGCCCTGGCAGGGGCCGGCGTCGGCGCGTGGCATGTCTGGCTGCAACTGCACCCGCCGGAGGTGTCGGCTTGCGGTCCCAGCCTGGAGTACCTGATCGCCAATTTGCCGCTGGGCCGCGCCCTGCCGCGAATCTTCCAGGGCTACGGCGATTGCACCAACATCGACTGGACGTTCCTCGGGTTGAGCATACCGGCCTGGTCGATGGTCTGGCTGCTCGGATTGACTTTGGTCCTGGCGCTGGCGCAGCGGCGGCGCAACTGACCGGCCCTCGCGCAGACGCCCATGCGCACCGACCGTGCGCCCCCGCAGCACGCGCGCCCGGCTGCCGCAAACGAGGCGCTAGATCGCGTCGCGCAGGCCGCGTTCGCCCTTGAGTATCGCCGGAATGACCAGGCAGGCACCGGCATGGGCATGCCGCACCGCGTGCGCGTCGATTCCGAGTACCTCAACCAACTCTGTTTCGCTATAGCCGCCGAAGTAAGCCATCTGCACGAACTGCGCCAAGCGCCGATCCCATAGCGCGTGGCCGCCAAGGATCTGGTGCATCTTTAGCAAGGCCTGCTCGTCGCCGCCCAACTCGTCGGCCAGCCAGTTGGACAGTCGAAGATGCGGCGCGCCCCCGCGTCGGCGCTCGGCGGCGCGCTCCTGCACGCAGTTGACGATGAGCGATTGCATCACCGGCGAAGCAAACGCAAAGAATCCACGCCGATCCGCGGCGCGCAACTCGCCGCAGCGCACGAGACGCCGGCAGCATCCGTCGACCAGCGCGGTCGTCACCAGTACCGTCCGGTCGCCGTCGTCACGCATCCGGGCGCGCGCCATCGGCAACAGTTCTCTGTAGACGGTTGCCGTAAGGGCCTCGCGCGCGTAGGCGTCCTCGGCCCGCACCTGTGCCAACAGTTGTGTGATCAGATCCATCGCGAAACTGGCGTCCGGTCGAACCGGATTGCCAGTCCGCATTGGACAGCAGCCGCTCGAATCCGGCAAGAGCGGGCCGCGACCCGCTGCCGCGGGCTATCTGCGCCTGGCGGGCCAGAAAACAAATGGCCTCTTGCGAGGCCATTTCTTGGTGCAGATGCCGGACCCGGCGCTCAGACCACCGGGACCGGTGTCGGATCGCTGGTCGCCTTGCCCGAGTAGGCGGTCCAGCAACGCCGCGTGAAATCGTAGAGCTTGCAGCGGCGCGCCGTGTCAAAGTACCAGCGCCAGGAGAAGCGCTGAATGACGATACGCTGCGGCAACAGGTCTTCGAGCATCTTTTGCGCGCTCTTGAGCCGGTACAGCGGGATGCTCATATCCAGGTGGTGCGCGGTGTGCTCCATGATGTGGTGCATGACCGCGCCCAGGCGCAGCGGGAACGTCAGGTGCACGGTGGTCGAAATGAACGGCTGCGCCCGCGCCCAGTCGCTGCGCTCGTCATACCAGCCCACCTTGACGTGCGTGTGATGCACGTAGACGACAAACCCGATCATCGAGCACCAGAACAGGAACGGCACCAGCACGCCGGCCACCAAAACCGGCAGCAGCGGCTGGCCCGTTGCGGCCGCGGCGCTGACCATCGCCCCAATCCACAAGACAGCGAAGCTGGCCACCAGCAGGCAATCCCAGAAGAAAGCGGAGCGGCGCGTCCCCATGTACGACTTGCTCGGGAAGAACATGCGCAGCCACCAAATCTCGATCATGTAGTACAGGCCAGGCGCCCAGCCGCTGCGATAGACGCGATCGAGCAACTGCTTCCAGGGCGACAGGGCGTTGAACTCTTCGCGCGTCAACGGTGCCCATACGAAATCGAACCCTTTGAGGTTCGTATAGCCATGGTGCACGACGTTGTGCCCGACGTCCCACAGGCTATATGGAGTGATCGAGGGTAGGAAGGCGATGCGTCCGAGTACGCGGTTCAGTCCGCGATGCGGCGTCAGGCTCTGGTGGCAAGCGTCGTGGCCGATGATGAACAGGCGACCGATGACGAAGCCGGCGACCACGCCGAAGAAGAGCTTACCCATCCATCCGGACACGAGCACCGTGGCCGAAAGCGCACCCAGCAGCAGCGCGTAGTCAAACAGCAGCAGGAAGATCGCATAGGCGGTCGTCCGCTCGGACAAGGGGATCAGCCAGCGACGCATCACCTTGCGGTGGGGCAACGGCGCGTTCACCGGCACGGGCACCAGCGATTCCTGCGAAACGTCATTCGATGGGTTCATAGATTCCGTGCAAGTAGGTCACCAGGCAGGGCAAAGGCCAACCAGTAAGGGCCGCCCTGCACGGTCGAAAAAAATCATCCGGCGCGGAACGCCAAGCAGGAACTGCAACCGCGCATTTTAAGGTAGCTCGGGAAGCGCCGCCAACTCTAGCCCGCACGTGCCGGAGGGTCTTCCGCCCATTGCCCAGCGCACCGCGCCGCCCACGATAGCCCCTGTCGGAGCAGCCAATCCGCGCGGCACATGCTTCAGCCCCGCACCGACACGCGGTGATGGCACACACCGCTGGCAAGAACCAAAACCGCCGCCGCCGTCGCTGGCACTGAAACGCTGTCTAATTTTACGGGCTTTTTCGTCATTTATCCATAAATATCAACGCGCTTTGATCTTGGACAACGCGCGCTGAAATCAAAGGCCTATCGGCGGCATCGGGCGGCATCGGTCGGCATCGATTGCAGGCGGCATCGATTGCGCGGGCGGCGTTCTTTGGCCGGTGCTGGCGTCGGACCCAAATCCGGCCGAGCCGCGCCCTGGCCCGCGTCGCCTTGTCGCCGCACAGCGAAGGTGTCGCCGGCGAATTCGAGCCGCTTGTCCTGCGCCGTGACGAGGTCCTCGCGTGCTGCCAAGCCGTTGCAGAGGCCGACTGCGCGCCCAAAATCGTCCTGCCCGAGCTGCAGGCTGACGACGCGTTTTTGGCTGACGACGCGCTTTTTCCAGCGCACGATCTTCTGGTTTGTCGCAGGTCCGAAATCGGCTCGATTGTCGAACTTCGGGATGTGTAGGCGGACCGCGCCCTGAGCGTCGGATATCGAAATCGGCTAGGCGCGGCTCGGACGCAGCGGCGCCACCTTGTCCGGCAGAGCCGGTCGGCGGCGCGGAGCCGCTGCCAGCCCTGCGTTGCCGCGCGGTGTCCGGGTCGCGCATTTGCGGACAACCGGATCTTGCGGCAACCGCGCCTTGATCGAGCCTCTGGCGCCTGCCGCGCCCGCCGTCGAACCAGAAGGGCGCTGAACGCCCATTGGACAAAAATGGAGGGTCGCGAGTAGCGTGCCCGCGGCGCGGACCCGGTGGCGCAGACCTCGACCACGTACCGGCGCCCGCGGACCGAGGCAAATCTCGCCCCCAGCTGCGTCGCCCGCCCCTGCTTTGATCCGGCCCCAGCTCGCTGCCCAACTCAGGCGTGACCCCATCGCGGCGCACCTGTTGCGGCGAGCCGTCGGTCGATCGCGCAAGTCGCCGGCGTGCCGCCTTCAGCGACGACCGGCTGCAGGATCGGTCATCGCAGCACGCAAAGGCAAGCGGCCGCAGAGGCGGGGCATCACTTGCAAGCACGTCCAGGGCTGCCTGCCTCGGCTGGCGCCATAGCGTTGGAGCACGATACGCGCGCAAAATGGCCTCTTGCGAGTTCCTCTCGTCATGGGCAACATGCAGCTGCGCGGCCGGACAAACAGAGCGAACAACTCCCGTTGCTGCAAGGCAGCGTAAGCCATCGGCTGCTCCAGGACCTTTTGGCGACTTTCCGTGTTCCAAACCATGAAACAAGGGGTGCCCAAGCGGCACTGGACAACATGACCATCTTGTCGCAAATCCTTCGGGTAAAGCCGGACCACACGGTCTACAGCATTGCCCCGACCGCACTCGTATTTGACGCCATCAAACTCATGGCGGAGAAGAACATTGGCGCCCTGATCGTCCTGGAAGGCGACAAGATCGTGGGCATCGTCACCGAACGCGATTACGCCCGCAGCGTCGCGCTGAGGGATCGATCCTCGAGGGAGACCGAGGTGCGCCAGATCATGACCAAGGAGGTTATGTACGTCCGACCGGACCAGTCTAGCGAGGAGTGCATGGCGCTGATGACACAGCACCGGCTGCGCCATCTTCCCGTCTTGGACCACGGCAAGCTCGTCGGCTTGATTTCCATCGGAGACCTGGTCAAGGACATCATCTCCGAACAACGGTTCATCATCGATCAGCTCGAGCATTACATCAAGGGCGACCGCGGCTGACGCACCGGTCCGCTGCCGATGCGAGGCGGTTCTGACCGGACCGGACATCGCTCGGCGTGGTCTTGGTCGCGGCGGCGACCAGCGCGCCCAGCACACAGGAGCCGCTGGTGCTGCATTTGATGGCAGCGCCGACGAGGATCGGGGTTGCCGATCTGGCGATAAGAAACGTCGTCCGGCGCGACTGCGCGCTGTTGCCCAGTCGATCGCGCTCCTATGCAATTGCGCCACGCTCGAGGATCAAAAGGCCCGAGGTGCGATTGCGCCGCATCCAATCCCGGACCGTGCTCGTGTGGCCGCCGTGCGCCGGTCGCGCCGCACCCGTCGAGCAGATTTCGTCGGCTACGGGGATTGCCCACGTCTTGACCTCCCCAAATGCAATCGGGGCCCGGTCCCAACCTTTGCCAAATGCCTGCGAGCACGTTGCGCTGCTCAAAAGGCGCGAGACCCTGCATCGGCCGCTGCCCCCCCGACGAAAACCCGTCGTAAGGCAACGAACGGCGAGCCCGGCGGCGCCATCGCCACTTGGCTCGCTAAAAGCGGTAGGCCAGGCCCAGGCTCGCATAGACATTGGACGAGCGCTGGGCGAGCGCACTGCCCGCGGCGTCGCCGCGCAAGTGGCGCGATTCCGCGCTGGCAACGACCGTCCATTTGCCGCTCAGGTCGATCGACGCAAGGGCGCCGACGCCGGCGAACAGCCAGCCGCTTCCCGCCTCCATCTCGGCCAGGCCGGTAACGGCTGACTCGCCAGGACTTATGCCATAGAAGGTGTTGACCGACTTGGCGTTCGCCCACGTCGCCTGCGTAAACACGCCGGCCGCAACAGGACCGCTCTGGAACACGCCGGCGCTCAGGCGCAGGTCGACCTGTGCGCCATGACTCAGATCCGTGTTCTGCCGCACACGAGCAAGCAGCGTAATCGGCATCGGACCGAGCATCTGGTCGCATTCGATCTGCGTGCCAAGCGACGAGCCCCGATCGACGTAGGGGACGCGGTGCTCCTTGAGAAAGCCCGATTCGCTCGTATTGCGCCCCGGTTCGTAGGCGAGCTGTATGCCGGCATGCACGCCCGGCGCCATTTTTATCCAGGCGCCGCCTTCGAGCACGTCCTGGGTCGTGCGCACGAACCAAGACTCGCCAAGGTAGCGCATGACCGGGATCAACTCCAGAACCTGCGCACCCGACCCATCGTATGCCGGGCGCGAGCGTGCGCCGGCGCCCAGCAGCGTCTCATTTGAGGGTTCCGCTGTAGCGAGCGCGGGAACGGTCAGGCAAAAGGCAAATGTGGCGAGCGAGACCCGACGGCGCGATCGCCGATGAAGACGCCGGCTGTTGTCCATCGCCTTATGGTACCGGCAGTACCGGCAGGAGCGTGACCGTCCCCATCGCGTCCGTGGCAGCGGTCCGTGGCAGCGGTCCGTGGCAGCGGTCCGTGGCAGTCGCCCGTGGCGGTCACAAGTTGCGCGCTTGGGGGCCCTGCGCTTCCAAGCGTAGGCGCGCAAGTTGCCAGGCCATCCGATGCAGGTCGACCGAACGCTGGGCCTCCGGCCCAGTGTTCCGCCCGGAAGCTTGCCAGACCCGAACGTTGCCGGCGGCGCGTTGCCGCGGCGCCATCGAGCGCAGGGCGCCGCTAGCCAGGCAACCATCTTCGATGGCCGGGACTGCGTCGGCGCGCGCCGACCGCTGGGCGACCGCGCTCGATGCGATGCAATGCCCATGCCCAGGCAGCGCAATTGCGCAGGCCGCTCGCTGCGCATCCGGCGGATCCACCGCGCGCGATCAAAAAGGCCTGGAGGCTGAAGACGGCGATGCCGCCAAAGATCGAGAAGCATGTCGCCATGCGCCTCTTCGAATGAAATCGGGTTCGATCCCCGCCGGTGCGTGGATCGCCTGCGCCTGCCGACCCACCCCCGCGCCAAGCGAGAAACTCGCAGCGGGATTTCAAAGGCTGAAAGCCTCTTGGCCGGCATCGAGCCATGCGGCAAAACCGAGGTTTGCCTGGCTCGACCCGAGTTTGTCGACGCCAACCCTTCGGCTTGCATCGTCTTTGCCGCGCTGACCAACTGCAACTCGCTGCTGCGTGCCGCGCATCCAGAGCGTACGCACGCCCATGCGCCGATCCGACGCCGTTGGCTTCTTGCCCGTCCCGCCTAGGCCGCAACGGCTTCGCGGGTACGCAAAAATGCGCCATGCTCCCGTCCCTGTGACTCGTGTCGAGGGCGGCGCTTTGCATCCGCCGGCCTGCTCAGGTCCCAGAGCCAGGCCACGCGCCAGGCCATGGCATCCGGGCGCTCGGTCGTCACGGGTCGCCGCGCATCGCGGATCGGTATATTGGCGAACGCGGCACCACCGTTGCAGACCCGGCGCAGTTTCGACAACCACTCGACACCTTAGACGAATTGACAATTTAAGTGGTTGATAAAAAAGAATTTTCCGGGCACACCCCGGTCATGCAGCAATACCTGCGCATCAAGGCGGAACACCCCCAGGTGCTCGTCTTTTATCGGATGGGCGATTTTTACGAGCTCTTCTACGACGATGCCCAAAAAGCCGCGCGGCTGCTCAATCTGACGCTGACGGCGCGCGGCCAATCCGGCGGCGCGCCGGTACGCATGGCCGGCGTGCCCGCGGTCAGCCTGGATCAATACCTGGCGCGCCTGGTGCGACTGGGCGAATCCGTCGCCATTTGCGAACAGGTCGGAGATCCGGCGCTGGCCAAGGGACCGGTGGAACGGCGCGTCGTGCGCATCGTCACGCCCGGAACCCTCACCGACCAAAGCCTGCTACCGGCCAAAGCCGATGCCGTCCTGGCGGCGATCTCCTTTGACACGAGCGGGCACCTAGCGATCGCCTGGCTGGTGCTGGCCAGCGGCGACCTGCGCCTCATCGAATCGACGCCTGCCGAACTCGCCGTCGGAGCTGGCGCGCATCGGACCGGCCGAGATCATCGTCGCCGAGTCGCAGCGCGACCGGATCGTCACGGGCGCTGCCGGTGCGCACGGTGCCCGACTGGCACTTTGGCGCGGCCGCGCGGCACGGCAGTTGCTGGTGCAGGCCCTTTGCGTGGCGAATCTGCGCGCCTTCGACTTGGAGGAGCGCCCGCTGTGCCTAGGGGCTTGCGCCGGATTGCTCGAGTACGCACAGCAAACTCAGGGCGGACGCCAGGTGCACGTCACCCGGCTGCAGCGGGAGACGGCCTCCGATTTTGTCGGGCTCGATCCGATCAGTCGGCGCAACCTCGAGCTGACCGAGCCGATGCGCGACGCCGAAGGCGCGACCCTGTTGTCGATTCTCGACCACTGCGCCACCGGCATGGGCAGTCGGCGCCTGCGCCACACGCTGCACCATCCCCTGCGCAACGTGCCACAGGTGCGCGGCCGCCACGACATCATCGAATCGCTGCTGCAAGCCGATCTGGCCGAGGCCGTGGCCAAGAGCCCTGCGCGCGCGGTGCCCGACCTGGACCGGATCGCCAGCCGCATCGCCCTGCAGTCGGTGCGGCCGCGCGAACTGGCCGCGCTGCGCGACTGCGCCGCGGCGCAGGCTGCGGCCGCTCAGCTGGCGCGCAGCTGCCGGCGCCGCAGCGCCGCGCGCGCTTGCCGGCGCCATCGCGCTCGATCCAGCGCTCGTCGACCGCCTGCGCCGTTCGTTGTTGCCCGAGCCGGCCTTCGCGCTGCGCGACGGCGACGTCATCAACGCGGGATTTGATGGCGAACTCGACGAACTGCGCGCGCTGCGCGACAACGCCGGCCAGTTTCTTGTCGAGCTCGAGGCGCGCGAGCGAGCGCGCACCGGCATCGCCAACCTGCGCGTCGAGTACAACCGCGTGCACGGGTTCTACATCGAGGTCACCAACGGCCAAAGCGACAAGGTGCCTGACGACTACCGGCGCCGCCAGACGCTCAAAAACGCCGAGCGCTACATCACGCCGGAGCTCAAGGCCTTCGAGGACCGGTCCCTCTCGGCACAGGAGCGCGCGCGTAGCCGGGAAAAGGAACTGTTCGACAGCGCTGGTACGAGAGCTGCAGGCCGAGGTGGCGGCGCTGCAACGGGCCGCCGACGCCGTAGCCAGTCTCGACATGCTCGCGGCACTGGCGCGGCATGCCCGCAGTGCCCGCTGGGTGCGGCCCGCAACTGACCGACGAGCCGGGGCTGGACCTACGCGGCGCGCGCCACGCCGTGGTCGAAGCACATGCTGGACGACTACATGCCCAACGACTGCGTGCTCGGGCCCGACCGGCGCATGCTGATCATCACCGGGCCCAACATGGGCGGCAAATCGACCTACATGCGCTCGATCGCCCTGATCAGCCTGCTCGCCTACTGCGGCAGCTACGTGCCGGCGACCAGCGCGCGCGTCGGGCCGATCGACCGCATCCTGACGCGCATCGGCGCCGCCGATGATCTGGCGCGCGGCGCCTCGACCTTCTTGGTCGAGATGACCGAAGCGGCGGCGATCCTGCATAGCGCCAGCCGTCAAAGCCTGGTGCTGATGGACGAGATCGGCCGCGGCACCTCGACCTTCGACGGCATGGCGCTGGCCGCGGCCATCGCCCGTGCCCTGGTCGAGGACAACGCCTGCATGACCTTGTTCGCCACGCACTACTTCGAAATCACGGCGCTGGCCACGCGCCTGCCGGCGGTGGCCAACGTCCACGTGGCCGCCTCGCAGACGCGCGACAAGCTCGTGTTCTTGCACCAGGTGCGCGAGGGACCGGCCAACCAGAGCCATGGCCTCGCCGTGGCCGCGCTCGCTGGCGTGCCGCGCGCGGTCATCGCTCACGCGCGCCAACTGCTGGCGCAGCTCGAGCAAGGCCACGGCGTGGGCCAGGCGCAGCTCGACTCTGTTCGCGCGGCTCGGCGCCGCCGACGGCCGTCGCCGACGCCCGCCTCCCTCGGCCGGAGCGCGCCCCTGGACCTGCTGCGGCGGCGAGGCGGCGCCGGCGCCGCCACAGCCATCGGCGGACCGCAGCGGCGGCGCCGTTGGCGCCGCTGCGCGATCGCCTGCTGGCGACTCGAGCCCGACGCAGCTCACGCCGCGCGCCGCGCTCGAGCTGCTCTACGATGCATGCCCGGCGCTCGCGCTGCCGCACCCGCGCGCGCCGGGCGCAGCCCGTGATGCGCACAGGCCCGGCGGCGCTGCGGCGCCTTGGCGACATGCCGGTGCGGACCTTCGTGGCGCGCTACTGGCAAAAGCCAGCCGGTGTGCCTGCGCCAGGCGATCTGCACGGCTTTGCTCGCCCGGTCGACGCCTGCGCAGCTGTTCGCGCTGGCGCGCGACCCGGACGTCGAATCGCGCCTGGTCAGCGCAGTTCGCGCGGACGCTGGCAGGTGCGCCACGGCCCCTTCGCCGCGGCGGCACTGCCCGCGCGGCGGCGACCCGGACTGGACCCTGCTCGTGCAAGGAGTCGACCTGCACGATGCGCACGGTGGCGGACCTGGCGGCGCGCTTTCGCTTCCTGCCCGCGGCGCGCTTTGACGACGTCATGATCAGCTATGCCACCGCAGGGGCGGCGTGGGCCCGCACGTCGATCAGTACGATGTCTTCCTGCTCCAGGCGCAGGGGCGCCGCCGCTGGCGCATCGCGCGCGAGCTACGACGCGCGCCTGGTCGCCGGGCCTGCCGCTGCGCGTGCTGTCCCACTTCCGCCACGAGCAGGAGTGGATGCTCGAGCCCGGCGATCATGCTCTACCTACCGCCCGGCGTAGCGCACGAGGGCGTGGCCATCGGCGAAAGCGTGACGATCTCGGTCGGTTTTCGCCTGCCGGTCGTGCAGGAGATCGCCGAGGCATGGACCGAGCGCCAGGCGCGCGAGGCGCCGCTGACGGCTCGGCTGGCCGACGGCACGCACCGTCCCACGACGCACGCCGGCGCGGCTGCCCAGCTCCATGGTCGATGCGGCGATGCGGCAACTGCGCCGGGGCCTGCCTTCGCGCCGCGAATTGCGCCGCACGCTTGCT
The DNA here is from genome assembly GCA_963729785.1 of uncultured beta proteobacterium. Classification (GTDB taxonomy): domain Bacteria; phylum Pseudomonadota; class Gammaproteobacteria; order Burkholderiales; family Burkholderiaceae_F; genus GJ-E10. The sequence goes on along the minus strand of CAVSPM010000020.1, from coordinate 51,961 downwards.
CGAGAACCTGACCGAACCCAAGGCCACGGTCATCTTCAGGCCCCCGCGACCGGCGCTGGCACCGGCAGCGGTTGCGCGCGCGCTGCCCTCGCACGGGGCGTGCGTCTGGACCTGCGCTCGCGCCTGCTCTACGACGATGGCGACTTCGCCATCAACGGCGAACTGCAGCAGGTGGACCCGGCGGCGGCCCGCTGGCTACGCCGCATGGCCAACGCCGGACAGCTGTCCGCGGCGACCCTCGCGACGGTCGGGCCGGCTCCGGCAGACAAACTCTTTTCTATCCTTCATAATTGGTATCGGTACGGATGGTTACACCTTGCCGTCAAATAGGGATGTCCCTCCCCCAAGCGGCCAATTGTTGCATTGCGCAAGCTATAATCCCGGGCCGGGGGGTTTGAGGTCATCGCTTGGCGATGGCCGACGTCGGTGGTCCATGGCGTTCGACTCGCCAAGTTTGAATTTGCCTATCATCAACTAGAAGGGAAAAGATCGTGAAGAAACTGCTCATTGCTGCTTCTCTGTCGGTGGCCGCTTTGGCCGGATGTGACAAGCCGGCTCCGGCTCCCGCTCCTGCTCCGGCTCCGATGGCCGCCCCGGCTCCGGCGCCGGCTGCAGAACCCGCCGCCCCGGCCGCTGGCGCTGCCGCTCCGGCTGCTGCCCCGGGTGCAATGGCGGCCCCGGCCGCCGAGGCATCCAAGGAAAAGAAGTAAGACGCTACGTTCGTCAGCAAAAGGGCCGGCAATGCCGGCCCTTTTGTTTTTCCGCTGCAAGCCCGTGACCGGTTGCGCGGTCCGGCCATCGGTGCGCCGTTACCGCAGTTGCTCCATGAGCTGGTCGATGATGCGCAGGCCGGTCGAGCCGCTGTCCGCCCGCCCGTCCTTGTCCTGCACTTCGATGGTCGTCAAAGCCCCGTCGGCCGTCAAGGCAATCAGGAACTGCTGCTCCGGGATCTTGGCGTCGGCATTGAAGATGCGGTCCCACCAGCTCTCTTTCTCACGTTCCCTCGCCTCGTAATCCGGATCGAGGTAGCGAACCGCATACACGTTCTTGTCGCGACGCCGCTCCTCGATCGTAAAGCTGCCCCGATCCAGCGCAACGCCAACCTGGCGCCAAGTGCGATCGAGCGTGTCCTCCACCTGCAAGCGTCATGGAACCGTTGCGCGCGACCTTGTGCACGCGGGCCGGCCCCGCAGGTCGCGCCGGCGCCCGTGGTCGCCATCGTCGCCTTTGTCTCGTCGCCGCTGGCTGCAACCGCCACGCCCAGTGGCTGGACCGGGCCAAAGCGCAGCGCCAATCGTTGGAGCATTTCGGCTTCGAGTTCCGGGTTCGACGGGCCGGCCTGCCATTTGGAGGTTTCGTGGAACGGTCCGGTCAGGATCTCGACCATGCCTCGCTCGGTGATCGTGATCTCCGACGTGTTGGCCGCCGTGCGCTCGATGCGTGCGCGAAACTGGGTGCGCTCGCCATTGGAGTCGAAGGCGCCAAGGGCCTTGTGCAGGCTGTTGCGCAAGACGTCTTCGTTAATCTCCGGGTGGGCCTCGGACCAGTCGGTTTCGATGATTCCGACCGACGGTTCGTCCTTGGCGATCTTGTAGCCCAGGCTCACCCATAAGTCCTTGACGGTCGCATAGGCCAGTTCCGGCGTCACTTGGACCGCGAGCCAGCGCGCGTTTCCTTCGCGCACGATGCGCGCATTGGGCTCGGCCGGCGCCACCGTCAAACCGGCCGGGGCCAGCTGCGCCGCGACGCCGGCGTTGACGACCGGCGTGACACCCGCCGTTGTCGCTGCAGCTGCCTCGGTGCCGTTGGCCGCCGCAGCTCCACTGGCCGGCTTGGCCGCGGGCGCGCCGCCGGGCAAGACGTAACGATCGTCCTTGGGCAACTGCGAAAGATCCGGAGGAACCTCCAGCGGCTGCTGCCGCGGCTTGGACTTGCGATAGTCATACGTGTCCTCGTCCGGCGTACCAAAGTGCAGCCAGGAGCAGCCGCCCAGCAACGTGGTCCCGCCGATCCAAAGCGCAACCCATATGGCCGCGAGGCGTCGACGCCGCACTGTATTGAAAATCTGCAACACTGCACCCCCCAAGAGATCGCTCCGTGCTCCGACATCCCGCAACGGCGGGCCCCGGCCTAGAAATGTTTCGCGCTATCGCAGCACCGCCGCGCCCGCATGCTGCCGGCACGCGGCTCCTGCGGCCGTCACCGGACCTCGGTCATTCGATCCCGGCTTCCCGCAGTGCCCCCGCAACGACTTCCTGGAGGGACTCGGACAGCGTCACCAGAGGCAATCGTATGCCGTTGCCGATCCGTCCCATCCGGGCCAGCGCCCATTTGACGGGTACCGGATTGGGCTCGACGAACAAGCGCTGGTGCAAGGGCATCAGGCGCTCATTGATGGCGCGCGCCCGCGCCAGATCGCCGGCCAGCGCTGCCGCGCACATCTGGCTCATCGCCTGGGGCGCCACGTTGGCCGTGACGGAAATCACGCCTTGGCCGCCCAGCAGAATGAAGGCCAGCGCGCTGTCGTCATTACCGCTGTACTGGGCAAAATCCGCGCGCCCGCGCCGGCGCATCTCGACCACCCGCGACAGGTCTCCGCTGGCATCCTTGATGCCGACGATACCCGGCACCTGCGCCAGGCGCAACGCCGTATCGACTCCCAAATCCGCAACCGTGCGCGAGGGCACGTTGTACAAGATCAGCGGCAGATCGACCGCTTCGGCCACCGCCCGAAAGTGTCGGTACATGCCCTCTTGCGTCGGCCGGTTGTAGTACGGCACCACCTGCAAGCTGGCATCGGCCCCCACGCGCTTGGCATGCGTGGTCAATTCGATGGCCTCGCGGGTCGAGTTGGCGCCCGCGCCGGCGATGATCTTCACCCGGCCGCGAGCCGCCTCGACCGCGGTGCGCACCAACTCGATGTGCTCGGTCGGGTCCACCGTCGAAGACTCGCCCGTGGTCCCGACGGCAACGATCGCGACCGTACCCTGGGCAATGTGCCAGTCGATCAGGCGCCGATAGGCCTCCAAATCGAGGGAACCGTCGTCGCGCATTGGGGTGACGATCGCCACCAGACTGCCGGTAATCATCTTGCTGCCGTTTTCGTCACGTTCTCGTCACGTTCTTGTCGCTGGAGCCGGCGTGCGCGACCCCGGCGCGGCGCGGCTGCTGCCGCCCGCGCCTAACGCGCACACCCGTGCAGCCGAGTATTTTACACGCCGGGATAAGGGCCGTAGCCCGCGCCTGCCGGCGCGTGGCCGGGCCCGTCCCGGAAGCTTGCCCGAAAGCGCGCCTCAGGTGTATCCGAGCCCCATCGCCTCGCGAACGTCGCGCATCGTCTCCTGCGCCACGGCCCGGGCGCGGTCGCACCCGTCGGCGACGATGGAGCGCACCAGGGACGGATCGTCCAGGTAAGGCTGGGCGCGCTGGCGCCAAGGTTCTTGCTCGGCGAGCATGGCTTCGATCAGCGGTTGCTTGCACTCCAGGCAGCCGATGCCCGCCGTGCGACAACCCTGCTGCACCCAGGTCTGCGTCTGCGCGCTCGAATACACCTGGTGCAGTTGCCAGACCGGGCAGCGATCCGGTTCGCCGGCGTCGGCGCGACGCACGCGCGCCGGGTCGGTCACCATCTTGCGGATCTTGTCGGTCAGCGCCTTGGGCTCTTCCCGCATCGAGATATCGTTGCCGTAGCTCTTGGACATCTTCTGGCCGTCGAGGCCGGGCAGCCGCGGCGACGTCGTGAGCAGCACGTCGGGTTCAACCAGGATGAGTCGGCGCGCGCCCTCCAGGTAGCCGAAAAGCCGCTCGCGGTCGCCCAGCGAAACGCTCTGCGACTGCGCCAGCAGCGCCCTGCCCTGTTCGAGCGCATCGTCGTCGCCTTGCTCCTGGTAGCGCGTACGCAGTTCCAGATACAGCTTGCCGCGCTTTGCGCCCAGCCTCTTGACCGCCGCCAAGGCCTTCTCCTCGAAGCCCGGTTCGCTGCCGAACAGATGGTTGAAGCGGCGCGCAATCTCGCGCGTCATCTCGATGTGCGGCACCTGGTCCTCGCCCACGGGCACGAGGTTGGCGCGATAGATCAGGATGTCGGCAGCCTGCATCAGCGGGTAACCCAAGAAGCCATAGGTCGACAAGTCTCGCTCGCGCAGCCGTTCGATCTGGTCCTTGTAGGTGGGCACCCGCTCGAGCCAGCCCAGCGGGGTCGACATGGCCAGCAGCAAGAACAGCTCGGCGTGCTCGGGAACGCGCGACTGGATGAAGACGGTGGCCTTGGTCGGATCGATCCCGGCGGCAAACCAGTCGATCAGCATGTCCCAGGTGCTCTTTTCGAGGATCGAGGGATCGTCGTAGTGGGTCGTTAGCGCGTGCCAATCGGCGACGAAGAAAAAGCAGGGGTGTTCGTCTTGCAGCCGCACCCAGTTCTTGAGCGCGCCATGGTAGTGCCCGATATGCAGCGTTCCCGTCGGACGCATGCCGGATAAGACGCGATCAGCAAACATGTTCTCACCGACCCGCGCCACGGCTTTCCCGCGTGCAGGTCACATTGTCCGTTTCACCTGGAAGAACAGAGTCTAGCAGTGCGGCGCCGGTGGCGCCGACGGGCCCGCCGGGCCGCGGTCGGTCCTTATGACAGGCCCAGCGGCTCGAGCGCCCCGCGTCCGACCCGCAAGACCGTCGGCGTGCCGGAACTCAAGTCGATGACCGTGGTCGGCTGCAGACCACAGGCGCCGGCGTCAAGCACCAGGTCGAGCTCGTTATTGAGCCGCTCGCGAATCTCCTGCGCGTCGGTGAGCGGAAACTCATCGCCGGGCAGCTGCAGGCTCGTTCCGATGAGCGGTTGACCCAGTTCACGCAGCAGTTGCAGGGCCACCGGATGATCCGGAACGCGGATGCCGATCGTCTTGCGCGACGGGTGCGAAAGACGACGCGGGACTTCGCGCGTGGCCTCCAGGATGAAGGTGTAGGGCCCGGGCGTGGCCAGACGCAGCAGACGATAGGAGGCGTTGTCCACGCGCGCATAGGCCGCGATCTCCGACAGGTCGCGGCACAGCAGGCTCAGGTGATGGCGCTCGTCGATCGCGCGCAAGCGCCGGATGTGATCGACCGCCGGCTTGTCGTCCAGGTGGCACACCAGCGCATAACACGAATCGGTGGGAATCGCCGCAACGCCGCCATCGGAGAGGATGCGCGCCGCCTGCTGCAACAGACGGACCTGCGGGTTCTGGGGATGGACAGTGATGAACTTCGTCATTGCATGACTGGCGAGACAAGAACAGGCCCGAAGGCGAACGGTGACGCCCCCCATGGTATCCGCAGCGCGCCGGGCTGGCCATCCAATTCGGCTGCCAGCGCACGTCCTGCGCGCCGACCCGCGGCGGTACCTGGCAACGGTCGCCCACGCCTACAATCGCCGGGGCGCAACGCTGGGCGCAAACCAGAAACGCAGGAGTATCGGAACTTGGCCATCTATCGATTGGGCGACCGCTGCCCCGACATTCACCCGAGCGCTTTCGTGCACGAGAGTGCCGTCATCATTGGTTCGGTCACGCTCGGCCCGCGGGTCAGCATTTGGCCGGGCGCCGTGCTGCGCGGCGACAACGAGCAGATTTCCATCGGCGAGGAAACCAACGTTCAGGACGGCTGCGTCTTGCATGCCGATCCGGGCATCGCGCTGACCGTGGGCGCACGGGTGTCGGTCGGGCACCTGTCCATGCTGCACGGCTGCACGATCGGCGACGGCAGCCTGATCGGCATTCAGGCGGTGCTGCTCAACCAGAGCGTCATCGGAAGAAACTGCCTGGTTGGCGCAGCTAGCCTCGTTACCGAGCGCAAGCAATTTCCCGACGAATGCATGGTGGTCGGCGTCCCGGCACGCGAAGCGCGCAAGCTGCACCCCGAGGAAATCGAGCGACTGGGCCTGAACGCCCAGTCCTATGTCCAGCGCGCTGCCCTATTCCACGCCCAACTGCAGCGCCTGGCCTGACGAGGCGACCGGCGCGCTGGTGGAGGTGGCCTGACCGGCGCCGGACGCCGGCAGCGGCGCGGCGCGAAACTGGAAGAAGGTTTCCTCGTTGCGCATCATGTGCAATTCGCCGCGCGCGCGTTCCTCTATGGCTTCGCTGCCCTGGCGCAGGCTGGCGATTTCGGCCACAAGGGCCTGGTTGCGCGCCCGCAGCCCGGCATTGACCGCCTGGCGCGCGACCAACTGGTGCTGCAGATCCCACGCGCGAAGCCAGCCGCCGTGCCCCAGCCAAAGCGGCCACTGGACGGCCAGCAGCAGCACACCAAGCAACAGGACCAAGCGATTCATCGTCGAGGCGCAGGCGTAGCGTCGCTCGGCCGGGCCTCAGGCCAGGTTGTAGAAGGCGGCACGGCCGGCGTACTGGGCCACTTCGCCGAGATCCTCCTCGATGCGCAGCAGCTGGTTGTACTTGGCGACACGGTCACTGCGCGACAGCGAACCGGTCTTGATCTGCATCGCGTTGGTGGCCACCGCGATATCGGCGATCGTCGAATCCTCCGTCTCGCCCGACCGGTGGCTGATGACGGCCGTGTAGCCGGCGGTCTTGGCCATCTCGATGGCCGCCAGGGTTTCGCTCAGCGTCCCGATCTGGTTGACCTTGATCAGGATCGAGTTGGCGATCGAGCGGCGAATCCCTTCGCGCAGGATGCGCGTGTTGGTCACGAAGATGTCGTCGCCGATCAATTGCACCTTGCCACCCAGGCGCCGGGTCAGCACTTCCCAGCCGTCCCAGTCGTTCTCCGCCATGCCATCTTCCACCGAGATGATCGGATAGCGGTCGCACCATTGCTCCAGCACATCGGCGAATTCGTTCGAGGTGAGGTTCAAGCCCTCGGCCCCAAGACGGTAGCGCCCGTCCTTGTAGAACTCGGAACTGGCGCAGTCCAGCGCCAGGGCGATTTGCGAGCCCGCCTCGTAGCCTGCGTCGGCGATGGCCGCCAGTATCAGTTGGATCGCGTCCTCGTGGTTCTTCACGCTAGGGGCAAAACCGCCCTCGTCACCGACCGACGTGGCCAGGCCACGCGCGTGCAGGCGTTTCTTCAGTGCATGAAAGACTTCGGCGCCGTAGCGCAGCGCCTCGGAAAAACTGGGGGCGCCCAGGGGAACGATCAAGAATTCTTGCACGTCCAGGTTGTTGTCGGCGTGCGCGCCACCGTTGACAACGTTCATCATCGGCACCGGCATCTGCAAGGCACCCACCCCGCCCAGGTACCGGTATAGCGGCAGGCCCGACTCCTCGGCCGCCGCCTTGGCCACCGCAAGCGAAACCGCCAGCGTCGCGTTGGCGCCCAGCCGCGATTTGTTCTCGGTGCCGTCAAGATCGATCAGCGTGCGATCCAAGAAGGCCTGCTCGGACGCCTCCAGACCGAGGATGGCCTCGGAGATCTCGGTATTCACGTGCTCGACGGCGTTTTGCACGCCCTTGCCGAGGTAACGCGACTTGTCGCCGTCACGCAACTCGACGGCCTCGCGCGAACCGGTCGAAGCGCCGCTGGGAACCGCGGCACGGCCCATGACGCCGCTCTCGAGCAGTACGTCGCACTCAACCGTGGGATTGCCACGCGAATCGAGGATTTCCCGCCCAACAATATCGACAATTGCGCTCATTGCTATTGGCCTTTCCGGCTAAACGAAGACATCCTCGATGAATCGATGCGACTTGACCACGCGATCGATTTCGCGCAGGCTGCCCAGCAGCTCGCGCATGTGCTCGAGCGGCACCGCATTGGGCCCGTCCGAGCGGGCATGGGCCGGATCCGGGTGGGTCTCGAGAAAAACACCCGCCACGCCGCTTGCGACCGCCGCGCGCGCCAGCACCGGCACGAATTCGCGCTGTCCGCCGCTGCTCGTGCCCTGACCGCCGGGCAACTGCACCGAATGCGTGGCGTCAAACACGACCGGACAGCGGGTGCCCCGCAAGATGGCCAGCGACCGCATGTCGCTGACCAGATTGTTGTAGCCAAACGAGGCGCCGCGCTCGCACACGAGAAAACGGTCTTCGTCCAGCCCGGCCGATCGCGCCGCGCTGCGCGCCTTGTCGACCACGTTGACCATGTCAGCCGGAGCGAGAAATTGGCCCTTCTTGATGTTGACCGGACGGCCGCTGCGCGCGCACGCCTGGATGAAATCGGTCTGTCGGCACAAGAAGGCCGGGGTCTGGATCGCGTCGACCAGCGCCGCCACGACCTCGATCTCCTCGATGCTGTGCACGTCGGTAATCACCGGCAGTCCCAGTTCGCTGCGCACCTTGCCCAGGATGCGCAGCCCGGCTTCCATGCCCAAGCCGCGGAACGATTCCCCGGAACTGCGGTTGGCCTTGTCGTAGCTGGCCTTGAAGATCAGGTTCATGCCCAGCTCGCTGGTCACCCGGCGCAGTTCGCTGGCGATCCGTAGCGTCATGTCCTCCGACTCGACCACGCAGGGTCCAGCAATGACGAACAGCGGGGCGTCCAGCCCGGCTTCAAAGCCGCACAGTTTCATGCTCAGGCAGCCACCTTGCGCAGCGATGCGTCGACGCGCTGGCGCCGGTAGGCGCTGGCCGCCTCGACAAACGCCGTGAACAGCCGGTGTCCGCCACGCGGCGTCGAGGTGAACTCTGGGTGAAACTGCACGCCGATAAAGAAGGGATGCGCGGGCAGTTCCATGATCTCGGGCAAGTTCTCCGTGGGCGTGCGCGCGCTGATGCGCAGGCCCTTGGACTCGAGCTGTTCCACGTAATGGTTATTGACCTCATAACGGTGACGGTGGCGCTCGTTGACGTCGGCACCATAGATCCGGTACGCCAACGTCCCGGGTTCCACCGGACAGCGCTGCGAGCCCAGCCGCATGGTGCCGCCCAGATCAGAGCCCTCGGAGCGCAGCTCCGTGCGCCCTGAGCGGTCCACCCATTCCGTGATCAAGCCGACCACCGGATGGACCGTTTCGCGGTCGAATTCCGTGCTGTTGGCGCCGGTCAAGCCGCAGACATTGCGTGCGAATTCGATCGTGGCCAGCTGCATGCCAAAGCAAATGCCCAGGTAGGGCACCCCGCGCTCGCGCGCGTAGGCGATCGCCTGGATCTTGCCTTCGGCGCCGCGCCGACCGAAGCCGCCGGGAACCAGGATCGCATCCAGGTGCGACAAGTCCGGCAGGCCGTGCTGCTCGATGAGTTCGGCGTCGACATATTCGATCGTCACCTTGGTGCGGGTGTGGATGCCGGCGTGGATCAGCGCCTCGTTGAGCGACTTGTAGGAGTCGGACAGCTCGACATACTTGCCGATCATGCCGATGCGCACTTCGCCCTGCGGATGCTCGAGCGCCTCGACCAGGTGTGCCCAGGAGGACAGGTCGGCCGGCCGGGCCACCAAGCCGAGCTTGGTGCAAACGATCTGGTCCAGGCCCTGGCGATGGAGCATGGCCGGGATCTTGTAGATCGAATCAGCATCCCAAACCGAGATCACCGCATCGAGCACGACGTTGGAGAACAGCGAGATCTTGGAACGCTCTTCATCGGGGATGGGCCGGTCCGCCCGGCACAACAGCACGTCCGGCGAGATACCGATCTCGCGCAGCTTTTGCACACTGTGCTGCGTGGGCTTGGTCTTGAGCTCGCCGGCGGCGGGAATGAAAGGCACCAGCGTCAGGTGCACAAAGCAGGCGCTGCCAGGTCCCATGCGCAGGCTCATCTGGCGCGCGGCCTCCAGAAACGGCAGCGATTCGATGTCGCCAACCGTGCCGCCGATTTCGATAATGGCCACGTCGACCGGCCGTTCGGCACTACCGCGGGCACCGCGTTCGATGAATTCTTGGATCTCGTTGGTGATGTGCGGGATGACCTGAACCGTCTTGCCCAGGTATTCGCCGCGCCGCTCCTTGCGGATCACGGTGTCGTAGATCTGGCCTGTGGTGAAATTGTTCACGCGGCGCATGCGCGATGAAATGAAGCGCTCGTAGTGGCCCAGATCCAGGTCGGTCTCGGCACCATCCTCGGTAACGAACACCTCGCCGTGCTGGAACGGACTCATCGTTCCCGGATCGACGTTGATGTAGGGATCGAGCTTTACCAGGGTGACGGTCAGGCCGCGCGATTCGAGAATGGCGCCCAGGGAGGCGGCGGCGATCCCCTTGCCCAGGGAAGACACTACGCCGCCGGTCACGAAAACGTACTTGGTCATGGTCCGTCCGCACGCATGTTCGAGCGAGGATTGACGCTAGGTAATGCACACGTCGATGCACACGTCGCCGGGAAAGGTTCATTATATACAGGATCGGTTATTCGGAGCCGTTCGGAATCGGGCGGACGCAAGTCGCGATATCCTGCCGATTTCCATGCCGCCGTCGCATGCCCGATTGCAGGATCTTTCCGATGAGCCAGCCCTGGGTCCGGGACACAAGCCTTCGCGCGCGGCCGCTGCACGCGGCCGCCCGGGCGCTGCTGGCGGCAGCCCTGCTGGTACTGGTGGGTACGACCATGGCTGGATGCTCGATTGGGTACTATGCCCAGGCCGTTGCCGGCGAGGCCTCGATGCTGGCAGCCTCCCGGCCCGTGGCCGACTGGTTGGCTGACCCGGCCACGCCGGCCGAGCTCAAGCAGCGCCTGGAACTGGCGACCCGAATCCGCGCCTTTGCCTCCGAGCGCCTGTCGCTACCGGACAATCGCAGCTACAAGCGATATGCCGACTTGCACCGCCCCAGTGCATTGTGGAACGTCTTTGCCGCGCCGCGGCTGTCGCTGACGCTCAAGACATGGTGTTACCCGCTGCTCGGCTGTGCGGGCTACCGCGGCTATTTTGACCAGCGCGCCGCCCAGGACCAGGCGCGGATCCTGGAGGCCGCCGGGCTGGACACCCACGTTGCGCCGGTACCGGCCTATTCGACCCTGGGCTGGTTGCCCGATCCGCTGCTCAATACCTTCATCAACTGGCCGGAGCCGGAACTGGCGCGGCTGATCTTCCACGAACTGGCGCACCAGCTCGTCTACGTGCGCGACGACACGCGCTTTAATGAAAGCTTCGCCACGGCGGTCGAGCGAGCCGGACTCGCGCGCTGGGTCGCCGAGCGAGACGACCCGCAGCTGCAAGCGCAGTACCTTCAGTACCGGCTGCGGCGCGACGACTTGCTCGCCCTGGTGGACGGCACCCGTCAGCAGCTGGCGTCGCTTTATTCGGCCTCATCGGCCGCCAACGGCGAACAGGAGGATCCGCGCCTGGCGCAAAGGCAGCAGATTCTGGCGCAGTTGCCGCTGCGCTATCAACGGATTCGGGATCAGCGCTGGGGCGGGTTCGGCGGCTACGACGCCTTTTTTGAGGCCCCTTGGAACAACGCGCGCATTGCCGCGATGGCTGCCTACAATGACGACGTTCCGGCCTTCGAGGCCCTGCTGGCCCGGCAAGGGGGGGATTTGCCGCGGTTTTTTGCCGAAGTCAGAAAGCTCGCCGCCCTCGATCCAAGCGCGCGGGAGACCGCCTTGCGCGCGCTCTCCGGCGCAAGCCTCGCGCAGTACGGCCCGCCATCGGCCGGCGGCGCTACCGGGCCATGAACGAGAACCGCGTCGAAAGGGCCGGCCGGCCCGATGAGGAGCGACCCGATCCGGATGAGCTCCTGGCGCGCATCCGCGAAGAGGCGGTGCAGGCTCGACGCGGCAAACTCAAGATCTTCTTCGGCGCGTCCCCCGGCGTGGGCAAGACCTACGCCATGCTGTCGACGGCACGACGCATGCGCGAGCAAGGCGTCGACGTTGTCGTGGGTGTCGTCGAGACGCACGGGCGCGCCGAAACCGAACTTTTGCTCGTCGGGCTCGAGCGCTTGCCGCTGCGCGATCTGCTCGTGCGCGGCCGACATCTTGCCGAATTCGACCTGGACGCCGCCCTGGCGCGCAAGCCGGCCCTGATCCTGGTCGACGAGCTGGCGCACAGCAATGTCGAGGGTTCGCGCCATCCCAAGCGCTGGCAGGACGTGGAGGAACTGTTGGCTGCGGGCATCGACGTGTATTCGACCGTCAATGTCCAGCACTTGGACACGCTCAACGATGTCGTCAGCGGCATCACCGGCATCCGCGTCTGGGAAACGGTTCCCGATCGGGTCTTCGATCGCGCCGACGAGGTCGTGCTCTGTGACCTGACGCCCGATGAACTACTGCAGCGGCTGCGTCAGGGCAAGGTCTACCTGCCGCAGCAGGCCGAGCGCGCGATCCGCAACTTCTTTCGCAAGGGCAACCTGATCGCCCTGCGCGAGCTGGCGCTGCGCCGCACCGCCGACCGGGTCGACGTCGAGATGCTGCAGTACCGGCGCGACCAGTCGGTCGATTCGGTCTGGAAGACGCGCGACTCGATCCTCGCCTGCGTCGGGCTGGGCAGCGACGGCGACCGGGTCGTCCGCAGCGCCGCTCGCTTGGCCAGCCGACTGGAGGTGCCCTGGCATGCGATCCACGTGGAAACGCCGCATCTGCGGCGGGTGTCGGCTGCGCGCCGCAAGGACGTGCTGAAGCAGTTGCAGCTGGCCCAGTCGCTGGGCGCCGAGACAGCGGTGCTTGCCGGCGACGATGCGGCGACGGTGGCGCTCAAGTACGCGCGCGACCACAACCTTTCTCGGCTGATCGTCGGGCGCCGTGCGCCTTCGCCGTGGACGCGGCAGTGGCCTGGCCCCAGCGTGCCGCGGTGGCTCTCGTTGTCGCGTTCGTTTGCCTCGCGTCTTGCCAGGGGTGCGCCCGATCTGGAAATCACGACCATCGCCGGGACCGCGCCGGGGAGCGCGCACCCGCTAAGCGCTCCCGACGAAGACCTCCCGCAGGGCATGGCTTGGGCGCCCTACGGTTGGAGCGCCGTCGGCTGCGCGCTGGCGGCGCTTATCGCGGCACCGTTGTACTCGGTCTTCGCCCTACCCAACATCGTCATGGTGTTCCTGCTGGCGGTGGTGCTGGTGGCGGTGCGCTTCGGGCGCGGACCTGCGGTCCTGGCTTCCTTCTTGTGCGTGGCCGAATTCGACTTCTTCTACGTCCCGCCGCGCTTTTCCTTCGCCGTCTCGGACGTGCAGTACCTCCTGACCTTTGGCGTCATGCTGGTCGTCGCGCTGATCGCCGGACAACTGACCGCGGGCCTGCGTTATCAGGCCGACGTCGCCACGGGTCGGGCAAACCGCGTGCGCGCGCTCTACGAGATGGCGCGCGATCTTTCCGGCGCCCTGCTGGCCGAGCAGATCGGCGAGATCTGCGACCGATTCATCGCCGCAGAGTTTGGCGCGCGCTCGCTGCTGTTGCTCATCGACCTGAACCAGCGTGTCGTGCCGCCCCGGGCCGACGCCTCGGGCACCGCGGCGCTGCCCGTCGACCTGGGCATCGCGCAGTGGACCGTGGATCACGGCGAACCGGCGGGGCCCGGCACCAATACCTTGCCGGCCGGTCCGGTGCTTTACCTGCCGCTGAAGGCGCCCATGCGCTTGCGCGGCGTGTTGGCGATCGAGGCGACCGCCGGCCCGGCCGCCAGCGTTCGGCTGCTCGCGCCGGAGCAGGCGCGGCTGCTGGACACCGTCACGCGGCTCATCGCCATTGCGCTCGAGCGCGTGCACTACGTCGAGGTGGCCCAGCAGTCGTCGCTGCAGATGGAGTCCGAACGCCTGCGCAACTCCTTGCTGTCCGCCATTTCGCACGATCTGCGCACGCCGCTGACGGGGCTGGTCGGACTGGCCGATGCGCTGCGCCTGACCCAGCCGCCGCTGACCGCGCAGCAAGGCGCAATCGCCGAACAGGTGCGCGAACACGCCCAGCACCTGCGCTCGCTGGTGGAAAACCTGCTCGACATGGCTCGCCTGCAATCGGGCCGTGTGGCACTGCATCGGCAGTGGAACTCCCTCGAGGAACTGATCGGCGTGTGCCTGCGCACCATGGGTACGGCGCTGGGGACGCGCCAAGTCAGGGTGCACCTTGCGCCGGATTTTCCCTTGATGGAATTCGACGCCTCGCTGATGGAGCGCGTGCTATGCAACCTGCTCGAAAATGCTGCAAAGTTCACGCCTCCCGACAGCCACATCGATATCAGCGCCAGTGCCGAGCCCGGCAAGGTCCTGATCTGGATCGACGATGACGGCCCCGGCCTTCCGTCTGGACGCGAAGAGGAGATCTTCGAGAAATTTGAGCGCGGCGACAAGGAGAGCGCCACCCCCGGTGTCGGGCTAGGCCTGGCCATCTGTCGGGCCATCGTCCAGGCCCACGGCGGCTCGATTCGCGGCGCAAATCGACCCGGCGGCGGTGCCCGCTTCCTGCTGGAACTGCCCAATGGCCAACCTCCCGCGCTGGCCCCTGAATCGGAAGACGAAGCGATGTTGGCGCAGACCGCGAATCCTCGCCCGCCGGCCAGCGCCGTACCGATGCACACCGTTGCGGCGAAACAGGCGTCCAGCCAATGAATGCCGGAGCGCCCACGCCCGATACGCTCGACGGGCAGGCCCCAGTGGTCATCGTGATTGAGGATGATGCGCAGATCCGCCACTTTGTGCAGCTGGCCCTCGAGTCGGCGGGATGCCAGGTACACGTGGCCGATACGGCCAAGCGTGGTCTGATCGATGCAGGTACGCGCCGTCCCGATTTGATCGTGCTCGATCTGGGCTTGCCGGACAGCGACGGCATGGACGTCATCCGCGAGCTGCGGGCCTGGTCGAGCGTGCCCATCATCGTGCTCTCGGCGCGCACCACCGAAGCGGGCAAGATTGCCGCCCTCGATGCCGGCGCCGACGACTACCTGACCAAGCCGTTCGGCGCCGGCGAACTGCTGGCGCGGGTGCGTGCGCACCTGCGCCGCCAGCGCAACGGGGCGCCGGCGTCGCAAAACTCGGTCCAATTCGGCCCGATCCGGATGGACTTGGCCAAGCGCATGGTCTGGCGCGACGGCCAGCTTCTGCACCTCACGCCGATCGAGTATCGCCTGCTGTCGTTTCTGGTGGCGCATCCCGACTGCGTGCTCACGCACCGCCAGTTGCTGGTCGGCGTATGGGGTCCGTCGCGCGCGCAGGACGCGCACTATGTACGCATCTACATGGGGCACCTGCGCCGCAAAATCGAGGCCGATCCGGCCAATCCGGTCTACTTGCTGACCGAGTCTGGCGTCGGCTATCGATTGGCCTTGGGTGCTGCATCCATCCGGGACGAGCCGTAGGCACTGTCCGTCGACCGCGCCAGCACGGCGCCAGCGCGGCCGCGCCGGCGCAGCCTGTCGATGCCCCTGAATTTGGTAATCCGGCAGGTCCGCGGGCCGGGCACCTGCCCCCCTTATAATCCGCCGCTGTGGTCGCGGGGCGCGCGCGGCGGCACCGAGAGGCATTCGTTCGGGGTCCCGGCCCTCGCGAGGCAAGACACGAGGCTGCTGTCCCAGGTCGCGAGGGTTGCAGCACGGTTGCGCCGATCTCTTACTTTGCGGAAGGAAACCGACATGGATATCAAGCGCTTTCGCCTCCTCGGAGCCGCACTGCTGGCCACGACCGTGCTCTTGCAGCCGCTGGCGGCCAAGGCCGAAATCGTCTCCACCGAGCAGCTCACCGCGCGGCACAATGTCGAAGCCGAGCGCGCCAGGGTGCAGGCCTTTGTCGACCGCGCCGGCGCGGCGGGCAAGCTGCGCGCCCTGGGCGTCGACAGCGCCTTTGCCAAGGAACGAATTGATGCGCTCAGCGATGCGGAAGTGCATGCCCTTGCGTCGAAGATCGATGCGCTGCCCGCGGGCGGAAATTTCGCCGGTTTCACCGACGAGCAGATCATCATCGTCTTGCTGCTCATCATCCTCGTCGTAGTTCTGCTCTGAGCCGTCGGGCGGACCACGCCGGGCATTTGAACGGAATGGCTCGCGCGGCACCGGCCTAGTGCCCGCCCAACTTTTGCCGGCCGCCACGCAGCGCGGCACCCGCGAGGTGCCGCGCGGGTGCTGGCGCCGCACGTTGGCCGCGCTCGCCGCGCCGCTTGCCTTGCTCGCCGCCGGCTGCACCCTGTTGCCAACGTCCGCCCCCGGTACGCGCTATCCGCCGGGCCTGCCGCCACGCGCCGAGTTGACGCAGGTACCGTTCTTCGCCCAGGATCAATACCAGTGCGGTCCGGCGGCCCTGGCCGCGGCGCTGGGCTACGCCGGCGTTGCGCGCACGCCGCAACAACTCGTCGACCAGGTCTACGTTCCCCAGCGACAAGGATCGCTGCAACCGGAGATGCTCGCGGCCACGCGGCGGGCTGGACTGATCGCCTACCCGCTGGAACCGCAGCTCGGTGCGATCCTGCGCGAAATTGCCGGCGGGAATCCGGTGGTTGTGCTGCAGAACCTGCGTTTTGATCTTTTCCCAAGCTGGCACTACGCGCTGGTCGTCGGCTACGACCTCGACCGCCATGAACTGGTCCTGCGATCCGGTACCGAGCCTCGGCTCGTTCTGGACGAGCGCGACTTCGAGCGGTCCTGGACCAAGGCGGGCCAATGGGCCTTCATCGCCGTGCCGCGAGGTCAGTTGCCGGTCACCGCCACCGAGGATGAATTCGTGGCGGCCGCTGCCAGCCTGGAGCGCGCTTCCCCCGAGGATGCGCGCGCGGCCTATCAACTCGCGCTGTATCGCTGGCCCGACGATCTGGCCGCGCGCATCGGCCTGGGCAACGTCGCCTACGCCCAGCATCGATTGGCCGAAGCCCAGGCGCACTACCAGCGCGCGGCTCAGACGCACGCTGGCTCCGGCGACGCCTGGAACAACCTGGCACAGGTGTTGCACGAGCTGGGGCGCGAACAAGAGGCCCTCGCCTGCGCGCTGCGTGCCGTCGCCATCGGCGGTCCGCGCCAAGCAAACTACCGCGAAACGTTACAAAGCATCCAGACCGCGCCGGCGCGCTAGCGGGGCAAGCTGCGCCCGTAGCGCAGCCTTGCCGGCCGATTGGATGGACGCCCCGCGCAGGGCCGTCCGCTGCATGTGGCCGTGCAAACGCCGGGTCCGCGCCGGCGCCAGCCCGAGCTGAGTCTGCGCGCTGGCGCGTTCGCATCGAGAACCTGCCAGATGGCGACATGGCCCGACGGATCGCTCTGCCAAGCCAGATCAAAATCGGCCCCGGCCGCCGAGATCGCCAGGCGCGTCCGGCCGGTAGATCCCGGTCGGCTCGTTGGGGACCACGCTGGCAACAGCTTTCTCGGACGCTGGTATCAGGGCCCCGTCGAAGCAACACGGCTCAGCCCGTTGCCTTGTCCAGTGCTGGTGGCCGCCGCCGGCGCCGAAGGGTTCTTGCCCTGGCCCGCCGGGCCTCTCAACCGCGCCTTTTTTCCCCCGCCCCGTGGATGGCGACCGACGCGATCGCTCCGGCGAGCAGCTCCTGCAGCGCAAGGTCCGCCTTGGCCACCCGGTTCTTGATGCCGACCACGATCTCGCTTTGCTTGTCGCGATCAAAGCAAACGCGCCCGTTGCGCAAAACCGACAGCAAGTCGGCGGCGATTTTGTCGAATGCTGCGAGCGTCTCGTCGTCAAATTTGAATCCACCACGCAACTGGGCCCCGAACTCGTTGCTGCTCAGGTGGGCTACGCGCAAAAATGCCAGACGTCCCTTCAACTCCAGAACGCAGCTATCCCGGTAGTCGCGGGCAGAGCTTGGCACCATCCTGAGCGCTTGCGCGGCGCTTCTCTTGGCCCGCTCCAGTTCAACCATCGCATGGGCCTTGGCTGCCCGCTGTTCGCGCTGATCGGCACTCAGGCCGCGAGCCACGAGAAACCAGCCGCCGCGCAACCGGTGCACGCGTACGTAGCGCTCGTCCTTTGGCGGCCGGGCGCCCCTTCGGACCAGCTCGCCGTCGTAAAACGTCGCTGCCAGCCTCGGCATCCCGGGCGCTCCCGGCAGTTGCCTGCGCCGGACCAGACCCGCCGCGATCAGTGCCTCGGCGGTTCCGATGTATTCCTCGAGGTGATGGTGCGAACAAACCTTGGAAATCGTCATCGTGATATCTATTTCGAGCAGCCACACAGCCGCCAATTTGCCTGAGACCGCGTCGATGAAACGCGCAATGAACGGTGTAAATGATTGGGCGATATTGGACGCGGAATCCGGCGCTAACAGCGTCGATAGAATCCGCCCTTTTCCACCGATCTTGTCACACGCGGATCGTTCCGAGCCGCGCGCTTCACCTTGATTGGTGTCAATTGCGCGCGGCTGGCGCAAGGGACCTGCATCCTGATGCAGCCGCCCGACGGTCGCGGCGATCGCCCGCGGCCCGCAAGATCGCCGCCTGCGCAGCCGAGGAGCCGGCCGCGCGCGCGTGCCCGCGCAACGCGATCCGACCCAGCCGGCTGCCGACCGCGGACACGGGCCGAGCTTCGACCGTCGTGGTTCGATCGCAAAGCACGCGTTGCCGTCAAAGTACGGCGCCGATGCCCCCGACCGTCCCCTGTGCGAACCCTTGGAGACGCGCAACGGCAATCGTCCATCGCTGCCGTCGTCGGTCGAGCGTGCGCGAAAACTTGGATCATGCGGCGTGAATTTACAAAATTTTTACGCCGCGCCAAATCGTTCTTAGAGTAAGTTTACTTCCGCCCTCGTAGACTCTGAAACGGCGGGCGCGGTTTGCGGGAAGACGGAGCCGGCGCAAGCGCCGCAAGCAACGGCTTGGAGCATCAAATGCTGGATCTGTACTACGTCTTGGGAATTTTGGCTTTCTTCGGGCTCGTGGCTTTGCTGGCCCGTGGTTGCGCTCGCTTGCAGCAGCGCAAGTAAGCCATCGGAGAGGATAAGGCGATGAGCTGGATGCAACTTTTTAGTGGTGTCGTAGCCGCGGGATTGCTCGTTTATCTCGTTGCCGCGCTGATCGACGCGGAGAACCTGTAATGACCCTGCACGCATTCATGCTGCTGGCGCTCTTTTTGGGGACGGTCCTTGGGTTGGGATACCCGCTGGGCATCTATATGGCGCATTGCATGGAAGGTACCGGCGGTGGCGTCGCCGGCGCCGCCCGCAAGATTTTGGGTCCGGTCGAGAATGCGATCTATCGCCTGTGCGGCGTGCGCGCCGACCAGGAGATGGGATGGCTCCCCTACACCCTGGCGATACTGCTATTTAGCGCCCTGGGCACGCTGGCGGTTTACGCATTGCAGCGTCTGCAGCTCTGGCTGCCGCTCAATCCGCAGGCCTTCGGCAACGTCAGCGCCGGATTCGTCCTTCAATACGGCGATCAGCTTCGTCACCAACACCAACTGGCAGGGCTACTGCGGCGAATCGACCATGAGCTACCTCACGCAGATGCTGGGGTTGGCGGTGCAGAACTTTTTCTCGGCGGCAACGGGCATCGTGGTGGTCATCGCGCTGATCCGCGGCTTCGCCCGCCACAGCGCCGCCAGCATCGGCAACGTCTGGGTGGACCTGACCCGGTCCACCCTCTACATCCTGCTGCCGCTTTCGCTGGTTTCTGCGATCTTCTTGGTGGCCAGGGCGTGGTGCAGAACTTTCGCCTATCCGGACGTGCACACGCTGGAATGACGCACTACACAATCCCAAGCTCGACGCGACCGGCCAGCCGCTCAAGGACGCAAGGGCAATGCCGCTGACCGAGACTGCGACACGACACGACCCAGATCCTTGCCGATGGGTCCGGTCGCCTCGCAGGAAGCGATCAAGATGCTCGGCACCAACGGCGGCGGCTTCTTCAACGCCAACTCGGCGCACCCGTACGAAAACCCGACGCCGCTTTCGAATTTCCTCCAGATGGTGTCGATCTTCCTGATTCCCGGCGGCGCTGTGCTTCATCTTCGGCCGAATGGTCGGTGACCCGCGCCAGGGCTGGGCGATTTTCGTGGCCATGACCATGATCTTTGTCGTCTCCGCCGTCGTCGTCATGGAGCTCGAACAGCAGGGAAACCCGCTGCTGGCCACGCTGGGCATCGATCAGGCCGCCAGCGCCATGCAGGCGGGCGGCAACATGGAAGGCAAGGAGGCGCGCTTCGGCATCGCCGATTCGGCGCTGTTTGCCGCCGTGACCACCGCCGCTTCCTGCGGCGCGGTCAATGCCATGCACGACTCGCTTCAGCCGCTGGGCGGCTTGGTCCCACTGTGCATGATGCAACTGGGCGAAGTGGTGTTCGGCGGCGTGGGTTCCGGGCTCTACGGCATGCTGGTCTTCGCCGTCATGGCGGTCTTTATCGCCGGGCTGATGATCGGCCGCACGCCGGAATACCTGGGCAAGAAGATCGAAGCCTTCGAGATGAAGATGGTTTCGATTGCCATCTTGGTCACGCCCGTTGCTGGTGCTTGTCGTGTACTGCCATCGCCGTGCTGACGCCGATGGCCTCGCCGGCATTGCCAACCCAGGTCCCCATGGCTTCAGCGAAATCCTTTATGCCTTCACCTCCGCTGCGCAACAACAACGGCAGCGCTTTTGCCGGTCTTTCCGCCAACACGCCTTTCTACAACGCTGCTGCCGCGCTCGCGATGTGTTTCGGGCGCTTCGGGGTGATCGTTCCGGTCCTGGCGATCGCCGGATCGCTGGCGCCAAGAAGCGCCTGCGCGGTCACCGCCGGGACCATGCCCACGCACGGTCCGCTGTTCGTCGTCTTGCTGATCGGCACGGTCCTGCTGGTCGGGCGCCCTCAATTACGTGCCGGCGCTGGCGCTAGGCCCGGTGGTGGAACATCTGATGCTGCTGCACGCGAGCTGATGCACGGCCCGGCCGCGACCCAAGCCAATATTAGGCGAGAACTTCATGACTCGCAAATCCTTTGCCCTGTTCGATCCGCGAGCTGCTGGCCCCGGCGATTGTCGAACGCATTTCGAAAACTCGACCCGCGCGTTCAGTGGCGCAACCCGGTCATGTTCGTGGTGTATCGTCGGCAGCATCCTGACGACGATGCTCTGGGTGCAGGCGCTGGGCGGCCAGGGCGAAGCCTCCAGCCGGTTTTATCCTGGCGATTGCGCTCTGGCTGTGGTTTACCGTGCTGTTCGCCAACTTCGCGGAAGCGTTGGCCGAAGGCCGCAGCAAGGCGCAGGCGGCGGCGCTGCGCGGCCTGAAGAAGCAGACCCTGGCCAAGAAGCTGACCGAGCCGCGTTACGGCGCGGTCTGGCGCTCGGTCCCGGCCGGCGATCTGCGTCAAGCGGCGATATGGTTCTGGTCGAGACCGGGGACACCATGCCGGCCGACGGCGACGTCATCGAAGGCGTCGCCTCCGTCGACGAGAGCGCCATCACCGGGGAATCCGCGCCTGTCATCCGCGAATCCGGCGGCGACTTTTCCGCGGTTACCGGCGGCACGCGCGTGCTCTCGGACTGGATCGTCGTGCGCATCAGCGTCAACCCCGGCGAAGCCTTCATCGACCGGATGATCGCGATGGTCGAAAGCGCGCGACGCCAGAAGACCCCCAACGAAATCGCCCTGACGATCCTGCTGATCGCGCTGACCATCGTATTCCTGGTTGTGACCGTGACGCTGCTGCCGTTCTCGCTGTTCAGCGTGACGTGGCCAAGGCGGGAACCGCGGTCTCCATCACGGTGCTGATCTCGCTGCTGGTCTGCCTGATCCCGACGACCATCGCCGGACTGCTCTCGGCAATCGGCGTGGCCGGGATGAGCCGCATGATGCAGGCCAACGTGATCGCCACCTCCGGGCGTGCCGTCGAGGCGGCCGGGGATGTCGACGTGCTGCTGCTGGACAAGACGGGAACGATCACGCTGGGAAACCGTTCGGCGGCGACGTTCTTGCCGGCCCCCGGCGTGACCGAGGCGGAGCTCGCCGACGTCGCGCAACTCGCTTCGCTGGCAGATGAGACGCCGGAAGGTCGCAGCATCGTTGTTCTGGCCAAGGAGCGCTTTCAACTGCGAGAGCGCGACGTCAAGTCGTTGGACGCACGTTTCGTCGCCTTTTCTGCCCATACGAGGATGAGTGGCGTCGACATCGGCTCGCGCATCGTGCGCAAGGGGGCGGCCGACGCCGTGCGCACACAGGTCGAATCGTGCGGCGGCGCCTTCCCCCAGTGGACGATCCAGGCCGTCGATGCCGTGGCGCGCCGCGGCAGCACACCGCTCGTGGTGGCCGACGGGGCCAAGGTCGTGGGGATCGTCGAACTCAAGGACGTCGTCAAGGGCGGCATCAAGGAGCGCTTTGCCGAATTGCGTCGCATGGGCATCAAGACGATCATGATCACCGGCGACAACCGCGTGACCGCCGCGGCGATCGCCGCCGAGGCCGGTGTCGACGACTTTCTGGCCGAGGCCACGCCCGAAGCCAAGCTGGCGCTCATACGCGAGCACCAAGGGCTCGGCCGACTCGTCGCAATGACCGGTGACGGCACGAACGACGCCCCCGCGCTGGCCCAAGCTGACGTCGCCGTGGCGATGAACACCGGCACCCAGGCGGCCAAGGAAGCGGGCAACATGGTCGACCTCGACTCGAACCCGACCAAGCTCATCGAGATCGTCGAGACGGGCAAACAGATGCTGATGACCCGGGGTGCGCTGACGACCTTCAGCATCGCCAACGACGTCGCCAAGTACTTCGCCATTGTTCCGGCCGCCTTCGTCTCGACCTACCCGCAATTGGCGGCCCTCAACGTCATGGGCCTGGCCACGGCCAACTCGGCCGTGCTCTCGGCCGTGATCTTCAACGCGCTGATCATCGTCGCCCTCATCCCCCTGGCCCTCAAAGGGGTGCGCTACCGGCCGCTGGGACCGGCGACGGTCCTGCGGCGCAATCTGCTGGTGTACGGTCTGGGCGGGATCGTTGCGCCCTTCATCGGCATCAAGGCCATAGATCTTGTGCTGGCCGCCAGCGGCTGGGCCTAACCGGAGCCTGAACATGAAGCAACTGCTGCGTCCCGCGTTGTCCGTCTTTGTCGTCCTGTCGGTGCTCACCGGATTGGTCTACCCGCTGGTCGTGACGGCCCTGGGGAGCGCGCTGTTCCCCTGGCAGGCCAAGGGTAGTGTCGTCGAGCGCAACGGCGTGGCGATCGGGTCGGCGCTGATCGGCCAGAATTTTTCCGACCCCGCGCACTTCTGGGGCCGCCCGTCAGCGACCTCCCCCCAGCCCAACAACGGTCTGGCTTCCGGCGGCTCGAACCTGGGCCCGAGCAACCCCGCCTTGATCGATGCCCTCAAGGATCGCAGCCGCGCGCTGCATGAGCTGGAGCCGACCAACACGCTACCGATCCCCGTCGACCTGGTCACTGCCTCGGCCAGCGGCCTGGATCCGGACATCAGTCCGGCGGCGGCCCACTACCAGGCAGCGCGCGTGGCCCGCCTGCGCGGTCTACCACTGGCGCGCGTCGAGCAACTGATAGACCAGCAAACCACAGCGCGCCAATGGGGCGTGTTCGGCGAAGCGCGCGTCAACGTTCTGGCGCTCAATCTTGCGCTCGACGAGCAGCGCTGACGCAAGGCGCGCGGCGTTGCCCGGCCCTTGTGGCTAGGGGTCTTGCTAGCTGCACAGCCGGCCGACAGGCGCTCCCGCGACATCGCCGCGACATCGGCGCGATGTCGAATACTTGCGGCATGTGCGCCGGGCGGCGCGGCGCCGCGCGGAGCGCTGCGGCGAGCGCGATTGCTGTTTCGCGCCGGACTAGAGTATGTTTCGGGTCGACGAACGGGCATCGCCGAGGCCGTTGGCGCGGACGCCACGGCAACTGAACCGGCGGCGCCTTTTGGCCTTTGTCTTGGCCTTTGGAAGAATCGCAACGGGAGAGCATGGTGCAGGTCGATCAAACGCAAGGACGGCGGCGCCGAGGGCGCACGGTATTTGGCGCGGGCGATCGGCGCACCATCGTTCTTGCGATGGCGGCGATGCTGATCTGCGGCGCAGCGGCGGCGGCCGCCCCGGCCGAGGATCCGACCCAGGTGAGCCCTCCTCCGGTGACCGGCAGCCAAAAAGCGCCGGTACCGTCGTGGGGCAAGCCGCTGCCCTATCCGGTCGTTATTGCCGATCGCCGCAATAATCGGCTGATCGAAGTGGCGCCGGACAAACACATCATCTGGCAGTTCGGTTCGCCCAACCTGAAGATCTATCACGACAATGATGATGTCTACTTCTCGCCGGACGGCCACTTGCTGGCAATCAGCGAAGAGGACAACCAGGACATCCACTTGATCGACTACGAGCGGCGCGAACTCGTCTGGAGCTACGGCGTTCCCGATGTCGCGGGCAGCGATCCGGGGTACATGAATTTTCCGGACGATACGCATGTGTTGGACGATGGAACGATACTGGTCGCCGACATCCGCAACTGCCGCGTCCTATTCATCGACCGGCAGAGCTCCCAAGTCAAGACCCAATGGGGCGGGCTGAGCAAGAAGGATGCTAACTGGCGCAAGGACCCCAATTGCCGGCACGATCCGCCCAAGTACTTGGGATTGCCCAACGGCGTCGTCGAACTCGAGGGCGGAGACATCCTGCTCACCGAGATTCTCGGGTCCTGGATCTCGCGGTTGACCCGCGACGGACATGTCGTCTGGAGCATGCAGGCCTTCGGCATGCAGTATCCGTCCGACGCGATGCCGACCCACGATGGCCAGGTGATCGTCGCCGACTATGCCAAACCCGGCCGCGTGATCGTCTTCGATCCGAAGGCCGCAAAAGTGACCTGGGACTACCATCCCAAAGATGGCGAAGCGATGCTAAACCACCCCTCGTTGGCCCAGGAACTCCCCAACGGCGACGTGATCCTCAACGACGATTATCGCCATCGCGTCATCGTGATCGATCGCGAAACCCAAAAAATCATCTGGCAATACGGCATCACCGACAAAAAAGGCAGTGGTCCGGGGCAGCTGAACAACCCCGATGGCATCGACATCGACGTGTTTCACGACTGGCGCGCGAGACTGGTGCAGGCGCCCAAGCCCTGAGGACGCTCGATCCGGTTTTGCTGGTGCGCTGTCGAGCCCTGCGGCGGCGCAGGCGCAGTTGCCGGTACCGCGAGAGCTCGCGCGGGCCGCGGAACGTGCGCGCGAGGACAGGCTGACCCGGCGCGCGGCGGGTCCCCGCGTTGGCCACGGTAGGACAACCTCTCGGCGCCGTTCCGACCGCCGTCGCAACCGCCGGATATCCCCCGGGTCGCGGATCGTGCGATTTGTGGCCGCATAGTGGGCCCGGGCGCGGTAGCACGACCAACCGGGCCCGCTGGTTGGGACGGGCAACGCCAGCGTTCAAAGCTGGAAGGCAATCCAGAGCAGCAAGCCTTCAACCAAATCCCTCAGCAAGCCCGGCTTGCCCCTTTGATAGCGTTCGCCGGTTGAGCGGCATTGGTCGATGAAGTCGGTGAACCTTCGGACATCGGCGGCGGCATAAAAGGCGATCATCAGCTCGAAATTCAGGAACAAGCTGCGCGAATCCAGGTTCGCCGATCCGGCCAGCGCGAAGCCGTCGTCGACCACGACCGCTTTGGCATGCAGCATGTACGGCACGCGCCAGACGCGCCCACCTGCGGCCGCCAGTTCACGCAGCCCCCGGTGGCGCACGAAGTCGGCCAGCGCGTGGTTGGAGCGTCTGGGCAATACCAGATCTACAGTCACCCCCCGACGCGCCGCAAGCGACAAGGCCAACAGCAAGACCTCGCCCGGTACGAAATACGGAGTCGCAATGGCGATGCGGTGGCGCGCCTTGAAGCATGCCGTGACCAGCATGTCGTGCACCGTGTCGTCGGCCTGGTCCGGTCCCGAGGCGATGACCTGGGCGTAGGGTTCCGCGGCCACCGTGGGGCCAGGAGGCGCCTCGACCGGCGACGAACCGGTGGCAAATGCCCAATCGCGCTCGAAAACCAGACCCGCCTGCATGGCCAGTGGCCCCTGCAGATCAAAACTCAAGTCGCACCAGGGCGCGCGCTGCGGCGTGCCCTCGAAATACTCGGCCGCCAGGTTGCGCCCGCCGCACCATAGGCGCTCGCCGTCGGCGACGACCATCTTGCGGTGATTGCGCAGATTCGTACGGTTGATGAAAGGCATGTGCAGAATTGGGCCAAAAAGCGCCACCTGTACGCCGGCCGCCTTGAGCGCATGCAGGTTCACGCCACCGCCCATGATCCGGCCGGCACCGTCAATGAGCAGTCGAATGCGCACGCCCTCGCGCGCCTTGCCGATGAGTCGCTGGATCAGCGACTTGCCAAAGGCATCGCGGCCCACGAGAAAGGTGCACAGGATCAAATCGCGCTGGGCATTGTCAATCAGGTCCCAAAGGGCATGCTGCGCCTGGCGCCCGTCGGCATGCAGCCGCAGGTCGCGGTAGGACGCCACCGGTGCCTGGCCCAAGGCGGCGGCCAGCTGGCGCGGCCACATCGCGTCGGCGCCCGAGTTTGGCTGAGCATCGGAGGCCGGTAGCGCGCTCGGGACGCGTCGGCCCGAGTGGGCAAGCTTGCGCGTGCCAAACATTAGGTATAGCGGCAGCCCGACGTAGGGAACCAACACGATCGTGAGCACCCAGGATATCGCCGCAGTCGGAGAACGCCGCTGGTGCAGCGAATGGCTCGTCAAGACGTAGACGAGCAGCCCGACCAGAACGATCAGGCCGTGCACCGACAGCCATTGCGCCGATTGAAAGAATGCCCCGATCGGGCCTCGCACCAGCTCGCTCATGCGCGCCCGTCGGCATCGGTCGGCCGTCTGCCAACGCTAGGACCGCGGCATGGCGAGCTGCAACTGCGGCGCTCCATGGGGGGAACATCGTCGCTGCGCCGGCAATTGGGAGCTGGCATTCTCATTGGACCGCCAATCCAAGCGAGCCAAACCGCTGCGCAACCTCCCCGACCGCCCGCCCGCCTTCGGCGATGGCTTCCTTGGCGCGATGAAAATCGAGCAGGTGAAGATGGGCAAGGCGCGGCGCAACGACCAGATCCGGCGGGTCGCTTGCCAGCCGGCTACGCGAGATCTGCACCTGCATGATGTCCAGGCTGGAGAACAATACGTCATGCAGCGAAGGCAGCTTGGCCTCGCCCGGTGCCCGCACGGGAAGGATGCCGTCCACGCTGTCTTGCAGCCGGCGCACCCATGCCTCCATGACGCCGTGCGGCGCCTGCGCCCGCGCCCGCGCGGGCGCACCGGTACGGATGTGCCGCCCGAGCTTGTCGGCGGCCAGATCGACGGCGATCACCAAGTCCGCACCCATGGCGCGCGCCAAAGACACCGGGACGGGATTGAGCAGCCCGCCGTCGACCAGCATCACGCCCTCGCGCCACACTGGCGTGAACAGGCCCGGCAAGGCGATCGAGGCACGCACCGCATCCACCGTTGATCCGTCGCGCAGCCATACCTCGGTGCCCGTGTGCAGCGCCGTGGCAACCGCTCCGAACGGCATGTTCAATCCCCCGATCGGCCGATCCACGAAGTTGTGCCGAAAGAACTCCATCACGCGCCCGCCCTTGAGCATGCCGCCACTCAAACTGACGTCCATCAGCCCGACCACATCCTTCAAGCGCAGTCCCAGCAGCCACTGCTCAAACCGGTCGAGCTCCCCGGCGGCGTAGGCAGCCCCCACCAGGGAACCGACGGACGTTCCGCACACCAGATCGGGACGTATGCCGGCTTGTTCCAGCGCGCGTATGACGCCCACGTGCGCCCATCCGCGCGCCGATCCGCTGCCCAATACGAGGCCCAGCTTCTTCTTCGGCGCGGCGTTCATGCGCCCGCCAGCCGGCTGGCGGGCAAGGCCGCCCAACATGCCACAACAGCCGCGCTCGTCCAGGACATCATTCGCTTCCTCGCTCTTGCTCGGGCCGGAGCCAACGTCGCGCGGCCATGAATGCAGGCGCCGAGCGGCCCCGCAGGCTCTCGCGGCGCCCATCGATGTCGTTGACCGGGGTTTGGATACACGCGCGCATCCGGCGGCCATTGTCCACCCGTTCCTTTGCGGCTTCAAGGGCGGCGCCCAGCCTGCCCGCGCCTTCGCGCGCAGCGGTGAGGCCGGTCCCGTCCGTCCGCCATCGGCCACGTCACGTTCGGCCAAGATCGCGGACCGATCGCGTCCTGCACCCGGACGATGCGACGCGTTATGCTGGCGCCCATGAGCCTCGAATTCCTGGAACTGCAGACCGGCGAGAACCCCGTGGCTTGCATCATCGTGCTGCATGGGCTGGGCGCCGACGGCAGTGATTTTGTGCCGATCGCGCACGAGCTGCACCTGTCATCGGTGGGCCCCGTGCGCTTTGTTTTTCCGCACGCACCGGTGCGGCGGATCACCATCAACGGCGGGTATCCGATGCGCGGCTGGTACGACATCCTGGGCACTGATCTGGTCCGTCGCGAGGATGAAACCGGCTTGCGCGCTTCGATGGCGCAAGTGCAGGCGTTGCTCGATCGCGAAGCGGCACGAGGCATCGCGCCAGAGCGCACCGTCCTGATGGGATTCTCCCAGGGCGGTGCCATGAGCCTGCTCACCGGCTTGCGTGCGCCCCGGCGGCTCGCCGGTCTGGCGGGCCTGTCAAGCTACCTGCCGTTGGCCGCCTGTACGGCGAGCGAGCGCAGCGCAGCGAACCGCGACGTTCCGCTGTTTCTGGCCCACGGGCGCGTCGATCCCATCGTCCCCTTGGCGCGCGGTCAGTCTTCGCGCGATGCGCTGATCGCGCTCGGTTACAACGTGCAGTGGCACGAGTACCCGATCGAGCACTCCGTGTGCCCCGAGGAAATTGCCGACCTGAACCGCTGGCTGGAGAAGGCCCTGGCCTAGGCAAGAGCGCTTTGGCCCTGGCGCGAATTGCACCCGGCCGTTTGCTTCGGCCCGGCGCCCAACTTGGCTCTTAGCGTTCGCTCCGCGCTCCCATCTCGACGATACGGTCGGCCCGAATGCCGAAGAACCCCGTCGCGTCGGCGGCGGTTTCGATGTATCCAGACAAGGATCCAGCGCAAAGGCGGCGGCAATCGGCGCCTGCCCCTTCCGGCGCCCTTGACGGAAACCCGCGAAGCAAAGAAGCTGTTCTGCATCCAGTCAAATCCATGCCCGCCCAACGCGCATGACTCCAGTGCCGCCGCAATGTCGGGCTGCTGCATGCACCCGTAGTGCAGCAGCATCCGATAAAATCCGTTGCCAAGATCCGTGACGCTGGCCCGATCTGCCGCCCGCACCCCGGGGCACTCGCTCGGTCTCGACGTGCAAAATCACCTCGGGGCGTGCAGCACGTGGTAACGCTTTGCGTTG
Source organism: uncultured beta proteobacterium (assembly GCA_963729785.1). Taxonomy (GTDB): domain Bacteria; phylum Pseudomonadota; class Gammaproteobacteria; order Burkholderiales; family Burkholderiaceae_F; genus GJ-E10. The sequence goes on along the minus strand of CAVSPM010000020.1, from coordinate 22,879 downwards.
CGCAGCATCGACAGAGGAACAACGTCATCGCGGCGCGACAGATACACTGCCGTACCGGAAACCTTGGGCTCCTGAGCCATCGACCGCACGAACTGGGCCAGCCGAAGCGATCCGCTTTCGAGCTGCGCCGGCATGGCCGAACGGCCCGTGCGCCAAGACCGCATCAGCAAATACCCGATGGCGGCCGCCGCCAGCGGCGCCCATCCGCCTGCGCCACTTTCGTCAGCGGGGCGGTGACAAACGACAGATCGACCAGCGCCGGCGATCCGGCGACCGCGATCGCAACCGGCAGCGTCCTTTTCCGTTGCTCGATCATCACCTTGTACGTCAGCAGCGTGGTGAGCAGCATCGTGAGGGACGCGGCGACGGCGCAAGCCTGTCCTCGGGACGTTGGCCCAACCAAGCGCAGGTTGCACGCAGCGAACTTGCGTCATTTCGGATCATCCCCGGTCCCAATACCGGCACCGGCGCCGTCCCAACGTCGGCGCCGGCTGCTCAAAATGCCGCTTGTGACGGCGATTGGCGGCACGGTATCCTTGCCCGGGGTCGGTGTCGGAGCCGATTGCGCAACGCCTCCCCAAGACGCCAGGACAAATGGGCCACTACATCGAGCAAGTCGCGCTGCTGTTGTCCGTGGCGGCCATCGTCGCCATGGTCGCGCGTCGCTTTCGCTTCCCGTACGCCATTGGTCTGGTATTCACTGGCGTGGTCCTGCGCATCATTTCGGTCGGACCTGTACTCGAACTCACGCGTGACTTGTTGTTCACGACGCTGCTGCCGCCGCTGATTTTCGAGGCGGCCATGTGTCTACCTTGGCGCACGGTGCGCATGCAGTTGCCGGTCGTCCTGACGCTGGCGACATTGGGGGTCGTGCTGGCCGCAGCGGTCACCAGCATCGCGATGCACAGCCTGGCCGGCTGGCCCATCATCTCTTCTCTGGCCTTTGGCACGCTGATCGCGGCGACCGATCCCGTATCGGTCATCGCGACCTTCCGGGAAATGGGCGTGCACGGCAGGTTGCGCCTGCTGGTCGAAGCCGAGAGCCTCTTTAACGACGGCACCGCGGCCGTGCTCTTTGGCTCGGTCATCGCCTTTGGCGCCGGCGCATCAGTCACGATGGGCGCCACCGCGGCGAGTCTCTTGCTGAGCATCGGTGCCGGCGCCGCCAGCGGCCTCTTGGTGGCGGCAGCCGCCCGGTTTCTTGCCGGCCGCACCGCAGACCACCTCGTCGAGATCACCTTCACCGTCGTTGCCGCCTACGGATCCTTCCTTCTTGCCGAGCACATCGACGGATCCGGCGTGGTCGCGACACTCGTGGCCGGACTCGCCTTCGGCGAAAGGCGTACCCGCGCTCCGCTGTCGCCCAGGGATCGGAGCGCCGTCCAGGCGTTCTGGGAGTTCTTCGCGTTTGCGGCGAACTCGCTGGTCTTCCTATTGATCGGCATGCAGGAAGCGCAGATGGATTTCACCGGTCTTGCGCCCACTGCGCTGCTGGCAATCTTGGTGGTCGCGATCGGACGCGCGGCAACGGTGTACCCGGTCTCGGCGCTTTTTCGCCGCAGCAGCCTTCGGATCCCGCTGAGTCACCAGCACGTGCTGGTCTGGGGTGGGCTGCGCGGCGCGCTGGCCCTTGCGCTGGCGCTCGGACTGCCCGGGACCATGCCGATGCGAGAAAACATCATCGCCGCGACGTTCGCGGTGGTCGCCTTTTCCATCGTCGTCCAGGGCTTATCGCTGCCCGTCTTGCTGCGACGCCTGGGATTGCGAACGTCGGCCAGGCACTAACCTCGCCAATGGACTCGATCCGATCGGTGTCAGCCCCGCACGACGCATGGCCGCCAGCGCATGCAGGCAAGGCGGCCGCCTGCGCCGACTGGCGACGCGCCTTTGCCTGCGGCGCGAGCGCCAGGTGGCGCCGGTACCCATCCGGGCAGTTGCCGTCGGTGCGCATCCCACCGGCCTGGGCCCCGGCACGGCGCCAAGGGTGGGCTAGCCTCGATCCTGGCATTGGCGTTCCGGCTTCCGGCAACGGCCGATGACACGGCCCCGGACAAGAGCGGGTTCACGCTATTTGATCCAGCGCCCGACGCGCACCTGCGCGTCTTTACGATGGATCGACCACCGAGGGCCAACCGCCCCGACACCGCCGACGCCGGGCGCCTTCCGTACGAAACCGACCTTGCCGTGTTCGGCCTCGGCAACGCCAGCGGCGTCCAGACCCGACAGTGGACCGTGTTCGATCCGACCCTCACGGACGGATGGACCAACGCAGTCGGCGTTCGGCAATCGGAGGGTCGAAGGCGGTCTGATCGTACCCATCGGCCTTAGCGCCCCCGACGGCCTTAGCGTCATCTTGCTGCCCGAGACCGACATTTTGAAGAGCTCGGCCAATGACGGTTATCACGTCGCCTTCGATTTCCTGGTCAATCTGCGCCATCCGGTCGATCAGCGTCGGACGCTTACTACCGAGATCCTCACGACCCAGTCGCCGGGCGCCATGTCGAGCCGGTCTACACGCCGGACGGAGCTCTGACCTTCGCCCCAGGCCCGTACCTGCACTGGATTTCGGCGGCAGTTTCAGCCCCACCGGCGTTGCGCCGCGTGCCCAACTCCATACGGGACTGTCTCAGAAGTTCTGACCCGCGACGGGATGCCGCTGCGCTTCCCGCAGCCGCGCGTTCCGCTCTCGCCGTCCGTCCCCGGCGCAGCAACGTCAGGCCGCGCTTGGCGCTTGCCCAGCAAGAGTTGCATGCACTGGAACGTCGCCAGCAAGCGGCCATCGACGGGACTTGTGATACGCGCCTCCGACAACTGCGTCGTGCGCCCAAGGTGCACAGCTTGGGCCTCGCATTCGATGCAACTCCCGCCCACGGTGGCCACGAAGTTCGCCTAAAGTTCAATGGTTGTGAAGCGATCGGCGGTGTCCGGCAGATGCGCAACGCAGCCATATCCGGCCGCGGTATCGGCCAAGGCCACTTCGCACGCCGCGTGCAAGAAACCGTTGGGCGCTAGATGGTGCGGCTGCACCGCGCAGCTGCGCACACAAGTATCCCTGCCCGACGGCGGTCACGCTAATCGAGACGTATTCGGGCAGATGACGGCCGCTGGCCCGGTTGAAACGTTGCGCGTCATTGCGTGGAATTTTGCTCATGATGCCCGCTCCAATTCTCATCGACCTTGGCCTGCGTGCGTACACCGGCCGCCACGGCCCGGGGCCGCGCAGCCTTGCGTACACTTGCGCCCGTGTCTTCCCCGTCTGCCGCCCGGTCAACGTCAGCGCCCGCCTCTGGGCGCCTGGGCACGGTCGACGTCGCCCGCGGGCTGGCGATCTTGCAGATGATCTCTTACCACCTGTGCTACGACCTGAATTATTTCTCCTGGATTCGGGTCGACATGCTGGGCGACCTCCGCTGGATCGCCTGGCGCACGGCGATCGTGGCGCAGTTCCTTTTTCTCGTCGGCGTGTCGCTGGCCTTGCGTGCCACGGCCTCGGACAAGGGAACGCGCCCGAACTGGCACCGCTGGTGGCAGATCGCCGCCTGCGCGGCGCTCGTATCCCTAGTCAGCTGGCGCCTGTTCGGGGAACGCTGGATCTGGTTCGGCGTGCTGCACTTCGTCGCTGTGGCGCAACTGGTGCTGCCGCCGATCGCCCGTCTCGGTGCGGTCAACCTGGCGCTTGGAGTTGCGCTGATCGGTATCGGCTGCGCCGTTCATTTTCCGCTCTTTGCCTCCGACGCGCTGAGCTGGATCGGGTTTTCTGCCGTCAAGCCCGGCACCGAGGACTTCGTCCCGCTGCTGCCCTGGTCCGGCGTCGTCTTGCTGGGCATCGGTTCGACGATCCTCTGGCGGCAGGTTCATCGAGAACCGACCCGCGCCGGGCAACGCGCGCCCGGCCCCCTTTGGCAGCTGCCGGCGTTGCTGGGCCGCTGGCCGCTGACGATCTACATGGTGCACCAGCCCATCCTTTTCGGCCTGTTCGACCTTGTCGGAAAGCGCTAAGCAGCCCCGGCGCGGCCAACGCCGGGGCGGGTCAAGACACCGGGCGCACCGGTATGGTCGGATGGCCCGATGCTCGCGCGAAGCATTCGGGTTGCAAGGTGACGTGATCGATCCGGTGATCGCGATTGAGGATCTGGCGCGCCTGCATCAAGATCGCCGGCCACCGATCGATACGCTCGATCAGCAGGTGCCCGGAGACCGCGCCCTGGCCAGGAACCATCGACCAGATGTGCAGGTCGTGCACCGAGATCACCCCCGGAATCGACGCCAGTGCCTTGCCCACGCCCTGATAATCGACGTCGGCCGGGACGCTGTCGAGCAGGACCATCGTCGATTCGCGCAGCACGCCGAACGTCGAATGCAGTATCAGCCCGCTCACCAGCATGGATAGCAGCGGGTCGACCACGTTGTAGCCGGTATAGACGACCATCAGGCCGGCGACCAACGCGGCGACCGAACCGAGCAGATCGCCCAGCACGTGCAGCAGCGCGGCGCGGATATTGAGGTTTTGCCGGTCGCGCGATAGCACCCAGGCCACCAGCAGATTCACCGCGATGCCACCGGCGGCAATGATGGAAACCGCCCCGCCGTTGACCGGAACCGGGTGCGCGATCCGATCGATGCCGAGCACCACCAGCCAGATCACCACCGCCAGCAGCGCCAGCGAATTGACGAAGGCGGCGATGACCTCGGCGCGCGCCAAGCCATAGGAATGGCGCGACGACACCGGACGCTGCGCGACGATGTTGGCCACCAGCGAAAAGGTCAGCGATGCGGCGTCGGTCAGCATATGCCCCGAATCGGCCAGCAGCGCCAGGGAGCCGGACCACAGTCCGCCGAGGAACTCGACCAGCGCAAACATGCTGATCAGCGTCAAGGCTAGGATCAAAGAGCGCGACGCACCCGGCCTTGTCGCGTGCCCATATTGGGCGTCTCCATGGGCGTGGTCGCCAAAATCGCCAGGCCCGCGGTGTCCAGCGTGCGCGGGCGCGGCGCCGGCGCGGTGGTGATGCATATGGTGATGCCCGCCGTGGCCGTGATCGTGCATGGCGTCCCGCGCGCTACGCGGCCAGCAGCTGCGCATGCCGCGCCGCTGGCGCATCAATGCGCCGCCGCCGCAGCGACGAAGTGAACGTGACAGCCGGTCTTCAAGCGCACTTCTTCGTGCGTCACGCCCGGCGCCAGTTCTACCGCCTGCAGGCCACCGGCGGAAATGTCGAACACGCCCAGATCGGTGATGATGCGATGGACCACGCCGACGCCGGTGAGCGGCAATGTGCATTGTTGCAGGATCTTGTGTTCACCGTTCTTGGCGCAGTGCTCCATCAATACGATGACCCGCGCCACGCCGGCCACCAGGTCCATGGCGCCGCCCATCCCCTTGACCAGTTTGCCGGGAATCATCCAGTTGGCCAGATCACCACGCTCGCTCACCTGCATCGCCCCGAGGATGGCCAGGTTGATATGGCCGCCGCGGATCATCGCAAAGGAGTCGGCACTGCTAAAGAAGCTGGACCCGGGCAGCGCGGTCACCAGCTGCTTTCCGGCGTTGATCAGGTCCGCATCGATCTCGCTCTCGGTGGGGAACGGGCCGATGCCCAGCAGCCCGTTCTCCGACTGCAGCATGACGTCGACCCCCTCGGGTATGTAGTTTGCCACCAGGGTCGGCATGCCGATGCCCAAGTTCACGTAAAACCCATCGCGCAGCTCACGCGCCGCGTACTGCGCCATATCTTCGCGGGTCCAGGCCATAGCACCGACTCCTTCGTATCTCTTCCCGAATGATGTTTCTAGCCCGCGCGCACGGTTCTTTGCTCGATGCGCTTCTGCGGATGGGCATTGACGACTACGCGCTGCACGAATATGCCCGGCGTGTGGACCTGGTCCGGATCCAGACTGCCGTTCTCGACCAGCTCCTCGACCTCGGCGACGGTAACCCGCCCGCACATCGCGACGACCGGATTGAAATTGCGCGACGTCTTGCGGTACACCAGATTGCCCTGCCGGTCGGCCTTCCAGGCCTTTACCAGGGCCACATCGGCGCGCAGCGAGCGCTCCATCACGTACGGCTTGCCATCGAATTCGCGCAGCTCCTTGCCTTCGGCGACCAAGGTGCCGACGCCCGTGGGCGTGAAGAAGGCCGGAATTCCTGAGCCGCCGGCACGCATCTTTTCCGCAAGCGTTCCCTGGGGCGTGAATTCCAGCTCGAGTTCCCCGGCCAGGTATTGGCGTTCGAATTCCTTGTTCTCGCCGACATAGGAGGCGATCATCTTGCGCACCTGCCGGGTCTGCAGCAGCAGACCGAGCCCGAAGCCGTCGACGCCAGCATTATTGCTAATACAGGTCAGATCCCTGGCGCCGCTGGCGCGGACCGCGTCGATCAGGCTCTCGGGAATGCCGCACAGGCCGAACCCGCCCACAGCAAGCGTCTGCCCGTCACGCACAACGCCCTCGAGCGCCGCCGCTGCCGTCGGATATACCTTGTTCATAAGTAGACTCCAAAACCACCGTGAGCAGCCGTGATTCTAGGCAATCCGCGCGCCGGCTGCTGGCGTCAGGCTCTAGAATCCACCTAAACGGGGATCGGGCCGGCCGTTTTGTGTTCTTTTTTGCGCCAACGATCCTCGATCACTACCGGACAAACGCTCAAACCACGGCCCGAACCGGAGTAGCTGCCACCATGGATGCCATCGAACGCGAAGCAATGGAGTATGACGTCGTCGTTGTCGGTGGGGGGCCAGCCGGCTTGGCGGCAGCGATCCATATCAAGCAACGGGCACAGGCGGCGGGCAAGGAGGTCTCGGTCTGCCTACTGGAAAAAGGCGCGGAACTGGGCGCACACACGCTCTCCGGAGCGGTGATCGACCCGCGCGCCATCGACGAACTGCTGCCCGATTGGCGCCAGCGCGATGCCCCCATCCAAACGGCCGTGACGGAAGATCGATTCTTGTTCCTCACGCAAAACGGCGCGACGCGCACCCCCGGCTGGATGCTGCCCAGGTGCTTCAGCAACCACGGCAACTACATCGTGAGCCTGGGCAACGTCGTGCGCTGGCTCGGCAGCCAGGCCGAGGCATTGGGTGTGGAGATCTTTCCGGGCTTTGCCGCCGCCGAGATCTTGTACGGCCAGGACAACCGCGTATTGGGCGTGGCCACCGGCAACCAGGGCGTGGGCAAGGACGGTCAACCGACGCCCAACTTCCAGCCCGGCGTCGAGCTACGCGGCAAGTACACCCTGTTTGCCGAAGGTTCACGCGGCCATTTGGGCAAGCAGCTGATCGCGCGCTACGACCTGGCGCGCGAGCGTGATCCGCAAACCTACGCCATCGGCGTCAAGGAACTTTGGGACGCGGACCCGGCGCGCCACGAGGAAGGCCTGGTCATGCATACCGCCGGCTGGCCGCTCGATGCGGGCACCTATGGCGGCTCCTTCCTGTATCACGCGCAAAACCACCAGATCAGCCTGGGCCTGGTGGTCGGACTCGGATACCGCAATCCCTACCTCTCTCCCTTTGAAGAGTTCCAGCGCCTGAAGACTCATCCGCAGATCCGCCGATTCCTGGAGGGTGGCAAGCGGGTTGCCTACGGCGCCCGCACCATCTCGGCCGGCGGATTGCAGTCGCTGCCCAAGCTCGCCTTCCCGGGTGGCGCGTTAATCGGCTGCGACGCGGGCTTTTTGAACGCGGCCCGCATCAAGGGCACGCATGGAGCCATCGTCACGGGAATGCTGGCTGGCGCGGCTGCGTGCGAGGCCTTGATCGCCGGGCGCCATGGCGATGTATTGGAAGCGTATCCGCGGGCCTTCGAAAGCAGCTGGCTGTACCGGGATTTGCACGAGACGCGCAACTTCAAGCCATGGATGGACAAGGGCCTTTGGCTCGGGACTTTAATGTTCGGCATCGATCAGGTGCTGCTGCGCGGACGCGCACCGTGGACTTTGCACCGCTCGCAACCGGATCACGTCAAGCTGCTGCCAGCCGAGCAGAGCACGCCCATCGCCTACCCCAAGCCGGACGGCGTGATCAGCTTCGACCGGCTGTCCTCGGTCTTCGTCTCCAACACCAACCATGAGGAGAACCAGCCGGTCCATCTGGTCCTCAAGGATCCGAGCGTACCGGTCCGCGTCAACCTGACGCGCTACGCCGGACCCGAGGCCCGGTATTGTCCCGGTGGGGTGTACGAGTTCATCGAGCAAGCCGGCGGCGGCGAGCGCCTGCAGATCAATGCGCAAAACTGCCTGCACTGCAAAACCTGCGACATCAAGGACCCGACGCAAAACATCAACTGGGTGGTACCCGAAGGCGGCGGCGGCCCGCGCTATCCGAACATGTGACGCACGCGCCGGCACGGATGTGACACGAAGCCCCACGATGCAGGCCCGAAAGCCGGCCGGCGCCGATCGCGATCTGGCTTCCAGGACTGCTCGCATTTCCCCGTAGCCATGGAACCACTTTGCCGGCAAAACGGCGCCGACTGGATCCTGCGACAACGCCCGTTGGGCAGTACATTTGCGTTTCCGATCACGCGCCTGCCAAGCTGCTCGCTTGCTTGACTGGCGGGTGGACCCCGGCCGCAGATCGGGGCGCCCAACGCGTGACAGGTCGGAAAAGGATGTCCGGGGGTGGGATTTGTGAGTCGCAAGACTTGGTCGGCCGAGGACCGCGCGCTGGGCATGCATCGGCGCATAACGCGTCGCGATGTGCTGCACGGTCTGGCGCTGGCCGGCGGCGGCGCGTGGGCCGGCCATCTGGCCGGTGCCATGCTGGGCGCCGCGCGAGCCGCCGAGTCGGCCATCGGCGTCGACGCCGGCTACCCGCCGGCCTGGACCGGCATGCGCGGCTCCAACGACGGGTCCTTCGAAGTGGCGCATGCAGCGCGCGACGGGCAGACGTGGAACGAAACGGTCGATACCGGCGAGGCCTATGACTTGATTGTCGTCGGCGCCGGCATCAGCGGCCTGGCGGCGGCGCATTTTTTCCGCGCGCAGACCTCGGCGGCGGCCCGCATTTTGATCCTCGACAATCATGATGATTTCGGCGGCCACGCGCGGCGCAACGAATTCTTGCTCAACGGCCAGCTGCAGCTGCTCAATGGCGGCACGCTCGAAATCGACAGCCCGCGGCCCTACAGCGCCGTCGCCGACGGGCTGCTGCGCACGCTCGGGCTGGACGTCGAAGCGCTGTTGCGCAAGCACCCAAGCCTGGTCTCGTTTGAGGCACCATCGCGCCCGCGCGGCTTTTTTTTCGACCGAGAGAGCTTCGGTGCAGACAAGCTCGTCGTCGGCCGCGATGGCAAGTCCTGGATTCATTTCCTCGACGGCGCGCCGCTGGGCGAGCAGGCGCGTGCCGACCTGCTGCGCATCGAGGAAGGATCCGTCGACTATCTGCCCGGCAAGACCTCGGCGGAAAAAAAGCTGCTGCTGTCGCAAATCAGCTATCGGGACTTTCTGCGCGACGTGGCCAAGGTCGATCCCCAGGTGCTCGCGATCTACGATTCGCACACCAAGCCGCAGTGGGGCGTGGGCATCGATGCCGTCTCGGCGCTCGACTGCTGGGGAACCGACGCCAAGGGCTTCCAGGGGTTGCATCTGGAATCCGGCGAGATCTCCCGCATGGGCCCGACCCCGGCGGGATACGCCGGCACGGGCGGCTCCTACCAGCTGCACCTGCCCGACGGCAACGCGACCATCGCGCGCCTGCTGGTGCGCTCGCTCATCCCCGGCGTTGCCCCCGCGGGCGGCGTCGAGGACCTCGTCACCGCACGCTTCGATTACTCCCGGCTGGATCGGGCCGACGCGCCGGTTCGACTGCGCCTGCGCAGTACCGCGGTCCGGGCACGCAATCTGCCGAATCTCGACCGATCGGCCGGCGCAGCCGGGGTCGGCGTGACCTTCTTGCGCGACGGCCGCGCCTACCGCGTGCGCGCACGCAACTGCGTCCTGGCCTGCTACAACATGATCATCCCGACATTGTGTCCGGAGCTGCCCGAAGCGCAAAAGACCGCGCTGCACGAGCTGGTCAAGACACCGCTGGTATACACCAGCGTGGCGCTGCGCAGTGCCCAGGCGTTTCACAAGGCCGGCGTGCAGCTCGTCGATGCCCCGGGTTGCTATCACACCGGCGTCTCCTTGAATCCGAGCATCCGAATCGGCAAGTACCGGTCGCCGCGAACCCTGCAAGAGCCGGCCCTGGTGCACATGGAACGAACGCCCTGCCAGCCCGGGCTTTCGGAAAAGGAGCAGAACCGCGCCGGTCGTGCGGAACTGCTAGCGGCCTCGTTCGAGGCGTTTGAGCGCAAGATTCGTGAACAGCTCGGCAGGATGTTCGGCCCCAGCGGGCTGGATCCGGCCGATGACATCACGGCGATCACCGTGAATCGCTGGCCGCACGGCTATGCGCCCGAATACAACCCCCTATTTGAACCCGAACGGCCCGTGGCGCAGCGCCCGCACGTGCTCGGTCGCGCTCGGCTGGGACGGATCGCCATCGCCAATTCCGATGCCGGCGGCGGCGCCTACACCGACACCGCCATCGACCAGGCGCATCGCGCGGTGCAGGAGCTGTTGCAAGATGCGGCAAGCTGAAGCTCGGGGGCAGCGCGCGCCGGGCGCGGCGGCAAACCGGTATGCCCCGTTTGCGTGCACGATCCGCGGGCCAATCCTGCAGAACCGATGTGCAGCGAGGCGGCCGCTGCCCGGTGTTGCAGCGGCACCACGGCCTGCCGTGCTTGCGTTGCGGCGCTGCTTTGCAGTGCCTAGCGCAAGCGTCAAACTTAGCCCACGGGTGGGCCAATTGCGTCCCGACTAAAAAAGCGATGGAGAGCAAAACATGATGGTTCCGAAGGTGCGACGCCAAACCAAGAGTCCCGACGCCTGTGGGCTGCGAGCCGCCAGCCGACTGGCCGTTGCGGCGGTGGTTGCCGGGCTAGGCCTGTCCGCCTTTGCGCAGGACGCGACCCCGGCGGCACAGGTGCCCGGCACGCAGCCAGCCGAAGCGGCGCCTGCGCCCGAGCCAGCGCCGGCGGAAGCCGCGCCGAGCCCCTCTGCGGCGATGCCGGCAAAGGGCGAGGAGACGGCCAACAGCGCCGGCGCCCTGCAAGAGATCATCATTACCGCCACGCGCCACTCTGAAGCCATGAGCAAGGTGCCCGTCAGCGTCAGTGCCTTCTCCCAAGAGACCTTGGATCTGAAGGGCGTCAAGGACTTTACGGACGTCGCCAAGTACACCCCCGGCGTCACGATCGACTCGAGCGGCACCAACGCGATCTCGATTCGCGGCATCTCCTCTTCCGGCGGCTCGGGCACGACGGGTATCTACATCGACGACACGCCGATCCAGATGCGCGCGCTGGGCTTCAATCCGGACGACACGCTGCCCAAGACCTTCGACCTGGATCGGGTCGAAGTGCTGCGCGGACCGCAGGGCACCTTGTTCGGCGCCGGTTCGGAGGGCGGTACGGTGCGCTACATATTGGCCGAACCGAACATGACCAAGGCCACCATGTACTCGCGCGAGGAGGTTTCGTTCACGCAGGGCGGGACGGCCAGCTACGAGGCCGGGATCGCCGGCGGCGCCCCCATCATCGATAACACGCTGGGCTTTCGCGCCAGCATCTGGTACCGCCACGACGGCGGTTGGATCGACCGCATCGATCCGTTCACCCTGGCCAGCGTGCAAAACGATGCCAACTATGACAATACCCTGGTGATGCGTCTGGCCGCCAAGTGGGCGGTCAGCGAGGCGCTGACGATCACGCCCAGCGTCATATTCCAGGACCGGCGGCGCAACGACATCTCCGTGTTCTGGCCCACCGTGACCGGCGCCAGCGGACAGGTCGTGCGTTCCGATCCGGGCAGCAACTCGTACGTCAGTGCCGATCCGACGGCGCGTCCCGAACCCGATCGCTACTTGCTGCCGGCGCTGAAGATCGAAGGCGAGGTGGGACCGGCGACGCTGATTTCGAACTCGTCGTTCTTCAATCGCAACGATCTGAGCGGATACGACGGTACGATGTACAACCTCGGTTACTACCAGACCCTGGGAGCGCGCAGCACGACCCCGGGCAGCAACCAGCTGGGCAATCTGACGTATCTTAGCGACAGCCTTTACCCGTTGATCGACCAGTACGGCCTGCACCTGCCCGCGAGCGTGCAAAACTACCGCGCGCCGGCAACGGTCACCAACGATCAAAAGGTGTTCACCGAGGAGCTTCGCCTGCAGTCCACGGATCCGGCGGCGCCGCTGACCTGGACGGTCGGCGCATTCTGGCAAATTACACGCCAGACCAGCTTGGAGGAGATCTACGACCCGATGGTCGATCAGCTCTTCGAAGCGCTGTTCGGCACCACGGCAACCGGACCCAACGCATTTGGTGCTTCCTGCGCCTCCGGGATCTGCCCACTGGTCGAAGGCGGGTATTCGTACTACAACTACAACGTCGGCCACGATCGCCAGCTCGCCGGGTTTGGCGAGCTCTCGTACAGCATCACCGATCGGGTCAAGCTGACGGCCGGCGGACGCTATGCCAAGACCTCGTTTAGCTTCACGCATTACGCCAACGGCACCCAAAACGGCGGGGTCTCCGCCAATGCCGGCTCGCAAAACGAAACGCCCTTCACACCCAAGCTCGGCATTTCCTTCCAGGCCGATCGCAATGATCTGTACTACGCCACGTATTCGAAGGGATTTCGCACGGGCGGCGATAATGCGCCCATCCCGCAGTCTCTTTGCCCGACCACGTTCGCGCAGCTCGGCCTGGGCAACCAGTCGCCTCCGGCTTACAACTCGGATAGCGTCAACAGCTACGAGCTGGGCGCCAAGAACAAGATCGGCAACAGCCTGCGGCTGGCATCGAGCGTGTACTACATCACCTGGGACAACATTCAACAGAACATTTACCTGCCCGGATGCGGATTCCAGTTCACGACCAACGTCGGCAACGCCGTGGCCAAGGGCGTTGACTTTCAGGCCGACTGGGCTCCGAGCGAAGCGCTGAGCTTCGAGACAGCGATTGGCTATACGCAGGCGCGCTTCACCGGCGATGCCAGCCTTACGCCATCGGCCCAATACCCGATCGCCCGTACGGGGGACGCCATCGTTGGCGAAAGCGGGACGCCGGCGCCCCCGTGGACGGTCACCATCGGGGCCCAGTACAACTTCCACGCGCTCGACCACGCCTCCTACGTGCGCATGGACTACGAGTACGAAAGCAAGAACCATACGCGGACGGCGGCGCAGGACCCGGGCGTCAGCCCAACGGTGTACGACCCGTTCTCGTACAACCCGCCGCCGACGACGCTGGTGTCGATCCGCGCTGGCACGGTTTTCGACAGATGGAATGTCTCGGCCTTCGTCGACAACCTCTTCGATGCCCATCCCTTGCTGCCGCCTTCGTCGTACGCGCACAGCGACATCGACCCCAACGCCAATCCCGGCCAGGGCGTGTTGGTGCGCTATTACACTTTCCGTCCTCGCACCTTCGGACTGACGACCACGTATCACTTCTGAGAGCGCGACCTGCGCGCGGGCATCCAACCCGACCCCGGCTGTCGCATCGGGGCGGGTTGGGCTTGGCGCACGTGCCGGCAGGCCGGTCGGGGTGGCGACGCTCGCAGGCGGGCGACGGCTTGGCCAAGGCGGTGGGCCGAGGCGGGCGGCTGCATCCGTCGACTCAGCGCCCAGGCTGGCCGCGGTTGGGAGCTTACGCACCGGTTGCGGCAAAGGCATCCTCGGGTTAGTGTGTCCCCGGCGGTTGCCCCGAGGCGCAACGGCGCGGACGATGCCGCCGCGCGCCGATCTCCGGGCGAGCATCGGTGGCACTCATGCAGTCAATCGAGGACGTGCAATCCAAATGAACCACTTCCCCCAAGACATCTACACGGAACCGTCGGACATCGATGTCCACACCCTGCGCAATCTCGGACCGCTGGCTCCTTTGGCCGGCATCTGGGAGGGCACTCGGGGCCTGGACGTCAACCCAAAACCGGAAGGATCCAAGAAACAGGCGTTTGTCGAGCGCATCGAACTGCAGCCGATCGACCCGCAGACCAACGGCCCGCAGCTCTTGTACGGCCTGCGCTACCACACCCACGTCGTGAAGCCGGGCCAAATCGAGACCTACCATGACCAGATCGGCTACTGGCTCTGGGAACCGGCCACGGGCAATCTGATCCAGACGCTCGCCATTCCTCGGGGTCAGGTGGCAATGGCCTTCGGTCGTGCGGACAAAGATGCCAAGACCTTCGAACTCGTCGCCAGCCGGGGCACGCAAACCAACGGGATCTGCTCGAATCCGTTTCTCGATCATGCATTTTGCACGGTCGAGTACCGGATCCGTGTCAGCGTGAATGACGACGGCAGTTGGTCGTACGACGAAGACACGGTGCTGGTGATTCCGGGCAGATCCGAACCCTTTCACCACACTGACCGAAATACCTTGTCGCGGATTGCGGCGCCGACGCCCAACCCGCTTGCGCGTGCCTAGAACACCGGCAGGCGCAATCGGCGCCACCAAGCCGAAGGCCGGTACCGGTCGTTTGCACAGGGCGCGGGGGCGACGTGGCTCGGCGCTGCGTGCACGATGTCGCTGGATCGACCGGACGTCAACGCGTGCGTGCGTAGGCGGCCGTCGGCCGGTCTTGATGCCGGTGGCGACGCGCGGCCGCGATCAATCCGCGGCCCATGGCTGCCGCGGGCCGATCCGATGAAGGCCAACGCCTGCTGCGGGTGACTGCCGATGCACGAAGAGAACCAATCGCTGATACCGCGCTCGTTCATCGAGTTGTACCTGCCGGCGGGCCGAACACGGCCGATCGAGTCCAGGCAGTTCATCGCCGCCCGCTACGAGCTGTGCGAGGACATGGCACACATGCTGACCGAGCATGCACGTGCCATCTTGTTCGACCTCGACATCACCGAGGAACTGGTGCTCGATCGGGTCCACCGCGGTTTGTGCGCCGACGGCTCGGTGGTCAGCGAGGAAGAAGCGCGTTGGGTCGCCTTGCGGCTTGCCGAACTGCTGGGCTGGCCGCTGCCGCAAATCTCACTGCAGGGGCGCCCGAGCGGTTCGGTCTAGTCCCAAGGGGTCCAGTTGCAGAGGGCGCAGCGCACGCGCGCTGTGATCGGCGCTCGTTTTGGCGTGCGCAGCAGGACGCGGGATACATGCGCGCGGCAACCGCGCCGCGCGCGCCGACGCAAGGCACGGTCGGATCCTCGCCGGATCGATTCGCGTGCAACGCTACGCGACCGTAACGCCAGCCAGGCGATGTCGGCAGCCGGCACGCCGAGGCGGACAGGGCGCGCAGGCTGCCGCGTTGACGCGGCAGATCGCGCCCCCGGCGCAGGCGCAGATCGGCTCAGATCGTGCGCCAGATTTCGTCATGCAAGGATCCGGGCAGGAAAGTCCCCGACTGCTTGCCGACCATTTCCATGTAATCCTTATCGGCGAGCAGTCGGCCGGTCAGGTTTTCCCATTGCGCGACGCTGTCGTAGCGCGATTGCCAGGCAATCCGGCTCGGGTTTCCTCCGATCGGCATCAGCACCTCGAGCGTCACGCCGTGCTTTTCCTTGATGAGTTTGCTGACCTGGTGGGCAAATGCCATGGCTTCGCCCATCTTGCCCGGTGCGATGGTAGCGGTGCGCGAAATCGTGATCATCGTCGTCCCCTCGAGTCAAGCGGTGCCTTCACAACCGCACCACGCGATGTGGCGCCTGAGAACGCTACTCTCTACGACGGCACCTGTGCGCATGGCCCTTCCTGGCGCCGGGTATGCGCCGCCGCCCGACGCCCGCTCTCCAGCGGCTGTTGCATTGCCGCGCAAGTCCGGCCCCGGCACGGGCGGATCCGCCATCCACGGGGCCGCCGGCCAGCGCCGGCCTAAAGCCGGATCCAGGTGGTCTTGAGCTCGGTGTACTTTTCCAGGGCGTGCAGCGACTTGTCGCGACCGTTGCCGCTTTGCTTGTAGCCGCCGAACGGCACCGTCATGTCGTCCTCGTCGTACTGGTTGACGTGCACGGTGCCGGCGCGCAGCGCCGCGCGCGACGCGGTGCGCGCGCGAAAGATCCTTGGTCCAGACCGCCGCCTGCAGGCCGTAGGTCGACTGGCATTGGCGCGCGCCAGCGCCTCGTCCTCGGTGCGAAAGCGGATCACCGACAGCACCGGGCCGAAGATCTCCTCGCGGGCGATGGTCATTTCGTTGCTGACGCGGTCGAAGACGGTCGGCCCGATGTAGCAGCCGCCGGTCACCGGGTGCAAGCGCTCGCCGCCGGTGAGCGCCTTGGCGCCTTCGCTGCGCCCGGCGTCGATGTAGCGCATGCACCGTGCTCACCTGGCCCTTCGTCGACCAGCGCGCCCATGGCTGCGTCCTTGCTCAGCGGGTTGCCCGGCTGCCAGTCCTTGGCCTGCGCGGCCACGCGCGCGACGAAATCGTCGGCGATGGATTCCTCGACGAACAGGCGCGTGCGGCGCGTTGCACGATTCGCCCTGGTTGTAAAACACGCTGCCGGCCGACGTGGCGGCGGCGCGGTCCAGGTCGTCGAAGTCGGCAAAGACGATGTTGGCCGACTTGCCGCCGAGTTCGTTGTAGACCCGCTTGAGGTTGGAGCGGCCGGCGTAGTCGAGCATGCGCCGGCCGACGCGCGTCGAGCCGGTGAAGCCGATGGCGTCGACGTCCATGTGCAGGGCCAAGGCCTCGCCGGCCTCCTGGCCGTAACCCGGGCACGACGTTGAACACGCCCTCGGGCAGGCCGGCCTCGAGCGCCAGTTCGGCCAGGCGCAGCGCGCGTGTAGGGCGACTTCTCGGACGGCTTGAGCACCACGCTGTTGCCGGCGGCCAGCGCCGGCCCGAGCTTCCAGGCGGCCATCAGCATCGGGTAGTTCCAGGGCACGATGCAGCCGATGACGCCCATCGGTTCGCGCGTGATCAGCGCCAGCGCGTTCGGCCCGGTCGGCGCGATCTCGTCGTAGACCTTGTCCACGGCCTCGGCGTACCACTGGATGCAGCGCGCCGCCGCCGGCACGTCGACCGCCAGGCTGTCGCGGATCGGCTTGCCCATGTCGAGCGGTCTCGAGCAGGGCCAGTTCCTCGCGCGCACGCCATCATCTTCTCGGCAAAGCGCAGCAGCACCTTCTTGCGCGCCGCCGGGCGGCTGGCGCGCCCAGCGGCCATCTTCGAAGGCGCGCCGCGCGCTGGCCACGGCGGCATCGATGTCCGCCTGCTGGCCGCGCATCACCGCACCCAGCAGCCGGCCGTCGATGGGCGAATGCTTCTCGAACACCTGCCCGTCGACGCTGGCCACGCGCTGGCCGCCGATGAGGGCGCGGCCGTCGAACTGCGCCTGGGCGGCGCGCTCCGTCCAATCGATTTCGATCTTGGTTGCCATGTCATCTCCTTTGTATGTGCTGCCGCGCCCATCGGCCGTCCGCTGCTGCGCGAACTGATTCGCGCCCGCGCGCGCTCCCGCGCTAGCGCGTCTGCGCCGGCGTGCCGGGAGCGCGCAGCGCGGTTACCGCGTAGACCTTGCGCACGCGCCCGAGGTTCTCCCAAATGCCCGCAAAGCCGCCCGGCACGACGAAGCTCGCGCCCGGCGCGAATTCGCGCGCCTGCCCTGGCATCGGTGAGCCGCACCCGGCCCTCCAGCAGGGTGCACAGTTCCTCCTCGTGCTCGTCGTACTGCACGCGCCAGGCGCCCGCCTCGCCCTGCCAGATGCCGGCGTGGAACTGGCCGGTCGGATCGCTGTAGCGGTTCCAGATCAGCTGCGCGGATCGCCCGACGACCAGGCGCTCGGGCGGCAGGCGGCCCGCCTCGGGCGGCGTGGCCGGTTCGTCGAAGGAGACGATGCGCGGCCGCTCGTGCTGTCATCGCACGGTGCTCCTCCTTGCGGTCGGCGGCAGGATGCGACCCGCGGCGGCCGACCGCCTCGCGGTAGGCCGCGGCCTGCGCCTCGGCGCGGCGACGCTCCTGGCGCACCAGGGCGAAGCTGGCGATGGTGACGACGATGCCCACCAGCAGCACGGTGATGGTCGCCACGGCGTTGACGGTCGGGTCCAGTCCGAGGCGAGCGCGCGAGAAGATGAGCACCGGCAAGGTGGTCGATCCGGGCGCGTTCAGGAAGGACGTGAGACGACGTCGTCGAGCGAGATCGTGAAGGTCAGCAGCCAGGCCGAGCCCAGCGCCTGGGTGATCGAGGGCAGGATGATCAGGTAAAAGACCTGGAAGGGCCGGCAGCCCAGGTCCATCGCCGCCTCCTCGACCGAGCGGTCGACTTCGGACAGGCGCGCCTGGATGACGACCGCCGCGTAGGCGGTGCAGATCGAGGTGTGGCCGATCCAGATCGTGAACATGCCGCGCAGCGAGATTCCGCCGAACAGGCTTTCCACGGCGACGAAGAACAGCAGCAGCGAGAGGCCGGTGATGACCTCGGGCACCACCAGCGGGCGCGTTGATGTGCGCGATGAAGGCGGTGCGGCCCGTAAACGGCGGTAACGCACGACCGCGAATGCGGCCAGCGTGCCCAGGACGACCGCCGCGGTCGCCGAGGCGAAGGCGATCTTGAGCGACACCCAGACCGCCGAGATGATCTCGTTGTCGTTGAAGATCGCCGTAATACCAGCGCAGCGAAAACCCGGACCAAAGGCTGACCATCTTGGACTCGTTGAACGAGAAGACGATCAGCGAGAGGATGGGCACGTACAAGAAGACGTAGCCCGCCCCAGCCAGACCTGCCCACGCGCCCGATCACCGCGCCCTCCCTGCCGCGGCGGCCGCCGGTCGTCGTCGGCGCCGGCGCCGCGCACGTCCGACTGGTATCGGTTGAAGAGCACCAGCGGCAGAGGATCAGACCGACCATGCTCACCGCCACGGCTGCCGCCATGGGCCAGTCGTTGTTGTTGAAAAACTCCTCCCACAGCACGCGGGCGATCATCAGCGTCTGCGGGCCACCCAGCAGTTCCGGGATCACGTACTCGCCGACGCAGGGGATGAACACCAGCATCGAACCGGCGATGATGCCGGCCTTGGACAGCGGCACGGTGATGAGCCAGAACGCCTTCCAGGGCGTCGTGCCCAGGTCGCCGGCGGCTTCGAGCAGGCGCGGGTCGGCTTTCACCAGCGTGCCGTACAGCGGCAGGATCATGAACGGCAGGTAGGTGTAGACCATGCCGATCGTCATCGAGAACGGCGTGTACATCATCTTGATCGGCTCGTCGATCAGATGCAGCGCCATCAGCAGGTTGTTGACCACGCCGTGATCGTCGAGCAGGCCCTTCCAGGCGTAGATGCGCAGCAGGTAGGAGGTCCAGAACGGCAGCGACACCAGCATCACCAGGATCGGCCGCAGCGTCGGCCGCGCCTTGGTCATGAAGTAGGCGAACGGGTAACCGATGAACAGGCAGATGACGCGTGCAGATCGCGGCGAAGCGGATCGACGAGATGTAGGTGTTGAGGTACAGCGGCTCGGTGGCCAGGTACTGGTAGTTGGCCAGCTTCAGATGCAGGCTCAGGGTGCCGTCGACATAGCTCACAGGCCCTTGAAATGCACGCCCTCGGTCTCCGAGACGCTGATCTTCAGCACCACCAGGAACGGCAGCGAGAAGAACAGCAGCAAGAAGACGTAGGGGATGCCGATGACCGCCGGTGCGGCCCCAGTTGCGCGTGCCAGAGCCTGTGAGCCAGCGCATGGGTTCGATCGCGTGCGTCGCCGGTGTCTCAGTTGGGCCAGCACCACCAGCGACTCGGCGCTGCAGTAGGCGTACACCGTCGCGCCGATCTTGATCACGGCGCCGTGGCGCTCCGTGTTGGGTACCGACACCTGCAGCTTGGAGCCGTCGGCCAGGGCCACGCGGTACAGCGAGCTGGCGCCGAAGTAGGCGCTCTCGACGACTTTGCCCTGAAAGCAGTTGGCGTCGGTGCGCTCGCGGCGCCTGCAGGCCAGATCTCGATCTTCTCCGGCCGCACCGCGACGCTCAGGCGCTGGCCCTTGACCCCGGTGATGCCGTGGCTCGACGTAGAAGACGTGCCGGCCGTGCGCCTCGATGACGCAGTGGTCCGGCTCGTCCTCGACCAGGGTGCCGTCGAACAGGTTGACGGTGCCGATGAAGTCGGCCACGAAGCGGGTGGCCGGCGTCTCGTAGATCTCGCGCGGCGCGCCGACCTGCAGGATCCGCCCCGCGCTCATGACCGCGATGCGGTCGGCCATGGTCATGGCCTCCTCCTGGTCGTGCGTGACCAGCACGCAGGTCACGCCGACCTCGTTGATGATGTTGGCAGCTCGAACTGCGTCTGCTCGCGCAGCTTCTGTCGAGGGCGCCCAGCGGCTCGTCGAGCAGCAGCAGGCGCGGCTCCTGGCCAGGCTGCGCGCCAGCGCCACCCGCTGCTGCTGGCCGCCGGAGAGCTGGTGCGGCTTGCGCTGCCGTAGGTCCTGAGCTGCACCAGCTTCAGCATGGCTCGACGCGCTGGGCGATATCGATCCTTGGCATGCCGTCGCGCTGCAGCCCGAACGCCACGTTGTCCCACACGGTGAGGTGCGGGAACAGCGCGTAGGACTGGAACATCATGTTGATCGGCCGCTGGTAAGGGCGGCAGGCCGGCGAGGTCCTTGCCGTCGAGGTAGATGCCGCCCGAGCTGGGGGTCTCGAACCCGGCCAGCATGCGCAGCAGGGTCGTCTTGCCGCAGCCGGACGAGCCCAGCAGGGCGAAGATCTCTCCCTTGTGGATCGAGATCGACACGTCGTCGACCGCGGCAACCTCGCCGAAGCGCTTGGTCAGGCGGTCGACGCGCAGGAATGCGCGTCGCCGGTCGGCGCCGGCCCGGGACGCTGACCGGCGGGGGCGTGCCCGTTCGTGCCGTTGGCCGCCGTCATTGCCCGGTCTTGAAGGCGGTGAACAGTCGCGTACGCACGCGCAGCATGTCGTCGGGCAGGGCCTCCGGCGGCTGCACGCGCGCGAGCTCGTCCTTTTTGAGGAATAGTCCGCTGATGCTGCGCACCTCGGCCGGCAGCAGCTTGTCGCTGGCGCGCACCGGCGCTGTTGTGCATGACCTTGCTGACGATGCCGGCTGGACCTCGGGCCGGAAGATGTAGCTCATCCACTTGTAGGCGTTCTCGACGTGCGGCGCATCGACCGGGATCGCCATGGTGTCGAAATACATGTAGGCGCCCGACTTGGGCACCAGGGCGATGATCTTTTGCCCGTTCTTGGCTTCCTTGGCGCGCTGGCCGGCGATGGCGATGTCGCCGCTCCAGCCATCACCACGCAGAGCGAGCCGTCGGCCAGCCGTTGATGTAGCCCGAGGAGGAGAACAGGGTCACGTAGGGCCGTACCGCGTCGAGCATCTTGGCGGCGGCCTCGTAGTCGGCGCGGTCGTGGCTGAAGCCGCGCGGCCCAGGTAGTGCAGCGCGGCCGGGAAGACGTCGTCGCCGGTGTCGAGGAACGAGACCCCGCAGGTCTTGACCTGCTGGCGTATTCGGGCTTGAACAGGAGGTCCCAGGCGTTGTCGGGCATCGGCTAGTGCCCAGGGCCGCCTTGACCTTGTCGACGTTGATGCCCACGGTCGTGAGCCCCACAGCCAGGGGACGATGTAATTGTTGCCCGGGTCGTTGGCCGATGCCAGCTGGCCCATGCAGCCAGGGATCGAGATTGCCGTAGGTGGTGATCTTGCTCTTGTCCAGCTTGAGCAGCAGGCCGCCCTCGATCTGGCGCTTGGCCCAGTGCGACGAGGGCACGACGATGTCGTAGCCGGTGTGGCCGGCACGCAGCTTGGCGTGCAGGCCCTCGTTGGAGTCGAAGTTGTCGTAGTCGACCTTGATCCCGGTTTCCTTCTCGAAATCGCGGATCGTCGTTCTCGCCGATGTAATCGGACCAGTTGTAGACGTTCAGCACCTTGGCGGCGTCGGCCGCCGGCACCGGCGCCGCCACCAGGCCCTGCACAGCGCCGAGCCGTCGCCCAGCCACGGCGCGGCGCCAGTCCCCGCCGCCTGCCAGGCGCCCTGTGGCCCCGGTCCGATTTTTGGTCCCCATTGTCTCGCTCCCCGAATCCCGATTCCGAAATCTGCCCGCCATTTCCGACCCCATCGTGCGTAGAACCCGCCTCGCAGTCGGCCGTCGCGCCGGCACGGCTGGCGCCGCGCGGGCCGCAGCCGCCCGTATCTTCTACACGTGCAGCAGCAGGTGCTCGCGCTCCCAGGAACTGATCACCTTCATGAACTCGTCGTACTCGAGTTCTTTCACCATGCGGTACACCTTGACGAAGCGTGGTCCCAGCACTTCGGCCAGGTCCGGCGCGTCTTCCAGGTTTCGCAGGGCGTCCGAGAGGCCGCGCGGCAGTCGCGCTGGCTGTTGTAGGCGTTGCCCCCCGACTCTTCGCTCGGTTCGATCTTCTGCACCATGCCCAGGTAGCCGCAGGCCAGGGTCACGGCCGTGGCGACGTAGGGATTGGCATCGGCCCCGATCACCCGGTTCTCGACGCGGCGGCCTCCGGGCTCGAGCGCGGGATGCGGATGCCCGACGGTGCGGTTGTCCCGGCCCCAGCGGATGTTGATCGGCGCGCTGCTGTTGCGCACCAGGCGCCGGTAGGAGTTGACGTAGGGGGCGAAAAAGGCCATCGCCGCCGGCATGTACCGCTGCAGGCCGCCGATGTAGTGGCGAAAGGCCTCGGTGGGAGAGCCGTCGGCGTTGGAGAAGATGTTGCGCCCGGTCTTTGTGTCGACGATGCTCTGGTGGATGTGCATGGCGCTGCCGGCTCGTTGGACATCGGCTTGGCCATGAAGTGGCGTACATCTTGTGGCGCAGCGCCGCCTCGCGCAGCGTGCGCTTGAAGTAAAAGACGGGTCGGCCAGGTCGAGCGGATCGCCGTGCAGGAAATTTACCTCCATCTGGCCGGCGCC